>JAYQIF010000004.1:0-291399 GCA_038141525.1 Flavobacteriaceae bacterium | reverse complement strand
TGTTGTTATCTTTTTTGTAAATTAAATACTTCATTATAAAATAGATATGCCATGAAAATTCAATTAAACTTTACAACCGGAATTCTAACAGGGATTTGTTCTGTTTTATCACTTTTTATTTTAACGGGTACAACAACGCTAGAAATGGCCAATAGCACACCGATCTATGAGTTCCACGATATGAATGATACGCGGGGCTTAATTTTTAATAAAGTGACAGGAGAATTTCGATACGAAAAAATTCGTGAAGAGGCAGTTCCGGCACTGGAGACGTACAAGGTGGAATTACAAACTGGTATTTGGCCGATAGAGGTGAGAGTTAAATAACCCTCAATTTCACTTTATAAATAATAGGCACAAAATATAAGTCTTGAAGCTATAGCGTGACAATCATATCATGATAAATGGACCCCAATAGTAAGGATGAGGATACTCGTTTCTAAGCTTTTTTTCGCGGCATCAAATGCATCTCTTTTAGTCATGTTTTTATTAATCCAAAAGTCATAAAAATATGTCATTAGTTCTTGTGTAGAATTATCAGAAACGCTCCACATACTCATTATTATGGATTCTGATCCAGCAATTTTCATAGCTCTTTGTAATCCATATACGCCTCTGCCAGTTTGAATATCTCCTAATCCAGTTTCACATGCACTTAATACAACTAATTCTGTCCCTCTTAAGTTTAAAAAGGATGCTTCATACGCATTAAGTAACCCATTATCAAATGGCAATATTTCATCATTAGAAGTGTTCTGAGCTCCTGCAAAAACCAATGCAGAATTTACCATAGGGTTATTAATAACATTCCCCTCTTGACTTATCATTCCAGATTCTGTATTAATACTTCTGTCCTCTGAAAAGAACCCATGAGTTGCCACATGAAGTATTTGAGGGGCATTAATTTTTTTTACGTAAGATTCTGTTGCATTCTCACAGCAAACCAGTTCAACATTCCATCCATTAGCAATTAAATTATTTGAGATATTCTGAATCTCAATTCCAGTGCCAGGTAATTCATTCCAATAAACTCCCCTGGAGATTGATGTAAAAACATTATCATAATTGTAAATTCCTGAATCCTGTTGAGGAGCTATTTGTGTGCTACTTAATAGGAATTTAGGATTTCCAATTAATACAGCACTTAAATCTTCAGAATTTTTCGGTAGATCAAAATCATTGTTTTGAATAATAAAATCCTCTGCACTGGAAGTATAAACTATTTCAACTTTATCATCTATAAAGGTATTATCAGTGGTATCATATAAAACATCCAAGTTAATCTTACTATATATCCCTTCATTTGAAAAATAAATTTTGCTCTTACCCTTAATATATGGATCAATTGGCCCCCAAAATTGATTGAAACTAATTTGCTTTTCCGTCATATTTGACCGCCAACTTTTTCGATAAGATTTTTTATACCCTATCATTTCCTCATAAGCCTGAAATGCTTTTTCAAACGCGTCATTAGAACCTAAGTCTATTAGTAAGGGATGCATTACATCTTTTGTAATTATATATGCATAATACCTATGTTCTAAATCTCCTGTAAAAGAATTATTAATTTTACCACCATTATAAGGAATAATCAACTCAACTATATCAACAAAAGCCTCATTTTGATTTAGCTTCAGTCTAATGTCTTCAATACTATATTCTGCTTGACTCTTTTCATAAACACTTGATAATCGCACCAATTTTCTTTCTAATGCATCAGAGTAATTCTGTAAATAATTCAAATCTAATCCTTCTGATGTTCGTTGACTTAAATCCAACTCAATTCCTGCAGCAATTTGATTATTAACAGCCAAAAAATCATTATAAGTTTCTATCAAAACATCGTCATTACTGTTATATACAATTGAGGAAGTTTGATTAATTCTACTCAACTCTCGACCTTTTAGGAAACAATGCTGACTGTATTGATCAGTAATTGTATTGATGTCACCTTCTGATACTGATAAATATAGAATTCTCCTGTAAACTCGTACTAGTTCATCATAAACAGAATTTCTTAAACCTATGTTTAGACTATGTTCATAAATTTTAAATCGCTCTCTTAATCCCTGTTGATATTCTTGTATAAATGATAAGCCCTTAGAATATTCCCCTTTCGAAAAATATGATTCGGAGATATTATTCAATATGATCAATCTTCTTTCATGATATTTATCTATAATATTATTGGATATTTCATATGCCTCCGAGAGATATTCAATTGACTTGTCAAAATCTTGAATATTAGAGTAAGCTACTCCTACTTGATTTAAGGCAACCAAATATTTGAGATGTGTTTTTCCGAATATTTTTTTTGTTTGTTCAAGATTTTTTAATTCAGATGATATTTCGCTCGTGCTACCCGTTAATAGTCCTATTAAGTATGCGTAATTACGTTGAAATGTATTGTATTGCACACTATTCTCTCCAAATTCATCTATTATTGGTTTTTCCGTGGCAAGATAAATCTGAAGTGCCTCGTTATATTGAGATAAGTTGGTGTATATGAGAGCTAGATTTGATTTTAACGTTAAGTATTCTGTATGTTTTTCTCCTAATATACTAGAAATCTCTTCTTCCAGTTCCAAGTACATTTTTAACGCCTGAGATGATTTTGAATCAATTGACATATAGGTAGTTGCCAAACTTTGCTTTATTTGAATGTAAAATAAATGTTCTTTACCGTAAAAATTTATTGCGATTTCTAAAGCTTCACTATATTTCTCTAGAGCTTTCGCATAATCTGAGTTTTCAAAGTATATACTGGCAATATTGTTCAAACAAATTAAATGTTCTTCCGTTCCCTCATCAAACATTAAAATTGAAGTTGAATAAAATCCTAATAAATCCTCCTTCTTCTGCAACTCTAATGCGGTCGTTAGAAGCGAGTCAACATTAATATTTCGTTTGTCTTGAGAAAAGATTGGAAATGTAGATATATAGACTACAAAAAAGAAAATACGAAGAATGTTATTCAATTTCCTTATCATAATCATAATAAACCTCAATATCCTTTTCGCCTAATACGCGGAAGATAAATTTCCCGTGTTTCATTCCTGAAACCCAACTTCCTATTAGTTTTCCATCAGAATGGGTTAATTCACCTTCACCATGAGGAAGATCATTTGCGTATGATCCAGAATGTTTTGCGCCATTGGCGTATGTGTATGTTCCTATGCCATGTTTGTACCCATGTTTAAAATCTCCATAATATATTTCTCCATTATTATATTTCATCAATCCTAACCCATGATAAGTATTATCTTGAAATTCTCCTGTGTAGGTATCTCCGTTTGAAAAATAAAAACTGCCTCTATGTTTCAGGTTTTCAATAAATTCTCCTTCAAATCTATCTCCATTTTCATATAAAAAGGTTCCATTTCCTTGATATAACCCCATAAAAAAAGTTCCTTCATAAATTTCTCCATTTTTGAAAACTAACTTTCCAAAATCACAAAAACAATCTCCTAAAACGCATCTTGCATTATCATCCTCCGCAGTTAATTTTTTAATATCAAAACCGAAATAACAATTCAAAAACAGACTCCTAATCTGGCATTCATCCTTATTCTCAAGATCAGTTCTCGCCAAATCATATGAATCATATTTTTCCTTTAAACTATTACAACCACATTTGGCGTATGATTCCTTGCTAACACCTGCATTTGACAATATATTTAAGGCTGTAATATCATTATCAATGTCAGCTATTAAAGCCTGTTCACACAAATTTATTTCATCCGTCATCCACAATGCTGGTTCCGACTTGTCTTGCCCATAACCGACAATCGTCGTAAACAATAGAATTATTGTCATTTTTATCATTTTTATCATTTTTATCATTTTTTATTCAGTATGAGACATTGTCTAATTAACTCTTGAGACCAATTTTCTTCTGAATTATCTAATCCTAAATCTTTTCGTCTCATGAATTCACTTACTAGTGATTCTACAAAGCAATTACAGAAAGCATTTAAATTTACTTGTTCCGCCAAATGTGATTGTTCTTTCATGCAGGAATTAATTAACTCAGACAGCGGGTCAGTCTGTACAAGCTCATCAAACAAACTATTTTCCTTAAAAAGTAATTCTTTCTTTGAATTCCTCAAATAATTTCCTATTTCTTTTTCAGATTTGATATAACCTTTATCTTCTCCATCCATTGATATTATAAAACCTTTTATTATATCCAAATCCTTATATCTTATCCAGGTTTTTCCGTTATCCTGCCAATCATTTCCATAACTGTTCATTACCCTGTAGGACCCACCAAATTTTTCATCATCATAACCAATAATTACCATAGCGTGACCCATACTAGATTCTTTGCCACCTAACTTATTAAAGCCATCGTTATTTTCTATATAAAAATGATCGCCAAAATTTGCTCCTATTAAGCATGGATTTCCGAAATATAGAGCTGATTTCACCATTCTATGAGATACGGCGAATTTTGATTCTCCAATTGATAGACCGCATAATCGAATACTTTCTTTATTTAAAGCATATCTACTTCCTTTAACAATATCACTTATTATGTCTTTATAAGAATATGGATAATAATTACATATCATTTTATCAGAATAAGGATGAAAAGAGTTCTCTTCTACATCTGATGAAAAGGGCAACCCATAATCAATCATAAACTCTAAACCATCATAGCCAAGACCTCTTGTGCAATCGACATCTTCAGTATCTTTAAAAAGATAATAAAGGAAAGTAGGAGAAAAGCGATTTGTATTTATTTCATTAATATCTGTTATATTCTTGTTCCTGGCATAAATAATTGTCCTTATGGTTGATAAGGAAAAAGAGACGCACATTGATGTATTGGATTGATCCAGTGCGGAAGGGCAATATTTTTCTAATGATGCTCTTACTGGTAATTTAGTCCTTGTGGCCTCTTCTCGTGGTAATGTTTCTATCCATTTAAATGTATCATCATCAATGATTAATCCCTGCGCAATGCACTGATTATCAAAGAATAATAACAATAGACACATTAATAGCAGCAATCGTGTTTTCATATTTTTGATAAGATGACTAATTACTCTATAGTAATTTGTATTTTATATTCAACTGCACACCAATCACCGACGTCATGAGGATCGTGAGGTATCCATTAAGCATTCATAAATCAATATAAAATCGACTTTCTTTTAATAATTCTTCAAGCGTATTAGACCCAAAATAATTCAAAACATCATTCTTTATCAATTCCAAAACGCGTTAAAATTCCATCTGCAAAGTTTTGAAAATTTTGTTGCGTCATTATTTTATAACCGTCTTTAACACCATCAATATTTGATATATTTTCTAACGCATTTGTCTTTAAGCTGAAGGAATAATCGTTATTGGGTAATTGAAATGAAAAATTAAAAATTATTGAAACACCAATGAGATACGATTCAAAATCACCATTAATCGTGTACGACCATAAAGTCGGTAATGAATAGTTCTCGATAACATCTTCTTCATTTTCAATATTGTAATTGATGTAAATGA
This sequence comes from Flavobacteriaceae bacterium, assembly GCA_038141525.1. Taxonomy (GTDB): domain Bacteria; phylum Bacteroidota; class Bacteroidia; order Flavobacteriales; family Flavobacteriaceae; genus BACL21. The sequence continues at coordinate 285,894 of JAYQIF010000004.1, read as the reverse complement.
CCAGATCATCTTTTGAGCTTTTAAAATCATTATACGTTTCCACAGAAATAAATTTATCTGATAGCAGATTCTCAAAGCTATTCATTATCGATTCTTTTATTATTTGTTCATAATTCTCCACAGATCCCTTGTCATAATTCGAAGTTATGTTCACAATGTTGCCGGAGACTGTTCTGTCATCATCATATTTATAGAATAAATCCATTAAATCTTTGATATCATCTGGGTAGCTATGAAAGTCTTTTACTTTAACATTCCCGTCTAACTTCATAAAGACCGTGGATTCCCTATTATCTCTCATATAAGTAAGTAATTCTTTGAAAAATACCACGGCATTCTGATCATATCGATTATTGGATTGTGCAATGGAATCATATCTATTAATTTCATCATTCCAAATTTCTAAATTGATTAATTCAACTATAGGCGCATACTCACTTTTAGGATAATTTTTAAAAAAATCTCTCACTAATACGATATCTCTATCGTATTTTATTTCAAGGACTTTTACGTCTTCAGTAAAATATCCATTGGGAAAGCTGCTATAATATGACTTGCATGCTTCTGAGGTACCAATCTTTTTGACTTCTAAATATTTAAAGTAGTCATCGAAAAAAGAAAAATAAGATACTAGTAATATTAGAATAAAATATAGACTAAATCGCTTCTGATTTTTTGTAAGGAGCATAATAATAAATTTGACTTAAAGAAAATAATTATTTGATGAATTCCCAATACCAGTGAGTGTATAATTTAAAAATTTAATTCTTAACTTTATCTCTTACAGTTAATTAAAAACAAAGAATATTGATTTTAAAAGTCAAACCTGAGCATGGAAACTACATAAGCAACAACTCCTTGCACAATCATACAAAGGGTTCGACTCACGACGAATTCATTTGAGTAAAAAAATAGCCGTATGGGAATTCTAGACTTTTTCAAGAAAAAAACAGTTGCAGAAAAAATGCAATTTATTTTGAGAAATTAAGGAGACGAACAAGTCTTCAAGAAAAAAGAGTTTGATGCATGATTTAATTGTTTCTACAAATCATGATAATTCTTATTCAGACCAACATCCGAATGCTCATGGTGAATTCGGTTTAGAAAAGAGTAATCCAATTCCAATATACGGTATTGATAATATTCCGATATATATGGATAAACTTAGATATAAATACACTTCTATTTCGGGTTCAGGTGCAGTTACTTATAATCCCGTTGAGTTTGTTCGCACCTCGGAAAATGATGAGAGCCCCATTGGATCTATAAGGCCTGATCATGATTTACCTGCTTCAGGGACTTCATCACCCAATATTGAAGGTACAATTGATGTCTATAATTTATATTCAATTGGCGGCGAAAAATTAGCAAAGATTTATGTCAATTGTTATTCACTTAAAACATCAAATAGAGTTCCTGACGGATTTTTTCATCGTAATGAAACTCCTGCAGAAAGGGATGGAAAACTAATGTTAGAGGCGCTGAAAGATTTGAAGATGTAGATGCTAATTAGAAATGAGTGTTATTCCACCTTAAACAAGTGAGATGAAATTTTTTACAGTATATATGCTTGATCTCATGACTTTTATAACAGGATATGGATCTATTTTATTTGCGATTTTAATCCTTTTCTTGCTCGTTATTTTTTTGCCGCCTTTCTTGGTAATTATCATTTCAAAAATCACAAAAATCTTTGTATCATTTTTTAAAAGGAAATAATGATTCCGTATTTAGTTTTAGCATTAATTATTGGTGTAATATCGGCAATTCGTTGGGGTATTTGGCATGGCACAAGAACCAAAATAGAATTTGAGAATGAAAAATTAGAGTTTTTGGAAAAGAAGTTTGCATTTTTAAATGACTTCCAGTTCAATGCTGAGACAGTTATTTCTGATCCTGAAATAGCGCGAATTTTAGGTCTTATAAATCGACAAGGCTTCAAAAAAGGGACGATAAAAAGTGTTGATTCTTCATTACCTCATAATGAAAATAAACCATGGAAGGTATTTGTCACTGTTAAATCTGGTACATGGCCATTCAATGACAAGGAGGAGGAAATTGAAATTTACTCGGTTTCAAATAAAGAGCTTTCAGAAAATGAAGAATTTTTGAAGTTTCTGGAAGCCCATTAGCTGCTGAAGTGAGAGTGCTCAAAGAAAATACCTCATATATTGTTGAACGAATCAAAATCCATTTAAGAATAAAACTATGAATCTAAAAGCATCATTTTTTAGTTTTCAAGGTAAAATAACGGGGAAGATCTATTTTTACAGAACAATGGCTCTCGCATTTTTAGTTGTGATTCTTGCGGTGATAATTTCTCAATTTTTATCATCCAGACTTAATCAAATATTTTTAGAAGGTATAGAAGTAATCAAATAAAATTTTCTAAGTATTGTTAATATTCATACAACTTATTAAAATAAAAAGACGAATGAAAGAAGTTATCTTATTATCATATCTATTTTTGGCTTCAAGTTGCTTGAATGAGCAGAAAGGTGAGATTATCCAAAATATACCTACAGACTTACCTGTGAGCTGCATTAAATTAAGTCCAAATCAAAAAATAATTGCAATTGCTGATGATACTGAAGATCCATTAGGTTTTAAGAATCTTAAGGAAGAATTCAAAATAACGGTAATTTCTTCATCGGACTATAGTGTAAAATTTAAGTTGTTGGGGCATAAACAATCAATAGAGGCAATCAATTTTAGTCCAAATTCAAAACGGCTTATTTCAGCAGATAAAAGTGGTGTGATTAAGGTATGGGACCTAACGAATGGCGTAGAGATCTTAAATATAGACACGGGTAATTGGGTGCATAATGCAAAATTTAGTAGTTCTGGAAGTGAATTTATTGCAATCCAAGGCTTTCAAAAAGTGGCCTTATTATACGATATTGACGGAAATCTGATTTCTAATTTTTTGGTTGATAAGCAGATAAATGATTTTGACTTTAACCCGTTTTCAAATAGAATTTATTTTGGCTGTCATGATGAATTTCAAGTATGGTCACTTGTTTCTAGGAAACTAATTAGTCGAACACCATTCAAGGGATTGATGTGTATGTCGTTCAATAATGATTATACAAACCTTGCAGTGGGAACATCTAGTGGTGATATACAGTTGCTAAACCCAGAACTTAAAGAAATAACGCGTTTAAGAGGCCACTTTAAACCGGTCCTTTCAATTGGTTTCAGTTTTGACGGCAACAAAATTGCATCTGGTAGTTCAGATCAAACGGCAAGAATTTGGGATTTAAAAAAGAGCATTGAAATTCTACAATTGACTAATGAACACAAAGGAACCGTTAAAACTGTGGAGTTTATATCAAATAAAGATGAATTCATTACAGGCGGTGTAAATAAGGAATTAAAAATTTGGAACTAAATTCTAACTGCCAAACAACATGGTTTATCTGAATTCTTTGCACCAAATGGTAAATTAATTTCTTCAGAAAGTTATATAGATGGAAAATTAAAAAGTAACTGATTTTTCTCACTCAAAAGGATTTTTTCATATCATTCTAAATTGTTTAGCTTTAAGCATTCACAGAAATCTTTAGAATAAAAAATTAAAAGGCCTCGTATATGTCACTAAAAATTCACGTCTAAGGAAATTATAATTTACATAATTCAATTATTAATTTATTAAATCACTAATGTTTATGTTCAGGAATGCATTGAATTTATACACCAAGAAAACAATTAAAGAGGCGTTTGTTTTTTATATTTTTTGGTTTGTTATATCAATATTTTGTTTGGGTGTTTTAAGTTTTGGCCTTGGATTCTTGGAAATCGTTGATGAAAATAATATTGGTATTGTAGCCCCGGCATTAATGGCCATCTTTGTATTATATCTGAATATTAAAATGCTAACGGAAAAGAAATTTATTAAACCTCTTATCCCCGTTATGCTAATGATTGCTTCTATGCCTTTAACATTTTTTTACGGTGCTTTGGTGGGTTTATTACTAGTTTCAGCGACAACTATTTTTGAAATTTATAAAAAATAACCATTATGAATATTTATTTTCTTGCAGTTAAGTATGATCCTTCAATTTGGAGACCAATAGGAATCTTTTGTTTGGCAATATTGATTATATTTTGGATAGCGGGAAAAGTTAGAGAACTCTCAAGAGAAAAATTAGAAAATGAAGATATAAAAGAAGATTATCTCAAAGAGAGATTTCGAAATGAGACAAATGATTTGAAGGATGATGAATTTTCTGCGGAAATTGAGATTACGAAGCCATATACTAGAAATAAACCATGGGAGATATATAAAGTAACGGACCGCGGCTATCAAGGAGCCGGTTCTTTTAAAAGTCAATATAAATCTACCCTACTTCTATCTATTCTTGATTCTGAATTGGATGAATTGATAAAGTCAAGTAATTAAACAAGATTAACCTTCTACATTTAATCGTTTGCAGTAATATCAGGTATTATTGGTAAATTGACTGGAAAGGTCTGCTTTTCGTAAATTAATAACGAAAGGAATTTATCCTGCCCACTACAGTGGTGATTTCACACTAAAACTCAGCTAATTAACGAGAATTTCTTGTTTTTTATTTTCATTTTCTCTAATTTTCTTAACATAATTTTAGGAAATGAGAAAAATTTGGTTCATCGGATTAATAATGCTCCCCGCTTTAATGAGTGCACAGTATACAGGTTATACTCCATGGGAAAATTGTTTTGGTAAAAATGCTTCATGTCCTTACGTTGGGTGTTCTGATATAAAAGTTAATACGTCTGACTCACCTGTAATGGCAATTGTTAAAAGATATGGCAAGATTATAAAGCATGCATATATCTCGCGAAATAGTAGCTACACTTTTGAACTTAAGGATGGCACTTATCAGGTGTTTTTTTATTATGGTGATAATTGGAACAATCAAAAGAAAATGAATTCCGATGAATGTTCAAGTGTATACGGAGGATTTACAAAAAATGAATTTGTTTCAAAAGACGATCCAATTACTTTAATTGGTCAAAGAATGACATACAGCAACCAGGACTCAATATGGAAATTTTAGCCCTAAGGGAGTAGTTTAAATGAGGCATTATAGATGAATATTATGCGTTCATTTTCTTTTAAAATATTGACTTTTTTAGGACTTTTCTTAATTCTTTATAGCCCAAGGGGTTTCTGTCAAAATTCAAAAATCACAAGTGATAGTATCGTTAGAAGCGGAGAGATATACCCATTTATTCAATTAACGGCAACGGATACTTTAGAACTTCCAATAAATCTTGAAATTGAATTATATGTCAAAGCTATCAGAGATTTAACTATCAGAGATGGCTATTTTTATGCTGAAACAGCTGATGCTTTTTATTTTGATCATGACTCAATTTATGTTTCAAAATCAAATGAAGAGATCTATGTAGGGCCTTATTATGTAAGATTATTGTATCCTGAAGGTGATCTGAAATATATTGAGTCTCCTGTATATGATGGTAATTATGATGATAAATATCAATGGTCGAGAGAACTTATTGAACTTAATCTACCGCACAAATGGGATTTGAGAAACTATCCATTTGATCAGCAGAAATTACAATTTGTATATCGAGCTACGGAGGACTCTTCAGTAGTGCGTTTATATGAATCGAAAACATTTCCACCACAAATGAGTGACAATTTTCCTTATTTACTTGATGGATTTGTCGTGGAAGGTATTTCTTCTCGAAAAAATTATTTTAAGAGCCCATATATAATCGATTCGGGAAAGGGTGAGCGTTACAGGGTGTTTGAAGAACTTATTTTTGAGGTACTAGTAAGTCGCAAAGGAGCTTTTCTCTATTTTAAATTATTTTTCGGCGCAATCCTTTCATTTATCATTTCCTATTTAGTTTTTTTCATTGATAATAGGTTATTCGAAACTAGAATAACATTGAGTCTTGGGGGCATTTTTGGGGCAGTAGGAAATAAATATTTTGTGGAATCTTCGATGCCTGAAATCCAGGTACTAACCAAAGCTGATCTAATAAATAATCTCATAATTTTCCTGATTATCATGAATATTTTCTTGGTTATTGCTCAGCAACAAAAGAATTTAAATGTTGGCATTTTAGAGGATAATCGTAATGCGGCCATATTTATGTTATTAATATTCATCGTAACAAATTCGATAATTATTTTGTTTTGATAGGAATCAATGAATTAATAAAAAAAAGGGGCTGCCCGCGGTATTAAAATCAATCTTTCCAAACCTACGAGGAATTGATTTCTATGGAGTTAAATTCCTCACTGAATTCGAAACAATACTGGATGAAAATTTTCAATCTTTTGAATGGTATTTTTCTATTTCCTCTGAGCCGGAATTATTAAGAGTTGCGACAAAAGATGATTTATCTCAGTGGTTTAAGGAACTATTAATAAGAAATGATCTTGATTTTAATTTAACAGAAGAATATTCGTCCTCTGAATCAATCGATTTTTGGTCTGGTCAGGGATTTAAAATCAAGATAGTTCCAAGAAATGAGGACGCACTCATTGTTAGAATTATCTATTCTGAATCTTCGGCCGAGAAAAAAGGAGCATTTTTAAGTCCATCGAATGCGCCCAAGATGACCTCTCCCAAATGGATTCGAGGTTTTGATTTTGTAATCGATGCTTATTCTATTTCATCTAATGAGCGTGATTTAAATAAATTCAATTTAACCCCATTATACTTTTCAGCGCCCTCTGAAAGTATCATTATCCCAGTAAACGATCGAAAAACAGGAGAGGCCGTAATTGATAAAATTATCTATGATAATGGCCATCATAGTTCTTTTAACTCACTGGAACAAGAAAATTGGCATTATCTGTATCAGGGTTATTTATTTGTTATTGGCTATGTAGAGAAAGAAGGTTTTGTTAAAATTAATAGAAGTATTAAAGAATCAGCAGTTAATATGGGTATTCATCATTTTAGTGAGGACATTAATAAACGTGTTCATGGATTAAATAAACAAATATTAAATGTGGATGAGATTGAAGAGAATGATGGCAGGATGATTGCTCAAGATCGTGATGCAAGACATTCTATTGCCAAGTATAACGATGCATTTTCTGCAATTGATAATTTTAAGGGAGTTGTAAATGAATATAATTCTGATGACCCATTTTTGTCAATCACAAATGAAAGTATCCATATGTGGCTCGATAAAAAAGCGGAAAAAAAAGTTTCATTTAATGTCCCCGGGAATTTTGAATTAATACTTCGAAAACAAGGGGCCACATATAATTCAGAGTTGACATTATCAAGTCTAACCCATAAAAATGATGAGGCGTTAATTGAGTCAGAAAATGAAAAAGAAAAACCCCTTGTGAAATTTGAAGAGGACATAAAAACTCGGGAAGTAAAACCACATATTATTTCACCCTCAAGAGTTAATCCTCGAAATAAAAAAGAGGCTGTGTCTCAGCAGCAAAAAGAATTGCTTGAATCATCCGTTATGGAATCAGATTCATCAAATGACCTGGTTTCAAAAAGCTCAAAACGAAATTTTTCAATCTGGAAATGGGTCTTTGGCATTCTAGGAGTAATTCTGTTGCTAATACTACTAAAAAACTGTACTGCCGATCGAAGTGCTCGCTACTATCACGAAAAAGGTAACGATTATGCGTTATCCGAAAAGTACGACAAGGCTTCAGACTATTATGACAGGGCTTTAGAGGTTGATAATTCATTCATTGATTCTTATTTGGCCCGAGCTGAGATGTATCTAAAGATAGGCGAATATCAAAAAGCGATTTATGATCTGGATGAGGCCTTAATTATAGATTCAGCTAATTGGTATGCTTATTATTTGAGAGGACTGGCCAATATGGGGCTCGGTGAAACATCAAAATATAGTAGGTTAAATCAAAAGGCCATTGATGATTTTTCAAAATCTATCAATTTGAATTCAACATCAGATAATGGTAAGTCATATTATTATCGAGGAAAAGTGTATCAATTTTTAGAAGATGATAGTTTCTGTTCAGATTATTACCTCGCCTGCGAATGGGATATTTTGGATTCTTGTGCGCTCACAGACACATTTTGTATACCAGAAACTGGATTTATGCCCTATAATAGAAATTTTGGGCCAGGAATTTTCACAGGCTTTAACTCCTTCACATTTGATAATTCTATTGGAGAAAAAGATTTAGTATTTAGCTTAGTGAATATAAGAACTAATAAACGTGTCCGAGCTCAATATGTACGTAAAGGAGATAAAATAGTTGTTGAAAAAATACCTGATGGAGTTTATGAAATACAGTTTTATAAGGGAAATTATTGGTCAAATTCAATAACCCTGGGAGATGGTATCACTGAAGGTGGATTTTTATCAGATGTAGAATTTGAAAAAATAAGTAAATACTACTACATAAATGCAAATTCTTTAATTGGTGGGGTAAAAATGAATGTAGTTGATGGGGGAATAGAATCCGACTCAATTAATGAATCACAATTTTTTAATTAATGCAAAAAGCAAAAATCATAAAAACACATCGAGTTAAAGTATACCATTTTGGACAAACTTTAACCACCATTTCATATTGTTCGATAGGTTCATTTATAAATATTTATTGGTCAGGATATGTATTGAAATTCATGCCTCCAGAAACTGAGTTGGATATATTCCACAGAAAAGATAAAAAAATACGATTCATTGCAATTGGACTCTTTTCCGTTGACATCAAGACAACTAAAATTTATTCTGTTAATTTTTCTAGAGGTAAAACCACGTATCGATTACCGGGCCAAAATTTGGCGAAATCGATCAAGCCATTGAGCATTCATCTCAAAAAATCAATTGATTCAACTTCATTAAAATCACAGAACTTAAGAATAAAATCTATACATCCTAATACATAGAAACAATGAAAAGAGACTTTTATACTTCACCAAAACCCAATTTAATTACGAGACTTTTATGGAAGGCTGCTGGAGCCGATTCATATATTCTGAATAGGGCCACGTACTCAGATCATGTCAAATACTCAACTTTAGGAGGAATAGTATGTGCGACGGGATTTATGGCTGCCATGGCTGGAGGTTATGCCTTTTATGTAATATTCTCGCCAAAAGTTTCGGCAATCACAAGTAATGGCCTCAACGCTGTCGAATCATCTGCTGATATCATGACGGTTTTAATTTCAATAATATTTGGAATAATTTGGGGATTGATAATTTTTAATATTGATCGCTTCATTGTAGCTAGTACTGGAAAAGGGGATGGAACCGAAGCAATAACATGGGGTGAGTTTACGGGAGCGATACCTAGGATTATAATGGGAATAATCATTGCAATTACGATTTCTAAGCCAGTTGAACTAAGAATGTTTGAAACTGAAATTAATGTGAAACTCTATGAAAAACAGCAGTTATTAATGTTGGAAACTAAGAAGATTGCCGAAAATCAAATTCAACCTGAAATAGACAGGGTTGATGCGGATATTAGAGAATTAAAGTCTGAGGTTTTAAGAGCAAAAGAAGAGTTTACTATAGCAGAATCACTTTATTTATGTGAAATGGGATGGTACATGTGGTACGGGTAAGGTCGGTCCTGGGCCTCAAAGTGCCGCAAAAAAGTGAGGGCGGATAATCTTAAAGAAATATGGCTTAATCTGCAGGAGGAAAACAAAGAAAAAATATCAGTTTTAGAAATTCAAAAAAATCAATACCAACAGGATTTGAAGCAGAGAATTGATAAGGCACAGGCTACATCTGACAGTTTAAATGGGCTTTTGGAAAGAATTAAAATTGCCCACGAAATAGCTGGCTTTTGGATTACACTCTTTATCACATTATTGTTCATGGCAATAGAGTTAACACCAATTTTTTTCAAAATGATGTTAATTAAAAGTCCATATGATTTTATGAATGATAATGTAAAGGCATTGATTAAGGCAGAAAATGGAATTGAGGTTAAATATGACTTTTTTGAGGATAAGAATGGAGTTCAAAGGGATCGGGTAATTAATCATCAGTCAGAAAAATTAATAAATGAAAAAATTAAATTACTTCAAACTCAAACAGACCTCAATGAGTTGGTTTTGGATGAGTGGAAATCAAGAGAGTCCGAAAACATAAAGAAAGATCCATCAAAATATATTGATAGTTGATATGACTAAATGGTTAATATATTTAGTTGGTCTTGATTATGCTTTTGTCCGGGCGGATAGAAGGCTGTTGAATATTTTTTGTGGCCTAATTATGCTTGCCGTTGGCCTAACATTCTTTGGATTTGAATATGCCATTTTAAATACGACACAAAATGTATTTTTGAGCGTTCTAATTTCTATTTTCTTTGGATTTTTTTTTAATCAATATATATCGACTAGTCTTTTCAATATCAGAAGGTGAGCTGAATAAGTATGATTCGGTTTTAAATGTGATATTATTTGTTTTAAAGAGAGGCCTTTTGATAATTGCTCTATCCGTTTTTATATCCAAATCACTAGAAGTATATGTGTTTAAATCTGCATTGGAGCCTTATTTTGATAATTATAAAAAAGAATTCAAACAAGATTTTAATCGCACTTTAGATTTGATTAGCAACAAGGAAAGAATTGCCATTGAAGAAGAATTTTATAGAAAAATTTATGACGACAAGTTGTTTGACAGGTATTCAATAGACCAAGAGGAGATATATCGGGAAGAAAAGGAATTAAGTCTTGCCAAAATTGAAGAACAGATCGATAAAAAAAATCAAATCGTCAATACAAAAATCCAAGAATCGAATTTTTTTGTAACTAAAATTCGATTAATCTCAGAGAAATTACCTAAAGCTTGGTTGTTTACATTATTAGTCGTTTCGCTTTTTCTTTCCCCAATTATATTTTACCTATTATCTCCGGTTTTTAAATCTTATGATGACAAAATATCACAGATCAATACGCAATTAATAGCAGAAGAATATGCAAATTTTAAAATATACTATGAACGGCTAATGCTCCAATCCACCGGCAAAAAAATAGAGCTTGTTGAAAATTTTATCGACCCACCATTTAATCAGATAAGGATTAAATCAGACGTAAAGAGCTTAAAGAATGGTACACTTGTTAAGTGGATTAAATTACAAGAGTAATGGATCAGGTTGCGTTAATTTTTACGAAAAACTATTTTTTCTCTGGTAATTTTAATGCCAAGTACAAGTCTTTAACCAATAATACAAAGGATTCAGGTAAAAAGATTGAATTGTTAAAAGTTGGCATAGAGAATGTCCAGTCTTGCTCTCAAGACACATATATAAAATCAGCGCAAAGTTCAAGGCTTAGTTTTAACGATGTTAAAAACGTTTCCATAAAATTAAAAAGTAGTCCCTCAACTCAGGGGTTTCTTTTCAATGAAAATATTTCTTCTTTGAGGATATTTGATCCTGAATTGAGTAATCATTTGGTAGACGGAAGTGTAGTTTTCGGTGAGTTAACGGGAAAAACAAATTTCATAGTTGGTGAGGAACAAGAATTGATTCTCCCTATGAAGAGAAAGACGGTGATTAACCGAGAAATAATTATACCGGAAGTCGATTCTCAACGACGCCGTAAGAAGTTAATCAAGTACCTCAAATGGCTTTTTTGGATCCTTCTAGGAATATTTCTGTTATATGCCTTAATCAAGACTTTTTCTCAAATAGATTATACCAGTAAGGCTCAAAAAATAAATCAATACAAAAATGAAGTTGTTACTTACGTTACGTCTAGAAGTATAAGCCTTGAAAATCGAGCACAACATCATTTTGTCCGTATGAAAATGGGCAGCAGAAGTTATGAATTCATGCTAGATACGGGTGCTTCAATGACCACTGTTCCTTCTTACGTAATTGATCAATTAATTGCTGACAAATTGATTTCAAAACAACTAAATTTTTTACGTCATCAGAGGTTTAACATTGCCGATGGGCAATCAGTTGAAGGTAGTATATGGCTTATTCCGAAGATAAAAATTGGCTCAGAAATTTTATATAACGTCGAATTTGCCTCGATTTCTAGTGAAAATGCCCCCTTTTTACTTGGTATGTCAACTTTGAATAAACTCGGAAAATATTCTATAAACCCCTCCGAAAACAAAATAATCATATATAGATGACAACATCGAAAACAATTGTTAACCAAAAGAAATCTTAGAAGGGGTATAATATCGAGTTGTTCGAAATAATGAAAAAAACATTGTCAAAATCATAGAATTATGGAAAAACCTAAAAAAATTAATTGGTTCGATTTTAAAAAAACAAAAATTTCTGGAACTGCCTATCTCGGGAGAATGATTGTTGGAAATTTATTAATAATTCTTGTGATCCCAGGTATATGGCTTATTGCTTCAACCGTTTATAAAAGATCCCGTTCGTTTGAATGGAATACAGAAACATCAACTTTAATAGCCATTTTTGCTGCGATAATGGCGCCATTAAATTTTGTACTTGATGCAGTTCAGGATGTAAATGCCTTTTTCTTGGCTTTATCTCTATTATGGATGGTTTTACATTTAATTCTTCTTTTAAAGATGGAAATTTAAAACAACCTGTGGATTCAAATAAAGAAGATGAGCTTAATGAAAACGCTTTAGTTGAGAATCTCGAAATTGATTTAGATGATGAAAATGACAATCCAGAAATCACTGCAGACGATAATAAAATTGAATCGAATGAGATAAAATTTCAAACGGATATTGATTCGAATTGGCTACGTGGTGGAGAAAAGCCTAAGAGTGAGCTTAATAATTTAAAGGGGAGTGAAAATGAATCTACCGAGAGTGATGGCGCAACTTCAGATCAAGAAGTTTCGTTTGAGGATAAGATTGAAGAAGCATTTTCACAGTTTGAGGATGATATGAATTCGGATAATGACAAAGAATTCCCAGTACCGTATTGGTTTGATATAGTTAAAACTAGAGCTGAAATGATGAAAGATGGTGCTCGTGACATGGATCCAATTGAAGTCCAACATGAATGGACATGGAGTCATGCAGACGAGTATAAAAATAAATATCAATCGGTATCAAAAAAAGAGGCCACAGATGAAATCTCAACGCGAATTGAACGCTATGGGTTTATATATGAGCAATTGTGTAATCTTGAAAAAGCAGTTGAGGATTTGTGCAAGTTATATGCAGTTCAATCGAACCCTTTTGAAACAGAACATAAGTGGACCTTATTGTCAGCGGCCTCATCTTTATATGGAAGTATAAATTTTGCTCTAAGTATTGGAATGTCGGATTCAGAAATTAAGGGCCTATATGCCTCATATGAATACGACCGAGAATTGGTTGAGGGAATTGATCCATTTAAAAAATTCGGCATGACCCAAGAAGAAACTGATCAAATTATAAAAGAGAAGTTGGGTATTGACATGAATGATATCTCCTTACCTCAAACCCAAATCAAGAAAAGATTAGTATCAATTTTAGCTGAACTTCCCCTTGAAAAAAGGTATGCAATTTTTTATATTCTTTTAGTAATCGCAAATTCCGATGGCATGACAGATGAGGAAAATAAGGTGCTCTCCGACGCTTCATTGGAGTTAGATATAGAAATAGATCAGTTTAATAAGTTCAAAATGGACGGTGATATGGCTTGTGATAATATAAAAGAATTCAATCAGGCTCAAAAAGAAGAATTTTCAAGATTGATTCAGAATGTAGTAGGGGCCGATGGCCAATTTTCAAGTGAGGAAATGATGTTCGTGATGAATGTTATAGCCGAGTCAGATTTGGATCCGACCTTAATTTCCGATTTAATTGGTAAATATTGGTAAGATTTGGGCCATGTTATCATAATTTACTTCCTAAGAATGAAAGTGATAACAAAACTATCGTGAACCACATCAAATATTGAAAAAATTTACGCTCTTTTTTAGAATGAAATAATTAATAAAAAATAATATAATAGTTGGCAGTAATGGTAGCAGCAATGTTCCAGTCCAAAGGATGAAGAATGTCAGCACACCATCTAAATCAGAAACATAAAAAGAATATTGACTAGTAATATAAATTAAGCTCACAAAACAACTTACTGCAAAATATATAAGATTTAAATCTCTACTATTATACTTTTCGTTTTGTTGAGTTTCATCTATTTTGTTTTCAATACTCAGTTTCGAATTCATTTCTAATTTCCCCTTTTCCGATACAATGAGATTATTATACTCAGTTCTTTTTCTATCTAGTTCTTTTAATGTAATTAGCCCCTCGTTGTAGTCATTCTCTAACTTTTTAATGTAATTGTTCATTCTGAAGTATTTCAATGTTATTGCTTAAATTTATTAAATTTTCATTTAATTGAATAAAAATCATGAATTGAGAAATTGAAAAATATGAACTGGAAAAATGGAGAAAGGAAAACCCAAAAGAATACTTAGAGTTGTAAAAAGAAAGAAAAAAAGGAAAAAAAACCGCTGGTTGGTTTCCTCTTTGGTTCTCTTCCATTGTGTTTAATTAACTCTTTCTTCAAAGGTCATCCTATATTATATTTGTTCTTTGGTTTAATCCCTTATTTATTGAGTAAAATACCGTATTAATCAATAAACAATAACATCACTCAAACAACACCTCCATTAAATCCTCATACAACAAACCTTTGGTATTGATAGTTCGCATCGCAATGGTTTGGGCTTTCTTTGAGCTTTCTATGGATAAGAAGTCCTCTTTAGTTAAATAACCCATTACGTGGTCTTTGGTTACGCCCCATAGGACATTTTCTTTATTTGGATCGTATTTAATTTCCTTTTGATAGCGAAACAAAGTATTCGAATTATCCTGAATAAGGACTACCTCATTAAAAGACAGTGCATTATTGTCTTGATCAACAAAATTGGCATAAAGTATGCCGCCTTGAGGGTAGTCACGGGGAAAGTCACAATTAATAAACCCAAAATTATTTACCGTTAAGGTGCGCAGGATTTTTTCTTCACCGTCCATATTTCTTATTTGTGCTTTGCGATGAGTGTTGATCACGTCGTAATAAAAATCCCATTGCGCATTGATATCGGCCAATACGGCTTTACGATTATTTAATAGGTCTGCGTACTTCTCTTGATAAATTTTAAGGGCATTATCGTATTCTACGCCTTCCTCAAAGGCTAAATAACAAAGACATCGGTTTTCTTGTCTTATCCCATAAGCATCAATAATGGTGATCACTTCAAAAACGCCATTTTGTAAAAGATTTACTTTCATTTCGGTGGCATTAGTCAAATTACAATTATCGTAATCCATGGGCTCAAAAAACACATGCTCGTAATCACTGATTTCAGGAAAATTATTTGTATCGTCCTTTATTTTAAAGGAGTAGGGTGTGGCTACTTTCGGCATAGCCGGAATGGGAGGTAAGCCCATTAACTCCGACTCTTTATTGATGACACTTATACTGTCTTTACCGCGATCAATCCATTGTCCAGTTTCGGGATCCAAATCATATAAATTAAACTCAGTTGATTTTGACCAGCTCATCAAGTCTACAGAAATTTTGCTATCAGGATTAGTGAATAAGGGCTGACCATCTGCAGAAGCGGTAATTTCAATCATGCCAGCGGATTCAAAGACCTGGTCAATTCCATTTTGGTTATAGGTCATCGGAATCCCAGCCAAATAAAATTCTAAAGGGTGATAGAAGTCTCTATAGCTGATTTCAACGTTTTCTGTGACGATGTTGCCATCGGCATCTAAAAAGGCATTTTCGGGCACTACAATCTCGGCTCCCGAGGGCGTACTTATAATCAATGCCTCAGATGGATTGACCGTGTAATGATGGTACGGGATGTCTAATTCGGGTATAGGTGGGTTTAGAAAGTGAGTTTGATCCTCAACAGAGGTAATTTTTGAGTCTTTGTCTTTTTTGTGAACAATTATAGACAATAAGCACCAGTAATAGAAGAGCGGCAACACGAAGAAATACTTTGTAGTTTTTCATTTGATTTAAAAATTAGTTGATCAAGTTTTTTGCTCTTTTGACTCTTTGCTATGCGTTTAATGCGGCATCGGGGAGTCATTAGAGCTATTTCAAGTAATTTTTAAATCATATAGAAAATTCAGTGTTAGTTCTTTATGAACGAGTTGTGCATGAATTAATTGTTGAGACAGAATTTTTTTTAAGGAAAATTAATTAGTGTCTTATTGTAACAGAAGTTGAAACTGAAAATACTCAGAGGATTACGGTGGAAGGAAAAAGCTCCAATTTTTGAGATAAACCTTAGCCTTTCATTTTCCATAATTTTAGTTACTTTTGCTGCCACAATTTGATAGGCATATATGATTATGTCTTCAAGGGGTCGCGTAGCTCAGCTGGATAGAGCATCTGCCTTCTAAGCAGACGGTCGCAGGTTCGAATCCTGCCGCGATCACGAATAAATAACCCAATAAGAAAAAACGCCAAGCATGCTTGAGCGTTTTTTTATTTGGGTTATTTTCAGAGCGGAGCTCTGTGAGGATCCTTAATCCTGCACTTTTCTAAGGATACGTAATAAAAAGCTAACACGACGCAGTCGTGGGTTTTGTATTTTCACCCGGGAGCTCTGTCAGGATCTTTAATCCTGCTACCCGATGTTCATTAATTCTTTAATAAAAATCAGTAATCTCACCATTAGGCGCTGCTTTTGCCATAATTTTGCACTGTAATTAAAGCAGTTATACTTGGGCAAAAGCGTGATCATAATCGGTTCAGGAGCAGGGGGGATTTCTACGGCGATACTATTGGCCAAGAAGGGCTTTGATGTGACTGTACTCGAGAAAAACAGCAGTTTTGGCGGGCGCGGTAGTGTCTTCTCTGCCCAGGGGTTCCAATTCGACATGGGACCGTCGTGGTATCTCATGCCCGATATTTTTGAGCATTTCTATGAGCTTGTCGGAGAAGACATTAAAGATCATCTTAGCCTGGAACGACTCGGATCCCTCATATAAGATTTGGTTTGGCGAGCAAAAGAGCCCGTCTCAATGACCTCAGATCTGGAGCGAGATTCAGCTATTTTTGAGTCTTATGAGCCTGGGGTGATGAAAAAAATTGAGCTCTATCTCAAAGAGGCCGCCGCCAAATACAATGTCTCCAAAAACACCTTTATCTATAAGCCCTTTGATACGGTTTTTGATTTTATCGACCGAACGACCATTTTTCTTTGGACTAAATTTTCTGTGATTTCGTCGTTTCATAAGCACATCGCGCATTATGTAAAACATCCGATCTTAAGAAAAATCCTTCAGTATCCTTTGGTATTTCTGGGTACCTCCCCCTACAAAGCCCCAGCAGTCTACTCACTGATGAATCATATTGATTTTGAGATGGGGGTCCATTATCCTATGGGAGGGATGACTACGGTATTTGAGTCTCTATTTAATATTGCTAAAAAAAACGGCGTCAAATTTCTCTTTGATACCCCAGTAGAAAAAATATTAATTAAAGATAATCGGGTCGAGGGGGTTCGCGCCGCTGATGGCCAAGATTATCAGGCCGATATAGTGGTCTCCAATGCGGACTACCACCACACCGAGATGAATCTGCTTGATCGGCCACATCGCCAATTCAGTGAGCGTTATTGGCAAAATAGAACAGTCGCTCCGTCTGGGTTTATCATTTATCTCGGACTCAAAAAGCAATACGATA
This sequence comes from Flavobacteriaceae bacterium, assembly GCA_038141525.1. GTDB lineage: Bacteria > Bacteroidota > Bacteroidia > Flavobacteriales > Flavobacteriaceae > BACL21. The sequence goes on along the minus strand of JAYQIF010000004.1, from coordinate 268,317 downwards.
GCCTGGTGCATCACAATCTTTATTTTACCGATAAGTGGAAAGAGAGTTTTGAGGCTATTTTTGACAAGACAGAACTGCCAGAGCACCCTTCGTATTATGTCTGTGCCCCGAGCAAAACAGACCCGGGAGTAGCCCCCAAAGGCCATGAAAACCTCTTTGTTCTGGTGCCTACCTCTACTGGTCTAAACTTAGACGAGCAGACCATTACCGCCTACCGCAAAAAAATCCTGAGCCATATGCGAGAGACCATGGATCTGCCCGATCTGGAGCAAAACATTGTTTACGAGCGTATTTTTACGGGCCAAGACTTTCCAGTATGTACAATGCGTTTAAAGGTACAGCCTTAGGACTGGCGCAGAATCTCATGCAGACCGCTTTATTCAGGCCAAAAACTAAATCTAAAAAGGTGTCGAATCTATATTATGTGGGGGCCAATACCAATCCTGGAATTGGGGTGCCCATGTGTCTGATCAGTGCGCAGATTGTCTACAAACGGATTCATGGCATCAAACACGGTAGGCCCTTGAGCGCCAAGGACACAAATTTTTTACACCGCCTAAAGCATTCATGAAACAGCTCAGTTGGATCATTAATATCAGTCGCCCAAGGTTTTGGACCTATCTAGTGGGGCCCTGGGCTGTGGGTATGGTAACTGCCGCTGATGAATTCAGTGATTTTGCCCATGTTTTATTTTGGGCGGGTATGGTATTTTTCTTGTGGCCGGCGAATTTCTTTCTCTATGGATTGAATGATTTTGCCGACCGGGATACCGATCAATGGAATCCCAAAAAAGGTAATTATGAAGGTCTATACGCCAGTGCTCAAGACAAAACACTTTTGATCATCTGTGGTTTGATCCTTTTGGCCTCCTTTTTATTTGGCTGGATGCTGCCGAGTATCGAGGCTAAATATGTGCTGCTTTTGTGGCTACTCTTGTCTTCGTTTTACTCTTTAAGACCCTTGAGGCTCAAATCTAGATTGTTTTTGGACTCCTTTTCGAACGTTCTGTACATCTTGCCGGGGGTTATGGTCTATTTAGCGTTCAAACCGCTGTCGACCTTATCCTGGCCGCTGGTCATTCGGTGCGTGGGCTTGGGCCATGGGCATGCACTTGTTTTCTGCGCTGCCCGATATTGCTGCGGATCGCAGTGCAAAAGTCAAAACCACAGCGGTCTGGCTCGGCCATAAAAACGCCAGCCTATTGACCTTGTTTTATTTTGCCATTGCCGCGGTACTCTGCGGATTATATGTGGTCCCATGGATGGGTCTAATTGGGATTGTGGCGTATTGCGGCCCCAGTATGTATGTGTTTTTCCTCAGCGAAAGCGACAATCCAAAAATGCTCGCAGTATACAAAGCTTTTCCGCTGATAAACTTTATTTGTGGCGGCTGTATTTTTATCTATACGTTTTTCAAATACAGTTTATTGGGATAATCCACACTTATGAAAAACAAGGGGGTAATATTGATTGTTTTGTCGGGGCTCATGGCCTTTATCGGTTACCATGCCTTAAGGGTCAAAGACGACTATTTCTCGATGATCCCTATGATTTTGTTGGCCCTTCCTGCGTATTTTGACCTATTGCGTGTCCATTTCAAAAAAGGACTCATTCTGATCGCTGTCTTAAGTCTTTATGCCACATGTATTGAAGCCTTGAGTATCGTCACTTCGTTTCCTTACGGGTCGTTTAATTATAACGCCCAGCTGGGCTATAAACTCTTTGATTTGGTGCCTTGGGGTGTGGGATTTGGCTGGGGGCCTCTTGTTATTGGGGCTTTTGCGTTAGCCCATTGGATTTTTGAGAAACGATCGGTTCAATTTGCGGTAGGGGCGGGGCTGTTGGTTTTTACAGATTTAATTCTTGATCCAGGGGCCGTGTTGATGAATTTTTGGACCTGGACAGACCCTGGGGTGTATTACAGCATTCCTGTAACCAATTATTTGGGCTGGGGACTTTCGGCTATAGTCGGCGGGCTCATATTTTATAAGTTAATCCCAAATCACGTGATTCAAAAGCTCTCTGTACTGAGTATTTTAACCCTGTCTTTGGGTAATGCTTTTTGGGTTGGTGTGACCTTGAGCGGGGCCTATTGGATGCCCTTTTTACTCGGAATACTGCTTCAGGGTTTTGTGATCTACACCGTTTGGATCAAATTCGATAAAAGCGATACTTTTTTAAGGAATTAAAGCACAGGATTCTGCTGGGTAATTTGGCATTCTTAGTTATCTTTACAACGCTATGAAATTTGATCTCTCTGCCACGGGTTTGCGCTTTAGCCGCCATGTGCCAAAGGAGCAGTCGCCCTTTGAGCGCCTTTTTGAAATTTTCAAAGAGCTCATTACCCATACTTCTGGTGATTTTGATGAGGCCATCGACTGGCTGCGCGAACTCGACAAAGAGTACTCTCTTACCGACGAGAATTATACCATAGACGATTTTGTGCGCGATTTACTAGAGCGCGCTTATATTCAGCCCAAAGGTGGCGGAAAAGACGGGGAGGGCTCCGGTATGGCGCTGACCCCAAAGACCGAGAAGCTGCTGCGGGAGCACGCCATGAAACAGATTTTTGGCAAATTAAAAAAAGCGGGGTCTGGAGACCATAAAACCAAGTCTACGGGTCAAGGCAATGAGGCCACAGGGGAATTCAAGGCCTATCAGTTTGGGGACGCTTTGGAAAAAATATCCATTACCGAAAGCCTTAAAAACGCTCAAATCCGCAATATTGGTGGAGATTTTGACCTGCGACAAGAAGATTTGGTGGTCGAAGACAGTACGTATAACACTCAGATGAGCACCGTGCTGATGATCGACATCAGTCACAGCATGATCCTTTATGGTGAAGACCGCATCACCCCGGCCAAAAAAGTCGCTATGGCTTTGGCGGAGTTTATCACCACGCGTTACCCAAAGGATACTTTGGATGTGCTGGTCTTTGGCAACGATGCTTGGCCCATCGCTATTAAGGACATTCCTTACTTGCAAGTGGGGCCTTACCACACCAATACGGTGGCTGGATTGTCTTTGGCCATGGATTTACTGCGCCGCCGTAAAAACAGCAACAAGCAGATTTTTATGATCACCGACGGCAAACCCAGCTGCCTCAAAGAACCCGGAGGGGGCTACTATAAAAATAGCGTCGGCCTGGATGATTACATCGTCGATAAATGTTACAATATGGCGCGGCAGGCCCTTAAACTGCACATACCCATTACCACCTTTATGATTGCCCAAGACCCTTATTTAATGCGTTTTGTGCGCACTTTTACCGAGGCCAACAAGGGCAAAGCCTTTTTTACGGGCTTAAAAGGACTGGGTGAAATGATTTTTGAAGATTATCAGCAAAACAGAAAAAAGAGATTAGGATGAACACAGAAATAAAAACTCTAGGCCAGCTCAAGGCCTCAGGATACACCCCAAAAAGCATACAACAAGAACTCGCCGATAATCTGCGCGCTCGGATTAAATCTGGCGCGCCTACTTTTGAAGGGTTGTTGGGGTACGAGCATACGGTGATTCCCGATGTGGAGCGCGCTTTGCTCTCGGGACACAGTATTAATCTCTTAGGGCTACGCGGCCAGGCCAAAACGCGTTTGGCACGCAAAATGACGGGCCTGCTCGATGAGTGGGTACCTGTAGTGGAAGGCTCTGAGATTAACGATGACCCGCTCAGCCCAATCAGTTATCAGGCCAAAGCCCTAATCGCTGAGCATGGAGACGATACTCCTGTGACTTGGCTACACCGCGATGACCGTTTTTTTGAAAAACTAGCCACCCCAGATGTAACCGTAGCCGATTTGATCGGGGATGTGGATCCGATTAAGGCGGCCAATCTAAAATTGTCTTATGCCGATGAGCGTGTGATCCATTTTGGGATGATTCCGCGGGCGCATCGCTGTATTTTTGTATTGAACGAACTCCCTGATTTACAAGCGCGCATTCAAGTGGCGCTTTTTGGGATACTTCAAGAAAAGAAATCCAGATTCGTGGGTTTAAACTGCGTCTGCCTATAGAAGCGCAGTTTGTCTTTACCGCAAACCCAGAGGACTATACAAACCGTGGGAGTATCGTGACCCCGCTCAAAGACCGTATTGGATCGCAAATTCTGACGCATTATCCGCATTCTTTGACCGTAGCCAAAGCCATTACCCAGCAAGAGGTAAAGCCTCGAGAGGCCGATCAAAACATCCATATCCCAGAGTTGGTGCGCGATATCTTAGAGCAAATCGGATTTGAAGCCCGACGCAGTGAATATATTGATGCCAAAAGTGGGGTGAGTGCCCGTATGAGCATCACTGCTTTTGAGAATCTCATCAGTACGGCTGAGCGCCGCATGCTGATCAATGCCCAAGACAAGACCACCCTGCGCATGTCTGACTTTTTAGGGATCATCGCTGCCATCAATGGTAAAGTAGAGCTGGTTTACGAAGGAGAGCAGGAGGGGGCCGAGCAGATTTCACTGCACCTGATCAATCAAGCCGTAAAAACCCTATTCCCGAAGTATTTCCCAGAGATTAAAAAACTCGAGCGCAAAGACGCCGAGGGCCCCTACGATCGTTTGTTAGGCTGGTTTTACAGCGATAACGATTTGTTTTTAGAAGATGGTCTTCCAGAGGATGTCTATAAGGACACACTGCGTTCTGTACCGCGTCTCGAGGATCTAGTCGATGAATTTCAAAGTGATTGTGCGCCAGAGGACAAGTACTTTATGATGGAGTTTTTGCTCTGGGGTCTAGAGGTCCACAAAAAACTCAATAAATATAGAACCCTAGAAGGGTTTCAGTTTAAAGATGGACTAGGTAATCTGTTTGCGGAGATGTAGTTAGTTTTCTTTTGCTTTATTCGTATTGATACCCAATACACCATAAAGCGGACAATAGCCCGTGATGCTGCTGAGATTAAAAAATAGAGTTACGAACATCAGTACCATTCCGAGAATGCCTGTAATGTACTCGTAGGCGTAAAGAAAGATAAAAGTCAAAGCCAAAAGGATGCGGATTGTTTTGTCCGCAGTACCCATGTTTTTCTTCATGATGCTAGATTGTGCAGTTTAGCGAGATAAATGTACAATTTTTTCTAAATGAGCAATACGCTCATGGGTATTCTACCAAAAAAAACGATAAAATGAATTATGCCTTTTTGGCAAATTCAGATTTTAGGCCCACCGCGCCAAATCCGTCCATTTTACAACTGATGTTATGACCGCCTTCTACAAGTCTGTTTTTTTGACTTTGGTTCTGGCTTTAACCGGCTTTGGAGGTCCATCGCATTGGCATACGGAGTATTACACTCTAGGCAATTTTGCATTGAGTCTGAAATATTATTACATTATAATTAGTTAGGGATGTATTTTAAACCGCTGACCAGCAAAAGATCGTAAAATACGCGATCTGTCGTAGATTTTTGTTTTGTGGCTTCAGTAAAATATTCGACGGTCTCAGGGTTTTTTCGTCGAAAATCTTGAGAAAACCACATCAAATAAGCTGGGTTTTTTGCCGCCTCTCCTGCTTGAGCGTGCAGCCACTTCCCGTTTTCACCCAGCTGTTCTCCATGATCCGAGATATATACCATCACCGATGGGATCGGCGTGCGTTCAAGTTTTTCAATGACTTGGGCCAGAAAATCATCTAAATAAACCAGGGTATTGTCATAGGAGTTGATCATTTGTTCAGCACTGAGCGAGGGTATGTATTTAGAGTCGATTACTGGAGTAAATTTGCGCTGTTGCTGGGTATAGCGGTCCTCGTACCACCAGTGGCTTCCGATCATGTGCAGACTGATTACCGATCGCGACTGTCTCGGGATAATCTCATCAAAAGGCCCGAGTAGCGCTGCATCCTTGCGTTTATCAAAACTAAATACACTTTTAAAGGCATCGATTAGCCGCACAGAATCGTTTGTTTTGACTACCGGCGCATAGGAATTCTCAAGGGTTTGATTCCCGATCCAATAGGTATTGAAATTGGCCTTGTTGAGCACAGAATAAATCGAGGTGTAAACCTCGTCTTTACGCTCTTGTCCCTGATCTGTTAGTATTTGAGGCAGGCTTGCCCCGGTATAGGTATGGGTCGTACTGATCTTCGGAAAGGTCAAAAGTCCCTGTGTGGCCTTGAGTTTTGGGGTCGTTTCACGCTGATAGCCGTTTATGGACAAATGATCTGCGCGTACGCTTTCGCCAACCACCAAAACTACCAAAAGTGAATCATGGTATTTAATTAGCTCAACCTCAGGATTTAAATTGAGTTTTAAACTGGGCTGCTGTCCATAGTCTGCCAAAGCATAAACTAGGTTATAAGGAAGACGGTTTTGTAAACTACCAGGACGTAACGTCTCCAAAGTAGGGTAGAGTCCCAAGCACATAAGCGCTACAAAGGTGTTCAGTGACCTAATTTTTAGGGATTTCAGACGCGCGCGCCAACGAGCCATCCCATAAAGCAAAAGTGCGGTAAAGCCTAAATAAAGCACAAAGGGTAGGTTAATCAGATCCACCGCAATGTCGGCTTTAGTCTCAAGTATGGCTTGGATCAGGTGCGGGGTAATGGAAATATCTTGACTGTAGCCCCAAAACGCAAATCCAGCGTAAATAAACAGCAGCGGGCAGAGGATCCAGTTAAAAATTAGCCGACTAAGGCTCAGGACATGGAGTAGCCCCGCTACGGTAACTTGTAATGAGACATAAATGAATCAGATAGACTATAGTGTCTTTACCACCTTGCAAGGGTATGTGATAATAGGATGCGCCCGTAATGAGTCCGACCACCAGGACATTAAGGCCAATAAAAAATGACAAGTTTGATTTATCGAGACGCATTTTTTCCATTTAAAATCGGGGCATACCGATTGATCAAATAAATCAGTGGGACCAAAAGTCCGATTTGAATCCAGGCCAAAACAAATTTCTCGAGTTCTGAAAATTCAAACACGCTCCAGCCCATGGCTACGAGTAAAAGGCTTTAATCACGGTCAGCATGCGCAGGTGCGTCGCTAAAATTACTACTGTATTTTGCCCGAGATAAACCAGCGGTTTAAAGAGTTTTCCAATGCCTAGAGTGGCCAAATTTTTAAACAAAAGAATATAGGCCAAAGCTCCTGAGGCGCCACTAATCAAAAACATAAGCGGCGCTCCGTAAATAGAGCGGTACATATCGACTTTTTCGGGATTCAAATAAAATCCAGTAATGTGCACCCCAAAAAGCAGAGCGATGATCCACCAATTGTTCGAATAAGGATGTTCCTTTAATATGTCTTTAAGCAAAAACCCTAAGTGATAAAACAGCAGAGCCACTAAGGCCACATCGATGCTCCAGGGCAAGTGGATGTGCATGGTTTTCGCCCAAAATATACCAAGTGTGCCTAGTAGCAGGATTAAAACATTTTTCGATTTGGTTGTGACAAAACGTGTGATAAGGCTATGGCTCAGAAACACCAAAAAGATACAGGGCAAAAACCACATTGGAATGCCCCAGTCCATGAATTCAGGTCCGCCTTGGGCATAAAAAATACCAGTGAAATTATCCCACACGGATAAATCTTGGGTACTGCTTTTACCAAACTTTCGCCCTACAGCCCACCAAAACAAGAAAAGCGCTGAAGCCCAAAAGAAATAGGGGGTCAGCAGTTGTTTGGCCCGCCGTTTGATTTGATCATTGCGCACGAATGAGGACTGAAATACTCCTGAGATCAGAAAAAACAAAGGCACATGAACGCTGTAGATATAGGGCTCAATACTTGGGAAGTTGTGGCCGTAGACCACCATAAAAATGGCCAGACCTCTGGCCTGATCAATCCAATTCAGTCTAAGGTTGTTTACTGACATGATCTGTAAGCTGAGCTCTAAGATAATTGATTTGATTAATTTTCTTATCGATCAACTGAGAATACATCGCATAAAAAAAGGAGGCCGTTAAACCTCCCTTTTTGAATATTGTTGCCATGAGCCCTGTCATGGACAAGACCTTAATTCGCCGATGCGCCGGCTAGCCAATACCAGGTAGCTACTTGATAAAAGCCATCTGGATTAATTTCTCCCATATTGGATTGGTCAACAGGATAATCCACACCATCACCTAATCTATATTTGAATAAATCAGCCAGGGAAGAGAACATATCCCATGTCATAACGCTAGCCCATTCGTCGCCAGTCGGATGAATTTTTTGCCCCGTACCCCACGACAACATATTCATTTTAGCACCGTTTTCTTTAAAAAATGGTTTCCACAATGAGGCGTTCTCTGCTAAAAATGCAGGCGTATCTTTTGGTTTGGCAAAATTAAACTGAATCGCAGATCCTTCATAGTCCGAAGGGTCGTTAGCCATCCACAGCCCAGAATCGATTCGATATACTACATGTACGTCCTTGGTCCAAGTGAATTTTTCCCGTAGAGCGGCAACTTCAGCTTGTTCCTTCTCTGTCAAGACACTATCGGCAAGATTCCAAAACATATTTTTTGGATCTAAAATGTCTTCGACAGTTTTATTGCTTTGGACGAACATATAGTTGTACTGCTCCTCGTCATTAATGCCGTCTAAACGTACAGACTTGAGCAGATTCCAGGCCAGAATGTCGCCTTTTTCTGCGGCGTGTTGTGCGACTTTCTTCATGTACTTACTTTCGACCTCCTCAAAGGCTTGCAAGTCTCCCTCGACAAGAGCGGCATGCATGGTAACAATAACACCCTCTTGTGCCATTGATAAATTTGTAGTGAGAAAGAATGCGGTTAATAGAAATAAATGTTTCATTTGTTTTGAATTAAATTGTTTTTTGCAAGTTACTAAATTTTTAGGTTATCATATTTTATTCTTTTAGATAAAAGGACGATTTTTGTAAGGCTATGAAAAACAATGCGGTTGTAGAGTTAAACTCGCGTCCAGCCATTAATTTGGTATGGATAAAACGCGACTTGCGCACCCAAGACCACGCAGGATTCCAAGCCGCAGAACAGCAGAAAATCCCCTACCTACCGATTTATATTTTTGATCCAGAATTAATCGCGCATTCCGATACAAGCCCAAGACATCTGAATTTTATACATGGCTCTTTAAAAGACATGAACAAGATTCTAGAGCCTTTATGGCCGGCCAGTTCAAGTGTTTTACGCACCTAGTGGTGTCGTATTGAAACAGTTGTGGTCGCTTTTTGATATCAAGAATATTTATTCCTACCAGGAAAGTGGGGTTCAAGTCACTTGGGAACGCGATAAATCGGTGGCGCATTGGTGCAAAATCTATGGGGTGCAATGGTGCGAATTTCAACAAAACGGCGTACAACGCGGGCCTGAGTCATCGCAAGAATTGGGTCAAAGATTGGTATACCACCATGTCTGGGCCGATCATTAACAATAAATTTACAATGCAAGACCCTGAGGTTTTGTCTAGGATTTCCGCTTTGAGAAATTTGAATTTTATCGAATTTAGTAGACCATGGTCTATCAGACCAAAGTTTATCTGACCAAGGGCCGCAATCTTTGAGGATAACCCTGCACAAATGCAGCCCCCAGGACAATCGCGCGCTTGGCAGTACTTAAAAAGCTTCGCCAAGGATCGTGGGGCGAATTATGCGCGCCATATTTCTAAGCCAGAGCAGAGTAGGGTCAGTTGCAGTCGGCTTTCGCCTTATATCGCCTGGGGTAACCTTAGTGTGCGTCAAGTTTACCAATACATATATACCCATCCCAATAAAGCACGTAATAAACGGGCCTTTGCAGGGATGCTAACACGGCTCAGGTGGCATTGTCATTTTATCCAAAAGTTTGAGGTTCAGTGCGATTACGAGACCCATTGTATCAACCCTGGTTTTGAGTCTATGCCCCACGAGAACAACCCAGAATATTTGGTCGCTTGGAAACAGGGGCGGACTGGGATTCCTCTGGTGGATGCCAATATGCGCGCGCTAAAAGCTACAGGTTGGATCAACTTTAGAATGCGGGCAATGTTGGTGTCCTTTTTGGTCTATAATCTTGATCATGATTGGCGGCAAGGAGTTTATCATCTGGCGCAGTTATTTTTGGACTACGACCCTGGTATTCATTATCCCCAGTTTCAAATGCAGGCTGGGACTACTGGAGTCAATACCATCCGCATGTACAATCCCGAAACCAACAGCCTCAAACATGACCCAGAGGGGGTGTTTATTAAAAAATGGGTGCCAGAACTGCGTAATTTACCGGGCGATTTAGTGCACGCCCCATGGCAACTTTCCGAATTAGAACAGGCCATGTATGGCTTTACTTTGGGTAAAGATTATCCCACGCCTATTGTGGATTTAACTCAAAGCGCTAAATCCGCTCGCGATAAAATTTGGTCCTACCGCAAAACACCACAGGTACAAAAAGGAAAAAAGCAGATTTTAGAAACTCACGTCATACCGCGCTCGAAATAATAAAAACCCGCCAGAATAGCGGGTTTAATCGAAAAAAATAATCACCAAAAGCTTACTACTCTAAGGCCTCAGCTTTTTCTTTCGAGGCAGTCCAAGTGGAATCCTTGGCATAAGCCATCATATACATTTCTTTAGCCTTTTCATTGTCTCCAAGTTCGGCATAAAAGTCACCATATGAATCGTAGGCATTGGTTACATCGGGATTAGCGCGCATGAAAAGTTCAAAGTGTAGTTGTGCTTTGTCCATATCTTCCAAGTCCATATAGATATAGCCCATCATATTATTTACCGCACCGTTTTGAGGTAAGCGGTTCCAAGCGACTTGAACCACATCTTTAGCCAGCTCTTTATCCTGTTCGTTAAACGCGTACCACACGCGAACCATTGGATCAACCGGGGCAAACATCATGGCACTGCGCAACTCCGAAAGGCGTGTGTCACGATCTAAGTCATAAGATTTAATTAAATGTGCTTCCGCACGAGAGGCATTATCAATTTTAGACATTGCGGCTTCTTTGGCGGCCATAAAATTATCTTTATCTCGTTTAAACCAATAATAATGCATTTGACCTAGGTGTGCTGTTGCCCAATTAGGATCCACATCTACCAACGAATCAGAGAGGGCCAAAGCACGCTCGTTATCAAGATTCATCATGGCCATGCGCATGTCACGGAAGGCACGATTACAGCCCTCGATTTCAGTAGTTGGCCATACAAATCCAGCCGAACCAGCCGAGTTGTCTACACCGACAAAACGCTCCCATTGCATTTGTCCGTCGTTTTTAGTGACAATACCAGAGAAATTTCGATAAAACGTGTTGGTGCCCATAACGAACCATTCAATGGTCCCCATGACATTGGCATGATTACCTAAAAGATATACATCGTGTAGGGTGACTTTTATTGAATCTTCGTAGAAGACACGACCATCTAGATTGTCAAAATTCACTGTTCTTGGTGTATTTTTCCAAAATGGGTTATTCCAAATTTTAGCCGTTTCTGAAATGCCTGCAAGATATCCAGGCACTGCCTCTTCTAAACCGATTTGATTTTCGATATGACTGATGGCAAATTCACGTACCTCGTCTTCCGAAAGTCCAGCTGAACATCCGTATAAAGAAACGAGCACGCTAAGGATTAATAGTTTTTTCATGTTTATTGGTTTTGGTTTGGACCAATTTACAAAATTCTTTTACTTAATTGCAAATTGAAATAAACAATATTTAATGCCTTGAAAATGTCTGTATGGGTAGTTCTAAACAAAAAAAAGCGCTTCAAAGGAATCTTAAAGCGCTCATTGGAACATCATTTGATACTTCTTAAAACCCAGTGGCATTCACATCGTCTTGATAGACGTAATTAAAGGTGTAATAGCGCAAATCGTTTAAGGCGATTTGATCAGTAATGACCTCGGGGGCATCTTTGTAGTAACTCAGAATTTCAACCTTGGCGTATTTGTCGTCTGCTGTGCGTAGCACTATTACCTTGCCAGGAATGGGACGTATGGTTAATTGACTACCATCATAAGTGTACCAGCCGTTACCCGATCCTGTGGGTATGGCTAATCCATCAGGGCCGTCTTGAGCAAAGGCACCTGTATTAATATTGCTGATTTCATCAAAAATACCATCGACGATATAGGCGCCCGCATTGCCGTTACGCTCTGGGGCATCGATAATCCCACTGCTGCTTCCACCGTTTACAAGAATACTGGTGCCACGAAAGGCGATATCCCAATCTGTATCGCTTGTGGTGATGGCGCCAGTGCTAAAGTCAAATTTGACAAAAGGTCCAGAGGCCACCGGTGGATTTTGGGTGTAATCTGTGTCTTGTGGCGCATGTAGATTGCTCACAAGGATAGCGTCGTTATCGGTATTTTGAGGTGTATCGCTATCTTCTTTGCTGCATGAGAAAAAAGTAAGAAGACCAGCAAGGCCAAAGGATAAAAGAATTTGTTTTTTCATAGCGTTATTTTGTTTTAAAAGTTAGGGAGGCATAAATCAATCTTCCAGGTAGATTGGTCAATCGTCCTGGGTCCGTATAATCCATGATGTTGTCAATACCGGCACCGATGCGGAATTTTTCACCGAGAGGCGTATTCAGGCTAAAAACAAATATGGCAAAAGGCGCCACTAAATCATCATACTTGTCTAAATAGCTGTTGCCATTGGTGTCAAAAAGTCCAAAAGCACTTCGGTAGGTGGCTCGCACAGTGCCGTCTATGTCCCACCAAGGTAAATCAAAATACATCTTGGCGTTAGGTGTGTGTCTTGAGCGATTTACAAGACCCAGATAATCATCCGACTTCAAGCGAAATACGGGACTGCTCGGACTCAATCGTCCAAAAACCTCCCCGTTGTCAAAGGCTTTTTGCGCCTCTTTGTCCTTGGCAATAAGGTATTGATAACCCATGCTGAATTTTAGGCTGGGATTGATTCGGGCGGTAAAGTCAGTTCCAAGTCCTTGCGTAAAGACTTGGTTTACATTGTAATAACTAAAAACGTTTTGGCCATTGGTTTTCTGAGCAATAACGCGCGTATCGATCAGGTCCTTGATGTCATTTTTAAACAGATTGACATTCCATTTGACTTTAGTCGAAAACTTTATATCAATCCCTAGATTTAGGGCCAGTGAACGCTCCGGACGCAAAGGCTCATCAAAACTCTCTAGTGGTACTGTAATGTTTAAAATATTTCCTGCGGCTTGAAGCTCAGGAAGACGCACCGCTACGGCATTATATCCCAATACAGTGTAGCCCGCGGTAGTATTGGTAAAATCAAAATACAATTGTCTGAAATCTGGGGTTTTAAACCCATAGCCCATAGACGACTTAATGCTGATTTTGTCGTTTAATACATAGCGCGCAGCCAGTTTGGGACTGAACTGTGAGGTGTAGGCGCTGTGCAGATCATAGCTTGAACCTGCAACGATATTTATTTTTTTTGTGAGCTGATCCTCGTATTGTATATAGGCATAAGGGGCATAAAACTCAGGAGTGCCAAAGAAATCGGTGCGCTTGAGTTGTTCATAGGTAAGACCAAGTCCCGCGATCCAAGTACCTGAGCTGTCTGAGGCTCGGGTCAATCGCAATTCAGGACGACTGAACCACTGATCGAAATCACTCTCATTGAAAGAACTTCCGTCAGGATTGTTTAAAAATTCGGAGGCCATATAGCGGGTGGTGTACCATTCGAATTCTTGAGTCCAATGCTCTAGCGGATTGCGCGATAGATGCAGCGTGGTGTTAAACTCATTGATGTCGCTAGCGCCAGAAAGCGTACTGCTGGCCGTGTAATCCTGATTTTGATGGTAATAGCGCCCAGATATTTTCATTTTGGTCAGAGGGTTTAAATCACCTTGATACTTGACCTGAGCCGTATAATTAGTATAAGGTTCTACGGTGCGCAGGTCATCGGTTTCGACTAAGTCATAACCCCCTGAAGACAGTCGATTTAGAAATATAGACCACTGATCCACTCGATTGTTGTCGGTGTATTGTGCGCGAATGTCGTGGGTGTTAAAGCTCCCCCGCGATAATCGATACGTGTTCGTTGGCCAGGACGTGGGTTCTGAGTAATGATATTGATCACCCCACCTAGGGCTTCATTCCCATAAAGACTTGAGGAGGCACCACGGACAATTTCAATTTGCTTTGATATTGCCCACAGTGACGCGACTCAAATCTAAAGTTCCTGCAGAGCGACCAATCAGCGGGACCCCATCAATCATCACTAAGGTGTATTGGCTGTCTAAACCTTGCATTTGCACCCCTTGACCACCGCCAAAATCGGATACGGTGATCAGTCCAGTTTGCTCGTCAAGCAGGTCCGTAAGTCGAATCGGCATTGATCGCCTCAATTTCTTTTGAGGGATAAATTGGGTAGGCATCGGTAGAGAAGACATTTGACGCTGGGTTCTTGTGGCAGAAACCAAGACCGCATCAAGCTCTTGGGCGGTAGTCGAATCGACCTTAATGACTTTATTTTGAGCCATTAAAGCATTTGAAAACCAAAAGAAAACTAGCAAAAAGACTAAGTTGCGCACCCCATTTTTTTAGACGCCGCAAATATCGGGTTTCAGTTAGGAATTTAACAACAAATCTGAATCAATAAACTTGAATTTACGATAGTCTTTTCTTATTCAAAACTAGCCTTGAAGGCTCGAGGCCCACCCACCACTGGAATGGTCAATTTTGTGCCGTTCAAATCTACAGTCATTTTTGTTCCAGGTTTTGGCCTCAAAGTAAATTCAGCATCTGAAGAAAAGATCATTAGACCGATTTGTGCCCCTTTAGGGATAACTTGATCATCGGGCATCAACTCAAAGGAAACTTCAACAAATTCTCCTGGAATAAGCCGAGTACTTTCGCGCAACGACGTGTTTTGTGGATCCGCCCAACCCCGAGTAATGATGTTGTCCGTTATGGACGCTTTTTTATCTGGATTCCATGGCAAGGAAACCAAATAAACGGAAAGATTAATCGCCGGTTTACTTGAGGCAAGTTTTAGGCTAATTTTAGGAATCCCAGAAAGATGAAGGGGTTGTTTTAATGGTGGCGTGGCATAGATTAAGCGATGCTCAGAAGATTCTGCCTGGGCTAAATCAGCCGCCGTGAAATGATAATCATCTGTGAGTTGCTCCAAAAGAGATTCGGTATTGGCCTCAAGATCCAGAGAACCAAGAGTGTTTCCTCCCAGATGAGGATAAAGTGTGACCTCCTGAGTTTCAGGATGGGGGTAATCGGGATAGGGCGTAGGTTCATCCATGGGATCTGATTCGCGGACAATCCATGATTTGGGTCCAGTGCCAGCGGTGTTGTCTACCCCGTGAAGGTAGTGGCTGAACCATTGATTCATCATCCAAAGCGGGGTGGACCGCCATGGCCATTTTGATGATAAAAAATTTGATGATCTAGGCCCATGCTGCGTGCGCGGTCATATATGCGATAGCTGTGCTCGGGCATGACATTCCAATCGTTAAAGCCATGGGCCATGAGTAGTGCAGCCGTCATAGGCGCCATTTGATTTAAATAATCGCGACTGGCCCAAAAGTCATTGTAATCACCCGTTTTTCGGTCCATGCCCAGTGCCATGATGCTGTCACGCACGCGGGCATTGTTCCTCGCTCTTTTTTCGGGGTCACCGCTATGGATAAAATCGTATAAGACATCAATGTCTTCGCCTAGGTACCCCCCTGGAGAGCGCACCAGTCCGTTGGAGCGATAGTAATGGTAGTATGAGGTGTTTGGAGCGATGGGAATGATGACTTCAAGACCTTCTACGCCTGTGGTGGCTGCGGCCAAAGGCAATGTACCGTTGTAAGAGGTTCCTGTCATGCCTACCTTGCCTGTAGACCAATATGCGGACACAGGCGTACCCCCTTTTGGGGCGTCAAAACCAGGAGCGCGACCGCAAAGCCAATCGATCACTGCCTTTGGGGCCAAAGATTCATTTATGCCGCCCACGGTTGGGGCGCCTTGGGACAAACCAGTTCCGGGAGAGGAGGAGTGCACCACGATAAATCCTCGAGGCACCCATGTTTTGATATGGGAATTTGAAATTATAGGACGTTTGCCTCGACGTTTTACCTCGGGGTGAATATGTGGTGGTGAATCTTCCCCGAGTTCCTGATGAACATCCCAAAAGAACCAGGGAACATCTCCAGCAACTCCAGCGAAATAAGGGCTTGTTACATAAATCACCGGTAACTTAAGTCCCTGAGTCTCGGTCTGCTTTGGCCGTGTCACAGAAACATGCATGCGGTCAAGATCACCATCTAGGTCCGAGTCAAACTCCGTTTCGACCCAAAGATCATGGCGAATCCACTGGCTTTGATCCGAAAATTCCTCAACAACTTGCGCAAGACCATCTTTGAAAATAGGGACCGCCTTATTGGCTTTCTGATTTTGAGCCTCTAGAGGACCTGTGGCTAGAATCAAGAATACAATTAATACAAAATGGGCCGAGGCATTGATCCAATGGCTTAATAAGGGTTTGATTCTAAAGCGCATGATTTATGTTTTATTGAGGTTTACGACACAAGATAATCCATTTTTGGCCGTCTGAATCGGTAGTGAAAAACAAATATTCATCTCCGCCATCTTTTATTTGCCATGTGGCTCGAATTTTAGCCACAGTGAGTGGGAAATCCCGAGTTGTGATGTTGTATTTCTGGCCTTTAAAATGCTTCATTTGAGGTTTAGTAAAGGACCATTTTTCGAGTACCTCAAAGATACGGCCAGGAAAATCCATGAATTGCTCTGCGGTAAAAAGATGAGCATTGGGACCAATGCGCACCACGGGAAGGCGCTGGGTGAGCGCAGCATACTGCCCAATTTTTCTAAGTGGGCCGTTGGGTTCATATATGTAGGCCAGGGAGCACTGTATTTACTTGACTCCCGTTGATTCCAGATGAACTCAAAAATTTCGTTGTTTTGAGCGGATTTTGAGCCTAAAGCCGAGGACTTCGGGCTGAGATTTACGGCGTATACTTTTGGATTTTCATGGGCGGTTACCTCCTGAGTGCCTCGACTTTTGTCGTCTTGAGCGTCTTGATTTTTGCCCATTTGCCCAGCGCTGCGGCTTATGAACCACAAAATCTCTTTGACCTCATTGTTTACAGCCACCACGTGAATTTCAGTGACCTTTTTAAGCTGCCTTAGTCCCAATTGTAAATCGAGCATCGGCGATGTTTTAAGCAAGATATTTGGGCTGTATTCAAGCAGATGATCCAAGTGGGTCAAAATATCTGGCGTGCAGTCCTCGAGCCTAAAGACCTTGTTTTTTTGGGTATCACGTCGGGCTGGATCCAAATAGATTAAATCCAGGGGCTGTTTTAAATCGTCCAGCTGCGCCCCCTGCTTAAGCTCCTGTAGTCCCTTCAGGCCGTCTCCATGATGGCAAATGACGTTTGCTTTGAGTTGCGCCATGTTGTGCCTTACAACGTCAGAGAGCAATTCATCGAGTTCAAAGTGATGGACCCGTGCGCCACTTTGGGCTAGATAATAGGCATCGACGCCAAAGCCCCCCGTAATGTCTGCGATTAGTTTGCCGTGTACCTGCCTTGACTCTTTCGATTGTAGATCGCCCCCAAAGTGGCGCGCGACAATCGCTGCCTTATAGTGTCGCCGTAGTCTCAGAGGAGCATTGCTCGAGCGATATTTTAGCCGGAAAAAGCAAGCCGGATATTTCCGACCACCGGGGTAATTTTTCAGCTGTTTTGCGATATCCCTCTACTTGTTGCAAGAGTTCTTGCCGAAGCACGCCGGCAAAGGGTAGTGGGGCGAAAGCGATTTCTTCGAGTGTGGCTGTAGTTTGACGAATCCACTGCTGAATCTCAGGGTTTAACAGTAAAGGATTTATTGCGGTCTGCTCTGGAGCCTTTGAAGTTTTGTTTTCATCGCTTGATTTTTGCCTTTGAGCCTTTGATTTCTGGTCCTGCGCCATTAATTTGAAAATACGTAGTGAATCATATTGGCGCCCATTTGCAAGGCATTTTGTCGCACAGACTCGGGGTCATTGTGTACGCGTGGATCTTCCCAACCATCACTTAAATCTGACTCGAAGGTATACAAAAGGGCTAATCGTCCTTCTAGTGTGATGCCAAAAGCCTGAGGGCGCTGGTTGTCATGCTCGTGAATTTTGGGCAAGCCTTGGGGAAATGCATAAACCTGATTAAAAATAGGGTGTGTCACAGGTAACTCGGTAAGCGGGGCGTCTGAAAATAAGTCGCTGAGAATCGGTCTAATGTAGGGGTCCATCCCATAATTATCATCGATATGCAAAAATCCACCGGCAGCCAGATATTCCCTGAGCGTTTCGATTTCTGACTCAGAAAAATAGACATTGCCGTGTCCGGTCATGTGAATCCAAGGCAAGTCAAAAATTTCATCGTTGCTCAATGAAACAGTTTTCACTTGGGACTCTATACTGGTGCCTAGAGACTCATTACAAAACTCAATCAGTTGGGGCAGAGCAGTGGGATTACTGTACCAATCCCCACCACCGGAATATTTTAAAATACCCAAGCTTTGTCCCTGAGCACATAGATTCATGAGCAAAACAAAAAATAAACTAATCGTGGACCTCATAACGCTAATATTAAAAAATATCACCAATCTGTAGAATCGTTTTTAGACTAAGGATTTGTACTGCAGCGATTCCTGCCGTTTCGGTGCGCAGACGTTGCTCGCCGAGAGAGACCGGTTTAAATCCTTTGCCCAAAGCCATGTTTACTTCCTCCGGGCTAAAATCACCTTCAGGTCCAATAAGGACTAAGGCCTTGTTTTGCTGAGCCTGAACCTTAATTAAATGCTCAGGAATCTCATCATTACAATGAGCAATATAACAATCAATACCGCTAAAGTTTTGGTTTAAAAAATCTGTGATAGATTGCTCAGGGTCAATAACAACACCATAATAACTTAGGGATTGTTTAACTGCGGCGTCTCGTCTTTTTTCGAGTCGATCGATACGCAGTGTTTTTCGCTCGCTGTGGGCACAAATGATGGGACTAATGCGTGATACCCCGAGCTCTGTGGCTTTCTCCACAAACCATTCCAATCGATCCATTTGTTTGGTTGGGGCGATGGCAATATGGATATCGGTTTTTGGGGCTGGATGTTGCAGACTATCGTCAATGCGCACCATACAAGCCTTGGCATTGGCTTGTGTGATGGTAGCAGTTGCGACAAGACCTCGTGTATTTGATATTTTGATCTGATCGCCAGCTTTGTGGCGCAATACCTTGATCAAATGTTTGCTTTCCTCTGGACTAAAAACCAAGTCTTTATCGGTGGCCTCTAAGCCGCTGTGCAGAAACATTTGCATACTAAAAACTCAATCTTGATTTGGCCGCTATGTCATGATTGGCCTGGTGTCCTTCCAAAAATTTTAAATACCCCACAATGCCGATCATGGCGGCATTATCGGTACAATAAGCAAATTTTGGCACGTAGGTCTGCCAACCACGCTCGGACTCAGCTTGAGCCAGAGCTGCGCGAATCCCAGAATTAGCGGAGACACCACCTCCAATAGCAATACGATTGACTCCAGTCTGAGTTACTGCATTGTCTAATTTTTCCATGAGATAGTCCACAATAGTCTTTTGAATACTCGCACAAACGTCTTTCATGGCATGGGTTAGAAAGTCTGGGTCCTTAGCTTTTTGTTTTTCCAAAAAGTACAGAATAGCGGTTTTGAGTCCACTGAAACTAAAATTCAGCGGATCGACTTTGGGTTTTGGAAAACTGTACGCCTCTGGGTTGCCTTCTTTGGCATACCGATCTACAAGAGGACCACCAGGGTAGGGTAGCCCTAGCATTTTGGCAGATTTGTCGTAGGCTTCACCAACGGCATCGTCAATAGTTTCTCCGATTATTTCCATATCGAAATAATCTTTGACCAAAACAATTTGGGTGTGTCCGCCACTAATGGTCAAGGCAATGAAGGGAAACTCTGGTATTTTTTGCTCGGGATCTTGTATAAAATGTGCCAATATGTGGGCGTGCATGTGGTGTACATTAATCAAAGGAATGTTTAATCCCAGCGATAAACTTTTAGCAAAACTCGTGCCGACCAAAAGTGATCCCATCAGTCCAGGACCTTGAGTAAAAGCAATGGCACTTAACTGATTTTTATCGATATTTGCTTGTTGTAACGCCTGATCAACAACAGGAACGATGTTTTGCTGATGCGCCCTTGAGGCCAGCTCAGGAACCACACCGCCATAAGCGCGGTGAATTTCTTGGTTGGCCACAACATTAGATAAAACGCGGTCGTTATGCATTACAGCGGCGGCAGTATCATCACAGGACGATTCAATGGCCAAAATATAGGTGTCTTTACTCAATGTAAATCGGTTGTTGGTGACAAGCACCATTGTTTGAAACAAATTTAAAACAATAAGAGGGATCAAAAAACTAATTCAAATATTAAAGCGTTTCGCCCTCTTGATGCTGTTATTGGTCTTTGGGGTACTGATTACTTTGAGCATTCCAAAAGTACAATCCTCACTTGCTCAGTTCATTACCGAAAAAATAAACCAGGAATATGATGTAGACATCAGTATTCAACGCCTTGGGCTCAATTGGAAAGGAGTCCTTGAGTTGCGTCAAGTATTAATTATGGACCACCATCAAGATACTTTGATCAAAGCCGCCAAAATGGGCACTAATGTGTTGAGCTTGACGGATCTTGAAGCCAATAGATGGGCCTTCGGAAAACTTGATTTGCAGGATGCCTTGCTGCGCATTGCCACTTATGAAGACGAGTCCATCCACAGTTTGGATTATTTTCTGCAGCAGTTTCCATCCTCTGAGACAAAAGAGCCAGAAGATCAGGTCTCTTTTGTACTTCTGGTGGGTCGTTTAGCTTTGGAAGACACCCGGATAGAAATAAAAGATTACAATCCAGGCTTAGAGCAGGATTTAGCCTTTAATGAAGTTTTTCTCAATGCTAAAGACTTTAGGCTTAGCGGGCCAGACCTTGGGGCTAAAATTAGCGCCATGGGTTTTGAGAGCAATTTTGGACTCCGCGTATCTAAACTCTCCGGTGACTATTACTACGATAGTACCTCAATGGGTATCGCTAACATGACGCTCATCACCCCGCAATTATCCGATTTACGTGGAGATTTATCGCTATCCTATCCGCAGGGCATGAGCAATTTCTCCGATAAAGTATATCTAGAATTAGACTTAACGCAAGGATCTAAATTGGCCACTGCCGATATCAATACTTGGTATGATGCCTTTGACCATAAGGGGTTTATTGCACTTAATGGGGCCATACACGGAACCTTAAATAATTTGACTTGGAGTCAGGCACAGCTTCAATACCGGCAGTCCTTTTTGCGTGGCGAAGTCAGCCTCAAAAACATGCTCAATACAAGTCCTTTTAATTTAGACATTAGCGATATGCGCCTGAGTAGTGGTCGTGACGATCTGATTGATTTTATGCCTCAAGACCTCGGACCGAGCCTACCGGCCTCACTGAGACGATTAGGCAAGACCTCTATGATCGGTGCATTGAGCTTGCAGGGTGATGTATTGACTTTTGATGGTACTTTAGGCAGTGCTCTTGGCAGGATTAAAACGAATTTTGAACTGGGCAATCTTGACCTTGCCGAATATGCATTTTACAATGCAGCGCTAGAATTAGAGGGATTTCAGGTGGGTCGACTCATCGGCAATAAATCACTTGGAGGCGTCTCTGGTCTAGTGAATATCAAGGGTCGTGGACTGAGTACAGATCGCTTAAATACTCAGATCTCAGCCACATTTGATGCCGTACAATATCTGGGGTATACCTACAGTAATATTGAGCTCGAATCTGATCTTGTGGCACCATTTCAAAAATGGTCATGGAGCGTTTCTGACCAGTATCTTCAGAGCAGTGGTTTTCTAAAAGGGGAAGAAAATAAAGATCAGCTGCGGTTTGATTTAGAAGCTCAAGTCGGTTTTGCCGACCTGCATACTCTAGGGCTTATTCAAAGAGATTCGATAGCAGAATTTTCTGGGGCGTTTAAGGCAAAAGCCTATGGCCCGAATTATGATCAGTTATCGGGCTCACTGGTGATGGACAATACGTTTTACCAAACTCAGGAACGCTATTTTTATTTTGAAGACCTGGCGGTGCAATTGGACAATGGTCTAGAACAAAAAGTACTGACCATTGATGCTCCTGAGGTGGTCAAGGGCAGTTTGTCAGGCCAATTCAATTGGGCTGATGTACCAAATTTGTTTCAAAATGCTATTGGTACCACCTACGTTAATTATTCGCTTGAGCCAGTAGCGGCAAATCAAAGCCTGTCCTATGACTTTGAGATCTACCACAAGATTGTCGATTTGTTTCTGCCCGAATTACAACTGGGATCAAATACACGCATCAAAGGTTTGGTAACGGACAATACGCAAGACTTTGCATTAGATTTTTCTGCTCCCGAATTGTTGCTCATGGGCAATTACTTAGGTGGTGTAAACTTGTCCATAGACAACGATCACAAGCTTTATCGTTCGGCCGTCTCTGTTGATTCGATTTATACCGGATCAAGATATTTCAATGATTTACGTCTGGTCAATGGGGCACTGGCCGATACCATCAATACACAATTTACGTTAAAAGGGGGCAAAAACAAGCAAGACGACTACGCCCTGGATTTATTTCAAACCAGAGACAGTATAGGAAATGCGGTAATTGGGCTACACCCGTCCAAGCTTATTTTGGGGGATCAAATTTGGCAATTCAATAAAGAAAATAAGGCCCAAACCCACAGGTTAACTATTGGTAAGGACAACGCACTTCGGCTGACCCCTCTGGTGCTCTCCAATAATGCCGAACGCATCACCTTTAGTGGCTTTCGCGATGCCCAAACCGCCTTGAGTTTGGTCATGGATTTTGACCAAGTGAATATCGACCACATACTCCCGAGTATTGATCATTTGCAATTAGACGGTATGCTCAATGGGCGCTTACAGTTTAAAAAAATCGAAGAAAACTACTTTCCAAGTTCTAATTTACTGCTGTCGTCTTTTGCCATAAATAAGGTGTCTATGGGCGATCTAAGTGTTGGAATTACGGGAAATAACGACCTTACAGAATATTTGATTAATTCCACACTAAACAAAGAGGGTAAGAATAAATTTAAAGCCATAGGGGCCATTGACCTCAAAAAAGCTAAGCCTTATTTAGACATGAATCTCAGCCTTAGAGATTTTGACCTTGAAGCGCTGAGCCCGCTTGGAGGTACTGTACTCAGTGACATAAGGGGTCGTGTCGATGGCAGAGCTAGAGTACAAGGTTTGTATAATGCGCCATCACTTACTGGTGATTTAACCCTCAAGAAAACCAAACTCCGTATCCCTTATCTCAATATCGATTTGGCCGTGGAACAAAACGCAAAAGTTGCCATATCAAATGGCGCCTTTAATATAGCTCCAACGCGCCTTACCGACCTTAAATACAATACACAAGCCACACTGAATGGCAGTATCACTCATGAGAACTTTAGCAAGTGGGCCTTAGATTTAGACATGAATACCGATCGGTTTTTAGCCCTGGACACTCCAGCTGAAGAATCGGTGTTGTACTACGGGACAACGTTTATAGGCGGAGGAGCCACCATAATTGGGCCTGCAGATGAACTGGTTATCGATGTTACTGCGCGCACCCAAGAAGGCACGACATTCAAAATCCCGATCAGTGATGTTTCCACAGTGGGAGACGATTCGTTCATACGTTTTATTTCTCCAGAGGAAAAACAAGCCAGAATTAGTGGCTTAACTTATGTGCCCGATGAAATAAAGGGACTTACGGTGAATTTTGATTTGGACATCAATGATCAGGCCGAGGTCGAAATTCTAGTGGATCCTGTCAATAACTCAAAATTCAAGGGACGTGGCACAGGGCTCATGTTTATTGAGATCAATACTTTGGGAAAATTCAAAATGTGGGGCGAATTTGTCGTCATTGAAGGGAATTATGATTTTAAATACGGTGGTATCGTAGACAAGACACTTGATGTGGTCCCCGGTGGTCGAATCACTTGGAATGGTGCAGCAGACGAGGCCCAACTAGATTTAACGGCTAAATATCTTGTAGAGGACGTTAACCCTTCAGCGCTCTTGGACAATCCATCGCTGAACAGCACTGTAGATGTAGAGGTGCTTTTGAATCTATCGGGGCAGATCATGCAACCAGAGTTAGATTTCCAACTCGATTTTCCCAATGTTTCTTCTGCCGTACGTGACGAGCTCAACGTGAAACTCAATGAACGCGAGCAAAGGCAACTTCAAGCCATCTACCTCGCAGCCACAGGATCATTTCAAGGGGAGGGCGGTCAAAATATCGTTGGAACCCTGACAGAACGTGTGAATAAACTTGTAGCAGACCTCTTGGCCGATAGCGATTCTAAATTTAAAATACTGCCGACCATAGGTACGCGTCAAGTCGATTTGAATGCGCAACTCGAATACAATGTTGGGGTACAGATCAGCACCCAGATCTCTGAACGAGTCCTGATTAATGGGAAAGTAGCGGTTCCAGTAGGAGGCGCTAATGATTCTGCTGTGGCCGGAGACATTCAGGTGCAGTGGTTGGTTAATGACGATGGTTCATTGCGCATGAATTTTTTCAACCGTCAAGCAGATCTTCAGTTCATTGGTGAGGATCAGATATTTGAACAGGGTGCAGGCGCCTCCTATACCGTCGATTTTGAGACCTTCCAAGAATTAGTTCTAAAATTATTTGGTAAGCGTCTGTATCGTGAAGCTCTGTAAGCTAGTCTGCAGCGATCATGGATATTTCTACGCGAACATCTTTTGGTAAGCGCGCCACTTGTACGGTTTCTCGTGCTGGTGCCGTATCCGCGTCAAAATAACTGGCATAGACCTCATTGATGGTCCCGAAATCATCCATATTGGTGATAAAAATTGTGCTTTTGAGCACCTGATCAAAACTCAAACCTGCAGCTTCAAGTACTGCTTTCATATTGCGCATGACCTGATGAGTTTCCTCAGTAATGGACCCTGAAACGAGCTGTCCCGTCTTTGGGTCGATGGCGATTTGTCCTGAGGTATACACTGTATTGCCCATGCGTACTGCTTGGCTGTATGGACCTATTGGGGCTGGGGCATCTACAGTATGGATAATTTGTTTCATGGTTTTAAATCTTTTGTTGTTTATAGGCGACGATCTGCCTCTCGTCGTTTGTCGTATTTTATATCGCGCAATATGCTGCCGCGGATGCCGATAAAGAAGTTCCATGAGGTGTTACGGGCCCCGATGGGTGTCCAACTAAAGCGCATGATCCAACTCTCTAAATCCCTTTCGAAGCGCATTTGGGTCAGGGTAATCCCTTTATTTTTAAAATCGTAACCCGATGAGATACCGATTCTCCAGCGGGGAGAAAGCGTAATATTAGAACTCATCATCAGCGAGTTAGAACTGATTTCGTTCTGTCTTAATTGGTTGCCATAAGTCACGGTATAGGCCAATCTAAAGTCCCAAGGGATGCTGTTGTTATACCATTTATCGTCTTCTTCTTTTTTGTCTTTATCGGCCGGTTCATCACCGCGCAAGTCTGCGATATCGCGGCCATCCCCAAATAAATCGTCTGGTCGTCCACCATTGCGAAAGGTGTCATTGTCAAAGTTGGGGTCGTCGAGATCATCATCGTCGTTATCCTTTCGGCCATCAAAATCTTTAGATGAAAATGAATAGTTAAAACTCATATTAGCGTTAACCAGTCGAAACAAACTACCTCCATTGTTTATGTTAAAGGTGTTAATGCGCTGATTGTTGGCATTAAGGGCATAGGGATCCAGCGAACCATTGAGGTTTAAGTCTAACTTCTTAATAATGGGAATGCTCCCGGTAAACTGAACATTACTCCAGTTTAGAGAATCGGCCGTAATGTTGTAGGCCGAGGATAGGTTAAAGTTATTGAGCAGCGCGATCTTTTTGGGTTCTGTTGCCGTGGTATCCGGGTTGCGCACCTTGGCCTCCAAAGTGTTACTCAAAGCGAAACTCATGCTGCTGGAGTACAATTTTCCTGGGGCCCCGTAGATTGTGTTTTCAAAGCGAGAGTACTGTTGCACTTCTGCATTGACTTCTGGGTCTGCAGAAGGGATGGTATATTCTTCGTAATACTGTTCAAAACCTGGACTAATGCTGTAGCTTACAGAAGGACGAATTACGTGCCTAAGTGCCTGAATCTTTTTGTCCTTACCAAAATTGAAGGTCCCGTAAACAGTAGTCCCCAAACCTGTAGAGAACCCATAGGTGCGGTAACTGTCAAAACCAGAAACGGTATCCTGAACAACGCCGCCAAGCCCGCCATTGAGTTCGGGGTCATAAGACCGTCTGATCGTTTTGCCCACCCAAGTCTCTTGAAAATTACCGCCCAAAGAAACGCTGAGGTAATTGAATAATTTAAAGTTAGTGCCCAAGGGTATTGAATGTCGGGCACCAGCCTCGGCACCTTCAAACATCTCAGGTTTAAAAAATAAGCTATCTGTAGTGGTGATGCGGTTTTCTGCAGTGACGTCGTATTGTAGGTTAATGTTTTGAAACACTCCTTTTTTGGCGCCGTCCTTAGGAGCAAAAGGGAAAATACGTGAAATACTGGCATTAATGTTTGGCAGGGACATATTGATGACCTGCGTTTGGGTGTTTTGACTGTGTGTGGCTGCGGCAGAGAATTGTATGGCCGGTTCGGTATCAAAGCTTTTGGCATAGGAGACCGAAGAGCTCAGCGTATTGACCAGCTGGCTGGCGTTATTGGTTTGATTAATGGATTGCTGCAGATATCGGCTACTTCCTAGGTTTACCGAAGCGCTAAATCGCGTACTCGGATTGACTTTGGGATCTTGTGTATGGCGCCATCGTATATTGTACAAACTACTTTGGGTAAAATCTGGAAACCCACGCTCACTATTGATCAGATTTTCATAGCGCACACTGAGATTTCCACGGAATTTGTATCTCAGTGCATAATCACTGTCCAGACGCAAACCATAAGACCCATTGGTGTAATAATCCCCGAGAACAGTCAGGTCAACATAATCATTGAGTGCAAAATAATAGCCTCCATTTTGAAGGAAAAACCCACGATTGTTATTTTCCCCGATATTGGGAATCACAAATCCAGAAGCCCGGGTGTCAGCCAGCGGGAAAAAGGCAAAAGGCAGTCCTAGTGGGGTAGGCACATCGGCAATATACATGTTGGTGAGGCCCGTCACTACCTTTTTTTGCGGGACAAATTTAGCTTTGCGCGTGTAAAAATAATACTCGGGGTCGTCGACATTCTCAGAGGTGGTAAATTTTACATTGCGCAGAAAATAAACAGAGTCATTTTCTTTTTTGGTGATCTGCGACAACATATTGATGTCGTTTTGTGAGGTTCGTGAATTAAAGACCAGAGCCTTCTTAGTCTCAAAATTAAATCGAATCGAATCCGGTTGAACCTTATTGTTGCCCTGAACAAAAACAGGAAGTTGACTGTAGACCCCAGCACTATCAATGCCACGCGCGTATACTTCGTTTGTTGAATAATCCAATATAATTTCTCCGGCGTCTATGCGGTAGTCTTGATAGGTCATAAAGGCCTTATTGTACATATATACCTTGGCGTTTTCTTGATCCATGTAGACATAATCCTCTCCGTAATAATCGACAAGATCCTCTAAGAAACTCAGGGGCGCTGACAAGAGTATCGCTAACTGCCGATTGCGGCATTAGGCTGTCCTGCGCTGTCTTGGATTGAATTGTTTGCGTTTGGGTCGTGCTTTGCAATGGCTCTTGCTCAGAGCTTACAACGAGCGTGTCTTGGGCGATTGGATTTTGTCCATAAGCCAATCCAAAAACTCCTAAAATTAGGGCCAGAGAAATGCGAAATATGTTAGGGCGTAGCTGCAAGGACGTCGGACGATTATTGTAAACAACTTTTTTAATAAGTTACAGAATAACCAAAGGCTAAAAGGCGTTGTTTTTATAAATTGGCTTAGTATTTGTAGGTCAAAATTACATATAATTTTTGGCTTGAATTTTAATTAAATAGAATTAATATCCCAGCAGTAATAACGATGTGTTTGGCACTTACGTATGACTTTAGAATTTCAAAAATTTTTAAGCTTTGCTTAGCCACATTGTTTACGATGTCTGTAGCAGGAGTGTCTCAGACACTTTTGGCGCAAAACAAGCCCTTTATTGTCGTGATCGACCCAGGTCATGGAGGTAAAGACCCGGGTAATTTGGGCAACGGTTTTAAAGAAAAAGATATTGTTCTGGATGTATCAATGCAGGTGGGTCGATTGCTCGAACAACAAGGGGTTCAGGTGATTTACACCAGAAAAAAGACGTATTTATTGAACTTTACGATCGGGCACCGATCGCCAACAAAGCCGATGCAGACCTTTTTGTATCTATACATTGTGATTCGCATAATTCTCAGGCCTATGGTGCGGGGACTTTCGTGATGGGACTCAGCAAAAGCGATAAAAACCTCAATACAGCCAAAAAGGAAAATGAGGTCATCTTTTTAGAAGACAATTATCAAGAGCGCTACAGCGGTTTTGACCCGTCTTCACCCGAATCATTGATCGGTCTTACTTTGATGCAGGAAGAATATCTCGATCAAAGCATTCGATTGGCCGGGCTGATTCAAAAAAACTTAGTGCGCAATCTCAAACGCAAGGATCGCAGTGTGCGCCAAGATGTGTTTTGGGTTTTGCATCACTCGTACATGCCGAGCGTATTGATAGAGCTAGGATTTCTGACCAATAACAAGGAAGGCCCGTACTTAAATTCAAAAAGGGGCGCAAGGAGATGGCAGGCGAAATCGCGCGCAGTATTCTCGAATACAAGTCTGAAATTGACTATGCCAATCAAAACCAACTCAACCTTCCGGATGCCGATACAAATGGTGCAGTGGTCTCGGCTGTAGACCCTGGTGTTTCGTTTAAAGTTCAAATCGCGGCGAGCGGTAAAAAGTTGCCGACAAAACCGTATAATTTCAAAGGCCTTGAGCAATATCAGCCGCAGTAAAGACGGAAAGCTTTATCGTTATTACTTTGGAAATACCACGGATTATGCAGAGGCAGAGCGCCTGAAAAGACAGGCGCAGGCCAGTGGTTATGCTCAGGCCTATGTCGTAGCCTTCAAAGACAAACAGCGGGTGTCCGTGTCCGAAGTTTTAAACAATTAATCGTGAATAAACTACCAATTTTTGGCGTTTATGACCCCTGTGCATCCCTGAATAATCCTTAAATTTGTGAATAACCTAAAATCCAAGCCTTGCGCTACTCAAGAGAAATAAAAACCGGTGTTTTTGCAGTCATTTCCATTTTGTTATTCATTTTGGGATATCAGTACATGAAAAACTCCAAACTCTTCCAAACCTCAAGAGAGTTTTATGTCATTTACGATAATGTGGTTGGCCTCGAGGCCGGGGCGCCAGTTACTATAAATGGAATGCGTGTTGGGCGGGTTAAAGAACTGTCGTTAGCTAATAATTCAGCCGACGCAATTTTGGTCAGTTTTGTTATTGAAAATGATTTCGAGTTTTCCAAAAGTAGTGTGATCAAAATCTATGCTTCAGGCATTATCGGGGGGAATAATTTAGCCGTATTGCCTGCGTCTGGTGACCCGGTCATGGCCCGCTCGGGAGATACATTGCGTGGTGAACTAGAATCGGGCATGATTGATGGGCTGATTGAAAAGTTCACTCCCATTGAGAAAAGTTTACTTTCAACGCTGACTAAAGTGGATTCTGTACTTTCGGATGTCGATCAGGTTTTTGATCAAAAATCAAAAGAGAATTTGCGCAGAAGCATGGAAAGCCTCAGTATCGCTATGGACCAACTCAGTCAAACCGCCACGGGATTAAATCTTCTGGTCGACCGAAATCAAAACGAATTGGATGCCGCCTTTAAGAGTATACTTAAAACTTCATCCAATCTTGAGACCATTACCGATTCTATTGCGGCCGTAAATATAGCCGAAATGCTCAAGGATCTCTCAGGGTCCATAAGCGCTCTGAATAAAATTACCAATTCAATGGCTGATGGTGAGGGAAGTCTGGGTGCATTGATGCAAGATAAAGGGCTGTATAACGACCTGAGAACTTTGACGGAGGATGCACAAAATCTGCTCAAAGACATCAAAAGCCAGCCTAAACGATATGTTCATTTTTCGCTTTTTGGACGAAAGGACGAACCCCAAAACAATACAGACGATAAAAACAACGATTGATGGGGACTTGGCCAAGTGTTTCAAATATCATATTTGCGCTCGTTTTTACCGCCGGCGTGGGTTATTTCACCTACAATATGCGCCGTCTGATCGCAGCGATTAAAAAGGGCCGTCCTGTGGGGCCCGTGCAAAACAAAAAGGAGCGCTGGCGCAACGTACTCTACATCGCATTAGGTCAATCCAAACTCGTCAAAAGACCAGTATCGGGGGCGATGCATGTATTGGTTTATCTGGGTTTTATCATCATTAACATAGAAGTGCTAGAGATTGTGATCGATGGTCTTTTGGGCACGCATCGTGTGTTTCAATTCATAGGGCCACTCTATGGTGTGCTTATCGGAACCTTCGAAGTTTTGGCCGTGCTTGTCTTTGGGGCTGTAGTGGTCTTTTGGCTGCGGCGTAATGCCTTGCGCTTAAAGCGTTTTTGGTCTCCAGAAATGAAAGGATGGCCCAAAACGGATGCCAATTTGATTCTATACTTTGAAATGGTCTTAATGGGGCTGTTCTTGATGATGAACGCTACGGACCTTAGTTTTCAACAAATGAACCAGGGCAATTGGATTTCGGGAATGATTTATCCACTCGTGCAACACTGGTCGCCAGAGCAAATGCATTTGGTAGAACGCATTTGTTGGTGGGCGCATATTGTCGGGATATTAGGCTTTCTGAATTACTTATACTTTTCAAAGCATTTGCACATCCTGTTGGCCTTTCCAAATGTCTATTACGGTCGGGTCTCAGTCGCGGGACAGTTTGATAATTTGGACTCTGTTACCGAGCAGGTCAAACTCATGATGGATCCTTCGGCAGATCCTTATGCTGCACCACCCGAGGGTTCGGAGCCAGAAAAGTTTGGGGCGAGCGATGTCACTGATTTGAGTCAAGTACAATTGCTCAATGCCATGATGTGTACTGAGTGTGGTCGTTGTACCAGTGAATGCCCTGCCAATCAAACCGGAAAATTGCTTTCTCCACGAAAAATAATGATGGACACTCGTGACCGTCTCATGGCCCTGCCCAAAGAAGGCGAAAGTAAACAACTCTTGGGCGATTATATATCGCCTGAGGAATTATGGGCTTGTACGACTTGTAACGACTGTGTTGAGGCCTGTCCGGTGAGTATTGACCCGGTATCGATCATTATGTCGATGCGCCAGTATTTAGTGATGGAGCAATCTGCAGCGCCTTCAGAACTAAACGCCACGATGAGTAACATAGAAAATAATGCAGCCCCCTGGCCGTTTAATCAGCAGGATAGAGGCAATTGGATTAATGAATAAGAATAAAACAAATGAGCAATAACGCAGATCATTTATTGAAGAAAAAAGAAGAACAAGGGCACACAGTGAGCCCTGTTTTAGAAGAGGGAATAAAAAACTATCTAATCGATATAGACGGCACAATTTGTGACGACATCCCCAATGAAGAACCTGAGCGCATGGCGACTGCAGAGGTATATCCCGATGCCCTAAAAACATTAAACCGTTTGTACGAACAAGGACATATCATTTGTTTTTTCACCTCAAGAACAGAGGAGCACCGGAAAGTTACAGAAGATTGGCTGGCAAAACATGGGTTTTTATACCATAGCTTACTCATGGGAAAACCGCGTGGGGGTAATTACCACTGGATTGACAATCATTTGGTTAAAGCCACCCGTTACAACGGTAAATTCACCGATTTGGTAGAGAAAGAAGTCACGATTCAAGTATTTAACGATTAAAAGGGCGTGATGGAACAGGCATTAAACGTACCCACAATGGCCGAGTGCCAAGCGCAAGGAAAGCTCCCAGAAGTTTTATTCTGGGTGGGCTGTGCGGGAAGTTTTGATGACCGCGCCAAAAAAATAACCAAAGCCTTTGCTAAACTGCTACAAGCGAGTGGTGTTTCCTTTGCGGTTTTAGGCGCAGAGGAAGGTTGCACAGGCGATCCTGCCAAGCGTTCTGGTAATGAGTTTCTGTTTCAAATGCAGGCCATGATGAATATTGAGGTCCTCAATGGTTATCGCGTGGGACAAATCGTAACCACGTGTCCGCATTGCTTCAATACCCTAAAAAATGAGTATCCAGGACTGGGAGGCCATTATCAGGTGATGCATCATACCCAGTTTTTGAAAAACCTCATGGACAGTGGCCGTTTAAAAGTCTCTGGAGGCACGTTCCGCGGTAAAAAAATCACCTATCACGATCCTTGTTATTTAGGACGTGCAAACGGAGAATATGAAGCGCCAAGAGAGTTGCTTTCTGCTTTGGAATCCGAGCTTATTGAGATGAAGCGATGCAAATCACGCGGTTTGTGTTGTGGGGCTGGAGGAGCGCAGATGTTCAAAGAGCCCGAAAAAGGCAACAAAGATATTAATGTAGAACGCTCGGAAGAGGCCATAGAAACTGGGTCTTCATATGTAGCCACTGGCTGTCCGTTTTGTAATACCATGATGACCGATGGGGTAACCGCCAAAGGAGCAGAGGCCAAAGTCGCGGTCATGGATGTTGCGGAGCTTATCGCCAAGGCGGCCGATTTATAATTAAAATTAAACGACATGTTGGTTTCTTTTGACAGTTTACCCGGTCATGCGCGCGTCTGGATTTATCCATCTAATAGAAAGCTTTCTGAGGACGAAGTTGTCACAGTGAAGCGGCGCACCGCGGAATTTTTAACCCAGTGGACGGCCCATGGTGCAGATTTAATGGCGGGATTTGATGTACCATACGATCGTTTTATCGTCATAGGGCTCAATCAAGATAAAGCAGCGGCCTCTGGATGCAGTATCGACGCTTCAGTGCGTTTTATTCAATCTCTCCAAGAGGATCTTGGGGTAGATTTACTCGACAAAATGAATGTAACTTTTTACACAGGAAAGCATATCGCCCATAAACCACTGCTGGAGTTTAAAAAGATGGCCAAAAATAAATCGGTTTCAAGAAATACGATCGTTTTTAACAATCTGGTCAATACTATAGAAGAATACCAAAATTACTGGGAGGTGCCTGCACATGAGAGTTGGCACAACCGTTTTTTGCCTTAGGATTTTTACCCGGGTTTGGGATGACTTACTTTATGATTCGATTTTTATTCATTTTTATTGTTTTTGTTTTCCAAGGTTCTGGTTTGGTCCTAAGTCAAACCTCTCAGGATCCCTCTGAGGTCTCGATATTGGACCAAAATTGGACGCCAAATGATCCGTTGCTGGATACAGAATATCCTGGTCAGCAACAGCAATGGGTGGACAGTGTTTATGCCACCATGAGTTTGGAACAAAAGCTGGGACAGCTCTTAATGATTGATGCATTTTCTCAGGAGGGGCCTGAAAAGCGCAAAAAATTAGAAGCGCTCATCGACCAATACCATATCGGTGGAGTTATTTTTTCTAAAGGGGGCCCAATCAGGCAAGCCCAATGGCTAAATCGTTTTAATGAGTTAAGTCAGATACCGCTTCTGGTGGCTATGGATGCCGAGTGGGGGCTGGCCATGCGCTTAGATTCGACCTATGCTTTTCCGTGGAATATGACTCTTGGAGCGATTAATGATCGAGAACTGATCCAAAAAACAGGAAAGCATATTGGGGAGCATCTGCGTCGCATGGGGGTGCATATAAACTTTGCTCCAGTTGTCGATTTAAATACCAATCCTAAAAATCCAATCATCGGCAATCGGGCTTTTGGCTCGGATCCAAAGCAGGTAACTCAGTCTGCTCAGGCCTTTATGTCAGGAATGATGTCTTCAGGGATCATGGCCAATGCCAAACATTTCCCGGGGCACGGCGATACCGATCAAGACTCTCATAAAACACTGCCTACAGTGGGATTTAATCGTGATCGATTAAAATCTGTAGAGCTTTATCCGTACGGGCCTTTAATACAGTCAGGCTTGGGGAGTGTCATGGTCGCTCATCTCAATGTTCCTAAATTGACCCGCAAGCGAGGATGGCCCACCTCGTTATCCCAACGAGTGGTTACAGATTTGTTGCAACAAGAGATGGGTTTTAAGGGGCTTATATTTACCGATGCCCTCAATATGAAAGGGGTTGCCGATTTTAGGAATCCCACGGACATCGCGCTAGAAGCTTTAAAAGCTGGAAACGATATACTCCTTATCCCCGAGGATGTTCCGGCGACTATTGAGCGCCTTATTTGGGCCTTTAACAATAGCAAACTCACCGAAGACCGTTTAAGTCATTCTATCAAAAAAATATTGAAAGCAAAATATTTACTCAGGGTTCATGATTTTCAGAGGATCAAGACTGAGGGCCTCTTTAATGATTTGAATCGGGCTGAAGACGACGCTCTACATTTGTCTTTGATGGAATCAGCGATTACCGTGTTGGAGAACAATGATCAATTAATGCCGCTGACCATAAATCAGAAAGAAAAGGTCGCCTATGTCAGCCTTGGTGAAGATTCTGGCGAAGTTTTTTATCAGCAGTTGTTACAGTATAAAAAAATAGATCGTATCGATGCTGCCACTGTAGATGATTGTTTGACTCAGCTCGAAGGATATGACCGCGTGATCATCGGGGTGCATATGTCGAATGAAAACCCATGGAAAGCGCATAGATTATCAAGTCAAACTAAAGTATGGATTCATGAGATTGCCCGATCTCATAAAGTGGTGCTGACTTTTTTGCCAAGCCTTATGCTTTGAATCAAATTGATCTATCAGTAACATAGATGGGATGATTCTAGCCTACCAAAATAGTTTTTTTGGTCAAAAAGCAGCGGCAGAACTTATATTTGGGGCGATTAAAGCACAAGGGCAACTGCCGGTTGATTTGCGTCATTGGTCGCAAGGCACAGGGCTTTTGACTCAAGAGCGGCCAATGCTCAAATACGGCATCCCAGAGGGAGTGGGGGTGTCTTCACAAAAATTAAAGGCCGTCGATAGTTTGATCGATTTGGGTCTTGAAGAGGGGATGTTTCCAGGGGCTCAAGTACTTATTGCGCGCAAAGGACAAGTGATTTATCAAAGGGCGACGGGCTACCATACTTATGACAGTCTTCAAAAGGTACGCCCTACGGATCGTTATGATTTGGCCTCACTGACCAAAATACTCGGAACTTTACCTTTGGTCATGGAAGGCTTTGATAAAGGGGAACTCAGCATGGAAACCACTGTGGGTACTCTATTGCCTGAGTTTGCCCAAAGCAATAAGGATAGCATTAGTCTTTTGCGTATGCTCTCGCATTACGCTGGTTTTCAGGCTTGGATTCCTTATTATCGGGCGACGGTTGACTCAATAACAGGAATACCCCTTACCAAATATTACAGAACAACACCCACTATTGTCGCCGATTCGCTGCTAACGGACACTTTGGGGCTGAAAAAGGATACGCTTGTGACCTACACTTATGATGTGCCTGTAGCTCAAGACCTGTATATGCGTCGGGATTACCGGGACAGCATTATTGCGCAGATAAAGGACAGTGAACTCCTGCCCAAGGTGATTTACAAATACAGTGACTTACCGTATTATTTGCTCAAGAAATACCTCGAACAAAAAAATAACCGCCCTTTAGAGGCCTTGGCTTTTGATGAGTTTTATGGACCTATGGGGACTTGGAGTATGGATTTCCTTCCTTTGAATAAAGTCGATAAAAGCGAAATTGTCCCTACCGAACAAGATGATTATTTCCGTCAGCAGTTGGTGCATGGCTATGTCCATGATCCAGGAGCGGCGATGCTCGGTGGTGTGGGCGGTCATGCTGGTTTATTTGCCAATGCGCTGGACGTGGCCAAAATGATGCAAATGTATCTGTGGAAGGGCAGTTATGGGGGACAACAATGGATTTCACCAGCCACACTGGATCGATTTAATACCTGTTACTTCTGTGAAGAGGAGGTACGTCGTGGAGTGGGCTTTGATAAACCCCAACTAGAAGAAGAAGGTCCGACCTGTGGTTGTGTGTCTATGACCAGTTTTGGGCATAGTGGATTTACGGGAACTTTTGCATGGGCCGACCCCGAAGCTGAAGTTGTTTATGTATTTTTGTCCAATAGAACTTATCCTACTGCAGAAAATCGAGCCCTGATCAGCAGTGATTTAAGGACCAAAATCCAAGCCGCTATTTATGAGGCCATTATGGAATAGTCAAGTTAGGATAATTCTGAACGTTAACTTCGGCCTATGAATATTGCGATTGTGTGTTATCCAACCTTTGGGGGTAGTGGTGTTTTGGCCACAGAACTCGGCATTGCACTAGCCGATATGGGGCATCAAGTGCATTTTGTCACTTATAAACAGCCGGTAAAACTGGCTCTTTTATCGCATCACGTTCATTTTCATGAGGTTGTCGTGCCCGATTATCCATTGTTTCGATATCAGCCCTACGAACTGGCTTTGTCCAGTAAATTAGTCAATGTGGTGAAAGCGCATAACATTGAGCTTTTGCATGTGCATTATGCGATTCCTCATGCTTATGCAGGATATATGGCCCAGCAAATGCTCTTAGAGGAAGGCATTAAAATCCCTATGGTCCCGACTTTGCACGGGACGGACATTACGCTTGTGGGGAACCACCCATTTTACAAGCCCGCAGTGACCTTTAGCATTAACAATAGTGATGCGGTAACCTCAGTTTCTGAAAGTTTAAGACAGGACACACTCACTCATTTTACCATAAATAAATCCATTGATGTCATTCCGAATTTCATTGATTTATCAAAATTAGGCCAACAAGATGGTCCTTGCGAACGAGAGGCCATGGCAGAGCCTCACGAGCGTATCATTACCCACGTGAGTAATTTAAGGCCTGTGAAGCGTCTGATGGATGTGATTGAGATATTTGACCGAGTTGTGGCCCAATGTCCAGCAAGGCTGGTAATTGTTGGGGATGGTCCAGAAAAAGACCCAGCCAAAGCCTTAATCGAGCAAAAGGGATTGAAGTCTAAAGTGCAATTTATGGGCAACAGTGACGAGGTGCACAAAATTCTCTGTTTGACCGATTTGTTTTTACTGCCCTCAGAAATTGAGAGCTTCGGTTTGGCAGCCCTAGAGGCAATGGCTTGTCGTGTTCCAGTCATCTCAACTAATGTAGGTGGTCTTCCAGAGGTTAATCTGCATGGACACAGTGGTTATTTATCCGATGTGGGTGCTGTAGAGGACATGGCCAAAAATGCCTTATCTATTTTAAAAGATGAGGACACACTGGATCAATTTAAAGACCAAGCCCGGGCTCAGGCACAAAAGTTCTCCATTGACTTGATCGTCCCACAATACGAGGCGCTTTACAAGCGCACTATTGCCCATGCTGTCGACGCGGTTAATTGAATTAAATTGTATTTCCTCAGGCCTTTGATAGCTTGTCTTAGGAATTAGGCGATAATATTAAAACCCGAAGCGTAGGGTTAGAGCGACATCAAAGATTAATTCGTTATAGTAACCACCTAGGCCGTATTCAGGCCTTAAGTCGAGGCCCTGAATCAAAGGTGTATCAAAAAACACCCTGATGCCGGTGTATTCTACTCCAATGATGCCTGAAAACAAGAGATTTGTGCTGTTAAAGCCTTCTGCGCCTGAATCAACAGCATCCACGTTTTGGTATAAAAAACCAGTTCCCGCACCATAGTAATATTGAAAATCACCATCTAACAGATTTACCCATTGATAAGCTGCGCTAAGTTTGAATAATTGTTGATTGCCTTCATCTAGTCGACTACTCCGCCATCCCAAGTCGATCTGATAGCGTGACGATTCGGTAAGTCCCTGCTGATAGCTGAGTTCGGGACCCACACCACCATTGTCGCCAAAGCGCAACCCTAAAGCATTATCTGGCACATACTGAGCCCAAAGGACTGTCGGGAAAAGAAAAAATACGACTAGGTAAAATATGCGTTTCATATGGGGTAAAAATAACCAAATTATCCCTTAATCGCTCCTGATGAAAATGTTAACTTTAAGCCATGGAGTTCAGCACCCAAAAGGTATTTGATTTTAAAGATTTAGATCAAAAGTTATCAGGCAGTTGTCATTGGGATGATTTGCACTTGATGATGTATGCCACTGATGCCTCTGTGTATCGCAATCGCCCTAAAGCTGTAGTTTATCCCAAGACCGATGATGATGTTGCGGTGGTACTTCAATGGTGTTATGAACGAGGAATTTCGGTGACTCCCCGCGCAGCAGGGACTTCGCTGGCCGGGCAATGTGTGAGTGATGGCATGGTCCTTGACATCTCAAAACATTTAAATAAAATCCTGGATTTTGATCCGAAGCAAAAAACCATTACGGTTCAGCCTGGGGTGGTCCGAGATGAACTCAATCGATATCTAAAACCCTATGGTCTTGTTTTTTGGTCCTAATACGTCGACCTCAAGTCGCAGTACCATTGGGGGCATGGTGGGCAATAACAGTAGCGGTACAACCTCTATCAAATACGGCGTAACTCGGGATAAAGTATTGGCCATAACTGGCTTTTTTGGCCGATGGTCGTCCAGTGTCGTTTAACCGGCCTGAAATTAAAGGGGCTGAGTTCGATCAAATGCCGCCAGGGCACCATCAAAATGACGCCCTTGCCGCCGACACTGCCAAAGAATTAAAGGATCAAATCACTGAAATCCTCCGGCCGTCTGAGGTACGTCAAGAGATTTTAGATCATTATCCAAAACCCAGCATTCACCGGCGCAATACCGGTTATGCCTTGGATTTATTGGCGGGTCAATCCAGCGCTTTCGAACAGCAACATGCGGCACTTGATCTTTTGCCACTTATTTGTGGGAGTGAAGGTACCCTAATGGTGACTACAGCTATTACCATCGCTTTGGATAACCTGCCTCCTGAGCAAAATGCTTTGGTCGTTTTGCAGTACAGTTCACTAGAGGATTGTATGCTCGATGTGGTCTCGGCCATGAAGCATGATTTATATACTTGCGAGCTTATTGATGACGTGGTATTGGATTGTACGGCTCAGAATACACTGTATAAATCTTATCGCTTTTTTGTCAAAGACAGCCCAAAAGCTGTGTTGTTTTGCGAATTACGTGACGCGACCCACCAGGGCTTAGCGCAGCAAGTTGAGGCGTTTTGTGCTGACTTAGAAACCCAAAAGCGCGCTTATGACATTCAGGTTTTAAAGGCAGACGACATTGACAAGGCAATAAAGTTGCGTATCGCCGGACTGGGTCTTTTAGGCGCTATGGTTGGAGATAAAAAAGCAGTAGCCTGTATAGAGGACACTGCTGTTGCTTTAGAGGATTTACCAGAATTTATAGCGGCATTTACTAAGATCATGAACACCTTTAATCAAAAGGCGGTGTATTATGCGCATGCCGGAGCAGGGGAGTTGCACCTTAGACCAATATTGAACTTAAAAGAAGCCCAAGGCAAAAAGGATTTTCGCGCAATTACAGAGGCCGTTAGCGCTTTGGTTAAGCAGTATCGCGGATCACTCTCGGGCGAACACGGTGATGGCATCGTTCGTTCGGAATTTATCAAAGAGCAAATAGGCCAAAATAACTACGATCGCTTAAAGCAAATCAAAGCGATTTTTGATCCTGAAGGGCTGTTGAATCCAGGTAAAATTGTCGATCCATGGTCTATGGACGAGCGTTTTCGGGTGGATCAGACTAAAAAGGCCCCGTGGATTGAAACCCGCTATGATTTTTCAGCACAAGAGGGGATTTTAAGTTTGAGTGAACAGTGCAATGGTAGTGGTGATTGTCGAAACAGTCACGAGCATCAAGGGATGCTTTGTCCAAGTTATCAAGCCACCAAAAATGAGCGAGATACCACAAGAGCTAGGGCCAATGTACTTAGAGAGGTGCTCAGTACTGGGGTTACCGATAAACAACGTTGGGGCCATCGGGCGCTGAGCGAAGCCTTTGATTTATGTGTGGGCTGTAAAGCCTGTCATAATGAATGTCCCAGTAAGGTGGACATGGCTACGGTGAAATCTGAAGTTCAATACCAAAGGCATAAACTAGGTTTTTCTAAAAAAGCGGATTGGTTTTTTGGACATAATACCCTGTACTATAAGTATTTATTTAAATTGCCTTCGTGGCTTCGCAGTACGCTTAATAGTGGTTTATTCACTGGGATTTTAAAAAGCTCTTACGCGATCGCGCCAGAGCGAAGTTTGCCTGAGTTTCCAAAACAGTCGTTTTCTCAGATGTTGCCGCAGTTACAAGGAACTGACGATCAGGGTCCTCGCAGCAATAACAGCACACGGGTTTATCTCTGGATTGATGAGTTTAGTGACTATTTGGAACCTGAAATAGCGCAGGATGCCTACGCGCTTCTTGTAGGGCTGGGCTATGATGTGGTCTGTATTACAGGACTCAACAGCGCCCGGGCCCTGCTCAGTAAGGGTTATCTAGATAAAGCAAAAGAAATCATTGATCAGAATTTAGCCTATTTTGAGGGCCATTGTACGCAGGGCCCGGTATTAGGCATTGAGCCGTCGGCCCTATACGGGATTCGCGATGAGTATTTACGCCTGGCTACTGATAAGGTATTGGCCCAAAAATGGCAATCTAAGGCCTTTATTGTAGAGGAGTTTTTGGCACAAGAAGCGCGTCAAGGAAACATCTCTGCCGAGGATTTTACTCAAGCGCCAAAGAAGTTAAAGCTGCATTTACATTGTCATCAGAAGTCCTTGGGTCAGGTTAAAGATACCTTTGACCTACTTAATTTGCCAGCGGGGTATAGCCCTACAATTATCCCTTCAGGCTGCTGCGGGATGGCGGGTAGTTTTGGTTTTGAAAAAGATCATTACACCACCAGTATGGCCATGGCGGAGTTACACGTATTACCGGCCACAAGGCGCGCTGAGCCACAGACCATTATTGTGGCTAACGGCACTTCTTGTCGTCATCAGATACTGGATGGACCGCAAAGCGTGAGGCATTACACCCTATCACGGTAATCCGCCGTTACTTGTGTCCCATTGATCAGGTCAATTAAATTGTTAGGTTAGCCTACGCTGATATTTGGCGGTCATGGCTTAGAGAATATGGGACCAGTCGGTGGTGGCTTTCATCTCAAGTAATATAGGTTTCAGGGTACTTTATTGAATAATAATCAGGGCTTTTTTAATCGCTTTAGATTTTTTTAATTGTCGCCGCAATGGGCTACATTTGTTTAAACTCATCTTATGGCGGGGGCAATTTTTGGATCTTTATTGACTTTAAGCACTTTTGGGGAGTCCCACGGACCAGCTATGGGCGGAATTTTATCGGGATGCCCCGCTGGCCTATCCTTAGATTTCGAGGCCATAAATCTTGAGCTCGCACGGCGCAAACCCGGTCAATCAGCCATTGTGACCCAGCGCAAAGAACCCGATGTCGTAAAATTTCTCTCAGGAATTTATGAAGGGGTGACCACAGGAAGCCCCATTGGCTTTGTCATAGAAAACGCAAATCAAAAATCTGGGGATTACGACCATCTTAAGTCAGTCTATCGTCCGTCTCATGCAGATTACACCTACGAGAAAAAATACGGCCATCGCGATCATCGTGGAGGAGGAAGAGCCTCAGCTCGAGAAACCGTGAGTTGGGTAGTCGCGGGAGCTATTGCCAAGCAGATTATTCCTCAGGTGGAGATCTCAGCCTATGTAAGTGCCGTTGGACAGCACGAGTATTCGGGTACTGTGGACAAGCAGGCGCTCGAGATGGTGGAGCAAAATATTTTGCGCGCTCCTGATTTGGCATGGGCACAAGAAATGGAAGAATTCATAAAATCGGTCCGCAAAGATGGCGATACCGTGGGTGGTGTGATCAGTTGTCAGGTCGATGGTGTTGCGCTGGGATGGGGTAGTCCGATATTTGATAAACTCCATGCCAATTTAGGTAAAGCCATGCTGACCATAAACGCAGTAAAGGGATTTGAATACGGCAGTGGATTTGAAGGCGCTAAGATGCGTGGTAGTGCGCACAATGACCTGTTCACCCCAGATGGGGGCACAAAGACCAATCATAGCGGTGGCATACAGGGTGGTATCAGTAACGGAGAGCCGATTTTTTTTCGCGTTGCCTTTAAGCCGGTGGCCACTTTGATGCAGGCACAAGAAGTTTTAGATCAAGAAGGAAATATCAAGACACAAAGCGGCAAAGGTCGTCATGATCCTTGTGTTGTGCCCAGAGCAGTGCCTATAGTAGAGGCCATGACCGCTCTAGTGCTTGCCGACGCTTACCTTATGGACCGAACCACAAAAATATAAACACATGAAATCGATTGCACTGCATTGGCGCATTTTAATTGGCATGGGACTCGGAGTTCTGGCTGCCCTGATCATGACCCAAATATCTTGGGGACCGGCATTGATTACCGATTATGTAAAACCTTTTGGTACCATTTTTATTAATGGTTTAAAGCTTATCGCCATGCCCCTTATTTTAGCCTCATTAATTAAAGGCGTGTCTGATCTTAAAGACTTGAGTCGACTCTCTCAAATGGGGCTGCGCACGATTTTGACTTATATCTTTACCACAATCTTGGCAGTTTCAGTTGG
Source organism: Flavobacteriaceae bacterium (assembly GCA_038141525.1). Classification (GTDB taxonomy): domain Bacteria; phylum Bacteroidota; class Bacteroidia; order Flavobacteriales; family Flavobacteriaceae; genus BACL21. The sequence goes on along the minus strand of JAYQIF010000004.1, from coordinate 225,752 downwards.
GTTAACCGTGGTTAATTTAGTGGCCCCAGGAAAGCAAATTACCGAACAAACCCGGAATGAATTAGTTCAGGCCTACGGTGGAGAAGCCGAAAAAAGGCAAGAACAGGCCGAAAGCAGAATGAAAGCAGGGCCACTTCAGGCTTTAGTTGATTTAGTGCCCAGCAATATTGTCGGCGCTGCTTCAAATAATGGCAATATGCTGCAGGTGATTTTCTTTGCTTTATTCTTTGGCATCAGTCTGATCATGATTCCGGAAGCTTCAGCCGCCCCGGTAAAGGCATTTTTTGATGGGCTCAATGATGTGATCCTAAAAATGATTGATTTGATCATGGCCTTGGCGCCTTATGGTGTTTTTGCACTAATGGCTGCCTTGGTGGTTGAAGCCCCATCGGCCGATTTGTTTGCGGCTCTGCTCTGGTATGCCCTTTGTGTGGTGCTTGGTTTGATAATTTTGGTGCTGCTCTATTTATTGATCGTTCGTTTTGTCATTGGGCGCAATCCCTTTGATTTTATTCGTGGGGTATCTCCGGCTCAGCTTTTGGCTTTTTCTACCAGTTCTAGCGCCGCTACCTTACCAGTAACTATGGAATGCGTCGAGGAAGAGCTCGGTGTACGCAAAGAAGTGGCCAGTTTTGTCCTGCCAATTGGAGCGACAATAAATATGGACGGAACCAGTCTTTATCAAGCGGTTGCTGCGGTGTTTATCGCTCAGGCCTTTGGTATGGATCTGGATTTTGCTGCCCAAATGGGCATTATTGCTACGGCAACTTTAGCCTCGATCGGTTCGGCAGCGGTGCCAGGAGCGGGTATGGTGATGCTGATCATTGTATTGGCTCAAGCAGGTATCCCAGAAGCTGGATTGGCACTAATTTTTGCGGTGGATCGACCTTTGGACATGTGTCGCACCGTGATTAATGTTACAGGAGATGCCATGGTTTCTCTTTGGGTCAATAAATCCCAAGAGGATTAAAATCTATCTATAAAAATCGATCTTTCAGTTCTGGAGTGGGGATACGACAGTGCGAGCGTTTACCGAACCATTTATAACGATTCTGAGCGATGAGATCATAGACTAAATCGCGCAGTGGCCGGGGAATAATTATGTACAAATACAACAGAGGATATAAACCCGAAAGTTTTTGACAGATTTTCAGTACCGCTGTTGATTTTTGATACAATTTGCCTTGTTCTATGAGATAAACGGATTGATAGCTTTCGGTCCTTTGGAAATCAACAGGTAAATCCTTTATCCGATCAATGTCCTGCAAGGCAATGAATTTAAACTGCTTTTTAGAGTCGTTATCGATGATCCAATTTACCGTGGCGTTGCACAGATTGCAAACCCCGTCAAAAGCAACTATGGCAAAGGTTTGTTGTGGGCTCATACCTTTTCGAGATAATCTTTTTTCACCGTGGTGGTAAATGTACCGTAATTCACGATGATCTTATTCTTTTCGATCTTATCGATGGTACCAACAGCGACACCGTCGATCATTCTGACTTGATCGCCTGGATTAAAGGTTACAATTTCTTCAGGTTTTGGTTCGTCCGCTTTTTTCTTTTTTGCCTTTTTGTTGGCACGGATTTGCGCTACCTCTTGCTTCAGCTCTCGATCTAGAGCAGCTTGTTTATTGGCCTGACTCGATTTACTCTGATTTTTACCAGAGCCTTGACCTTTTTTGGTCCGCCCTTTTGTTGCGCTGTTGTTTTTGAATTTTTAGCCTGCTCGCTTACTGCCTTTAATTTAGTTTTTGGTGTTCTTTTAGCGTTTTCCTGCATCACTAGCTTAAACAACGCGTCCAAAAGCCCTTTTTTGGTCCATTTGTTCAGATAACGCAGGGCCAACTGATCCACTTTGCGTCCTAGAACAACGAGTCGTTGATTGGCATCGAACACCTCTTGATAGCGTTCTAATTTTTCCTGAACCTTTTGTTGTTTTTGTGCCAATTCCTCAGATTGGACTTTAGCCGATTGTTCCTGTTCTTTTAGAGATTTGGTCAGGTTTCTCAGTCCTGAACGTTCTTTTTGAAGACTGGCAATGGTTTTATCGAAACGCACTTTTCCACCAGCAATCTTCTTTTTGGCCCGATTGATCAATCCGTAGGGAATACCATTTTTCTGTGCCACCTCAAAAGTATAAGAACTCCCTGCTTCACCCACAAAAAGCTGATACATCGGTTCTAGGGAATGGGCGTCAAAGAGCATCTTGGCGTTGGTGGCACAGGGCAGCTCATTAGCCAAAAGTTTGAGATTAGTGTAGTGGGTTGTGATGATGCCGAAGGCTTCACGGGCATAGAATTCCTCTAAAAACGTCTCGGCTAAAGCTCCTCCAAGTTCTGGGTCACTACCGGTACCAAACTCATCGATTAAAAACAAGCTGTCCTTTTGACATTTTTTAAGAAAATAATTCATTTGCTTGAGCCTGTAACTATAAGTGCTCAAATGATTTTCAATAGACTGATGATCGCCAATATCGGTCAAAATACGTTTGAACAAACACAACTCACTCGAAGGATCTACAGGAATTAAGAGTCCACTTTGGGTCATGAGCTGTAGCAAGCCGACTGTTTTTAGGGTAATACTTTTTCCTCCTGCATTAGGTCCAGAAATTACAATGATGCGCTTGTCTTGTGATAAATTAATGGACTGGGGGTAGGTTTTTTTCTTTTGTTGTTGATGATCCAAATACAGCAGTGGGTGATAAGCCTTATTGAGCTGCAATACACGTTCGCGAGTGATTTTTGGACGAACACCGTTCATAGCATTGGCGTAATGGGCCTTAGCATACAAAAGATCGATTTGTATCAAAAACTCCTCATACTGCGTTATTTCACTGATATATGGCCTCAGGGCATTGGTCAGCCATTTGAGCAGACGCTTAACTTCTTCTAACTCTTGATAGAGCAGACTGCTGAGTTCTTGTGCGTATTCGAGTGTTTGTTGTGGTTCAATGTATGCGATACTCCCTGTTTTGGAATGTCCCATAACCACACCTTTGACTTTTTTTCGGTGCATAGCCTTTACGGCCAAAACCCGCTTATTATCCACCACGCTTTCGCGTATTTCATCTAAATAATCTGCCTGCGCATAACGAGATAAGGCCTGACTGAACGATTTATTGATGCTCGATTTAACCCTTAAAATAGATTTACGCAGAAACAACAGCTCACTCGAGGCGTCATCTTTGACTTGTCCAAAGCGATCCAAGATGTTATCGATAAGTCGTACAGGCTGATCATCGTATGGAATTTGATGGGCGTATTGATTCAATACAATATAAAATTGATCGAATTTTTTTAAAAACCTTTTGATGGTGTCGGTAGTCAGACAGACGTGTTTGATTTTTTTGAACCCATTGAGTTCTAGCACACTATTTTCTATAGAAAGTTGATGCAATACTTCGGTCAAGGCATCAAAATGATGTCCGGGAAAACCTTGGTCACTGCCGATGGAAGCTTTGTACTCTTCAACCTCTTTTAAAGCCGTTTCAATTTTCGATGGGTGGGTCATCGGGGTGATGGTTCGACAACGCGCTTTGCCCCCTTGGGTCAGTGCACGCTGGGCAAGTTGATCGAGCACCCGATCAAACTCTAAATCGCTTATCGTTTGTGGTTGAATGGTTTTCATAGCAGAAATTAATCTAATAATTTGATTAAATTCACCCCAAAAGTACGATAAATGCAGTTAATTCGTGAGCATACATGGCGCGCGCTAATGGAAAAAGAAATGACTCAAGACTATTGGCCCGGTCTTCAGGAATTTGTCTTGTCCCAATATCAACATCAAACTTGTTTCCCTCCATCAGACTTGATTTTTCGTGCTTTTGAATTAACTCCGCTCAATCAGATCAAAGTGGTTATCCTCGGGCAAGATCCATATCACGGCGTAAATCAAGCCCACGGGTTGGCTTTTTCGGTTCCTAAAGGGGTAAAAAAGCCGCCGTCATTGTTAAATATTCTCAAAGAAGTGCACCAAAGTACATCAGAGTCCACAGAAGCAGTCCAAGGCGGACAAAGTCCTTTCTGGGGACTTAACTCCTTGGGCAAGGCAGGGGGTTTTGTTGCTCAATACGGTGCTCACAGTAGCTCAAGGTCAGGCAGGAAGCCATCAGAAAAAAGGCTGGGAACATTTTACTGATACAGTGATCAGGCAAGTGAGCTCTAGTCGAACAAATGTAGTTTTTATGCTATGGGGCGGTTTCGCCAAAAGAAAAATTAAACTAATTGATGGCTCGAAGCATTTAATTCTTAGCAGCGGCCATCCCTCACCTTTAAGCGCTAATAGAGGTTTATGGTTCGGTAATGACCACTTTAGTAAAGCCAATAATTATCTGAAGGAAAACGGAAAAAAAACAATTAATTGGTAAACGCCTGTCGCTTTGGTTGAGCTACTTTAAGAAACTCCAGGAAAGAGTAAACTCAGTCTTTTTGCGGAAAATCAGCCTCTGAGGTGTCGTTACACGAAAATTCCAACAAGAGATAATTCGTGACCAACAGACAACCCAAAACAATTAAAGCAGTAACCATAACAATCTATTTATATTATAGATACAGTGACTAAGGCAAGGGTTGCGCGCTTAAGCAAAAAAAAAAATAAAAAAATATTACTGACGAGATTCTTTTATCAATCCGAGATGTGCCAGCTCCGTTTCAACCTTTCGTAGCGTCATCTGATCGATTGGATCTTGGCTCCATCTGGTTTGGGCAAGCCATGATTCAATGGCTTGTGGTTCTTGTTGGTAGCGCGCGGCTAATTCGCTCACCAATTCAGGTCTTTGGCGCATGGCTTGAACATGATACTTGATTTTGTTTTGAATGATTTGTAAGCTCCTGCTGTACTGATCCACAAAATCTTCGCGTCCTGCAAGAACAAAGCAGGGCCATGGAGTAGGATAGGCGTCAATGCGTTTCAATCCGTATTGTTCAACGTAAGGTTGTGTGGTAAATTTCTCCCAAAGAAAAATATCGCTTTGACCGTCTTTTAATTCCTCAAGCGCACTGGATAAATCTCCAACTTCTCTAAACGAAAACGCTGAGCCAGGGTCAATACCGATACTTTTGGCATAGAGATAGGCCATAAGATGAGATCCGCTTCCGTATCGGCTAATGGCTACATTTATCGGTTCGTTTGGATGGTTTTGTGTCCGTTCAAGCAATGCGGCCCTACTGCTTAGTTCACTGCGAGGATGGGTGTGAATTCCCCAAATTAAGGGCGATGCAACATAATATTGAATGAGTTTTATCGGAGCGCCATCACTGATGGCCTTAACCACTCCTTCGGTAAGCATCACCGCTAAATCTAAATCTCCTCGAACCAATGAATGGACCATGGCGCCGGTACCACCGTCATAATCGTGCCATCTAAGATTGATCTTGTCTTTTTCAAGTTCTTTAGACCTCAAGAGTAAATACCAAGGATAATTAAAGTGCTCGGGAACACCACCGATATTTACGGTAATGGAGCTCATCCTCCGACACGCTTTGTTTTGTAGCCTTTCTGTTTTAGAAAAGCCATGATTTGATCCCGAAAATTACCCTGAAGAATGAGCCTATGATTTTTGATACCACCCCCCACATTGAATTCTTGCTTGATGCTTTTGGCCAAGTCCTTAAGGGCCTGTGCATCTCCTTCAAAACCTTCTATAATGGTGGTGCCTTTGCCTTTTCGCTTTTCATACCGACAAATAAGCGGTTGTTGTTGCTCTTGCGCATCGAAACGATACTGATCATTGCTGTGACCAGCGACCTCTTCCGATTCTTGGTGGTCTGGGAATAAATTCTTGAGTTGATCGCGTAAGTCAGCCATGAATGTTTGTGGTAATCGGGGCTTAATTTTGTTTTTTCTCAAACCAATCTCTACCAATCGTTCCTCCAGAAAATTACCAGCGGTTATATCGGGGTATGCCTTGGGCGATTCTTTTGTGATACAGGTCTCGAGACAATCGAGTTTCATGTCTGAGCGCGGATGCATAAAAAAGGGAATGGAGTATCTCGGGGTGTCCCACTGATCCCTGGGAGGATTTACCACACGATGTATCGTCGAACGGAGTTTGTTATTGGTGTGACGCTCTAACATATCGCCGACATTAATCACTAACTGGTCTTCTTCGGGAAGGGCGTCGACCCATTGACCATCCTTCGTCAAGACTTGTAGCCCTCCGGTGGAGGCCCCCATCAGTAGTGTAATTAAATTAATGTCTCCATGAGCACCAGCGCGCACCGCGCCATCAGGTTCTTGAGTAATGGGTGGGTAGTGGATAGGGCGTAAAATACTATTGCCGTTTGTCACCCACTGATCGAAATAAGTTTCCTCGAGATTCATGTAGATCGCTAAAGCACGAAGCACGTAAATCCCGGTCTTTTCGAGCATTCTGTAGGCCTGCATACCTGTTGCATTAAAACCAGGACGCTCCGCAACCATAACATTTTCTGGGTAAGGCGTCGCCAAATTTGCATCTGCACTGACCTCTTGACCAAAGTGGAAAAACTCTTTGAGATCACCCTTGCTTTGACCCTTAGCGTGTTCTTTGCCAAAAGACACATAGCCACGTTGACCCGCAAGCCCCGGTATTTCGTAGTTGGCCTTTATTTGGGTTGGCAAGTCAAAAAAACCTTTCACTTCACGGTAGAGATCCTCCATAAGTTGGGCGGACAAAAAGTGATTGCTCAACGAAACAAAACCAATTTCTTGATAGGCCTGACCAATTTGGGAGACAAATTGTGCTTTTCGTTGCGGGTCGTCTGACATAAAATCGGCTAAATCAACCGAGGGGATATGGCTCATGTGGCATGAATTATAGGTGCAAAGATACTGAATTTGTGCGGTTACGTATCCAAAATTTTCAACACCGCTCCGGCGCTAAGACGTTATTAATTCTTATTTTTAACCCTAGCAATGATTATTCTATGAGCCGCGAAAATATTCCGGTACAACCTTTTGACTTTGACCGTAAAAACCTCGACGATAAGACACTCTTGAGTTTGTACAAACGCATGCTTAAACCACGCATGATTGAGGAAAAAATGCTGATCCTTCTTCGCCAAGGTAAAATCAGCAAATGGTTCAGTGGTATTGGTCAAGAGGCCATTTCGGTCGGCGTAACTTCAGTGCTCGAGCCTCAAGAGTACATACTGCCTATGCACCGTAATCTTGGCGTATTCACCACACGTGACATACCGCTGTATCGATTATTTTCTCAGTGGCAGGGTAAGGCCAGTGGGTTTACCAAAGGTCGTGACCGCAGTTTTCATTTTGGCACCCAAGAATTTAATATCGTTGGGATGATCTCACATTTGGGGCCTCAATTCGGTGTAGCCGATGGGATAGCCCTTGGCAACTTACTCAGGCAAAACAATCAGGTTTGCGCTGTTTTTACAGGTGAAGGAGGTACCAGTGAAGGCGATATACACGAGGCGCTCAATGTGGCTTCTGTGTGGTCATCTGCCGGTTTTGTTTTGTGTCGAAAACAATGGCTATGGCTTGTCTACACCAACTTCTGAGCAGTATAATTGTGCGCATTTGGTGGATCGCGCTTTGGGTTACGGCATGGAAGGTCACCGCTTGGAGGGCAATAACATCCTCGAGGTGTATACCCATCTAAAAGAGATTGTTCGATCAATGCGCGAAGATCCACGTCCTGTCTTGGTGGAGTTTGACACCTTTAGAATGCGCGGTCATGAAGAGGCCAGCGGTACGAAATACGTGCCACAGGAGCTGATGGATCATTGGGCCGTGAAAGATCCGCTTGAAACCTACGGGGCGTACCTGCATTCTGAGGGCATTCTAACACAAGAGTTAGAGACGAGTCTTAAGGCTAACATTTTAGATGAAATAAATGAAAACTTAGCGCTTGCGTTTGACGAACCCGAGATACAATCCACAGAAAGTAACGAATTAAATGATGTATTTCAAAATACTGTAATTGAGCACATTAAACCCTCTAAAAATGTAGAGGAAATGCGCTTGGTCGACGCCCTTGCTCAAGGTCTGGAACAAGCCATGGAGCATCACGATAATCTGGTGATTATGGGGCAAGACATAGCGCAATATGGCGGTGTGTTTAAGATTACTCAGGGCTTATTCGAAAAATATGGCGAAGGTCGCGTACGCAACACGCCCATTTGTGAATCCGCGATACTGTCTGCGGCTATGGGATTGTCAATAAATGGGTTTAAGGCTGTTGTGGAAATGCAGTTTGCAGATTTTGTAAGCTCAGGATTCAATCCAATTGTGAATTATTTGGCCAAGGTACATTACCGCTGGGGTCAAAATGCTGATGTAGTGATTCGCATGCCTTGTGGTGCAGGAGTAGGAGCAGGTCCTTTCCACAGCCAAACCAACGAGGCCTGGTTTACTCATACCCCGGGATTAAAGGTCGTATATCCGGCATTTCCCTGAAGACGCTAAGGGCTTATTGACCGCCAGTATTGCAGATCCAAACCCGGTTTTGTTTTTTGAACATAAAGCCCTGTATCGCAGTGTGAGAGGTCTGGTACCACAGAATTATTATCACTTGCCCTTGGGCAGCGCTGCAGTACTGACAGAAGGTAACGAGGTTAGCTTAATTACTTATGGTGCTGGAGTGCACTGGGCTTTGGCATTACCGGAAGATTTGAGGCAAAGCTGTCGTATTGTCGATCTAAGAAGTTTGGTTCCGCTGGATAAAGAGACAATCATTCAGTCGGTAAAGGCAACGGGTAAGGTTTTATTGCTACACGAAGACACTATTTTTGGGGGTATCGCCTCAGATCTGTCGGCCATGATCTGTGAGGAGTGCTTTGAATTTTTGGATGCCCCAATACGTCGTGTCGCGAGCCTTGAAACGCCTATTCCATTTGCCAGCCGCCTAGAAGAACAATATTTGGCAAAAAATCGTTTACAAAAGACCCTTGAGGAGCTAATAAACTACTAATCATGGAAGACTTACTGACTCTAGAACACCTTACCTCACTGATCTTGCTTATTATGTTACAGGCAGTTTTGGGTTTGGATAACTTACTCTACATTTCCATTGCCTCTAAACAAGCCCCCGAAAAGGATCAAGCTAGGGTGAGAACTGTGGGAATCGCCTGGGCAGTCCTTTTGCGTATTGGTTTGTTGTTTTTGCTGTTACAGCTCATTCAGTGGTTTCAAAATCCATGGTTTGCCATCGAAGACAATTCCTATTTTACGGGGTCTTTTAATTTTCACAGCATTATTGTGCTGATCGGAGGCGTATTTATCATGTACACTGCCATTAAAGAAATATGGCACATGATGTACTTTGACCCCGATAACGAGCAATCAGAACAAGGCACCAAAAGTCCAACACAAGTGATCTTACTGATTATTCTCATGAATTTAGTCTTTTCGTTCGACTCAATTCTCGGGGCTATGGCGCTCACCGATGAATTTTGGGTTATGGCTATAGCTATTGTGACCGGTGGCTTACTGATGATATGGCTCTCTGGTCGTGTTACAGCTTTTCTAAAAAAGAACAGACTCTATGAAGTACTCGGTTTGTTCATTTTATTTATCGTCGGGATTATGTTGCTCACAGAGGGAGGACATTTGGCTCATATTTATGTATTTGGCAATCCGATAACACCGATGACCAAAACCACTTTTTATTTTGTGATTACCGTGCTGATTTTGATTGATATTGTACAATCGAAGTATCAAAAAAATCTAAAGCGAAGTGGGGGAGGCCAGTAATCTTTGGGAGCATTGTAATCCAGAGCGCTTTGCGCCAAAGACAATCGCCGTAAAACTCTCGGCAAAAGGAGAGCGGTCCTTGCGATCACACCACCCGTGGATCTTTGATAAGAATATTTTAAAGACCAGCAAGAAGCCCCATGCTGGAGATGTCGGTGTAGTTTTCGCCCACAAGACCAATAAAGTGATCGGGGTGGGGCTCATGGACCCTGACTCACCCATTGCCTTAAAATTGCTTCATTTTGATCAAGGCGTACAACTCGACGAGACCTTCTTAGAGGGCTTACTCCAAACAGCTGTACAAAAACGGGAGCCCTTGCGCGATGTGACTAACGCCATGCGCCTTGTGTTTGGCGAAAACGACGGAATGCCGGGGCTGATTGTCGATCAATACGATCAGGTTTTGGTCATTAAGGTATACAGCCGTATGTGGTTGCCTTATTTGCGACAAATTCAACATATTTTACTGAGGCTTGTTTCGCCTCAAGCGGTATTATGCGTGCTAATCGACAAGTTTCTAGAGTCTTGAAACTTAATGAGCAACAGCTGTCATTGCTGACTTATGGAGATGTATCCAACGCTGAGATTGAATTTCACGAATACGGTGTACGCTTTTTAGCTCATGTACTCCAGGGGCATAAAACAGGCTTTTTCTTGGACCACAGATACAATCGATTTAAAGTAGGGCAGATGTCTTCAGGAAAAAGTGTACTCGATGTATTTGCCTATGCCGGAGGATTCGGCGTGCATGCACTCAGCAATGGAGCCAAACGAGTCACCAGTATTGACATCAGCGCTCAAGCCTTGCAACTGGCCCAGCGCAATGCTGCATTAAATGAGTATAGCGGAGTGCACGAGACCTTATGCGGGGATGCCTTTTCGCTATTGCAGCAGCTCATTGAGCGGGGAGTGTGTTACGATATTGTTGTTATTGACCCTCCGAGTTTTGCTAAAAGTGCTAAAGGAGTTGATTTGGCCCTCAATAAGTATGAGTCCCTAGCCCGATTAGGCCTGCAGTTAGTCTCGAAAAAAGGCTGGCTAATTCTGGCCTCTTGTTCTTCAAGAGTCGCGATGAATCAGTTTTTAGCGGCACATCGACAAGCATTTTCTACCCACAAAAGCATCAAGTTTAAATTGATAGAAACCACTGAGCATGACCTGGACCACGCTGTAGGTTTTGAGCACGGGCATTATTTAAAAACGGCTTATTATAAGCATCAATAAAATTTAAAGTTGACAATAATTTACCACCAAAAAGGGGGTCATTGTTTTTTGGTGTTTAAGCCCTGTTGGCGTCCTTGAATTGGTCGATTCCTCTTAAAATAAGTAGCGATAGAGCGCCGCATAGGGTAAACCCGAGGAAAATAGGCCAAACCTTGTTTTCGATATAGGTACCGATAAACGTGCTAATGGGTAGGGCCATAATGGTGGAAATAAACCCAGTAATGGCGGCAGCCATACCTGCGATATGTCCCATGGGCTGCATGGCCAGAGCTCTTAAATTGCCAAATAAAAACCCGATAGCAAAAAATTGAAGTCCAAAAAACACCATTAAAATCTCGATAGAAGGATTGTCCTGGCCACTAAAGACAATTACGTACAACAGAGCAATAGCGAAAAAACCATAAAGTGCTCGTGTTACCATTGTTTTCATTCCAAAACGCAGCACGAGGTGTCCGTTGGAAAAAATAGCCAGACCAATAGCGATCGAAAGTCCAGCGAATATCATTGGAAATTCATCCTTGAGGTCGTATTGCTGGTGAAAAATTTGTTGAGCGCCACTGAGATAAACCATAAACGAGCCAAAAACCAATCCAGAAATCAGCGTATAACCCATAGTTCTGGGTTCCTTGATCACTTCGGAAAGTCCATGAAATAGTCTTTGAGTTGTAACGCTCGTTTATGTTCTGGATCGAGCGTCTCTGGTTGACGTTTCCAAAACCAAAGCGCTACAGCACCGCTGCACCATAATTGCATCAGAAAAATGGATTGCCAATCGAAATTGTCAAGAACCATTTTCCCAATGGCTGGAGCCACGATCGGCACCAACAGAAAAACAACAGTGACAAAGGACATGATTCTGGCCATAGGATCGCCCTGATACTGATCACGTATTATGGCAATACTGATTGTTCGCGGAGCAGAAAGGCCAATGCCCTGTAAAATACGCCCCAGAATCATATATTCTATGGATTGTGCGCGTACACATACAAAACTCGACAAGAGAAACAAAATAAAACCAAAATAGACTACTGGTTTACGCCCGAGATGGTCCGAAAGAGGCCCAAAGATCAAAGGGCCAATGCCAAGACCGAGAAAGATCATGGTAATAATGAGCTGATTTTCGGTAGCCGATGAAGTGTTTACGGCGCTGCCAATAACATCCAAAGCAGGAAGCAGTGCGTCGATGGCCAAGGCAACCACCGACATTAACGAGGCCATAAGGGCTATGAATTCTATCGAACTCTGTTTTGTTCTAACCATATTGAGCAAAGGTAGGGTAATTATTAGCGGTCATTTGAGTTAAAAAGGTGATAATGGTTTAAATTTTCTATTTGACATAATATATATTATAGTACAATTGTAGTCTATGGTAAAATCCGTGACATCTGTTGATTTGCCCTTCATATTTATCTTTGGTGTTTGCATTGACTCTTTAAACTGATTCTTTGTCGAAATACCTGCTGGTCTATTCAAAGCAGCGTAATTATTTTGTTATCTTCGCCTATAGGACTGAGTGCTCAATGCGGTCCTATTATTTGTCCTTTATGGACTTAATTTTTATTCAATTTCACCTTTGTTATGAAAACGCTACTTAGCTCATTTGTTCTTCTTTTTCTATTTGTTACACCGATATTGGCTCAAGAACGCCCCATCGAAATTGAAGACGAGCAAAATAGAAACCGATTGTATTTGTACGCTGTCAATAAAAACCTCCAAGATTTCGATGTCATCATCAAAATTACAGGGACTGGCTTCCGTCAGCGTGCAGGAAAGCCACGCGCAGTGCGTGTTCCGGCGCGCTCACGCGTAGAAATAAGTAGTTTGATTATCGAACGTGGACAGGAACCAAAATACGAATATACCTTAGAGGTTAGCGAGGAACTCTCGCGTCGCGCGCTGGTTCGCGAAGCTGAATTGATTAAAATTCAACCGAAATGGCCGCTGACGATTTATAAACCCACCTTGTGTGCGGCGCAATGTGACAGTTTGATCTCAGCCTTGGACCAAAGCCCTTATCTCTACACACTGACCAAAATTGATGAGTATCCCAAAGTACGTGAGCAACTTTCGCGTCTTATTGTGGGTGGTCAGGATCGTCTTTCAGAGATGGATACGCCCATAGTGATGATGGGTGGAAAAATGTACCTCAAGCTCAGTGAGTACGATGAGATCATGTCGACAATGGATGAATTGGAATAATTAGTCCTTGATGACCAAAACTGTAGCTTTATATCCGGTTAAAAGATTCCACTCCTTTGCCGAAATAATAAACCCTTTTTCGTTGTAGACGTGCAGCTCTGCGGTGTTTGGGCCACTACTGCCCTGATTAATGGCCTCAAATTCAATGCGATTGGGACCGGGTTGAAGAGATAAAGTAAATCCAGAAAAACTCCCCCCAAGAAACACACGTGATTGTACCACGTCCCCATTGACATAAACCCGGATTAAATCACCATCGACGTATTCGTGGTCTCTATATTTGACTTGGACAAAATCTCCCGAGGTGCTGACATCGCCTAGATCTTGATCACGGGCAAACTCAGGACGCGGTTCCTTATCCTTTTGAAATGCCTTTGGCGCCTTTCCCTCAATGTGGTCTAAAAGCCCGTCGGAGGCCGTCATGTCCAGTTTTTTTTCTTCTGGACTGGGTGGTGGAAATTGCATTTTAGGGTCGCGATCCTTAAATGGTATCGTTAAGCTCACTGGAGGGCGATCCTCTGGCAATAGGCTTGTAGGTTGCGGTTGAAAAAATGGATTTTCTCCTGTGGCATTAGGGGTGGCGCCATCTATTTGCGCAATAACAGAGCCGCAAAAAAACAGCGTCAAGACTGCTGTAAAACACCCTTTAAAGAGTTCGTTATTGTACATTATTGTGCGCTGTACCATGGTCAGGGGCTAAAAATAGAGAAATTCTTCACTCAGAATTGATTTGTCAATCCTTTTTGACGAAAGATTAACAAACCACACAATTACTTGGCACTATTGGGTGTTGTTGGACGCAATTCAATTTTGCTGGGAAGGCTGCGCGGATGCATTGAAATCAATTGGATCACTATTTGTCCCAGATCTTCCTTTTGTATTTTCCAGTAATCCGCGTCACTTGGGGTGTGATTATTAAAATATGTAGCGACAGAACCGGGCATGATCGTTGTCATTTTTACACCAAAGGAACGAAGGTCCAACATGGCGGCTTGCGTAAATCCTGTAACTCCAAATTTACTGGCGTTATAGGCCGCTCCCCCAGCAAAAAAGTTTGTTCCTGCTAAACTCGAAATACTGATAAAATAACCTTGATGTCCCATGAGACTCTCGGCAAAAACCTTTAGGGTGTAAAATACGCCCGTCAGATTGGTATCTATGGTCTCATGCCACTGATTCAGGCTCAATTCATGAATCGGCGCAAAATGCCCCAATCCTGCGTTGGCAATAACCAGATCAACAGGACCAAGAGTCTCTATGGCCTTTTGTGCAGCGTCGGCCATACTGCTGTAGTCTCTCACATCGGCAACCAGTCCCAAAATCTGAGCATCGTCCTGTAGGGTTCCTTGTGCTAATATTTTGGTGGCCTGCTCCACAGAACTTTCTGTTCGGCCTGTAATGGCTACAGAAACACCCTCTTTGAGCAGTGCTTGGGCAATGCCTAAACCAATCCCTTTCGTGCCCCCGGTGACGAAGGCATTTTTTTGTTTTAAGTGAATCATGATGAGCGTTTTTTCTGTCCGAGGCAAATATAATCCAATGCGCTATCAAGTCAAAAACATTGGTATCTTTGTTCAAAAGAACCTGTGGAATTAAATCGTCTATTTTTCTGGGTCAGCCGCAGCGAAGGCGTTTCGTTTTTGATGCTTTTGGGCGTGGCTATGCCGCTCAAATATATTTGGCAGTGGCCTATGGGTGTCGAAGTTATTGGAATGGCGCACGGTTTATTGTTTATTGCCTATGAAGTCTTGGCAGTGCGCTTAAAATCAATCTATGGTTGGACTTGGTCTCAGTGGTTGATCATTGCCTTTTGCGCTCTTTTACCTTTTGGCCCATTTTACGTTGAAAAGAAGTTTTTATCATGACAAATTCAGAAGTATTATTTATTACCGAATGGATTCGCGATTATCTCTATGCTAATGGTTTGAGTTTATTTTGGGCCAATTTAATCAACGCTCTTGTGGTCATTGCTGTGGGTTTGGTGATCATACGCTTACTCGACCGTATAACACGTACTGTAGTGATACAAGTGTTTAAGGCTTTTAGCAATAAAACAAAGACCTCTTTTGACGATTACTTGGTCGAGAGTAATTTCCCAAGATTTGTGGCCCACCTCTCCCCTCTTGCTGTGCTTTATAATTTTATTCCCGTGGGATTGTATGACTATCCCGAGTTAGCGGAACTGGCTGCAAGAGCGGCCTCAATGTATTTTGTGGTATTGTGTGTGCTCATCGTAAGGAGTTTACTGAGAACCACTAAAAACTACCTCAAAGCGGGCTATGATCAATATAAGGATAAGCCCCTCGAGAGTTATATGCAGGTGCTCATGATGTTTACTTGGGGTACTGGCATATTTTTTATCATTAATTTAATGACCGGGTTTAGTGTGGAAAGTTTGGCTTCTTTAGGGGCCGCTTCTGCCATGATTTTACTGATATTCAAGGACACCATATTGGGGTTTGTCGCCAGCATACAGGTGTCGATAAACGATATGGTGCGTATCGGTGATTGGATCACGTTTTCTAAATACGGAGCTGATGGAACAGTGACCGAAATTAACCTGGCTTCGGTGCGTGTCCAAAATTTTGACAATACATTCACCACCATTCCCACCTACAGTCTGATTGCTGATTCTTTCCAGAACTGGCGAGTCATGCAAGAATCTGGCGGAAGACGCATCAAACGTTCACTTTTGATCAAACAAAATTCGGTTCGTTTTTTAACTCCAGAGGATGTAGCATCATTCAAAAATATTGCCCTGATCAAGCCCTATATCGAACATCGTGAAAAGGATATCAGTCAGTATAATGCACAAAATAATGCCGATAAATCTTTACTGATCAACGGACGCAACCAGACTAATTTGGGGGTATTTAGGAAATATGCCGATGCATTTTTACATGAAAATCCGGCGATAAATAAGGACTTGTTTTTAATGGTGCGTCATTTAGCGCCCACAGACCAGGGGTTACCTATAGAAATTTACGCCTTCAGTAGTGATAAGCGATGGGAGAATTACGAGCATATTCAGGCCGATATTTTTGATCATCTCATCGCTTCGGTGTCTTATTTTGGTCTAGAATTATACGAGGCGCCCTCTTCCGGGGATGTCAAAGCACTAAAGGACTAAACTATGCAAAGAGATGCCAAACTTCTCGCACTGCGTCCAGAGCTCAGTCAAGTTAGATTAGACCATCAAATGTCTGATCATGAGTATTTTCAAAACAACACCCTACGCCCTATTTTGAAATTACAAAACGATTTAATGCTCGCTTTATTTAGACATTATATCGATAAACACAAAGGCGTTTTTTACGAAATTTCTCCAGAGCGGAAATTGGATTATATCGAGTCAGCAATCCACAAGGACATGAAGTTTCGCAATATTCTTAAGGGGCTGGTATTGGGCCAATTCACCCTGGAGGAATACCAAGCGTATAGCGCGGACTCTTCAGCGATCAATAAGCGCATCCTTTCGATGATCAAAGAACGACTAAAAAGTCAAGTCCAAATGTTGGAACATTGAGACCCGACCATCGGCCAATGTTTTTTTGAAGTTGTTTAACGAAAATAATTGAATTTACTCGAAAATTCACTTTAAAGCGGCCAAAGCCCTAAAGGTCAATGGTTAAAATAATGTATTTTTAATAGTATAATCATCTAATCAATGTTTCGATGACTACTGCTAAAAAACCAACGACCTGGTTCTGGATTTTAGGTGTTTTGCTTTTGATTTGGAATGCTATGGGCGCCGCAGCTTATCTGGCGCAAAAACTGATGCCTCCGCAGCAAATGGCAATGATGCCCGATGATCAGAGAGTTTTTCTGGAAATGACGCCCCCTTGGGTGACAGCAGCGTTTGCCCTAGCCGTATGGGGTGGTTTAACGGCTTCCGTACTGATGTTGTTGCGCAAAGCATTTGCCTACCTAATGTTTATTGGGTCGTTGTTTGGGATTTTCGTCCAAATGTTTTACAATTTTGTGATCGCTGGGGCCTATGAAATTTACGGTCCTGAAGGACTGGTCATGCCGATCACGGTTTTACTCATCGCGACTTACAGCATTTACTTCACGGCCAAATCTAAAGCGCAAGGCGTGTTGACTTAAGTCAAAGGCTCTAGATATCCGGATAAAATTTAAGGTCTTGAGGGGCGTAATATTTAATCAGTAGCGCTATTTGTCCTAGATGATAATTTAGATGTTCGATGCCGTGTACACAGGCTTCAAGCCGCGTCATGGAAAAGGTTTGGACATGATAATCTTCACTCCAGACGCGGCTTGACACCTGTTTAATCAATGCGCTTGCCTGCTGAATTTGATTCAATAAAGGGGCAGTCAAGGCCTCCAGACTAACGGTTGAGCGCACATCAAACTCTTGTGTTCTATGTCGTTTGTATGCGCCATAAGCCTGTTTAGCACTATTGGACTCAACCATAGAGCTCGAAAGATTCACTACTATATATTGGGTTAAATTACCCTGCATGTGGGTCAATTGAACGCCGATGCTGGGTATATGTGTATTAGGCTGTTTCCATAGCCACTCTTGTTCAATTTTGGGAAGAGCCAACAGCAGCAAACGTCTGAATTCGTCGAGTCTTGCACTTAAGGCCGAAGGGATAGTATTTGAGGTGGCTTGATCCAATTATGTTTGGTGTTAAATTCTCTAAGACAGACTTGAGTTTGCCCCATTGATTTTTGTAAATTTAGACAAAGTTTCTTTTCTCATAGAATGAGTGGACTGATTAAAAAATTTTTGTGGCTCTTGCTACTCTGGTCTGGATTCGGCTTTGCCTTAAACGAATATCTGGACACGACCTCTATGGCCACAAATCCACAAGACAACTCTCCTGTGGCTAATCAGTCGACAGAGCGTAATGCCGCGACAATGGAGTCTAAAAACACGGACGTTAATGCGCAAAACTCAGCGGTTCAAACAAACACTGATTTATCAGAGTCCCCACCTGATGGTCTAGTAGAGGACGAACAAGATCCAGATATTGAACCTGATACTCCCCCTGAAATACTAATGGATAATAGGCCCTTGGTTCTTGGTGCTGATGTCATCAGTATTGTGCCGAACACTCCTGAGGTTGTCTGGCAGAGTGATTGGCAGGCCTTAGTGGATCAGCTCACCTACAACATGAATACCAATCCCGATTTGACCCTAGAGATCATCGGACGATTTGACCCAAGCGAACCAATTGCAGATCCAAATCTTGGGATACAACGCAGTGTTCGAGTCAAAAATAAATTGGTGGCCACCGGCATAAACGCGGACCGCATTAGCTGTCGTGCAGAATTACGACGACTATTTACAGACAATACCCCTCCTGCCGGGCTACTTATAAGGCCTTCTTCGGCTCTACTGCCTACTTCGTCTGTTGTTGATGATCGCAATGAAATCCAAAAACAGGATGCCCCTGAGCGTGAAAAGCCTGTATCTCTTGTCAAGACCGAATACAAGACCAACCCCAATTTACCCCGGTATAATTCAATCGTTTATCAACCCACATTTTCAGACCAAGGTGTAGTGGTAGACAATGAATTAATTGATTTAATTCCAGAGATAAAACAATGGCTCGCACTCGATGCAAAACATTATATCGATATCGTAGGGCATACAGATCATGTGGGCCATGATCAGGACAATTATCGCTTGGCCTTAAAATGGGCCCAGCAAGTGAGACGTTTTTTTATCAGCGAAGGTCTTGCTTCCGGGCGCATGCGCGCCCGGTCAGCAGGAGAACAACAACCCTTATACACCAATAGCAATTCTCGCGGTCGAGAAAAAAATCGCCGCGTGGAGTTGATCTTTAAATTTTAACTTCATGCAACTGTCCACACTCGATTGGCTGCTTATCGGCCTATTTTTTCTGGTTTTTCTGATCATTGGATGGCGTGTAGCCAAACGATCTGGAAGCAATACCAAAGAGTTCTTTCTCTCTGGTCAGGACATGCCTTGGTGGCTTTTAGGCATCTCTATGGTCGCGACTACCTTTAGTGCGGATACGCCAAATTTAGTCACCGATATTGTGCGCCAAAACGGTATTTCAGGAAACTGGGTCTGGTGGGCCTTTCTCCTTACGGGGATGTTGACCGTATTTGTTTATGCCCGATTGTGGCGTCGCTCCGAAGTCCTGACCGATCTAGAATTTTATGAAATGCGCTATAGTGGCAAGGCCGCAGCTTTTCTGCGCGGGTTTAGGGCCATTTACTTGGGGGTGTTTTTTAATGTGATGATCATGGCTGCTGTGTGTTTAGCGGCCATAAAAATTGGGGGCATTCTTTTTGATCTCGAGCCTTGGGAGGCTGTGGTTTATGCGTCTGTCGTTACGGTACTGTACAGTTCATTAGGTGGATTGCGTGGAGTGATTTTTACCGATTTTTTACAATTTATTGTAGCGATGATCGGTTCTGTTTGGGCAGCTTATTATATCATTCAACTTCCAGAGATCGGTGGTCTCGATGCCTTATTGAGTCACCCCAATGTGGTAGATAAACTCAATTTTTTACCTGATTTTGAAGATCGTGATACACTGTGGACCCTGTTGCTCATTCCTATTGCGGTGCAGTGGTGGTCTGTTTGGTATCCTGGTGCTGAGCCCGGTGGTGGTGGCTATGTGGCTCAGAGGATGCTGTCGGCCAAAAATGAAAAACATGCTGTGGGCGCTACCCTACTGTTTAACATCACGCATTATGCACTGCGCCCATGGCCATGGATTCTCATCGCTTTGGCTTCGTTGGTGCTTTATCCTGAACTCTCCGATATAAAGGCGGCATTTCCTAACGCCGCAGAGGGTCACGACCTGGGATATCCTGCGATGCTAACCTCCCTACCTCCTGGTTTGCTTGGCCTTGTGGTCAGTTCGCTGATCGCTGCATTTATGAGCACTATTTCTACGCATTTAAATTGGGGCTCCTCTTATATTGTCTTGGATTTTTATAAGCGATTTGTTCGCCCAGAGGCCAGTGAACAACAAATGGTTTGGGTGGGGCGATTGTCCACAATGGTACTGATGATTTTGGCTGGTCTATTGGCCTTACAGTTTGAAAGTGCCCTGGATACATTTAATATTTTGCTGCAAATTGGCGCGGGAACAGGATTGATCTTTATCCTTCGCTGGTTTTGGTGGCGTATCAATGCTTATAGTGAGATCACGGGAATGATCGTGTCCTTTGTTGTGGCTCTGGTTTTTGAATTTTATGATTTCGGATTCGATGCGACTCAAAAATTACTTTGGGGCGTTGGTATCACCACCTTGAGCTGGATTTTGGTCACCCTAATCACTCGTCCGACGGATCGCGAAACCTTGATAAAATTTTACAATAAAATCACGCCTTATGGACGCGGTTGGGATGGATTTAGACAAAAAGTGCACGCCCAGGGCACAAAACTCAATAAATCAAACGAGCGTTTTTCCAATGACTTGCTGCTCTTTTTATTGGGCGTAGTCCTTGTGTATTGTGCTTTGTTTGGCACAGGCTATTTGCTCTATGCCCAATGGATTGGGGCCATGGTACTCATAGGCATTGCTTTGCTCTGTGCAGTCGCTATGACAAAAATATTTAGCGATCGTTAATTAAACCACTGAATTATAGCCACGAATAACCGATGCTCAAGGTCGTCATTCTGGTGCGTCCTTCTTGAATTGTCGGCAATGATGGAATCGATACAGAACCATCGACAACACGTGTGAGCCCGAAACTATATCTGGCCTCCGCTCTTAACCCAAGTGGCAAGTCAAGTCCTAGACCTAGAGTGCCCAACCAGTCTACGGAATCCGTACCAATATTGTCAAAAACTTGTCCCACTACACTGGTTTCGTCGTTAAGCAAAATACCCAATTGAGGTCCAGCGTGAATATTCAAATTTTCAGTGATGTAATATTTTACCACCACAGGAATACTGATGTAATCCAGGTTAAAATCTTGAACAATATCGCTGTAGGTCTGCCCGACTTCAGCCCCTTGTTGGCTGTACAGTGCATCCACTTGTAGTCCGAGCTTATCCCCGAGTCGCGCTCCGGCAAAAAAACCTGCAGAAAGTCCAGTTCTTTGCTCAAAGTCTTCAATACCAGAAACATTAGCAAAATTAAAGCCCAGTTTAACGCCGAAATCTAATCCTTGGGCATGTGCTGCGGTGATTGTGGTTAACAACAATAGGAGGGTAATTAATTTTTTCATTGTGAAGTGTTTATAGAAAAATCGAATTTAACGCAAAATATTTGAAACCCGAAGGCTAAAACCGTATTTTCAAGGTCATCTTAACAAGACTTTTGTCATTTAGCGAAACTTAGAAATTGAATTGGCCTCAATCCATTATAGCATTTATGGAGTACCTCAAAATAGAACGAGGCTTATCCGACAATACCATAAAAGGTTATCGGGCTGATTTAAATAAACTAAATACATGGCTGAGTCAGTCTAATGCCGCTTTGTCACCCACCAAAATAGAACTGGAGTTATTGCAAGATTTCGTTTATCAGCAAGCCAAAACATTACACCCACGGTCTCAAGCACGCCTAATTTCAAGTCTTAAGGGTTTTTTTAACTTTTTGGTCTTTGAAGATCTTAGAGCAGACAATCCACTTACGCTAATGGAGTCTCCAAAAATTGGACGCTACTTGCCCACAACGCTCTCTGTTTCAGAAATTGATATGCTGATTGGAGCTATTGACTTAAGTCATCCACAAGGAGAGCGCAATAGAGCCATACTTGAAACCCTATATGGTTGTGGATTGAGGGTGTCCGAACTGATCACGCTTAGACTTTCTGATTTATTTTTCGATCAGGAGTTTATCAAAGTTACTGGTAAAGGAGACAAGCAACGCATTGTGCCTATTGCTGCCTCCACGATTAAATACATCAATATCTACATTCATGAAATACGCAATCATTTGAGCATTGAGCCCAAGGACAGCGATACCTTATTTTTGAATCGACGCGGTAAGGGATTAACCAGAGCAATGATTTTTACGATCATTAAAGACTTGGCACAACGTGCAGGAATTCAAAAAAAAGTGAGTCCCCACACCTTTCGTCATTCGTTTGCGACCCATCTTTTGGAACATGGGGCCGATTTACGGGCCATCCAACAAATGTTGGGACATGAAAGTATCACCACCACCGAAATTTACACCCATGTGGAAACCGCTCATTTAACTAAGGTGATCAATCAATTTCATCCACGCAAATGACAAACTACAAAATGAACAACCGACCCTTTAAGCTGGGTCTTTAGAAGACTAAAATAAATTCAATGAAACAAATTATTTTACCCAACGAAGTAACAATGCCCGCACTTGGGCTGGGCACCTGGAAAGCCCAAGGTCAAAATTTAGTTAAGGCACTACTTGAAGCCATTGAGATGGGCTATCGTCATATTGATACGGCCATGATCTATCACAATGAGGTCGAGGTTGGGCAAGCCATTGCAATGGCTGTTGACATGGATCTTTGTAGTCGAGAGGACCTATTTGTGACGTCCAAACTTTGGAATGACCGACATAAACCAGAAGAAGTACTTCCGGCCTTGGAGGCCAGTTTGGATCGTCTCAAGCTAGACTATCTCGATTTATACCTGATTCATTGGCCTATTGCCTTCAAAAGTGGTGTTGTATTGCCCGAATCCTCTGAGGATTATCTCCCGCTGAGTCAGGCACCGCTTGTTGACACTTGGCGTGCCATGCAGCAGGCGCATCATACAGGTCTCACAAGGGCTATCGGCGTTTCTAATTTTACAGTTAGGCATCTCGAACTACTGAAAGAATGTGACGATATGCCCGCAATAAATCAAGTGGAAATGCACCCACTACTCACTCAAAACACTTTGCGTGACTATTGCCATAAACACGGTATTGCTTTGACAGCTTATGCGCCACTTGGTTCTACGGATCGAGCATCGGCTATGAAATCGTCTGATGAGCCCGACTTATTTGAGGTAGCCGGTATCCAAGCAATGGCGCAGAAATATAATTGTACTCCAGCACAATTGCTCATCGCTTTTCACATTTCTCGAGGAGATTCAGTGATTCCAAAAGCCGTGCAAACCGCGCATCTGAGCGATAACCTTGAGGCTGCAGCAATACAACTCAGCCCAGAGGATATCGGTGTAATCAGTGACCTAAATAAGGATTACCGCTTTATCAATGGACACTTTTTTGATTGTCCCGAGCAAGGTTACGACTGGGTGTTTATTTAGCGATATTCACGGCCCTTGTTTCTCGTATCACGGTGACCCTAACCTGACCAGGATAAGTCATATCGGTTTGGATCTTTTGAGAAATCTCAAAGGATAATTGTGCGGCTTTGTCATCGCTCACCTTTTCACTCTCGACAATGACTCTGAGTTCACGCCCTGCTTGAATGGCATAAGCTTTTTCCACTCCATTAAAGCCAAAAGCAATGTCTTCAAGATCCTTGAGTCGCTGGATATACGAATCCAATACCTGTCGTCGAGCTCCTGGTCTAGCGCCACTGATGGCGTCACAAACTTGGACAATTGGAGACAATAGACTTGTCATTTCAATTTCGTCGTGGTGGGCACCAACGGCATTACATACCTCTGGTTTTTCACCGTATTTTTCGGCCCATTGCATCCCGAGGATAGCGTGTGGTGTTTCAGACTCAGTTTCTGGAACTTTACCAATATCGTGCAATAGACCTGCGCGCTTTGCCAATTTAGCATTCAAACCGAGCTCTGCGGCCATAGTCCCACATAATCGAGCTACTTCTCTGGAGTGATGCAGTAGGTTTTGACCATAAGAAGAACGATATTTCATACGTCCTACGGCTTTGATCAGTTCTGGATGTAATCCGTGAATTCCTAAATCAATAACGGTACGTTTGCCCACCTCGATGATCTCCGACTCAATTTGTTTGGTGGTTTTGCGCACGACTTCTTCAATACGAGCGGGGTGTATGCGTCCGTCTGTAACGAGTTTATGCAACGAGAGGCGCGCGATCTCGCGGCGTACCGAATCAAAACAAGAAAGGATAATGGCCTCTGGAGTGTCATCGACGATGATTTCTACACCCGTAGCCGCCTCGATCGCGCGTATATTACGTCCTTCACGACCAATAATACGCCCCTTTACATCGTCATTTTCTAGGTTGAACACAGAAACACAATTCTCAATGGCTTCCTCAGTACCTATGCGTTGTATGGTGTTGATGATGATTTTCTTGGCCTCTTGTTGTGCCGTCATTTTGGCTTCTTCCAGACTGTTTTGAACATAAGCCATGGCATCAGTTTTGGCCTCACCTTTGAGGCTTTCTACCAGTTGTGCTTTGGCTTCCTCAGCAGACAAGCTGCTGATGACCTCAAGCTGTTCGATATGACTTTTATGTAAGCGCTCGAGGTCGGACTCTTTTTTTTCTAAATACTTAATTTTCTCCTCGAGTTCTGCGCGTTGTTTTTCTAGGGCAGCATTGTGCTTTTTTGCTGCGCTAAGGTATTAGAGACTTGAGACTCTTTATCTCTGGTGCGCTTTTCGGCCTCCGCAATTTTCTTATCACGGTTTAAAATCACCTTTTCATGCTCTGATTTGAGTTCGATGAATTTCTCTTTGGCCTGAAGTATTTTTTCTTTTTTAATTGACTCTGCCTCAACTTTTGCTTCTTTAAGCAGGCCTTCGGCGGCGCGCTTTGCTGAGTTTAAGGCCTGCGAAGCACCGTTTTTTTCGATAATTTTTGCGATCACAAAGCCTATGATTAAAGCAATTACTGCGGCCGCAATTGTGGGGATATATGATTCCATAATTGTACACTGAATAAAAAAAGCCTATACCGATAAGTGTATTGAATAAACTCCTTAAAACACGTTTGAGGCTAATGTGTTGATCAAGGATCCGTGACTAGGACGGCATGCTTTAACAACACGAACTCACCTCTTTTAAAGAATCTCTGTTGAGTTTACCAAATAATATATCAATATAGGCAGTTACCTGAATATGTTAAGAACGTCACTTTAGCGTTTCAAGCACCGCTTGATCTAAGGCTTGAAGACGGTGTTCTAAATCCACCAGATCTTTACCAGCATCGAGTTCTTTTTGTTCTACCTGGGCGGCAAACTGTAAGGCACACATGGCCAAAACGTCTTGTTTGTCGCGCACGGCATAACTCTGCTCAAAGCGTTTGATCATTTCTTCAATGCGTTTGGCGGCTTTTCTTAAACCTTCTTCTTGCTCCGCTTGTATGGTCAATGGGTACAAACGGTCGGCAATGGTCAGTTTTATTTTAAGCGCCTCAGCCATAAATTACGATGCTAAATGAGCGATACACTGTTCTATATCGCGCACTAAAGCGTTTATTTTGAGTTTAGTTTCTCTTTTGTATTGGTCGCTGCCAAGCATTGCATTGGCCATTTTTAACGATTCACTATTTGTTTCCCACTGCTTTAATTCGAGGGCTTGTTCTTGGCTTAATTGCTCTAATTTAGAAAAGGCCTCGGACAACAGTTGATGGTCTTTTTTAAGCGCTTTATGGGCCGAAATCAACTGATGTAGTTTAGATTCTAAGGAATCGACAATGGGATTTAGCGGAGCCATTCAATGAACATTACAACACTTACTAACAAAGTTAATAAATCTTACTTTATGCGTGGACTCCACTGCTGTTAATTATCCAAATTTTTGTAATATTTGTTTCTCAAGGCACGTTACTCTTACAATTAGTTCGCGCAAATGCTCATCAAACCTATGCTAACATTATTCTCCTTTGGCACAAAGAATTTTAAACCAACGTATTGGGGGTTAATTCCTGTTTTCTTTATGCCTTTGGTGCTCGTGGCTCAAATTACTGCTCGTCCCGAGTTCCATGCACCTCTCGATGGGGTCTTGAGGCTTTCGGGTAATTTTGGAGAGTTGCGCAGTCGTCATTTTCACGCTGGACTTGATCTCAAAACAAATTTGACTATTGGTAAGCCAGTCTATGCCGCTGCCGACGGTTATGTCAGTCGCATCAAAGTGTCGCATTTTGGCTATGGTAAAGCTATTTATTTGACCCATGAAGGAGGATTCAGCAGCGTTTATGCACATCTCGATCGATTTGCCCAGCCGGTACAAGAGTTTATCAAGAAAACCCAGTATACCAAGGAACAATTTCAGGTTCAGTTGTTTCCAAATAGGGATAAGTTTGTGTTCAAGCAGGGGGACATCATCGGTTACTCCGGCAATACAGGCAGTAGCGGTGGACCGCATTTGCATTTTGAGGTACGCGACCCCCAATCTCGACCACTCAACCCACTGAGTTTTGGTATTGAGATTGAGGACAGCCGCCTCCCGAGACCCACCGTACTGCGTTATTATACCTTGAATACTTCGGGTCTAAATTTGGAGTCTGAAGGGCGCAATCTTGCCCTTACAAAAATCAGTGATCACGAATACCTGTCAGAAACCTTAGAAACCTCTGGCTGGATTGGATTTGGGCTTGGTGTTTTTGATCAACAAGATGGTGCGCCTAACAAAAATGGCGTTTATCAAATGCGCTGCTTTCTCAATGGTAGTTTGTCACAGGACATTGTCTTTGACCGTATTTCTTTTGATGAAACTAAATACATGAACCGCTATATGGATTATTTGTATTACACAAAGCGCAAGCAACGTGTTCAAAAGTTGTTTCGCTCGTCAAATAATCCTATTGGTATCCTGAAAAACCTCAATAATGATGGGTTTCTGAATATAGAACCGGGTGCTTCATACACCTACAGTATTGAGCTCTATGACTTCAACAGAAATAAAACAGTAATTACGGTACCTGTAGTGGGCAGGCCAGAACAAACCGATGACTCGAGGACTTTAAGCCGTGAGGAAACTCGAGAGCATCTGTGGGACGATTTAATAGAAATCCCCTACTCGTCTGCCACGAGCTGGACTGAGGGCAATTACAGCGTCTTTTTTCCAAAGGAATCTTTTTATGAGTCCACGGCCCTGAGCCTTTCAGTTTCTTCAGAGCAATTAATATTGGATGAAGATCGATTTCCGCTTTTTAAACCGGTCAAAATCACCTATCGGGGCGATCATTTAAGTGAAGAGGATTTGGCCCGAGCCTATATCGCCCGCTTGGATCAATACGGCAAACCATTGCATCAGAACACCTCACGAAGCGGCTCGGTGCTTGAGGCGAGCGTTTCAACTCTAGGAAAATACGGGGTGTTTTTTGATCGTACCTCGCCCACCATCAGCATGAAAACTCCGGCTGAGGGACAATGGTACAGTACGGCCAAAAAATTAAAAGTCATTATTAAGGACAGTGAGTCCGGCATTGCTGATTACCGCGCCACTATAAACGACAAGTTTATTCTGATGGAATACGATTATAAAACCAATAGCCTGACCTACGATTTTAGCGATGCCATAATCAGTGAGGCGGCCCATAATTTAAAAGTCGTTGTTCTGGATAATGCTGGAAATAGTGCTACTTTTGAACGACTTTTTTATCGCAAGGCCAATGACTAAATCCCGAAAAACACTGCTTAGCGTTGTTATGCTGCTGCTTCCACTTGCGATGCTCAGCCAAACGGCGACCCTCAAAGGGATAGTTTTTGACGATCAAGGCAATACGGTATCCGGGGCCACGGTCTCCTATAACAACCAAGGCGTCGTGACCGATCGCAATGGGGTTTATGTCCTAGAAATTCCTGCAGACAAGAAGATCACCGTTACTTTTTCATATTTGTCACTCAAGACAGTTTCCTTTGCGCTTACTTTGGCGCCGAATGAAGATTATGAGTTTAATCCGGTAATGAAGGCCGATATTGAGGTTTTTGGCGAGCTTGTTTTGGACGTCAAAAAGCGAAAACGCATCGAAGGGATTCAAAGTTTTTCTCCGGAATTGGCCCGTAAAATGGTCGGGGGCAATGCGGGGGTTGAAGCGGTCTTGATGTCTTTGCCCGGTGTGAGCGGGAATAATGAGCTCAGTACTCAGTATGCCGTGCGCGGGGGTAATTATGATGAAAACCTTGGTTTACGTAAACGAAATAGAGGTTTACCGCCCTTTTCTGATCCGCAGCGGACAACAGGAAGGTCTTAGTTTTGTCAACAGCCAAATGACGGCTAATGTTGATTTTTCAGCCGGGGGTTTTCAGGCCAAATACGGCGACAAGCTTTCTTCGGTGTTAGACATCACTTATCGTCGCCCCACAGATTTTGAGGCCTCGGTCGATCTGAGTTTGCTTGGCGGGCAAATCACTTTAGGGGATAAATCACAAGATGGTCGCTTTACGGCCCTTGGGAGTGTACGTTATCGCGACAATAGTCTTTTTGTCAATGCCAAAGAGACCGAGACTAACTTTCGTCCGCGCTTTACAGATCTGCAATCCTATTTGACTTACAAGGTTTCTAACAAACTTGAGCTCGGGTTTCTCGGTACGGCCTCGATTAACGATTATCAATACGAGCCCCTCACCCGTCAGACGAACTTTGGGACTATTCAAGATCCACGGGCCCTTTTAGTGTTTTACGAAGGACAAGAAGTTGAT
Organism: Flavobacteriaceae bacterium; assembly: GCA_038141525.1. Classification (GTDB taxonomy): domain Bacteria; phylum Bacteroidota; class Bacteroidia; order Flavobacteriales; family Flavobacteriaceae; genus BACL21. The sequence continues at coordinate 197,158 of JAYQIF010000004.1, read as the reverse complement.
CAGTACCGTACTGTTTTTGGCGCGTTAAAAGCCACTTATGTGGTCTCAGATAATTATACCACTAAATGGATGGCTTCGGCTTATCAAACCGCAGAACAAGAGCACTACGACATACTCGCGCAATATCGTTTAGGGGAGGTCAATACCAGTATCGGTGACGAAAACTTAGGTGATGTGGAATTTTCAGAAGGCATCGGGAGTCAGCTCACGCATGCCCGCAATGATTTAGAAGCCCTAATTGTCAATATCAATCATCGTGGGCAAATTCAGTCTGGGGCTCATCAAGTTGAATATGGGCTTAAGTACACCAATGAGCGCATTCGTGATCGCGTTTCGGAGTATGAAATCATCGATTCTGCAGGCTTTTCCATTCGCCCACCACTCGTGGATTTCCAGAACAATCAGCCATATGAGGCGTACGAAGTCCTATTGTTCCTTTTAATGCCAGTAGCGGGGAAAACGACGTAGCCATCTCGCGTATATCTGGATTTGCGATGTGGAGTTATCGCGATGAATGGAATAACGGAGAACTTTATTTAAATGCTGGGGTGCGTGCCCATAATTGGTCGGTTAATGATGGCCTCAATGATGCCGTGACCCAAACGGTATTTAGTCCAAGGGCTCAAATGAGCTATAAACCTTTTGGTCCCAAGGATCAATTGTTTCGACTCAGTGTTGGGGTGTATCATCAGCCCCCGTTTTATCGGGAGTTAAGAAATCGCCAAAGCCAAGTGGTGCCTGAGGTTAAAGCCCAGCAATCCGTACATTTTGTATTGGGACATGATTATAGTTTTAATCTTTGGGAACGCCCTTTTACGTTGAACTCTGAAGTTTTTTACAAAAGCCTCACGGACGTCAACCCCTACACCTTAGAAAATGTTCGTTTGCGTTATGCTGCAAACAATAACGCAGTAGCCTACGCCTATGGTCTTGACATGAGATTGGCGGGAGAATTTGTGCCAGGAACGGAGTCTTGGGTGAGCTTTGGTTATTTAAAGACTGAAGAAAATATCGATGATCGTGGATTTATATTTCGTCCTACAGATCAGCGCTTAAAGTTTGGGGTGTTATTTCAAGACTATGTCCCTGTGATGCCTGATTTAAAGATGTATCTCAATATGGTGTATAACACGGGTCTACCTGGTGGTTCACCGAGTTATGCAGATCCTTATGATTTCCAGACGAGATTGCCTGATTATAAGCGTGCTGACCTAGGGATCAGTTATGATCTGGTCCATGACAATAAACCAGGTAAAGGCCTATTTTCGAATTTTAAAGATTTCTCGGTGGGCGTTGAGATATTCAACATTTTTGATGTGCAAAACTCAATCACAAACACTTTCGTGAGAGACGTATATACCAAGGTACAATACGCTATTCCTAATTATTTGACCCCGCGTATTTTTAACCTCAAGCTAAGCGCGGGTTTCTAGCACCCACTTTCAGCATGGCTTATTTTATCGCTGAAATCTCTGCAAACCAGCCTTATTTCCTGATAGAAAAGCGTTAGGTACTCTGCGCCAACAGCGATTTAAGACTCTCCAACGCAAAATCAATATCCTCAGGGGTATTAAACATAGAAAACGAAAAGCGCAGACTCGGCATCATGGGCAACCCCACTTTATCCAAAGCTTGCAATACATGAGATCCGCCACTACTTCCGCTTTGGCAGGCACTGCCTTGAGAACAGGCAACACCACTTAAATCGAGCTGAAATAAGAGCATGGCCGATTTTGCGGCGTCAATAGGCAGGCCAACATTGACCAAAGTATAGGTGCTGTTTTGTAAATCCCCGCAACCGCCGTTGAGTCTTACTCCTGGTAATGCTGAAAGACCGTCAATAAAACGTTTTTTAAGCGATAGTACGTAGGCCGCCTCTTTTTCGAGATGTGCGTAGGCACATTCCAAGGCCTTGGTCATTCCAGCGACGGCATAAACAGGCTCTGTGCCTGCACGCATACCACGCTCCTGCCCTCCTCCTAAAATCATGGGATTAAGACCGGATCCTCTTCTGATAAACGCAAATCCTACGCCCTTTGGTCCGTGAAATTTATGGGCCGCTACGGCGGCAAAATCAACTGGGATATCGCTAAAATCTAGGTTGTAATGCCCTATGGATTGGACGGTGTCACTATGCAATAATGCCCCATATTGCTTACACATCTCAGCCACTTGCTTTAGCGGAAGAATCACCCCAATTTCATTGTTCACGTGCATGAGGCTTACCAGTATTTTGTGGCCTTCGTGTTTTTTAAGTAAGTCTTCTAAGTGGGCTAAGTCAACCGCCCCTGTTTGATCAATGGCTACCAATTCTAAAGTAATGTTGAATTCATCAGCCAACGCTTCAGCCGTGTGCAATACCGCGTGATGTTCAATGGGGCTGGTAATGAGTACCTGTGTTCCTAAATCACGAACCGCACCCCTGAGCACCAAATTATCAGCCTCTGTACCACCAGAAGTGAAAATAATCTCACCAGGATGGGCATTAAATTGTTTGGCAATATCTTTCCTGCATTGCTCCAGAATGGCCTTAGAAGATTGGCCGATATTGTGTGTCGAAGAAGGATTGCCGTATTCATTCTGCAATACCTCGCTCATAATTGCTACCACCTCTGGTCTTACCGCTGTGGTTGCCGCGTTATCCAAATATACCTTTGGCATGAGTCTTTATTTGATTTCCAAAAATAAAATATTCAGCCAATAACCAACTATCATTTTATTCATTATCTGTTACTTTGCTTTTATGAAAAGATTTTCTTTACCGAGATTGGTTTTTATGGTGCTCTTTGGTCTGCTGATCTTTATGTCGTGTGACGATGGAGATGTGGCTGTACAGTCCTTTGATTTTGAAGGTCAGGCACTTTCGTACTGTGACACGGATCAAAGTGTGCTTTTTTATGTACGGAACAGTTCAGGGACTGAGGCTGTATTGGCTGATTTGAGTGTTAATTTAAGTGACTTACTGAACGCCGGCATTTTGAGTTATGAGCTCGCTGGAAACACCAATAATGTAACCTACAGAATTTTTGACAATACCGCAGAACCCGAATATTTTTGTTCTGCGATACCCCCGACAAACCCTACGGTAATCGAGGAGTATCTTGCCGCCTCTGGACGCGCTGAATTATTAGTGGTGGTCAATGAGGACGATTTGGACGGTATTGGAACGGATGATGAATTACCTCTAGATCTAGATACGGATAATGATGGTCTTTTTGATTATATCGATTTTGATGACGATGGTGATAATGTTCCGACCGCTTTTGAACTCGATGTATTCAATGCAGACGGAGACGATAATCCGCTCACCAATCCACTCGATACGGATGAAGATGGAATCCCTAATTATTTGGACAATGATGATGATGGTGATGGCGTACTGACCATCGACGAGGATTTAAACGGAGATTTAGACCCCACTAATGACTTTACAGATCCAAATGTCGGTCCTGATTACTTAAACGACTCCGTGGCCCAAAGCACGGTACAACCTCTGTATCGCGAGCACAGTTATCAAGTGGTCAGCAGCATCGATTTGACTTTATTGGATTTAGTGCTTACGGCTTCAGGCAGCGAGGTGATCAAAGAGATACTTTTTATGGGGTCACTGCCAAATTTTTTAACCAGTACGGTTGTGCAGAACCCTGTTCGGGAGTAATCGCCTTTTTTCTAGGGATTCTTAATGCGACATCAACTAGCTCAGCAACAAAATCTATTTGGGGTTTTGTAATCGATAAACCTCAATAGCCCCAGCACCGAACTCTGCTGGGTTTGCCGGGTAAAACCTTATCTCCTGGTAACGTCTCAGTAAAGTTTCAAGTTCTGCCTTAAGCACCCCTTCTCCAATACCATGTATGAAAATTATACGCTGCTTTCTTTTGTTAAGGGCCCACTCGAGTTGATTTTTGGCAGAGTCCAATTGAAAATTTAATATTTGCCAAGGCTCAAGTCGACCAGGATGCTTCACCAGTTTTTCGATGTGTAAATCGACAATCATCGGTGGAACCCCTGATTTCTTACCTGTAGGCCTTTTCTTGGGTTTTTTTATACCACTGTCCTGATTTATTTTCTCAGATATTCCGCGTAAGTCTTGGGGAGCTAACCATTTCTTCGGTTCAACGACCAAATCTTCTGGGGCAAATTTAATAGGAAAACCCTCTGTTGTTTCAATTGTAATTTCAGCGCCAACAGAAATGACTATCCCTGATAGGTCCTCGTTTGTCGCAGAGACATGATCCCCAATTTTTATACTTACAGTCGACATAAATTAATTTATCGGTAGCTACTCAATAACATCGTCACTTATCGGTAAACTCCTGTATTTGTAACTCAGTGTTAGAGATTTCAAAGTTAATTTAAACTGAAAATATTAAGTTATGCACCGAACATTTTTATTTGTGAATATTGGTTTTACTCGGGGTTTAATTATGCCGTAAGTCGTGTGTTAACAAATGATTAAGGCTAATGCTATCAGAAAATACTTACGTCTAATGGGTAAATAATCATATTTTTTAGCTATTTTTGTAGCAATAACCCCAAATAAACCTTCGGGTTTAACTTATAAAATTCAGATGGATATGAATAAATTTCTATCATTACTCGGCTTATTTGCAGCCACTTCCGCCTTTGCACAACTTACCGTTAAGCAAGATGGAGATTCAGAAACTTACCTTTACGTATCGGATAATGTACTCTACGTAGCAGACGATATATCTGTGACAAAGGCCTTAGGAAGTACCGCTGATGCCAAGGCAGGTATTTATTTGCGCGATGATGCTCAATTGGTACAGGGAGCAAGTCAGAGTACAGCAAACGATGGCACGGGCTTTATTTCTGTTTATCAAGACAGTAATTCTGATTCGTATGATTACAATTTTTGGAGTACACCTGTTGCTTCAGCAGATGTGTCTAATAATTTTGCACTAGCTAGTCAAATTTTTAAACCAGGAGATTCCAATATTACTGCAGAGAGTTCAGGTTTTACTGGATCATGGAATGGTTCGGGTGAAAGTGGCATCGATTATGTGGATCGAGCACCACTCAGTATTTCGACTGCATGGTTGTACAAATTTAATACCGCCACCCAGTCTTGGGCTTATTTAGGGAGCACAGGAACGGTTGCTCCGGGATATGGTTTCACCATGAAAGGAACAAATGTGACTACTGGGGGCACGTATAATGTGGATACTAACAATCAATTCTATGAATTTCGTGGCCGAGCTAACAGTGGAGATATAGTTGTAGACCTCGCTTCAGCAGAAGGCGCTGTAACCCTGGCTGGAAATCCTTAACATTCAGCATTAGATCTTACAGCATTTTTTAACGATTCCGATAATGATGGTGTTTCTGCTATTATGTATTGGGATGAGGATCGTACCGTAAATTCTCATTATTACGTGGACAATAAAGGAGGGTACGGAACATGGATTCCTGGTATTGACGGGGAAGGTCAGTACACTGTCCCCACTTTTATGAACTATGCCAATGTTGGTAATGCCACAACAAGTACTGGAGCTTACGGTGAAGATGTTGCTAGACGGTATGCTCCAATAGGCCAAGGTTTGATTCTTAAGCGCGATGGGGATGGTACTGGTACTGCTACGGGTAATGGAACCGCAACTTTTAAAAATGCACACCGGGTTTATGTTAAGGAGGGCGCTACTTCAGTATTTAGAAACCCAGAAAATAATAATCGTTCAATGACACGTTTTCACGTAATTTTTGATGATTATTCTCATTATCGTGATATGATCTTGAATTATCACGAACGTGCTTCGTTAGGATTTGATCGCGGTGGTGATGCACCACATCCGATGGATGGAGGTCAAAAAGAAGCTTATTTCAATATACAAGACGATGGAAATGGACAAGGTCAAAAGAATTTAGTAATTCAGTCTGTGCCCTTCTCCATGAACATGAGCATCCCAATTGCGTTCAAGCTTGAACAGCAGGGTCGTGTTCGTATTAAAGCGGCCGAAGAGCTCAATGTACCTTACCACAGAGTACTCTTGTTAGATACTCAAGACAATATGCGCTATCCGATTATGGGAGAAAGCAGCAGTATTGGTAATGGGGTTACCGCTCAGCTCACCTTGCCGGCCGGCACCTACGAGAATCGTTTCTTTATCGTTTTTGAAGATGAGCCAGAAGAAGATCCAGGTCATCCAGATGAGCGCAGTGTTGTGGCAGATGACTTTGACTTTGTTCAAGATAATAAGGCCAAGCAATTAGAAGTTGCTAATCCAGAAATGTACAAAGTTGATGAAGTGAATATTTATGATATGTCGGGCAAATTAGTGTATTACAACTATGGATTAGGATCAGCCTCTCGCTACTCCTTCCCTACCTATAATTTTGCCGACGGAGTTTATATGGTTCGTTTAGTAACCGAAAATGACGGTGTTGTCTCTTACAAGATGTCCGTCATGAATCGTTAAGCAGTTCCGTTTTTCAATTAATTATAATGCAAAAAGACCGCCAATTGGCGGTCTTTTTTATTCAAATTCCTTTAGCGTTTTGACAATAATGTCCACACATTCCCTAAGCTGAGTTTCATTCATGACCAGCGGAGGTGCGAATCTGATGATGTTGCCATGGGTTGGTTTGGCCAAAAGCCCATGATCTCTCAGACGCATGCATATGTTCCAGGCCGTATCACTTTCTTCCGCATCATTAATCACAATAGCATTTAAAAGACCTTTTCCACGGACTAAACGTACGATATTAGACTTATCGATGTACTCCTGCATCAGTGTTCTGAACAAGTTGCCTAGTTTGTCTGCATTTTCTGCCAGGCGCTCTTCTCTAACTACATCTAGTGCTGCCATAGCCACTTTTGCGGCAACTGGGTTGCCCCCGAAGGTGGATCCATGTGATCCTGGGGTGATCACTTCCATAATCGGTTTGTTGGCCAGTACCGCCGAAACAGGATATGCGCCTCCACTGATGGCTTTTCCTAGAATTAAAATATCTGGTTTAACTTCAGGCGTATCGCTGCAATCGCGATTAGGACAGCTACAATTACCACAAGAGGCCAGTAATTTACCCGTACGGGCAATTCCTGTTTGTATCTCATCGCAAATCATAAGAATATTGTGCGTCTCACACAGCGCGCGCGCTTTTGCTAAAAACCCTTCAGCGGGTACATAAACTCCGGCCTCCCCTTGAATGGGTTCCACAAGAAATGCTGCAACATTAGGATTAGCTTTAAAGACTTCTTCGAGAGATGCCTCATCGCTGTAGGGTACTTGAATAAATCCAGCAGTAAACGGGCCAAAATTTTTCTTGGCGCCTTCATCATTAGAAAAAGAAATTACTGTGGTTGTGCGCCCGTGAAAGTTGTTTTTACAAACGACAATCTGTGCCTGATTCTCTGGAATACCTTTTTTCTCATAGGCCCAACGTCGTGCAATCTTAACGGCAGTTTCAACGGCTTCAGCGCCTGTATTCATAGGCAATACCATGTCAAATTTGAAATATTCGGACATATAATTTCGTAATGACCTAAAACATTATTGTAAAACGCACGTGAGGTCAAAGTCAACTGCTCACTTTGTTCAGTGAGGGCATTGACGATTTTTGGGTGGCAGTGCCCTTGATTAACCGCGGAATAAGCCGAAAGAAAATCATAATACTTTTTACCGTCTACATCCCAAACATATACCCCCTGGCCTTTTTCCAAAACCACGGGCAGTGGATGATAATTATGAGCGCCGTAGCGATCTTCTAAATCGATATAAGTCTGTGCGTTAGTGGATTGCCGCTCTTGCATTTTATATAGTGCTTAAAGGGTTGAAAAATCTCAAATATGCCGGGACATACTTGATTTGCAAAATAATGAATTTTGCACTGAAATTCTTCGAAAGAAACTACTTTTGTCCTATGGGTCGACGATCAACTAGAAAAATATTTACCCAGGTTCGCGTGCTGGACGCGGGAGCCAAGGGGAAGTCTGTAGCTAAAGCCCCAGATGGCCGTGTATTATTTATCAATAATGCGATTCCAGGGGATGTTGTCACGGTGCAAACTACCAAAAAGCGAAAGGCTTATTTCGAAGCCACTGCTATTGAATTTCATGAGTATTCTAAAGATCGTGTGCCTGCCGTATGCCCGCATTTTGGGGTTTGTGGGGGGTGCAAGTGGCAGCATATGGATTACCAAAAGCAATTGTTTTATAAAAACAAAGAGGTACAGGACCACTTGCAACGAATAGGAGGAATAACCCCTGAACAGGTGTTGCCTATTCTAGCCGCTCCGGAGCAGTTTTATTACCGCAATAAAATGGAGTACTCTTTCAGTAATCAAAAATGGTTGACCAGAGCCCAAATTGAGTCTGATCAGGTTATCGACAATAGAAATGCTTTGGGTTTTCACATTCCAGGATACTGGGATAAAATCTTAGACCTTGAGCAGTGTCACCTGCAAGATACTAAGGGTAATGAAATACGTGACTTTATCAAGCATAAGGCCCAAGAACTGGGTTTAATCTTTTTTGATCCTCGCGCCCAAACCGGGCATTTACGCACCTTGATGCTGCGCAACACGACTCTCGGTCAGTGGATGGTGCTGATTCAGTTTTATGAGGATCCAGGCAAGCTTAGAGACCAACTTCTACAATCCGTTGCTGAAGCCTTCCCCGAGGTAAACTCCTTCTTTATGTAATTAATCAAAAGGCTAACGACACACTCTACGATCAGGATGTTGAAGTGTTTCACGGCAAGGACTATATCGAAGAAGCCATGGGGAATTTGCGATTTCGCATCAATGCAAAGTCCTTTTATCAAACTAATTCTAAGCAAGCGATTGGCCTCTATAATATTGTAAAAGAATTTTCGGGGCTAACGGGTGATCAAGGTGTTTATGATTTGTATACCGGCACGGGAACAATTGCTCAGTATATTGCCGATAAGGCCAAATGGGTCGTTGGCATCGAGGCCGTTCCTGATGCCATACAAGCCGCCAAAGAAAATGCTCAGCGCAACAAAATTGACAACGCTCAATTTTTTGTGGGTGATATGAAAGAGCTGTTTAATGAGGAATTTATCACTACCCACGGTAAAGCCGATGTGGTGATTACGGATCCCCCACGAGACGGCATGCACAAATCGGTTGTCGATCAACTCCTCGCTTTGGGGCCCGCTCGCATCGTCTATCTCAGTTGTAATAGCGCCACTCAGGCTAGAGACCTTGCACTTATGAAAGATCATTACCGCGTGGTAAAATCCCGAGCCGTAGACATGTTCCCACAGACCCATCATGTGGAAAATGTTGTACTTTTAGAGAAAATCCAATAATTGAAAGAAAACAAAGCTCAATGAAGCGTTGGTTTTATTTAGTAATCCCTGTTTTGGCCCTAACTCTGGTCCTTTGGTCCTGTACCAAAGATGACTTGTGTAGTGGAGAAACACCAACCACGCCCCTACTGACGGTTGAATTTTTGGATTATACCGACCGCGTTACCCCCAAATCTACCAGTGATTTGGCCGTTAGATTACGCGACACAGACAGTACCTTTGTTTATTCTGGGATTTCTGACGTTACCGTGGCTTTGCCTTTAGATACTGAGGCCGATCAAAGTATGTTTTATTTGATCAGTGAGGCCAGTTCAGCCGAGAATCAAAATGTTGTCACCCTTGATTTGTTTTACCAACGTCAGGATCAGTACGTGAACCGCGCCTGCGCGTTTAAGACAATTTATACCAACATGGCTTTTGAATCCGACCAAACTCCGCTAAGCTGGATTCGCGATATAGAATTACTCACCCCAACTGTAGAAGATGCGTCTGTACACATGTATATTTATCATTAGTCTGCTGTCGGGGATTACTGGTTTTGCTCAAGAATTGGAGCAGAATTCAGGGCAAAAAGTCCGCAACAAAGTATAGAGCAAGAGGTGCTTTACGAGGGAACCTTGCCCAAAGATCGACTCGAGAATAACTCTGAGCAAACCCTAACATTACAAGCCGCTGATAGCGTAACCCAGGATATGGAACCTCCCCTGGATCCTGCCCAACTAACGGCCTATGGTTTACGCATCGGTGGGGATCTCTCTAAACTGCTGCGCACGGCTTTTGATCAGAATTACTCTGGCTTCGAAATAGTGGGCGATTTGCGCTTTAGCAAGCGTTTTTATGCCGCCGCTGAACTCGGCTATGAAGAGCGACTTTGGTCCGAGCAAAATCTAGAAGCCCAAATCAATGGTAGTTATCTTAAAATCGGGGCGGATTTTAACGCCTATCGCAACTGGGTCGGTATGAATAACGGCATCACCACAGGCCTGCGTTATGGATTGAGCTCCTTTACAAACACACTACTGCGCTACCCTGTTTATACCACTAACCCGACTTTTCCCAGCAGTATTCGTGAAGATAATGTCGATTATTCAGGACTCACGGCGGGTTGGGTAGAGTTTATTTTGGCCATCAAAACCGAATTATGGTCTAATCTTTACTTGTCTCTGAATTTGCAACTCAAGCATTTACTCCACGAGGACGAGCCGGCGAATTTTGCCAATTTGGTGATTCCTGGATTCAACAAAACCAATGATTTTAGTGCCTTTTGGGTGGGTTACGGTTATACACTCACCTATTTTATTCCCGTTTTAAAGCGCTAAGCATGAGTTTATTATTGTTTACTCGCTTTTTTGCTGCCCTGATACATTTGGTACTGCACAAATTTAGCCGGGAGTTTACCGTTATAGACTTTTATTTTTTCGACGGTCTAAGCCCCACAGATTTTAACGCCTCTTCATTCGACGTAATCAGCCAAGCCTGACTTCCGGGATAGCCGCGTTTGAGCGTGTTGCCAATGTTACTGTAAAACTCAGCCACGTCGTCTAGGCTCAGTCGCTCATCATAAGGCGGATTAAACACTAAATGCCAATAGCGATCACTGGGTTTTTCACTACCAAAGAAATCTCGATGCTCCACTTGAATGAAGTCCGATAAGTTTGCAGCCTTAATATTGGCCTTGGCCTTGCTCAGTGTACGCGCATCACGATCCAATCCCATTATTTTTATAGGGACCTCACGAATACGCTTAATTAACGCCTCTTCAATAGTCTCGTATAGATCCACATCAAAGTCACGCCACGTCTCAAAACCAAAGACATCGCGATTTAAATTAGCCGGGATGTTAGCGGCAATCATGGCTGCTTCAATAAGCAGCGTACCGCTACCGCACATAGGGTCCATAAAATCACTTTGACCACGAAAACCACTCAACAGGATCAGTCCTGCTGCCAAAACCTCGCTAATGGGCGCCAAGGCAGTTTCTACGCGATAACCACGTTTGTGTAGTGATGCTCCTGAACTGTCCAAAGAAAGGGTGCAGATATTACGGTCGATATGAATATTGATCCTGAGATCGGGCCGATCCAAATCGACCGATGGACGCACTCCGGTCATTTCTCGGAATCGATCCACGATGGCATCTTTAGTCTTTAAGGCGATATATTTCGAGTGGGTAAAGCGCTTCGAGAACACCGTGGCATCCACCGCTAAAGTCCCTTCAGCGTTCATGTATTGCTCCCAAGACACCTGTTTAACCTTGTCATAAAGATCCTCTTCTCTAAAGACGTTAAACGACGCTATGGGCTTGAGGATTTTGATGGCCGTACGGCAAGCCAAATTGGCTTTGTACATAAAACCTAAATCCCCTTCAAAAGAAACATTGCGCACGCCCAGAGTTACCTTAGAGGCTCCTAAATCGCGTAATTCTTGAGCGAGTAACTCTTCAAATCCGAAGAGTGTTTTGGCCAGCATGCGGTAGTTTTTTCCCATAATTCAATTCGTATCGATGGCAAAAATAGCCTATTTTAGCCAGAGTTATGACGCTATTGTTTTTGCTTCCTTTTTTGGCCATCCTCCTTGGGTATGTAGCTGCACGACCTTGCAGCGTATCACTCTCGGAGTGAATTATCTTTTGGCCTTTTCTGGAGCATTTTTACTGTCCATTATATTCTTCGAGCTTTTACCCGAACTGTTTGCATCGGGATCGCCTCATATCGGTGCGGCACTTATGCTGGGCATGTTGTTACAAATAGCCTTGGACTATTTTTCCAAAGGGGCTGAGCACGGACATGTGCATCAAGATAAATCCTCCAAAATATTCCCGATAGCCTTGTTTTTGAGTCTTTCGGTTCATGCACTGATTGAAGGGTTTCCTGTAGCCCATTCGGATCATGTGCTTTGGGGTGTGGTGATCCACAAAATCCCTATCGCACTAATTTTATCATTGTTTCTTATCCAAAGTAGTCTGAGCACCACAAAACAAATTTTATTTTTGTTGCTCTTTGGCTTGATGACTCCGCTTGGGACTTTTGTGGCCTTGTATGTTCCTGAGCTAAACCAGCATAGATACTTCATCGACGCCTTGGCCGTGGGGGTATTTTTGCATGTGGCCACCACTATTTTGTTTGAAAGCAATAAGGATCATCAATTTAATCGCATCAAACTATTGGTAATCTTGGCTGGGGCTTTAGCTGGTTATCTCATTTGATTACACCACAGTTTTTAATGGTATATAATTAAAAATGCCCGAACGAGTCGGGCATTAAAAAACATTGAATCCAGATGTAAATCCTGAGAACTATCGCGGGTTTATGCTCTAGTCACAGAAAACATCATATCCTGTTACAACAACATTCACGGCACCATTAGTGTCGAGGTTGGCCTCAAGAATAAAAGGTACGCCATCCACCATTACAGTACATGTATTTGGAGGAATATCTCCCTCATTCTGCGCTTCTAGCGCTAGATAGTTGTAACCGTTGTTGGTAAAGGTATAAGTCACAAAAGCAGGGTTGTCAGGACCATCTAATTCTTCATTAGACAAAATAGGCGAACCGTTGGCGTATATCGTGACGATATCTCCGTCGATGATCCCATGATCCCATACTTGTATGGTCACGTCTCTTTGATCGATTTCAATACAACCCAAGGTTACGTTCGGGCGCCCATTGAGCGTTGATGGAATAATAGAATTCACCTCAACAGTTACGCTATCATCTTCCTCCTCACAGGATACAAAGATTAGAAATGAAAAGAATAACGCTAGGTACTTCAAATTGTAAAGATTTTTCATAAATAAAAGATTTGGTTAGAAATAAAGTTTAAAGTTAGTTAAAAGCTGAAGTGTCCCGCAGCACTACCTGTAGATTGTCACGAACGACACCTTTTTTGTCGTGAACGACACTTTGGTCGTCGTGAATTACAGTTAAGTGTTGCTTATCGGAGGCACCAAAAACAATAAAAAATGCCCGAACGAGTCGGGCATTTTTGCCTGGGTACTATTTTTGGGGTACAATACCCAGGTGTTTTGTTATTATCCTGACAACTCAACCAAAGTAAATTTAGTGACTTTCTTAAACTGATTAAAAAAATTTAGTGGAAACAAGTGGATCCACTATTTTTTTTGAGCTACCCAATGGGACTGTAGCTCAAGTATATCGATGGGTTCGAAAGGTTTTTGCCTTTGGATCAAGCCATCGCGAAATCCACGCTGTAGTATGTCTTCGATATAATAATCCTCTTTGTTTTCGAAGGGGTCAAATGTGCTTTTAAGTTCAATATCGAACCAGTGTGCTGTTTGATTATACCAAAAAGCGCGCCAACCCGATCTGTAGTCCTTGATCAAATCGAAGGTGCTCTGCCCTGTTTGTCTATGGACAAGCTTTACAAGAATACGCCCTTCGGCACGAGTAAATTTCCGAAGGGTTTCATAAAATTCACCTTCTATATATTTCTGGACCTGCCGCACGTATTTTTTACGCTTGCTTTTTCTTTTGATTTGTTTTAAACGCTTATCCACCACGGCTAAACGCTCCGCAGCTAGTTTTGCATAGGGCCAAACTTTAAGCGTGCGTCGGCGCAGGATAATATATTTTCGTCGCTCGGACATATCTTTAAAGGAGAGCCTTTTGAGCAAAACGACTTCGTTTAGGTCGATATACTGACGGACTAAGGAATCGCCTTCGAGGATATAATAAAAAGGCTCTTGGTCTAGAGTGTCGTTACTGCGCTCAGGCACGCGCACTGCATTCGTCGATTGATCAGTACTATTAGGGACTGAATCTGTATTGGCTTTACTGATAGGAAATTCTATTTGAACCTGTGCTTGAGCCCTATGAATCCCTGTCAGGCTCAGGCCAAAAAAAGAAAAAAAAAAGCCTGCACGCCGAAATAAGCTCATGCCCGGACGACAAAACTAGCATGTTCGCTTGCCAAACTGCTCTTTTGCGTTTGGCGCTGCGCTCTTTTTAAAACTGATTTTCTGAATCTGTAACACTAATCAAAAATAAGCATTTAAAGCCCGCTAGCTTGTGAAGAATTTGCTAATTTTAACACTCAAAAAAATAGAACTATGGCGGCATCATTGCTCACAAAAGAATCATTAAAATTTTTAGAAAACTACCTAAATAATGCCTCTCCTACGGGATATGAGTGGAGCGGTCAAAAGCTTTGGATGGATTATCTGCGCCCCTATGTGGATGAGTTCATCACTGATGCTTATGGTACGGCTGTGGGGGTGATCAATCCTGAAGCACCCTATCGCGTAGTGATCGAGGGACATGCCGATGAAATCTCTTGGTATGTAAATTACATCAGCGACAATGGTCTTATTTATGTGATACGCAACGGAGGAAGCGACCATCAAATCGCACCATCAAAATTAGTGGACATCCACACCAAAAAAGGAATTGTCAAAGGGGTCTTTGGCTGGCCCGCCATACACACTCGTAAAGCCGGTAAAGAAGAAACACCAAAACTCGATAACATTTTTATTGATATCGGAGCAGCGGACAAAAAAGAAGTCGAAAAAATGGGCGTTCATGTGGGTTGTGTGATTACCTACCCTGATACCTTTCATATCATGAACAAAGACAAATTTGTCTGTCGTGCTTTGGATAATCGCATGGGAGGCTTTATGATCGCTGAAGTGGCGCGACTGTTGCATAAAAACAAAAAATAAACTGCCTTTTGGTCTTTACATTACGAACTCTGTTCAAGAAGAAATAGGACTGCGCGGTGCAGAAATGATCACTGAGCGCATAAAACCGCATACAGCGATCGTGACCGATGTGACCCATGATACCACCACACCGATGATTGATGCCAAAACTCAAGGGTATGCTAAGATTGGTAAAGGTCCTGTGATTGCCTATGCCCCAGCGGTTCAGCAAAAACTTCGTGATTTAATCGTGGATACTGCTGAAAAAGAAAAAATTCCTTTTCAAAGCGCGCCGCTAATTCGCGCTACACCGGAACCGATACCGATGCCTTTGCCTACAGTAATGGCGGCGTGCCCAGTGTACTGATCTCATTGCCGCTGCGTTATATGCATACCACCGTAGAAATGGTGCATCGCGAGGATGTGGAAAACGTGATTTCTTTGATTTACCACGCATTGCTCAACATGAAGTCGGGAGATACTTACAGTTATTTTGATTAAAGGATCATCGGACACAAATGGTACCTCATGAGAGGTAAAGCAATTTGAGCAAATGTCCTTAATGCCATCAATCTCGGCCAAAGAAGTTTAGTGATGAATCAATTGAGATCTGTTTTTATTTTTATTGCGTTATATATTGTATTTGTGCAAGTTACGCAGGCTCAAGTAAAACATAACTTTAAATTATCTACAGAGTTCTTGTACGGGATTTCAGCCGAAGCCAATGACTTTTTTTCCAGAGCGCGATCCTCAGTATAGTTTGATTTTAGGGGTAGAACGAGCACTGGCTTTACCGGGGAAATTACCGGTACAAAATCCAAAGATTGGCCTCCTTGGGATGTATACTGATTTAGGCAACAAAGCGCTTTTAGGTCAGTCTTATGCCCTTATTCCTTATGTGTCCTTTCCTGTTTTTGGTAATCGTTGGTCTGGGAGTAGCCTGCAGTTTGGACTCGGGGGTGCTTATTTTGATACGCGCTTTGACCCTGAGACTAATTTTTTTAATCAGGCGGTAACCACCGACATAACTTGGGCTTTTCGTGGGAGTCTCCATCAAAAACTTTGGCAAAACGATTACGGATTGATGGATATTGGTCTGGTTTATAACCATCAATCTAATGGACACACCAAATTGCCCAATCAAGGACTTAATTCCTTTTTAATTTCGCTACGCCAGATTTGGGGTCCGAAAATCGGTGACATTTTATTACATGATAGAGCCGATTCATCCGCCCGTTGGCCAAGATCTGAACGCGCGATGCCACATACAGCGATGCTTTCGCAGAATCAAATTGACCATCAGAGTTCTGGAGCGCCTCTCACCATAAATGAACTGCCTCAAACTGAGGAATATCTTGAGGCTCGTTTTGGTTATGGTCAAAACGTACTGGCCCTCGCTTTTAATGATCTGCGCCCAGTACGGACCGCCTCGATCACGTGGGGAAAGACCCACAAGGGTTATCTGCGCTGGGGTGTTGGGGCTTTTTACCGTTTTTATCAGCAATATCATGATTACATCTTGGGCAATGAATCCTTGGTGCGTCCGGGGCAGGAATTTGAAGCGTTTCGCGATAATCCATGGCGCTATGCCTCAAACTTTGGGGTTCATCTTAATGGGGAAGTCTTACTCGGACATTTTGGCGTCAGCACCCAATTAGGGTTTAACTTTATAAACCGGCCTATGCCATTGATTGGCGCATCAATGAAGGCTGGGATTATCCGCCACGCGAACTCCCGCCTAACTGGGTTTTGGGTGAATACAATACCAAATACAAACTCAAAAAATACATTAGCTCACGACTCGGGATACGTTACTATCTCTGGGATACTCGGTCTGATTCCTCAAAACAAAAACATCACACCATAAACCCTTTTATTGGGGCTCATCTCAATGCGAACCTAGGTCAGGCCGATTTTACGGAGTTGAGTTTTGGGGTGATTTGGACCCTGGGATCCAAGCAATACAATGTCTTGAAATGAAGGTCGATGGGCTGTAAAAAGTTCCGTCCCAGATATTATCGCTGCGCTAAATACGCCCGAACATTACGGTCAATACGGGCTTCAATGTCTGAAACATCAGCTTTCTCGAAAGGTGTTCCTGTAATGTTCTCGTAAAGTTCAATATAGCGTTCAGAAACAGAGTCAATGTATTCATCACTCATAAAAGGCACGGTCTGACCTTCTAGACCTTGAAATCCGTTGGCAATGAGCCATTGGCGCACAAACTCTTTAGAGAGTTGCTTTTGGGCCTCTCCTCGCTCTTGGCGCTCAGCATAACCTTCGGCATAGAAATAACGCGAAGAATCCGGGGTATGGATCTCATCGATCAGGACAATTTTACCGTCTTTGGTCTTGCCAAACTCGTATTTGGTGTCCACTAAGATCAACCCTCGCTTTGCAGCAATCTCGGTGCCGCGAGCAAACAAGGCACGGGTATACTGCTCTAAGACTGCATAATCTTCTGGGCTAACGATACCGCACGTTAAAATATCCTCA
The DNA here is from genome assembly GCA_038141525.1 of Flavobacteriaceae bacterium. Taxonomy (GTDB): domain Bacteria; phylum Bacteroidota; class Bacteroidia; order Flavobacteriales; family Flavobacteriaceae; genus BACL21. Next base: position 179,713 of record JAYQIF010000004.1, on the reverse strand, counting down.
CGAGAAATGTCCTCATCATGATCTCCTTTTTCGGCCTTTGTCGCCGGGGTAATGATCGGCTCTGGGAAAGCATCGTTTTCTTTCATCCCTTCAGGCATCGCCACCCCACAAAGCGCACGGTGCCCCGCTTTGTATTGACGTGCCGCATGACCACTGAGATAGCCACGGATCACCATTTCTACCTTGAAGGGCTCACAAGCCATTCCTACGGACACATTGGGATCTGGCGTCGCCAGCAGCCAATTCGGGACTATGTCCTGGGTATCGGCCATCATTTTAGTGGCGATTTGATTCAGCATTTGGCCTTTATAAGGAATACCCTTGGGCATGACCACATCAAAAGCGCTCAAGCGATCTGTGGCGACCATCACCAGCAAATCCCCTTCTAATCGGTACACTTCACGGACTTTTCCCTTGTACACAGAAATCTGACCCGGGAAATTAAAATTTGAATCTATAATCGTTTGGCTCATGTTCCGTGATGGTTTTCAATTGAATTATAGGCCGAAATCACTTCTTTAACGAGTTTGTGTCGGATCACATCTTTATCGTCTAAATGAACCATCCCGACTCCTTTGATGTCTTTTAATATAAGCAACGCCTCTTTGAGACCAGAGGTGGTACGACGCGGTAAATCGACCTGACCTGGATCCCCAGTGATCATAAACTTAGCGTGCTTACCCATACGCGTGAGAAACATTTTCATTTGGGCGTGGGTGGTGTTTTGCGCTTCGTCCAAAATGACAAAGGCGTTGTCTAGGGTGCGTCCACGCATAAAGGCCATGGGCGCGATCTGAATGACCCCTTTTTCGATATGAGCTGCGAGTTTTTCTGCAGGAATCATATCGCGCAGGGCATCATATAGCGGTTGCATGTAGGGATCGAGTTTTTCTTTGAGATCACCAGGCAAAAAACCGAGGTTCTCTCCGGCCTCCACGGCTGGACGCGTCAGGATAATCCGTTTGACCTGTTTTTCTTTGAGGGCTTTAACCGCCAAGGCCACACCAGTGTAGGTCTTACCCGTTCCGGCCGGACCGATGGCAAAAACCAAATCGTTTTTACTCATTTGAGAAACGATTTTCTTTTGATTGAGTGTCTGGGCTTTGATATGACGCCCGTTGACCCCATGCACCAGTACTCTATCGCTCGAGGTGTCTAAATCAAACTGGGTGCCTTTTTCACTGGTCAAAATCCGTTCAATGAGATTTTCGTCTATACTGTTGTACTTACTGAACTGCTCCAGCAGTGTGGTCATTTGCTGATCAAAGGTCTCGAGAATTTCTTCATCACCATAGGCCGCAATCCTGTTGCCTCGCGCGACGATTTTGAGTTTGGGATAGTACTTTTTGATTAGATCAATGTGTGCATTTTGATGCCCAAAAAAATCGCGGGCACTGACGTCGGTGAGTTCCAGAATGATTTCGTTCAAAAGCGGTCCTTTTTAGCGGGGGTTAATGTTATTGTAAATATAGTTTTTCTCTTGAAAAAAGTCCCTTATTTTTGTTCTGGTTCTCACAAAAAATATCAACAATTCATGGCCTTGCCCATCATTACGCTTACTACTGATTTTGGCGAAAAAGACCCTTACGTAGGAGCAGTTAAAGGCGCTATGTACAGTGCTTTAGCCGATGTGCGCATTGTTGATATCTCACATGGTATTGCCCCCTTTCATATCGTAGAGGCCGCTTACGTGATTCAAAACGCTTATCGGAGCTTTCCAAAGGGGAGTATTCATATTATCGGCGTGGACGGAGAACTCACCCCAGAAAACCGACATATTGCGGTGAAACTCGACGGACATTATTTTATTTGTGCCAATAACGGCATACTGGCTTTACTCTCAAGCAGCATCCGCCCAGAAAAAGTGGTAGAGATTAACATTCATGACCACATGGAAAGCAATTTCCCGGTGCTCGATGTCTTTGTGGCAGCAGCCTGTCATATCGCTCGAGGGGGTACTTTGGAAGTCATTGGCAAAGTGACGAGTGATCTCAAAGAATTAAAAGGGATTCAACCTGTGGTCAATCTGGAACGCAACCAAATTATCGGTACGGTTATTTATATTGACAACTATGGAAATGTGGTCATTAACATACAGCGTCAGCTTTATCAAGAAGTGGCCAAAGGCCGAGAGCCAGTTATCGCGGTGCGCAAATTCCGCATAAAAAATATTTACGAGCGTTATAGTGATGCCATAAATTTTGAAGTGCCCAAAGAGCGCCGTGAAGAAGCCGGCAAAGAGCTCGCTATTTGGAATTCTTCAGGCTTTTTGGAGTTAGCGATTTACAAAAGTAATCCGACATCGGTGGGCAGCGCCTCTACTCTATTTGGTCTGGAGTATCGCGATTCGATTACCATTAGTTTTTAATTTAAATGATCCCCATCCTTAAACAAACCTTCAGTCATTTTTTCGCTCAAGCAGCGGCGCTATTGCTGATGGGGGTCTTTGTGCTGGGTGTCGGGACTTATTTTTGGGTCCTTCCCGGGGATCAGAACTTATTTGATGCTGGTTTCGGGGATCTTACAGAGGTGTTCAAAGTTTTGCCTTGGGGCGTGCTTCTGGTGATGTCCGCCCTTTGAGCATGCGCCTCTTTAGTCCAGAGCGTCAGAGCGGGACACTGGATCTTTTGCTTACCCGTCCTGTTTCTCTATGGTCTATTGTCCTAGGGAAATATCTCGGGGCCTTTGGGGTTGTAGTGTTGCTTTTGCTCAGCACAATAGCCTACCCTTTTACCATGGATGTTTTGATCAGCGGGCCTTACGCCTTTGATTGGGGCTTGTATTGGAGTGGATTTAGTGGTTTATTGCTGCTTAGTGCGTTTTGGCTGGCCTTAGGAGTGCTTTGCTCTGTACTTACCGCTAATGGGCTTGTGGCCTTTATTCTGACCTTATTGATCGGTGCGGGTGTTTTTATCATTCCAGGAGGTTTTGGTCCTGAATCGATCTATTTTGAATTTACTTCGGGCTTGTGGTCTTTAGCTGGCGCAGGTTATTTACTGGCGCTAAGTTTTATTCTGCTGCTGGAAAGTCGTTATTTACTGGGCGCCTATGGAGGCAGTAAACAAAGATGGACAGATCTTTTAAAACCCGTTATTATTGCGCTAATCGTTGGGGTGATTAGTCTGAATTACGGACCAAAACTAGACGCCACAGCCGACGGACGCTTTACCCTTTCTGAAACCACTCAAGAGATCTTGGCTGGTCTGGATCAGCCTATTTTTGTGGATGTACTTCTAGCGGGGGATTTACCGCTTTCATTTGAGCGTTTGGCACAAGAAACAAGGTCCTTACTTAGTCGATATGGGGCGCAAAATGAAATGCTTATATCGAGTATGGATCCGACCGAAATGGCCATTAGCGATCCTGTGTTAATCGATGAGTTAGCTAGCTTTGGCATACAGGCGAGTCAGGTAACTGTGCAGCGCAATGCGCGTCAAGAGTCAGTACTGCTCTACCCTTATGCTATGGTGACCTATGGAGGCCGTACGGTATCGGTGCCGCTTTTAAAAAATACTTTGGGTGCTGAAATGCAAGAGCGCATCACAGAGTCGGTACGCCATTTGGAATACGCCTTTACTGATGCCCTGATCCAACTCAGCAGACCTAAACTCAAGAAAATCGCGATCATGCGGGGTAATGGACAGGCCGCAGACCAAAATCTTAGCGGTTTTATCCAGGCCATCAAGCCTTATTATTATGTAGGGCCGTTTACCTTGGATAGTGTGGCCAAAAACCCAGACGGGACCCTCGAGGCGCTCAAAGGCTATGATCTGATGGTAATGGCCGATCCCAAGGAAGCTTTTTCACCAGATGAAAAACTGGTCCTGGATCAATTTATTATGTCTGGAGGACGCAGCCTATGGCTTGTCGATGGTGCTCAAGTACCTGAGCTAGACGAAACCGGACAAACCCTAGCCATGGGTCAATCCTTGGAACTTACAGATTTACTCTTTGCTTACGGTCTGCGCATTAATCCAAATCTTGTTTTGGATGTTTTTTCCGCGCCCATTACTTTGGCCACTGGTGAAGTTGCTGGCGATTATACGCAGTTTCCCTGGTGGTTTAGTCCTCTAGCGCAGGATTCAGGCACGCACCCAATTATGGCTCATGTAGATGCCGTAAAACTGGATTATGCGAGCAGTATCGACACACTGGCTTCCGGTCCTGATAAGACCATATTGTTGCAGAGTTCTCCGCGCAGTAAAACCTTAGGACTGCCTTATGTGGTGGATTTGAATCGTGAGATTGACACCCAAATTCAGATGATTCAACAGGCGGATGCGGACATGATGGACGCAAGCCAGACCGACGACAAGACTTGCCCTCCCCTTTTGGCTTAGCAGCGTTTAATCAAGAAGCCCTGCCTATGGGGGTACTTCTGGAAGGCTCCTTTAAATCGGCTTTTGCTAATCGCGTTCTGCCGTTTTACCTAAAAAATCCCCTGAAGGAAAGCCCAAATAATAAAATGGTGGTAATTGCTGATGGCTCGGTGATTCAAAACAAAGTTCAGCGGAGTCAAGCTTTGCCTTTGGGTTATGATTCTTGGACCAAAGCTCAGTTTGGCAATAGAGAATTTTTACTCAACACGGTCAATTATCTATTGGGCGACTCTGGACTTATAAACATCCGCAACAAGCAAATCAATGTACCCTTTTTGGACCCTGAACGGACCGCACAAAAGCGCATTGGCTTTTTAGCCTTGAATTTAGTGCTTCCGCTGCTGATTATTGGAATTTTTGGCGGGCTCCTTCAGTGGTCTCGCTATCGCAAATACGCGCGGTAGTTGTTGATAAGTTTGTTTTCCTTGCCGCGGCATTTCAAATATATTTGTGTGTAGACTAAAAATGGCGTTTTTTGGGCCATTTAAAGACCATTTGACTTATGAAATTTATCGTTAGTAGCTCTTATTTACTCAAACAATTACAAGTGCTGGGAGGCATCATTAACAATAACAATACCCTCCCTATATTAGACCATTTTTTATTTGATATCAGTGGATCCACCTTAAAGGTTTCCGCTTCAGATTTAGAAACAACCGTAGTGGCTCAACTTTCTGTCGAAAGCGATGCAACTGGTCAGGTTTGTGTGCCTGCGCGTTTGCTTTTGGACACCCTAAAAACTTTTCCTGAGCAACCACTCACCTTTACGGTTGAGGACAACCATACCATAGAAATCAGTTCAAATAGTGGAAAATACGCTTTGGCCTACGCCGATGGCGGCGATTTCCCTTCTGCGGTGACTTTAAAAGAACCCAGCACAGCATCAGTTCAAGGCGATGTTTTAGCTACCGCCATCAGTAAAACTATATTTGCTGCGGGTAACGATGATTTGCGTCCTGTTATGAGTGGTGTCTTTTTTCAGCTGGCCAGCGACGGACTTATTTTTGTGGCCACGGATGCCCACAAACTGGTTAAATATGCCAGAACCGATGCCACAGCGCCTCAAGCCGCAGAATTCATCATGCCTAAGAAACCTTTGAAACTTACTCAAAGGAATTTTTGGCCGGCAGTGAAGAAGAAGTGACCATTGAGTATAACGAGAGCAACGCAAAGTTTTCTTTTGACAATATGGAGCTCATTTGCCGCCTGGTGGATGGAAAATACCCCAATTACGAGGCGGTGATCCCTAAAGAAAACCCGAATAAACTCACTATAGACCGCAATCTATTTTTAAACAGCATTAAGCGTGTAAGCATCTTTAGTAATAAAACCACCCACCAGATTCGCCTGCGCATCGCTGGTGCGGAGCTTAATATTTCTGCTGAAGACATCGATTACAGCAATAAAGCTGAAGAGCGTCTGACCTGCGATTATCAAGGGGACGATATTCAAATCGGGTTTAACAGCCGCTTCTTGGTAGAGATGTTGAGTAACCTGACTTGCGACTCAGTGACTTTGGAGCTCTCTATGCCGAATCGTGCAGGGATTCTCACCCCAAGCGATGGTCTAGACGAAGGTGAAGCCGTGACCATGCTGGTCATGCCGGTGATGCTTCAATCAGTAGTCGATCGTTTGCGTCTTATTATTTGATAAAAGTAAACGACCATCGGTAAAATGGGGCCTCACCATTTGAGGCTTTAATGGCGTTTAGTACCGGGAAGATAATGGAGACCAAACCGATTAAAATGAGCATCACAACTCCGAGCCCTAAAAGCAAAATAAGTGGTAGGCTCAAAATCGCCCAAACAATAAGCGACAACTGAAAGTTAATGATGCTTTTGCCGTGCAGGTCCATGTCTGCGATTTTGTCCTTTTGGGTCAGCCAAATAATCAGCGGCACGATCAACCCACCAAAGCCCGTAATACAAGTCAAAAGCTGGGTTAAATGCGTGATCATGAGCATTTGGGTGTCAATTTTCTTTCCAGAGGGGTCTACTGCGTACATTGAATACAAGTTTTGTTAGGATGCTTATGCCCTTGTTACTCGTGCTTAATCACGAAGTACAAAGCCCTCAAATTTATTAAAATGATGGGCTGTGTCCACCACTTGGGGTGAATTATTTCTATTTTTGCCTCGATGAATCACCAAGACACCATTATAGCTTTAGCGACAGCCCCGGGGAGTGGCGCCATTGCCGTTATCAGGCTTTCAGGGCCTCAGGCCATTGAGCTTGCCAGTGAGGCGCTACACCTAGTCAGTGGCAAGGTGTTTAAAGATCAGCCCAGTCATACGGTGCATCTGGCCGATTTAAAGCAGGGTGCGCGCATGATTGATCAGGTGCTGGCCACGATTTTTATAGGGCCAAAGAGCTATACCGGTGATGATGTGGTGGAGCTCTCTTGTCACGGGAGTCCTTTTATTCAGCAGCAGATCATTAAGTATTTTGTGGACGCTGGCGCGCGCATGGCCCAACCCGGAGAATTTACCCTGAGAGCTTTCTTGAGTGGTAAAATGGACCTGAGTCAAGCCGAAGCCGTGGCGGATCTTATCGCCTCGGACTCAGCCGCGGCCCATGAGCTGGCCCTGAATCAAATGCGCGGTGGTTTTTCACACGCTATTGAAGGTCTGCGTCAAGAATTGCTGCACTTTGCCTCCATGATCGAGCTGGAACTGGATTTTGCCGAAGAAGATGTGGCCTTTGCGGATCGCGGCGAGTTTATCAAACTGGTGCAAAAAATAACCCAAGAGCTCAAACTCCTGATTGATTCATTTAATCTAGGTCAAGTAATCAAAGATGGGGTGCCTGTGGCCATAGTCGGGGCACCTAATGTGGGTAAATCGACTCTGCTGAACGCTTTGGTGAACGAAGAGCGGGCCTTGGTGAGTGATATCGCTGGGACTACGCGCGATACTGTAGAGGATGAATTACGTATGGGCGGCGTGCTTTTTCGCCTTATTGATACTGCAGGGATTCGCGATACGGTCGACGTGGTCGAAGGTATGGGTATCGAGCGCACTTATAAAACGATGGATACGGCCAAAGTGGTGATAAGACTTTGGTCCTCGGATACAGATCTTGAAACCATAGCGAAAGATTGGACTGCTCTACAGCAAAATCACAGCGATAAAAAATGCATTGGGATCATCAATAAAACGGATCTACTCCAGGCAGAACAGGCAGATCAACTTACGCAGCTTACTGAGGCCGAGCCTGAACTCCTGCAAATGAGCGCCAAAAACAAAGAAGGTATCGAGCAGCTCAAGACTGCCCTACTCGATTTAGTAGACACCGGGGCCCTCAGTGGTCAAAGTGCTGTGGTGAGCAACAGTCGCCATTATCACGCCTTGGTGCGTGCCCTAGAAGCCTTGGATAAGGTTCAAGAAGGGATTGACGCGGAACTCAGTGGTGATCTGCTGGCGATAGACCTGCGCGCTGCCCTATTTGCCCTGGGTGAAATCACCGGCGCCATCACAAACGACGACATGCTCGGGCATATTTTTGCGAACTTTTGTATTGGGAAGTAAAAAACCGCCCTGAATTACTTCAAGACGGTTTGATGTTTATGAAAAGATAACCACTACTAACTAATATAAAATTAGTTGTTCGCGGTATTCCCTGAGATTATCAATGAATTAAAAAGGCTAACAAAAGATTAATTTTTAAAATAAGCGCATATTAGTCTTGTTGCCGCCACCCCAACTCACTAATAATTTCGTTTTGATAGGGAAACTGCTCCAATAGCTCACTTTGAGTATAGAGTTTGAAGTCATCAAAATCAAAGCCTGGAGACACCATACAGTTCACTAGAGAATATGCACCGGAACTTTTAGAGCCAAAAATAGATCCTGCTGGGATCACAGCCTGAAGTGTCTGTCCCTGTTCAATATCAGGACCAATTTTAATCTCACTTAATGCACCTCTTCTGAGAGTATAAAAACCGACAAGGGATCACCTGCATGATAATACCAAAGCTCGTCTTGCTCAATACTGTGAAAATGAGAAACATTGCCCGCTTCAATTAAAAAGTAGATACTGGTTGCATAGTTACGTTCTTGCCCAATTTCGGTTGGTGTAAACGCTCTCGAGGATCGATAAACTTCTTTATAATACCCTCCTTCCGGATGCGCGCTGAGTTGTAATTGTTCGATCCAATATTTCGAAGAGTTCTTGGTCATGCTCTATCATGATTAAATTATACTGATCAATTATCCTAGCTCCAAAGTAGTTATGCCAAAAACTTTTTCCATGGGGATTTTTGGTAATGCACCATAATACATTCGGGCGCATTCAAACATACATACAGCGTCAAATTCAGTGACTAATTTGATTGCGTCTTGATTACTTGTGGGTACATCCAAGTATACCGGCTGTCCAGATGCCACATTCAAACAAGCTTTGTAAAGCTCTCGGGCTATTTCATAATTATCGGCAAATAAAGGCCCTATTTTAAACCCTTGATCTACTCTTCGAATCACGGCATAGCCTTGTATTTTATTATTATGAGTGTATTTAAACTGATGACTCAGCTGTAATTCCAGCCAAGACCCAAGAAAAACATCGCGTACATAACCGAAACACTCCCTGTCATAGAGCTTAATTTGTTCCCTATCCTTTTCTTGGATTTTTGATATGTTATGGTTTAGCGAAAACTTTTGACCATAACATTCGTATCGTTTATCGCCGTAGGCCATCTTAAAACCTCCTTGCTCATAGAAAGGCTGCATTTGCAAAACACCATCCATACCAATTGTCGCATTGGGCGCCAAGCGACTTTGCAGTAAATCCCTTCTCAAATACCAAAGCTTACGTCCAATACCTTTGCCACGATAATCGGGATGTACAATAAACAACCCCATAAAACCATAATGCCCATGATAAGAGACTAATGCACCTCCAGCAATTAACTTGTCATCGACAAAAAAACCATAAAACCCATTGGGATCTGTTCGCCAAAACACCTCAAAATCGTGTTTACCGGGGTTCCATCCTTCGGCTTTGGCCCAACTGACCAAAATTTTTAAATCCTGTTTTTTAAGTTTTACTAATCGAAATTCATCAAGATTCATGGCGTGTCATTAACCAATTCCAATATAATTAATTTTTTATGGTTCGTGCAATGACTTAGGCTGACCCAAGCATTTCAGTTATATTTGATTCATCACTGATAAACGATATGAGCGAATACACCATACAGGAGGGGACAAAGGACGAGAACGATTAGCCATTTTGACCGCTACATTGGCTGATCTAACCCATGAATTTTTGGCTAGTTCAAAGATACGTCAAGGGTCCAATTGTCTCGACTTAGGCTGCGGATCTGGCGCTGTGAGCTTCGAACTTTTAAATTATGTGGGCACTTCAGGCTCTGTTTTAGGCATCGATTTGGATACTAGTAATGTGGACTATGCTCGATCGCTGGCCAATAGATTAAAAGAAGTGAATATTAGCTTCGAGCAAGGGAATGCCTATGCACTAGATTATGAGCAGAGATTTGACCTGGTGTATTCACGATTTTTATTGTCTCACTTAAGTCATCCAGAAAAGGCCCTACACAATATCTACCAAACCCTTTCCGAAGAAGGGATATTACTTGTCGAGGACACGGATTTTTCAGGACACTTTTCTTATCCAAAAAATGAACATTTTGACCAATATGTCTCTTGGTATCAACAGCTGCTTAAATCGCGTGGTGCGAATGCCAATAGAGGCCCTGAAATAATGGGGCTATTACAAAAAGTTGGTTTTCGTGAGATAAGTTTTGAAGTAAAACAACCGGCACATATCGATTCACAAGGAAAATTAATGGCTGAAATTACGCTTGAGGCCGTCTCAAAGTCTCTCCTTTCAGAGGGCATATGCACAAAATCTCAGATCGAGCATACCCTAACAGGTTTAAAAGTATTTCGAGAGCGACCGGATTCAATACTGAGTATGCCCCGAATCTTTCAGTACCGCGCGCGTAAATAAAAAACCGGTATTTTTGTTGTTTGATGAACAAGCGCAAAATCTATATCGCGATACTTGTGGTCTCTGTGGTGGGCCTCTTTGTGGTGCAGTACCAATATCTGAATATTGGACTGAACCTGGCGCGCGTTCAGTTTCAAAAAAATATCAGCAAGGCGGCGCAAACCATCAAAGAAGACCTGTCCACCCAAAATCAACTCACCTTTTTGATCGGGCAAGCCATCACTCTGGATGAAAGCTATTTTACCCTGAGTATGGACAGCATTCAGGACGCCTCTCGCCATTTTCTGAGTGATTTTATCACCTATAGACTTGCCGAACAAGGCATTGATACTGATTTTACCTATCGCCTCTCGACCAAAGACAGCACCGATTATCTGAGCAGTCCCCTTAGCGCGGGTCCCGTAGCTAAAAAAGATAAACGCCTGTCCTATCCTATAGAGCTTAAAGGCTATTTACCAGAGGTTATGACCAAAAGCCTGGTGCTCGAATTACAATTTCGAGATTTGAATCGGTATTTTCTGTTCCAGCTCAATGGACTGATCATCCCGAGCCTGCTGTTTATGGCGGGTATTTTGGTGGTGATTGTCTGGGTGCTGCGCTCTTTTTACTGGCAAAGCAGGATCATTACCACCACCAATGATTTTATCAATAACTTGACCCACGAACTCAAAACCCCAGTATTTTCTATAGGTTTGGCCACGAAAATCTTACAGAAAAAAGTCCCCGAGACCGAAAGCTCGGTGGTAGAACTCATACAGCAGGAAACTGAGCGCATGAAAACCCATATCGACAAGGTCCTGGAGCTGAGTCGCCTTGAATCAGGTCAGCAACCTTATGCGTTAATGATCGTCAAGATCTGCGCCCGGAGCTACAACAACTTATCACGCGCTATCAAAACTTGGCCAGCTTGAAGGATTTAAATTTAGCGCCACTTCCTGAAACCCCGATTCATGGTCAAAGTCGATGCGGCCCATTGGATCAACGCCTTAAATAACCTTTGGGATAATGCACGGCGTTAGCCAGCAGCCAGAGATTGAGTTTAGTGTAAGTCGGACCGCGCTAAAGACCAGTGGATCTTTTGTATCGCGATAATGGCCCAGGGATGAGCCCAGAGCAGCAAGAGCGGATGTTTGATAAAGTATTATCGCGGGGGACAAAATGATACCCACCGGGTAAAAGGCTACGGACTGGGTCTGAGTTATGTGCAGCATATTGTACGCGGGCACAAAGGCCGGATTAAAGTCGATTCTACCCCTGGTCAAGGGCACCAAAGATTTCTTTATCTTTGATGGCCTATGACGCACTAAAGCCACCCATTTACTGGTTATTGAAGACGATCCTAATCTGGGGTATTTGCTGCGTGAATATCTGCAGATGAACGGATTTAAGGTGACCCTTACCACCTCGTCGCTGAGGCACTTAAAAGCCGTGGAGCACAATTACTTTGATCTGGCGGTTTTGGATGTGATGCTGCCCGATGGCAATGGTTTTGATCTGGCCAAAAAAATCCAACCCATCATCCTAAACTCCCTTTTTTATTTTTGACGGCGCGCTCGCTTAAAGTCGATGTGCTCAAAGGCTTTGCCCTAGGGGCTGTGGATTATCTTAAAAAACCCATCGATGAAGAAGAGCTGGTGGTGCGCATTAAAACCCTGGTGACGCGTTTAGGGACCAGAATAAAGGACACCTATTCAGAATCAAAACAAACGCCAGCGATATTTTAAATATAGGCCGTTATACTTTGATCCCCAACAAGAACTTGCAGGGAGACGGCCAAAACAATCTCTATCCAAACGCGAAAATGATCTACTGACCCTTGCTGGCCACAAATGCGAACGAGCTTGTGGCCCATAAAGAAATCCTGGTGCCGCTTTGGGGTAAAAACGATTACTTTAACAAAAAAAGCCTGAATGTGTTTATCTCGCACCTGCGCAAATACTTGCAAGACGATCCCAATGTGCAGATCGATAATGTGCACAATAAGGGGTTTGTGCTGAGGGTGGTTTAGATTGTATTTCGCAATTGTACCGTTCAAGGCTGCGAATTAAAATTCTCTGGCCTACATTGGTCTGTAATCCAGGCTAAAGCTTTTGTCTTGAATTTCTAACCATGAGTCAAAAGTGAATTGAGTCCCCTGAGAAATAACCACTTCTTCAGAATTATTCTCATTTGAGCAAATTATTTCCAAAATCTTTAACTGCTTGTAAGATGTCTTTTCTGAATCTGCAGCCTCACAGACATAAGAAAGCTCCTGAAAAACACTTTGACTAGGCTTATCACTATCAGACCAAATTAACTCTGAGTCTTTTCTCCTTCCAAGGCTGGAACGTAAATCTAAGCCTGAGTTAGATTCTTTAGATATTTTTTTGAGTTAACCAATGTATGGGCCAGATCCTGGATGGACCAGAACTCACGCTTTGTGGGACCAAAGCGTAAAATACTTGATTCACTTGATTTACCCTGGTCTTCCCTCCTCAAGTCTTATTTCATGACCTAAATAGCGGTTAAGCAGTAGAGCGAAGCTTGACTGGGGCTTATAAAAATACGCTTCATGTCTTGACCGCGCAAGCTGAGATTTGACTTGGATAATTGATCTCCCAAAGCTCGATTACCGAGCCACTGGAGCCAAAAATATTACCCAAACGGATGCAGCTCAGGTTCGTTTTTGATACGCTTAGTTTCGCAACTAGATAAATAAAGCTCTGAAAACGCTTTGCTCGCGCCATAGATGCTTTTAGGCTGCCGTGGCCTTATCTGTAGAGATATATAATAAATCGCGCACTTGCGCCTTTGGACAAAAATCTAAAAAGTCAATGGAGGCATGTGTTTTGCCTTTTAGGCCTTAATAGGGTCATTTTGCAGCTCAGGAAGATGTTTCTCTGCGGCGCAGTGAATCACTATATCAAAGATTCCCATGTTGACCAAAAATGGTATTTAGTAGCGCTGGGTCTGCACAATGCCCATGATAAAACGTAGAAACTGCTTTATCTGCATTACTGATCTGCGCGACCAAATCAATGCCAATGATTGACCCCAGACTCGGGACATCCCTTAGTAGCATTTGGATAATTTGTCCACCAAGAAAACCACTACTGCCGGTAATTAAGATATTTTTACCAGAGAAAAATTCAGATACTTGCTCTTGTAAGCCAAGTTCAAATGGCACGGTTGTCATGGCATACCAAAGCTTTTGTAAAGACTGATTCATCCCATGCAAGATAATTAACCCCGCTCAAACAAACCATCAAATACCTGCTCGATTCTATCCCAATCCTCCTGGGTCATAGCGGTACCCGAAGGCAGACAAATAGCCGATTCAAACCACTATTGGCTCACACCATTTAAATAAGCCTGAGCCTCTTTATAGCGGCTGCAGATGCATAGGCTTCCAAACCCTCCTCGATGTTTAGCTTTTTCAAAAGTTTCGACAACATCTGAAGAAATTGTGTTGATTGGTGTCCAAAACAAAAATGTTCAGCCAATAATTGGGTTGTTGCTCTCATCGAGTTAGTATAAATCTGAATCCTTTAAATATTTTTAAATTTCAAAGCCTTATATCGCTTATGAATCAGTTTTTTGCTCAAGGCGCCAAGCTAAATCGAGAGTTGAGCATCCCAAGGCGGCATTTAAAGACGACATGCGGTAGTTATAGCCTACCTCACTATGATGATAATGATCCGTGGGCAGTTTGGCTTGTTGAGCCAGGTATAAAGCCCGCTCACGAAGTTCAGGATCTTTTACCAGAAGTGCGCCCCTCCAGCAGTATGATAATTTTATTGCCATTAAATGAAAGAACACCAAAGTCACCAAGCGTGCCACAAGACTTTATTTTTTATATCGACTACCCAGAGCCTCCGCAGCATCCTCGATAATGGGAATATCATAGGATTGGGCAATTTGATGAAGGCGCTGAACGTCATAAATAAAGCCATAGAGATGCACGGCGATAATGGCCTTGGGTTTTTGGTCTTTGGCGATACAGTCGATTATGGCCTGCTCCAAAAGATCAGGGTCCATATTAAAAGAACCCGACCTACTATCGATAAATACAGGCTCGGCCCCGAGATAATTAATCGGAAAAGCGCTCCCGGCAAAAGTCATGCTCTGACACAGAACCAAATCACCATGCTCGCACGCCGATAAGCCTTAACGCCAAATGAATGCCACAAGACCCAGAATTAAGGGCAATAGGCAGTATCGTTTTATCACCTCGCTTTGCCCTGCCCTCGTTCTGTATCTCCTCCTCCGCTAAATCGAGTCTCTCAGTCTCACTTCCCAAAGTTTTTTCAAATTCATCGAGCATGGGCCCAACTGGGGCGAGATAATTTGATTCGAGTACTTTATTGAGCCAATGCTGCTCCTGCCCTGTTTGGTGGGGTGGATTTAAAAAGATACGTTTGGGATGGCTCATGGACTAAAAATACACAATTGTGCGCCAAATTAATCTTATTTTTGTGGGGCATCAATACTAAGCACCCAAATTATGTTTCAGATTTTTAATAAGAAATACGATAAACCTTTATTCGAGGGTCTAACAGACATGCATAATCATGTCTTGCCCGGTATTGATGACGGGAGTAAGTCTGTAGATATGTCTGAGGCCATGTTTGCAGCTTTATGAGCAACTAGGATTTAGCAAAGTTATCCCTACGGCGCATATCTATCAGGAACTCTATCCCAATACCCCTGAGACCATAAAAAGGCTTATAACGCCCTTGAAAACAGCAAATGATTCGCGCGGTCTTCTCTCCCAACCTGAATGCGGAGCTGAATACATGGTCGATGAAACTTTTTTAAAAGGCATCGAGATGGCGCCGCCAGCTATGAGTTATAATGGCGTTTATGTACTGGTAGAGATGCACTTTTTTGGGCAAACGGCTGATGATCGAAGAGGCTTGTTTTGTGCTGAGTCAGCAGAATTTAAAGCCGATTTTGGCCCATCCTGAGCGCTATCAACTGGTAGACCGCCTCGATCAGTTTAAGGAACTAAAAAACAAAGGCTTTTATCTTCAGCTAAATGCCCTTTCGCTTATGGGGCATTACGGTCCAGAGGTCAAAACTAAAGCTGAAAAACTCCTTAAAGCAGGACTTTATGACTTTGTGGGAACTGATGCACACCACCCTGGTCATTTACAACAGCTCACCAAATTAAAGCTCATCAAAAAAACAAGGCCTCCAGTGGGAGGCCATTGCTGAACATCAAAAAAATTACGGTTCAAATAAAAAAGCCTCCACAAAGGAGGCTTTTTTATTTATCATCAGCCGGAAGTCTTAACTATCAGATTTCTCAGCGCCATAACCATAGCCGTAACCATAATTGTATTTATAGTTATAGCTGTAACGGTATTTATAGCCATATTTATAATACGAGGCGGGTCCAGCGATAATGCCATTAAGCACTAAGGCCAGTGGCGGCATATTTTTTGCGTTTTTGCAGGTCTTTGATAAACGGGAATACGTTTTTATCGTGTAACCTGTGCTCGAGATACGTAAAGAATCACATCGGCCAGTGGCAAGATTGGGCTGGTATCACTCACGAGCATGAGTGGTGCTGAATCAATCACAATCACATCGTAATCTTGTTTTAACCGCTCTATGAGCGCTCCAAAGATGGTCTGGCCAAAAGCTCTGAGGGGTTTGGTGGTATGGCCCCAGATAAGCAGATAATGCACATTATCATTTTCACGGAGACTGATTAGCGATTTAAGGTCGGTAGATTCAGGCTTAGAGAGGTATGTTGATAAACCTGTACCAGCGCGCTCTATCCCGAGACGATTATGCAACTGTGGATTACGCAAATCCGCCCCAATCAAAATAACCGTTTACTAAGGGCCGCATAGGACTGCGCAATATTAAAACTCACAAAACTCTTCCCCTCTCCCTTTGACACTAGAAGTCGAGGTAAGCACAATAGGTCCGGTCATCGGGGAGCATAAAGGCCAAATTAGAGCGCATTACCCTGGTAGCCTCAGCAATAGTCCCGCGAGGAGAATCAATCTTAGTTTCATCTTTTTCTAAAGGAATCTCACCAACGATGGTGTTCCTTTCAGGCCATTTTCTAAATCATCGCGGGTGTTGATTTTTGTGTCGAGTGTTTTTAGAATAAAAAAACGCCAAAAGGCACCACTAATCCCGCTAGAATGGCCCCAAGATAAATGATTCTGGGTTTAGGAGCCACAGGAATGGACTGGGTAACGGCTTGACTCAGCACTTTAACATTGGGTAATGCCGAGATATAAGAAATCGAGGCCTCTTCTTTACGCTGAAGTAAGAACAAATAAAGCTCTTCTACGATTTTAAAGTTACGGGCAAAACCACGCAGTGTGTTTTCTTTAGCCGGTAGGCTAGCTACTGCAGATTGGGTTTGCTGCTGCAACTCATTATAACGCGATAAGGAGACATTGAGTCCATCGATATAGCGGTTAATCCCAGTAATAATGGCCGCTCTTGTATCCTCAAGCTGGGCGGTAAGATTCACCGCAAGGGGACTTTTTGCTCTGTAGCACTTACCAGCAGTGACTTTACGCTGGATAACCGCATCGTTATAAGACTCAACAAGCGTATTAACCGACTCATTATTCATGCCGACATTGGCTGGTAATAAATCAAAGTTTGTTTGACTTTTTATGTTTTCTAAAAGCCCTAAAGCGATTTCTTTTTGAATCCCGAGACTAAGCGCCTGCTCCTGACCTTTAATGAGATTACTCAGAGCATTACCCGTCTGCAATGATGGATCAAATACCGCATTACTGGACTGAAAGGCAATGGTGTTTTTAGAAATGGTATCGATACTCTCACTCAAGCCCCTGAAGACGCTCATCAATAAAAGCAATACTTACCTCAGAGATTTCGCGCTTATCCGCGACTTGATCTTCTTTAAGGACTTCGATTAAGGTGTTTACTATGGCTTCGTTACGCTTTCTATATTTGGACCCTTAAATACCTGATATTAACTACCTCGCCCTTGTTTGAGGCTGCGGTAACCTCAAGATTGGCTTTTAAGATTCAACAGTGCGATTTAAGCTACTACGACTGATCGAAAATTCAGCATCATCCATTGCAAATAAGAATCGCTCGCCGTTAAAGTGAAAGCCTTCAATAATGTGTTTAAAACGCCTTTAATATCTCACTCAATTCTCCATCGATACTTAGTGAAGCCTTTATTACTGACTATTAAATTAGCCTCGCTTACATAAGTATCTTCTTCGAAACTCAATACAAAAGGAATGGAGCCATTAAATTGCAACATCGATGCAATTCGGCCTTTACTGTAAACCATGGTTTGCAAATCCAGTCGCTCCACAACTTGATTTAAAATACGATTTGACAGAATATCACAGCAATGTCGTTTTCTACATTGACTTTATCGAAATTAAAAAGCCCTTCAGCTCCTTCAGTTAGAAACGATGATGGATCAGAACCACCTTTTTTAATTTGTATTTGAGCTGATGTTTGAAAAATACGTTCTTGATAACGCAGGTATGAATAAGCCCCGACTTAGCGCCACAATAACAAAACCAAAAATAAGGCCAGAAAAAGCGTAATAACTAATTTCTTTTTAATATCTATAGTATCTACTTCAAAAATACCTTGTGGTAATTCTTGATTGTTCATTATCGCGTTATTAAAATGGTTAAACTCACTAATAGTGAAAAGTACAGAGACTAATGTGCCCACATTACCGATGAGCCCTGATGACTTAACTCTAGCGGTGTTAGGACGCACGTAAACGACGTCGTTTTGTTGTAAATAAAAGTATTCTGGATTGATTAAATCGCCTTTGGTTAGGTCTATGGTGTAAGTTTTAACTCATCTCCGATTTTTCGTACAAGAAGATTGACATTAGTTCTGTCGCCATTAATGGTCAGATCCCCTGCGGTGCCTAATACCTGTGGTAGAGTTTAACTTGTTCTTCTAAAAAGTGTAGGTTCCTGGGACTGCACCTCGCCTAAAACCGAAATTTTATAATTTACTAGGCGTGTACGGACATTAGGATCTTTAATGTATTTTGAGTCTTTTTCAATCTTATCAGCAATTTCAATTGTAGATAATCCAACTACTTTAATATTACCTAGTACCGGAAAATCAATTGCCCTCTGCATTAACAAGATAACCTTGAATTTTTAAAATTTCTGGTTGTTGATTTTGGAAATTGATTGAGACTGCCTGAAAAATTAGAGATATAATTTGCATTTAAAGAATACTTTAATTTCATGATACGCCTTTGAGAATCAATTTTTTGCAATTGTATGCATTAATGCCCTTCTTAATAAAAGTGTAATAATATCTTTTAGTATGTCAGCTAGTGTCAAAAATTAAAAGAAATAAAATCAAGTATGATGGCACTGATATAATTTTCTATTATTTATCAAGTGAGATTTTTCATTTGGAAATGACTTAACTGAATTTTTTGATGCCTATGATAAATTATATTTTGCTTTTTCATTAATTTGTTGGTAAGTTGAGTTTAAGATGAAAATGTTAATATATTCTAATATTTACATTTACTTAACAGGTAATTTTAACTGCGATCTTAATTTTACTTTATTTCTATTTAGTTAAATTGAATTTAATATGCTCTTCTTTTGACGATATGTATTTTGAAACAAATAATTCGATCTAATGCTTTACATTTGAAGAACCAAACTATATAATCTAATTCTTAATGATTTATATATTCAATCGAATTTGATTTAGTCAGTACCATCAGTAAAAACACTATGTCTATCAACTGGTGGTCGTTTATTGCGTGAATGAACAAACGATTGACTTGTTTCAACGATAAAAACATTAAATCCAACTTTGTTAATATTTGAAATGATGTTACCAAATCATTTTGATAAATCTGTATAAGCATTCAATTTAACCTTGTCAAAGCAAATAGAGATTCAAAGTGTATCGCTCCTAAGTTGAACTCATTTTCACGTACTTTTAACTTACATTAATAATATCGTCTTCATCCATCTGATCGACAATCGCATTGTATGCTTGCAAGTAGATATAACTTCTCTGAGTCTTTCGAACTTCCACCATTATTTACAGTTGTAAAGTAATACTTTATATTGAGTTTCAAGTTTAAGACCATCATAAATTGTTCATTATTGAATATTCGTTAAATAAACAATAAGCTTGTATAATCCATTTCATTTACCATAGTCTATACTTGTGTGTATGATACTGTAAAGTGTATCTCCTTTGATAGATCGAACTTTATTATTTAATTATTTCATATCCTTTTTCATTTCAACTTCATTCATAAAACCATCGCAAGCCATAGATTCTAGTGAAGCATTAATAAAATGGAGACCTATCTGCTTAGTATCAAATTGTTTTTAATTACTCACCTTTTCTTAACCAAAATGATTACCACTAAAAAATCGATTATCTCTATAATGATACTTTACATTTTTTAAAATTTCGCTTCAAATTTTATTCACACTAATGTTCACCAGCACTTGCAATAATTTTATTATCGTATACAAACACCATTGATCTGTAAATTGATTCCTTCTTGATAATATGGAATGGACTTTACCAAATCCAATACCGACACTTTTGATAACACAGTTCTATTCGCCTTGTATATTAATTTGTTGTTGATCAATTGAATATTTCTAAACTTTCCTTCATTTCTGTCTATGCTAAAAATAGGTTTTCACAAATTGTTTTATTTAGTCTAATTAAATAAACAATAATATCACAATGTTTTTATTCGTTTCTTGGTTTCTTATTTCCCATTAATGTCATCAATATCTGAAACATCTTATTAACAATTTATAAAGATAAGTTCATTATCATTAGTAATAGGGCCTACATAACTTCAATAATGTGAGATCCCCATCTCATTACATACACCGGAGAAATGCCCATTTCTCCAACCAATTGGTTTCTTCTCTATTATGTTACTTAATATATTGACCATATGTTTGATTCAATTTCGTCTACATTGATATTTGATTTTATCCATTGTGTGCTAAGTGATTAAAACGAAGCACATATCCTATATAAATCAGAACTTAAAAATCTGAAATATTTTCAATGTGAGTATCAATAGCCTCAAAAGTATTTCCCAATAAAAATCTTTTAATGCCTCTTTTAAACAATTTATTTAATGAATAATGTAATGACGGAGGAGTTGTAATTAATGTAAGGTCAAAGCCACTATCAAATGTATGTCATTTGATATAAAATTTGTATTTATATTTCTTTAAAACGTTTCTCTCAGTAACCTATTTGGCTCATCAGAAATAATCAAGTGATTGTATGCCAAACTGTAACATGCATAATGTTAAGCCCATTCTTCCCAAAACCATAAATTACTATTTTCTATATTTTTTATTATGTTTAATTGGATATTTTTCTTCTTGCCTAAACTGTTAAAATACCGCATGGTATAAAGTGCACATAAGAGGTAAAACTGTTTAAGTTTCTTTTAACATCTTCGAAGTCAATACAATTTTAAAGAGCTACTTAATCAGTTTCTTTAAAAAAGTAAGGCCTCAGTTTGTTTCCATGAAATCAAAATGCAGTGTCACAGACGCCAATGTGCAAAAGTTCACATTAAGTTGACTTTTGTATTTTGAGATCCAAGCCTCTTGCTTATAAAGACCTAAACCAACCCCATGTACCTGGTGAGATTTTATTAATTGATTCAATCATCGTGATTTCTTCCATACTTGTGAGTTGTCTGAAAGGGGGTGAATAAGTTCCCAAAATTCGCGGCCCTTTGGATATTTGTTAAGCATTATTGATTTTAAATTTTCGGCAATACCTGTTTCCGCCTAAAAAATAATGTGTCCAGCCATACTGTTGGCCATAATTTATTAAATCCAACATCATATCAGGTCCATGATATCTCCTTTTATATCATTACCATTAAGCCAAAAATGCAATTTTTACCCCCATGCCGTCACAAAGAGAATACTTAGCATTATTTATGTATTTTATGGTAAATATTTTGAGGAACCAATATGCATAGCTTCGGTATTGGTAATTGAAATATGTTCTCCAATAGTCTTTTTATCTATGTCTTTTTTTAATGCATGAACTAACTCATCTCTATTTATTACATCGATTTTCATACTTTCTATCGTATACGTTTCATTCATATATTAAAGTTTATTTTCAAAGCTTGATTTAATATTGCAATCATTTTATTTTTAAACACTTCGAGTGTAAATTTGCGATTATATCTATTTAAACCCCTCACTTCCCATTTTAAGTCTTAGTTCTTAGTTGATAATTAACTTTTCAATAGCTTTCAAGGCTTCAGGATTAGACGGATGTACTTATAAACTGGAAACATTATTCTTAACTACATCCATGCTGTCAACATCTGTTGAAAATAATATAAGGCAAACTGCATTGCTTCAAGATTTACTCTAACTGAAAGTTCTACTTAGACTCAGGCAATACAAAAATATCTGAAATTTTAAAATATAATGTTTTGTCTTTTCCTTGTTTTTTTTTCCAAACATAACTTGTAAAATTTTCCAACCTAATATTTCAACCTGCCGATGAAATTCATTTTCAATTGAAACAGGTTTCCTCCTCTATCTCCAACAAAGCAGCAATAAAAGTTAAGTTTTATTTTTTAATGTTTTCAAGGATTCTAAAAAGAACAAAACACCTTGGATTCAAATAACTTGACAAAAAAAAAGTATGTTTACTACAATGCGATGATTTCATTTAATCTGAGGCTCATCAAAGTTTTCTTTTTTTTAATGCCACTTGAACAAGTAAAAATATTTTGTGTGTTTTATATTTCAATATCGAGACCAGGCGCTTTGAGAGCATGGACGAGTATTTTTCAAAACAATTTCTGTACAAAAGATTGTCAAAATATATTTCCGTCTATCCTTTACGCCTTTGAGGAAAATGATAAATTATTTTTACTTTAAATATTTGAAGGTAATTACTAGTACTGAATAAATCTCTTTTATAAAACGCGATTCCTTTTGCAGCAATAGAGATAACATAAATCTGGGGCGGAACGAAATAAACTACGCAACAAATGTAATAACACAAAAATATACCTCGCTTTAGTTTGCCTCTATGATTGTTACCACCTCCCTCAATGTGAAACTAAAGTCATTATCATATAAAGGACTTTTAAACTTTGTATTAATAATTTTACTGTCAAATAATACTTTACCCATGATTAAAGAACTGATAGCTGGGAGGAGAATTTGCAATAAAAAGTATTTTTGACGAATTATCTTCACCGCACCATATACAAAAAGACAAAAATTT
Source organism: Flavobacteriaceae bacterium (assembly GCA_038141525.1). Classification (GTDB taxonomy): domain Bacteria; phylum Bacteroidota; class Bacteroidia; order Flavobacteriales; family Flavobacteriaceae; genus BACL21. The sequence continues at coordinate 157,113 of JAYQIF010000004.1, read as the reverse complement.
TACGCCCTACTTTTTCAGCAGTATAGTTACTTTCAATCTCAATAGATCTTTCCCATTTGAATTAAGCGATGCTCGTTATCAATAAAATAGTTCAAAGTTGAAATAATCGTACTCTTTTGAAAATGGATCGAAAGTTGTACCATTTTCATTTGTATCAATCAATTCAGGATAACAACCAAGTTATAAATTGATGTAGAAACTGGCAGCAGGACTGCAAGCTATTGCTCGGGAATTACCAAACTCCAATTATCCTCGAGTGTAGGCAAAATAAAAACATCTGCAGAGGCATAATACCAATGTATGATATCATAGTCTATATCTCCCAAGAACAGGATTGATTTAATTGAGTTGTATTTAATTTGTAATTCTTTTTTAAAATACCATTTCCAATAATTATGAGACTAGAGGAAGGATTTTTTTGGCTAAAATCCAACCAAGCATCCAATAAATACTCTAGTCCTTTACGTTCTATTATTCTTCCAACAAAAAGAAATTTTTAGACCATCTGATAGCTTAGATTATTTTTTGAAATTCTCAATTTCATCGTGTTTTTTAAGTCATTTATTTTTAACCTAAGAGCTTCGCTATCAGCACACATACATCCTTTGATAATTTTCTTTTCACCAACATCTAAAATTTTTTTCAAATAATCCTCTGTTAATTGTCCGTTTACAAGATAGCCCTCTACAAAAAGATTAATAACTCTTCGATACCATGTTCTCCATTTAGACAATTTTCAGTATGGATAGTTCGTTCGTACGATATCCACAAGGGTTTAAATATTATAGCGTAAAGCAGTGTGGCAGGTCCATTGTCCAAATCCTTCACTAATTATAATTTCAGGTCTAATTTGTCTTATCTTTAGTAAATCTTCTCGGGATTCGAATTGAAATTCCAGAATTTGCAAAGTCATCATTATCGATATCTAATTGTCGCTCATTTTCAATTTCAACTGCGTTCGTATTAAGTGCTTTTTTAATTTTGATATTGACTCGAAAGGTTAATCTATTTTTGAAAACAATAGAAAAAAATTCTGATTGTTTAAATCATATAATTTTTTGTATATTGGGACTCTGTAATCCAGAAAGGATGGATTAATCCAAATAATACGTTTCAATTTTTTTGATATTGGAAGTGTTGTAAATAATAATTTTAGTTGCTGAAAGAGTAACTATGAGTACAGAAGGTACCCAAGCACCAATAACCAGAGACCCCATCCCAGGATTTCCTAGAGTGTGAAAAAATATAATTATTAAGGTAGCAAAAAGATAATTTCAGTGTTTCATCTCTGAATGATAACATAATTTCGGTGTAACATTTTCTAAAACAATTCACTAGCAACAGGAAAACCTATCATTCCAGAGCCCAATAAGGCTGATATAAATCCGTTATGACTACTATTATAATATCTTCCAGTATATTTTAAAAGTGCTCTTGTTCACCAACAACAAAGCCATTACCTAAAAGAGGATTTTCTAAAACGCGTTCCAACTGGCCTGTAATAATGTAACACGCCCGGATGAATTTTCATTAGTAATTACTTGATTATACGTCAATGAATGCTCTGCAAAAATTGTATTTCCATCAATATAAAATGCCCAAATAAAAGTTGCACAAAACAAAAGAAAACAACAAAACTTTCGTGTATTTGATGGAGAAAAAATTAAAGAGATTAATCCAAAGAAAATGCTGACATAACCTACGGTTGGAGCTTGTTGATAATAAACCTAAAATTAATATTGTCGACTTTGTAATTTTACTTTTGGCATATTTCCATATCAGGAAGAAGAAAATGGTTGTGAAAAACTGAGAGCTTTCAAGTATTTTTTGGCAAAAAACTCTTTGTTATTTTAGCAAATACTAAGATTTCAAAAATAATTGAAAAACTGCTAAAAAAAAGCACCCACTTAATTGTTGTATTTAAATCATATTTGAAAGCCAAATAATTAACAACCATTGTGATAAGCAAAAAAGAGAAAATAGCATCTATTCCTCTCAGAAATATTTCTACGAATGAATTTAAATTCCAAAAAAAGTCTGAAAGTTGAAATTAAAAAAACAAAAAGAAAAAATATAATGATGTATTTTTTATGACACTAAATGTCAATTGGAAATAGCTTTTTTTTATAAAACCACTGTTAGTATCGTGACAAACGTATATGAAAGGCGAATTAGACCTCCTCAAACTAAATAGAGAAAGTTCTGAATTGTCTAAAATAAAAAAATACGTTAATGGATAAAGCAACAAAACCAAACCCGAATACTAGCCAGTTTTGCTATTCTTAATTTATTATCAACTCCCATGATTGTCAACAGGGTAGGACTTAATTGTATGACGCCCTATTTGAATTTGACGAAAATTTTGAAACTAATCATAACTAAAATGATGGGACATTGAGCGAGAATCTTCAAAATTTTTGATTTTTTACTTTTCGGGTAATGTATTCCAAATTCAGATATTATACCTAATGCACCTGAATAATCTTTTGACATAATTTTCGAATAAGTAAAACCTCAAAGCAATTTCCCATCTTCAAATAAAAAATAATCCAAATTTTCCCTATTAAGTCTTGTTAAAATACGTGACATGAATAAGTCCATCGTAGGAGTTGATTTCAACGAATCGTATACTTTTTTAAATCCAATATTTCTGTGACCTTAGATCCGTCAACAACAAAAGTACTTTGGGAATAAAACCCCAGTTACCGAATGTTGCGTGAGATATCCCCCAATATTCTAGATCTTGACTTATTCTTAAATTTTCAATTTGACCACCTGTTTTCTTAACAATTTCAGCTTGATTAAAACACTTCCTGTACAAACATGATTATGTTCAGCCCAAATTTAAAAAAATTTTTAAGCACAATGGTTTCCTCAGATAACAAGCTTTGGTTATCCTCTAAATATGAAGGTAAAATAGCTTTTTTAACCACTAAAGATTTATGTAATTGCAGTATTAACTGCAATTACATCATTATTTCTTTCTAAAAAACTGTAGTGTTGTATTTAAAAAATTAGGTAACCAACAGTCATCAGCGTCCAAAAAGTAATATAGTCACCTTTGGCGTTTTTAATTCCAATATTTCTAGCCGCAGCCTGTCCTTTATTAGGTTGAGAAAATAGAATTATCTTCTTAGAATAATTTTTATTAATTGTAAACGAATCGTCCGTTCGTCGATCCATCGTCAATACAAATTACTTCTAAATGAAAGTCTCCAATTTGAGAAAAAACAGAATTTAAACAACGATGAATTAATTCAGACCCATTGTATAAGAAATAATTACAGTACTAATTTATTAATATTGTTGGTTATTAGTTTAGATTTCAACTAATCAGAAATTTTTAGCGTCCTCTGTAATTATTTTGTAGAGAAGTGCGAAGTTTTTTTGGAAATAAAGGAAGCTAATTTTATTGAAATGACAATAGTAAATGTTGGCGCAAAATAAAATACAATCATTAGTGATGTAATACTAGAAATGCCACAAAAAAGAGAAGACTATTTTTTAACTAATGAAAGAAAGGGTTCATGCAGTAAAACAGAAAAACAAAAAAAAAAAAAAAGAATATGTGATAAGGATAAAATCTTTTTTTAAACTTACTTTTATTACCGTAATAGTCATACAGATTCCAAACAGAAAATAAGCCCATCAATATGCAAATCTTGTGCAGACTTCTTGACAGCCAAAAGAAGTTAAAATTATATAATAAAAGGATTGTCTCTTTACTGTCAGAAGAAAGACAAGAAAAAAAAATCCACAAAATTTTATTTTTGAAATTTTGATTTTATTAAATTTACAATCGCGAGATAGCTTCCGAGAGAAAAGAATAATAAAGCTTCGTATTCTGTTTGGAAAGTGTAATAAAACCCACCATAATACCAGTGTGAATGCTAAAAAAATATAATTTTTTCAATTTTTTGAGCAATAAATAAATAATTGCGATATGATTATTAACATCATCAAATCTCGTATGAACTAAAGCTGATAAGGTACAGGATTGATGAAAATACATTAATACATTGAAGCAGAAAAATATTTTATTTGATTTCAAAGAATGATTCACTTTCTATAAATACCCCTCCGATATAAAAAGCCAAAAAAGTTGAAACAGACCATAATACGTAAGGAACGAATAAAGGTGGATTCTCTTCTTAAATTTTATTAAAAATTTTTGTTTATGAACAGTTGTAAAATTGTGAAAAAATAAAAACCGAAATTATAAAAAATAGGGGACTGCAATACGAGTAAGACCTTGAGAAAAGAATAGCGATAAAATTATTTAATCGAAATAATGATGTATTTTCAAAGTTGTTTCTAAACTTAGTTGTTAAACGAATGTAATAAAACCACCAATTATCATCAAGAATGAAAATTCCCTTTATTTTATTACTTAAATTATTGGTCATAATTATTTATCGATACATTAATTGATTTCAATAGAATGTTTTTGATTTTAACATTTCCAGATAATTCTTTCCATGCTTTAAATCCGGTTCTAAATAATTTCCCATTCATTCCAAGATTTTATAAAAACAACTTTATTTTCCTCACTTTATTTTCAATTAATTTAAAAATGTCATCTATGTGTTTGCCAAAAAGTTTTGGAGTACTATTTTTTGAAATAACTCATAATAACTACTTCTTGGCGTGTGATCCAATTTGGGATTATGGTTGATAAATATATTTCACGAAAATAGGAGAAGACATTTTTTTTTATTGCAATCGTAATAATTAACAACTTGTGGCCTTAAAAAAGTTCGAACGTATGACCCTTTATTTTATTAAACCACAAATCCATATTATCGAAAGGCCTATGATGTAATGATAAGTTTATTGCATCAAATAAACCATTATTCAAATCCTTAAGTTCTGAAATTTTGTATGTGTGGGTAATAAAATAAAATCCGACAGGTTATGTTTATAAGCCAACTCTTGCCAACGCTCCATGAATATTTATATTTTTAAATTCTAATGCGTTATATATTACAAAAACAAGTTTATCATCAATTCGAAAATACCGTTTATCATTAAAGGCCTTTAACAGCAATTTAAATGCAAATCAAAATCTTTCGATACCCAGATATAATTGTTCTATGAGTAATTTTCTGTTACTTGAGTTGTCGTAGTTGGTTTTCTACGTTTTATCATATACCAATTGATCTGCTCAAGCGAGATAAAATGAAATATCAATCAACTTTTGAATTAAGCATTTGTTCTAAAGGATGTCTAACAAACGTTTCTATTTCCAAAATAATAATGCTAAAAACAAAATGCCTAATGCCGGCTTTTTAGCTAGTATGGCCTGATTTTTCATTACATCAATATCTCTAAGATCATAATATCCCCAGTTCTGAAGGTATTACGGGTTGCTTCATGACCTGAAATAATTTCTTTGCCTTTTTAACATTAACTCCATTCTGTGAATCCTTTTTACCCCACCATTTATCATTTTCAGGAATAGGATGATATTGCGGCAAATAAAAAGCAACAGTTTTGGCTCTTTTTTATTTTTATTCATACTTATCTGATAAATTGAAATATTTATTATAGAGCAAAATATCTTCTTCGTGATAATATTTATTGATGAAATCCAAAACTAACTGATTTTCAAAAAACTTTGTATGCTTTACTCTGATTGTGACTTATTAGTACAGAAGATTTAATGCGCTCTCTCAGACTAATTGGAATGATTTTCGATACAGGTTTTAACTTAGGTCGGCTAAAATGGTAAATATATTTTTGACAAACTTATTCTTATATACTTGTGTTGTATTAACCTCTTTTTTAGATATACTTGAATCAAACATTACGTTGGCAACATTATCTAAATTTTCAATTGTGGTAAATGTGTTTAATGATTTGTTTACCACCATTAAACACATAATCTATTTGCCTTTTGAAAATGAACAAAAACTCTGAATTTAGATTGATAGATTCCATGAAGGATTAAGTAAGAACGTAATTACCTCATGGATTTTTATTAATTTCTTGAATAGATAGATTCCCCCTAATTTCTTATTTTTTTATACCAACGTAATCTTTGTGCTAATGACGAGGCAAATCGTTCAAAAGGATTTCGTAGAACAGTATAAGATTCATAATTTAAAATATTACTGTAAAGATGTGGTAAGTATTGCTCGATTATGCTTAGCGTCAAATGATTAATATCATAATCCAATTTGCAAAAAACAATCTACGATCATCATCCGTAAGAATTTCAGAACTAATTGAATTAAATTTTTCATTTAAGTAAAACTTCCCCCCGTTTTTAGAATATATGTGAAAAAAACATCCCTCTTGTCTTGACTTATCATTGGCCCCATTGCAGTAAAAAACTTTTTTTGATTTAAACGCGACAAAATATTTTTCGTAATCATTATTCTCACTTTCTCGAACATATCGCTTTTGACCTATAAAAATTTTGTTCCTATCATCGTTTAAGTCAATTTTTAGTCCTGAAATAAAACACGAACCATTTTGTTTTTGCAATATTGCATGCAACATGTCAGAATTCATTGTTATACTTTTTATTTAAATCTGATTTTTGCTAAAATTTAGGCGCACACTAGAGGCTAAAACATCTCTAATTATAAACTGACAGTAATATTTCAAAAGTAAAGGTTTATCAAAAAGTAACGATGAGAAAATCTCAAAACATTAAATTAATTCCAATATTCTTACGTACGTAATAAAACTTCACAAGATTGAGAGTTATTAAGGTGAAAGAGGTAGCAATGGCTGCCCTGATCGCATTATAATTAATAATTAAACGTAATTCAAAAATATGTTGCCAAATACCTCAATTAATTTTATTCTTCCTAAAAATTTTTTCACCTCCGCACATCATCAATATTTGGCCCGTTGCACCTGTTGCAACATTAACGAATTGACCAATACTTAACATTATTAAAACCAGTACGCATTTGTAAAATCGTCGCCCCACAGACCTAATATCGACCGCCCAAATATTATATACAAGGGCAATATTATCGAAGCAACTATTATTAATCCATAAGTAACTTTTTAATTTCTATTATTTCCATTTGGAATATTTCACCTCTTTTCAAACAATGTTGCAATTTTCGGTGAAATGACAGAATTTGTTACGATTAGGAAAAACGAGCAAAGCAAGGCAATACGTGACGCTATCGAATACAAGCCGACTTCACTTGAATTCGTTAGCCAACCTATCATAATTGTATCTGCATTAGTTGAAATAATTGAGGTTGGGAAATAAGACACCAACAATAAGGCAGTGAAGACCTAAACAGCAACTTAATGTTTAATGTTTTTGAATATTCTTTTGTTATAGATTGCCAATAAAAAGAAATTATTATCCATACCAATATTCTACTAATTGCATAGGCAATAGCAACATTCCATACGTTAAGATTCCAATCTAATAAACGATAAACTATCATAATGAACCCTAGCTATAAAAAACATACTATGTTTCATTTAATAAATTACTTTGCAATTTTTTCCAAAGCCATTTAAGCTTGAGGTATATATGCGAGTTAACGTTTGGGAATAATTGCCGCAAAAGTAATCTTCAATGGTAAGTTCTAGTATTTGCTGATGAAATATTGAAATTGATAAATACCCACTGCTAACGAATCCGATAATACAAAATATTAAAGCTAGTAAAGCACTTATTCGATGGGTAAAACATATTCCCCAACCATTCCAATCATCACGATGATACCTGAGACACATTTTAATTACTTTGAGAATTTAAACTATGATAATCGAGTTTTTTGAAGAAACTAGCACAATTATCCTTTTCGTTTATCCCAGTTCCCTTTGAACTCTACTCGAAACCCAACCAACCTCTTCAAAGGCCATGCGGACAAAATCCCGACATTTAATACTTCTTGTGGCTTGACCAGAATTTTGGCAATAACCCAATCTTCAGGTTTATCAGCTTGTAAGATCATCCACATCATGCGCACATAATCTTTGGCATGGCCCCAATCACGCTTGGCATCGAGATTACCTAAGTAAAATTTCTCTTGTTGACCTAGTGCTATTCTCGCAACTGCTCGGGTTATTTTACGCGTGACAAAAGTCTCTCCCGTCTAGGTGATTCGTGATTGAATAAGATGCCATTACAAGCAAACATATTGTAGGCTTCACGATAGTTTTTAGTAATCCAAAACCCGTAAATCTTTGCAACACCGTAGGGTGAGCGCGGATAAAAAGGAGAATTCTCATCGTACATGCCATTTTTATTTTTATTCTCCGGCATACCCCCATAAAGCTCAGATGGTTGACGCTTGATATATGAGTTTTCTTTTCAAGACCTAATAAGCGAACAGCTTCTAAGATGCGCAGCGTCCCCAAGGCATCTACATTACCCACATATTCTGGAATATCAAAGGACACCTTAACATGAGACATAGCGCCTAGATTATAAATCTCATCAGGTTGACACTCTTTAATGATTCGCGTAATGTTCATGGAATCGGTTAGGTCACCATAATGTAATTTAAACCTTACATTTTTGTCGTGTGGGTCTTGATAGATGTGATCGATTCTTTGGGTATTCAGTGAAGAGGCTCTTCGTTTAATCCCATGGACTTCATAGCCTTTTTCAAGGAGTAATTCTGCCAGATAGGAACCGTCTTGACCTGTTACCCCAGTAATGAGCGCTACTTTCATAGTTTAACTTGTTTATAAGCATCAATGTTCGCAAGAAACCATTGATAGGTTTTTTTAATTCCCGATTCAAGGTCGGTTTTTGCTTTCCAACCTAATTTATTCATTTTTGAAACATCGAGAAGTTTTCTTGGGGTTCCGTCGGGTTTTGTTTCATCCCAGTTTATTGCTCCGCTGTGGCCAACGATTTTTTTTGAATGATCAGAGCCAATTCTTTAATGGTTAAATCTTTACCCGTACCCACATTATACAGATGTTCAGTAAGGCTATTTTCAAGAGCAAAAAATAGTGGCCTCAGCGAGATCGTCTACAAATAAAAATTCTCGCATTGGAGACCCACTGCCCCATAAGGTAACAGTACTATTTCCATTTAATTTCGCTTCGTGAAATTTGCGAATCATCGCCGGTAAAACATGAGAAGTTTTTAAATCAAAATTGTCATTATAACCGTATAGATTGGTAGGCATTAGACTAACGTAGTCTCTGTTATGCTGTTTTCTGATGGCTTCACACGCTTTAACCCCTGTGATTTTAGCAATAGCATACCATTCATTGGTGGGCTCGAGTGAATCGGTTAATAAATACTCTTCTTTTAAAGGTTGCGACGCATGTTTCGGGTAAATACATGAACTCCCCAAGAATATGAATTTTTCAACCCCTGTTTTTAATGCACCATCGATTAAATTATTTTGAATCTGCATATTTTCTATCAAAAACTGGTAGGGGTAATCTCTGTTAGCCAAAAATCCCCCTACTCTTGCCGCAGCATCAATGACTACCTCTGGTTTAATCTTGGCGTAATAATCATTGACTGAGTTTTGGTCGCGAAGATCTAATTCAGAGCTACTTTTACCTACAAGATTTGTATACCCATGGTTTTCCAGAGCCCTCCAAATGGCGGAACCGACCATTCCATTGTGCCCTGCAATAAAGATTTTTGTTTGTTTACTAAGCTTTGGCATTTACTGAATATTCTTGAAGTTTTTTCCAATACCACAATACAGATTTAGAAATTCCTTCACTCGTATTTACTTTTGGGTTATAGTTTAATAATCGCTTAGCCCCTTTTCTATCGAAGCTAGAGAATGAGGTATGTCTCCATTTCTGGGTGGACCATATTTAATGGGGATGTTTTTTATACCGAAATCATTTTTCGATAGTTCCTCTTTAATAATGGCAGACAATTCCTTTAGGGTAATGGAGGTCCCACAAGCTACGTTATATATTTCATTAACGGCATTAGACTCTTGTGATAGCATTGCCAATAGATTCATATTCACCACATTATCTATGTAAGTAAAATCCCTTGAAAAAGTGCCATCTCCATTAATTACGGGCGAATCCCCATTTATCATTTTTTGGTAAATAAAGGAATCACAGCCGAATATGGACTCTCTGGATCTTGCTTTGGCCCGAAGACATTAAAATATCGTAATCCAATAAACTCAAGTCCGTAATGATCAAAAAACATTTGAGCATAAAGCTCATTCGTTAGTTTACTCAAAGCATAGGGCGATAAAGGTTTCCCAATGTTGGATTCTATTTTTGGCAACTCCACCGAGTCACCATATACCGAGCTGCTTGTGGCAAAAATAAAGCGACGTACCTTATTGTCTCTCGCCGCTGTGAGCATATTAAGAAAGCCATCGACATTCACACTGTTACATAAAACAGGATTGTCGATAGATCGAGGCACAGAAACCGAAGCGGCATGATGCAGCACAAAGTCTTGATCAGCGCATGCCTCTTGGCATAAATCTAAATCGCGTATATCACCTTGAATGAATTTGAAATTCTCATGTGGTATTAATTCTTCTATGTTTTTTCTGTATCCCGTAGAAAGGTTATCCAAACAAGTGACTACCGCATTATGATTGACTAACGACTCGCAAAGATTTGATCCTATAAAACCTGCACCGCCTGTAACGAGCACTCTTAAGCCATCTAACTTCTTGTAATCAATCATATTTATAATGAGGCCGTTGCTCTATCGCCCAATACCCCTTTTACGTCATAAATAGGCGCACTTGGTTTGCGCCATGAATCTAAATCTATTGAAAAGAATTGTTTATGAGCAACCGCAAGGACTACCGCGTCAAATTGCATGTTAGGCGCCTGGTTAATCGTGGAGAGGTTATATTCATGTTTTACCTCTTCTGGGTTAGCCCAAGGATCATAGATTGTTAAATCAACGCCAAAATCTTTTAAGTGAAGAATTAAGTCAACCACCTTGGTATTTCGGACATCAGGGCAATTTTCTTTAAAGGTTATTCCTAAAATTAAGATTTTTGCGCCTTTCACCTTTTGATCCGATTTGACCAGTAGCTTAATCACTTCATTGGCGATATAAATCCCCATGGAGTCGTTTAGTCTTCGGCCAGCCAGAATAATTTCGGGATGATATCCCACTTCTTGGGCTTTTTGAGCGATATAATAAGGATCTACCCCGCGCTCTGGGATGGTGTCGTTATTTTGATCACCGCCATTGGCAAATTAGCCAGGTCATACTCTTTTTTTACGCCATAAGTCTCTGCGATGTGTTTTATAGTCGCACATACCGTGCGGTCCTGATCAATCGAGAGCACCGCCTGATCCACGGCCTTAATGTTCGACACGATGATCATGCGCTCATCCTCCTTTCTGAAACTCTTTACTGCCTTTAAGGGCGCGCTGATGATCGTTATTCACAATCACAAAAAGCTCATCACAAAGCGACTTGGCATTATTAAAATACTCCAAATGCCCTTTATGGATCGGATTAAAATAACCCGAGACGATGATGGCTTTTGGTTTATGATTTTTTGATCTTTATTCATCTTGATCATGAATCCTTTTCATCTCAAAAACCTAATTCAGAAGCTTTTACCACGGCTTCGCCACAAGCAGTCCCATGTCGCGGTCTGCCCGATTAAAAATTTTATTAAAAAAAAAAAGGCCTAAGCCGCGCGCAAGCGCACCGTAAGCCCCGATTCTGGCAGCGTCACCCAAAAATGGTGCGCCCCTATTTTACTGATCACCCCAGAGGCTTTGAAGGCCTCTAAATAAATCTCTTGTCCTTTTTGATATTGGGTTTGGTCGATTTCTCCCCTACCCTTCAGGTAATTATCCATAGCCTCAAGCTCCTTGTGGGGGACTTTGGCCAGTCCTCCATCGATAAACAAATAACGCACCGTGCCCGGTACGCTAAAGACTATGTTTTTTTCTGCCTCCGGGCACTGCACAAAGATTACCCCTGAGACCGCCGGAATTTGCAATTTCTTTTTGCGATCACTCCACTGGCGCACCACAGTTATTGTGGGCAGATACTGCACTACACCAAGGGCCGCCAAACGGCTCGCGACCTTTTTTTCGGTCTGCCGTTTTACGTATAAAACAAGCCATGGATCTTGAACGGAAGTATCAATCATTTTAGGCTTTTTCAGGTCTTATAAACACGATATATGCCGTGAACGAAGTTATGGCAAACATCACCAAAAACAAAGCATTCACACCCATAAATTTGGACAGAAAAAACGACAAGAGTTCATAAGCCAGAGTAAGGCCCATAATCATTAGAGAAACAGTTAGATGTTTGTGCCCTCGATCCACCATTTTGTGATGAAAATGATTGCGATCCGGGCTAAAAGGCGATTGACCTCGATATAAACGAATCAAAAATACGCGCCCTAGGTCCATCAGCGGATACCAAAACAGCGTCATGGCATAAACCGGTCCATACATCGCAAAATCCACCTCTGGAAAGGCCACATCCGCGATCGAGAGCTGATGCAAAGTCAAACAACCCGCGAGATACCCCAAACTGAGTGAACCACTATCCCCCAAGTACATTTTTTCGGCGGTATGATTGCGCACAAATAATACAATCAGCGCCCCCAGTAGAAAGCAAATCAGTATTGAGAGTAAAAACTCATGAGCCATTTCTGCAGAGGCGAGAATAAATACCAGGCTAATGATCCCTATGCCCGAGGCCAAACCATCGATCCCATCGATTAGGTTAAACATGTTGATAAAAACCACTAGGTAGACTACGGTTATCATCCAGGCCGCCATTGACCCTAGGGTTGTGATGCCAAAAAGGCCATGAAAGTCATCCAGCAAGATACTCGAGGTGATCAGAGTGGCAAACGATACAAAAATCTGTATCAGCAACTTTATCGAGGCGCGGAGCTGATAAAGGTCATCAATGATGCCAGTAATAAATAGTGTCAATGCGCCGAGCAACATAATGAGCACATCATTAGACATGGGGGTACGCACCAGAACCATACTGGCGATCATGCCCACCATGGACACCACGACCATCAAGAATCCTCCGCCTAAGGGTATGGATTTGAAATCATATTTGCGCCAATCTGGTGTATCCACTATTTTGAGCTCCCGACAAATAAAATGTATGGGCTGATATAAAAGCGCTGCAAGTAACACCGCGATAAGTAATATAAGGGCTATATCGATATTCATAATATAAAAATAATTTCTTTAAATTTACACCTAAAAAAAATTTAGTGGAAACAAGTGGATCCACTATTTTTTACCCCACTATCATTGGCATTACGCAAAAAATAGACTACATGACTTTAAAATATTCATCATTAAGCCCCAGCAAACGGCTGCGCTTGTCGTCTACACTGGTCTGAATGGTGAAATAATCATGCTTTTGGGCGCTATCGTGATTAAAAATAGTCGCAATTTTCTCATTCATCACACGCAACACGCGGTCGCGTTTTTTGACCCGAACGCTTTGACTGTCGTTCGGAAAACTTACAATATCTTCTAGATCGCTAAACGACAGTGTCTGTGCTGTGGCCAGTTGCATGAGCAGCTCTTTTTCCTCTGAATTAAACACGCGTATGTTGCGCGAACGAAAAAGGACAGTTCCTCCTTTGAGCCGGATCACGATGCGCTTTTCAAACTTTAATTCATTGATGACAATAAGCACCAAGGAAACCAAAAAGAGTACGGCAATAACCTCCAGCAAAGTATTGTAATAGACATCGAGGTTTGCCTGATACAAGAGTTGGACGCCGGTTTTTCTCTTTTCCTGCTCGGTTTCAGACAAACAAATGGTTTTGATGTATTGACGACTGTCACAATAAACAAAGAGCAAATCCCCTGGGTCCATGCCCAAAAATATCCGTGCCCCAGTATGGGATAGGGGTTGTCATAGCGCTCGGCAGTATTGCGGACAAAATCAATGGCAAATAGTCCTCTTGGGCAATTCACATAGAGTAACTCTTTTTCGGGATCCACCACAAAATACTTGATGGAATAAATGTCATGACTGAGTTCAGGATCAAGCGATCCTAGTAAATCCCAATGCCAAGTATTAAGGTTGAGTCGATAGACACTAAAGCGTTTTTCTATCTCTCTGCTGAGCTCTAAATCGTATTGTCGGGCATCGATGAAGGGTTCCCCAATGAGATAAAAGTAATCATCGATGACTATTCCGGCCATGGATTGTGTTAAATCAGGCCTTTGTCCCGTGGTCTCTTGCAAAAGCCACTCGCGGGCCATTGGATCATAATACGTTAATATGTCCTTACGCGTAAAAAGGCCTGTACCACCAAATAAATAAAGATGACCATTATAGGCAAAGGAGGCTGCGCCGTATTGGTTATGGTGGTAATAAGATTCATCTACTCGTTGTAAAGTTTGACCGTCGTGTCGATAGACCACTCCTGCCCCATCGTGAACCACATAAAGCGTATCCGAAATATGGTAATACTGACTAAACTTATAGGCCTGTTCTGCACCCAAATCTTCTTGACTCATTTTGTAGGTGCGCCCCTGCGGGTAATCCACCCAAGTGCTGTCTGAAATTTCGACTAGATACCCCTTACGATTGGCAAAAGGCAAGATGGTCGGGGGGCCATTTTGACAACGCACCACGTATTCATTGATCAATTCCTCAAAAGCCTCCCCGTGATTTTGGCCTTGAGCCATATGGGGCAAACTCAGAATTAGGGTTAATATTAAACAAACCTGCTTCATGATTTATTGTTTTTTGGGGTAAACAAGGCGTAGGTAATCATCAGCCCGCCACGATAAAGGGCCCATTCGCCGCTTTTGTTAAATTCGCGGGTGTCCTCAAGCCAAGGCACCGTCTGCAGACCATTGGTGTAGGATTTTACATTGGCCTGAACAAAACCTCCACCCAATAAAGGCCTCCAGCGCCCAGCGGTCGTCGAGTCGTTTTTTATACCCAAAGCTCAGTCCATAAAACCCAGCACTTCCAGATTGAAAGGTATTGTCTGGATCGGGATAAGTATCCGGATCTTGATACTGATCGTAAATCACAAAGGCGTTGACTTTTTGGAGGGTAAACATCCCAAAACCCACATGCGCCCCAGTGTACCAACCACTTTGATCCGGGTTTTGGTAGTAACGCCCCTCCACAAACGTCTCGTTGATCTGATAAGGGTCGCGGTCCTCCCCCACACTGTCCCAAAAACTCCCCAGCACATCCAGCTGTGCCGTATAACCCGGGGCCAAATGCAGTTCCACCCCAAAATTAGGCACAAGCAGTAAGGCCGTGGCCGCATTAAATTTGACTTCAGCTTGGGCATTGAGTAGGTGTTGCGCTCCAGAGTGACGCAATTATGATCAGCCCGGTGAGTAGTCTGCGCGATATGTAGTTTCGAGGACCCATCACGCAAAAAAGTATTTATGCTTTAGTTTATAAAACCAAATGGGACCTAGATAAATGCCCATCATCAAAAGGGCCACCACCAGCATATGCCAAAAGAGGCAGAAATTCAAACCAATACACAAAAAGCCACAGCGACAGCGTCAATTCCATCACAATAAAAGTGGTCTGATTATGGGAAAGGCCCATATTGAGATAGGCGTGATGTAGGTGATTTTTATCCGGACTAAAAATAGGCCGCCCTTGAGACCAGCGAATCACGATCACTCTGAGTAAATCCAGCAGTGGTAACGCGGTAAGGGCCAGTAACCAGCTGTAAGGGTGCGTGATTTCAGAAGGGTTTTGTTGCACCTCATGCACAAAACTAAGGGCATAAAAGGCCGTAAGTAGCCCAAGTACCATAGACCCTGAATCGCCCATAAAGAGCTTTCGTCGGTGGTACATATTGTAATATAAAAACGGCGCTAAGACCCCCATAGTCGCTAATCCCAAAATCTGCAAATAAAACACTCCGAGAATATAGCCCCCAGGACCATGAAAAAGGACAGCAGCCCGGCATATAGCCCCGCAAAACCATCGATCCCATCCAGCAGATTTACCGCATTAATTAGCGTAAACACCACCAGAAAACTCCCGATATAACCTAACCAGTAAGGAATTTGTCCTATCCCCAAGAGTCCGCCGAGGTCCGTAATCACAATAGGATGTAGCCAAAGCAATACCACTGCCGAGAGGCCCTGTACTAAGGCCTTTTCATGGGCTTTGAGTTCTTGTAAATCATCCCAAACCCCGAGAATAAAGACGATCATCAGCGGGAAGATCACTCCGTAAAGTTTGGTCATCAGATCGAGGTCTTGGGCGACAAAGGAGGCAATACTGCACCCCATGAGCAGTCCCATAAAAATCCCAATCCCTCCTAGGGTGGAGACAAACTTACCGTGGACCGTACGCTGGTTGCTTTTTTTAAAGAATTTGCGCTGATAACTGATTTTAATGATCACCGGAAACACCCCAGCACCGATAAACCCCGCAATAATCGGGGTGATAATGAGTGCTATTTCTAGGGTTGTAAACATATTCTATAAAATCATTCCCGCCGCGACCGTGTTGTGCGTGGCATCATCCACCAGCACAAAACTTCCGGTTTGTCTATTTTCTCTATAGGCGTCCACCATCAGCGGGCGCGTGGTACGCACCTGCACTTTGGCTATAGCGTTCATCACCAGGTTCGGGTCGCCTTCTATTCTATTCAGGGTATTGATGTCGATCTGATGCACCACCTCTTTAATCATTGCTTTTTGCTCGTTGCCACAATGCAAAATGCTGTATTTGGCCCGCGGTCTTGCCGGAGCCTGAATCCAACCAACAAATCATCGCATCAAAATCTTGAGTGGCTTCGGGCTGATTGTTCTCGCGCACGATCATGTCCCCTCTCGAAATATCAATATCATCAGTCAAAGTCATCGCAATAGACATAGGCGCAAAAGCCTCGGCTATATCTGTCCCGTTTCGTTCTAGAGTTTTAATGGTAGAGCTAAATCCAGAAGGCAAAACCACCACCTGATCCCCAGGACGGAAAAATGCCACTGGCCACACGTCCGGCATAACCGCGATAATCTATAAAGCCCTCACGCTGGGGTCTCAGCACCGTCTGCACCGGAAAACGGGCATCTACTTTGTTATAATCACTCGAGATATGCAAGTGCTCCAGCACGTGAAGCAGTGGCGCCCCTTGATACCAAGGCATATTTTCGCTGCGGTTCACCACATTATCCCCGTTTAGCGCGCTAATGGGGATAAAACGTATGTCTTTGATCAGCAGTTTGGAAGCAACCTCTTCAAATTGCTGCACCACTTTTTGGTAATACGACTCCTCGTGGTTTACCAAATCCATTTTATTCACGCACACGATCAGGTGGGGGAATTTGGAGTAGCGAGGCAATAAACGCATGACGCTTGGTCTGCTCAATCACCCCATGGCGCGCATCCACCAAATTAAGGCGGCATTGGCCGTAGAAGCCCCAGTAACCATATTGCGGGTATACTGAATATGCCCCGGCGTATCGGCAATAATAAACTTACGCTTTGGCGTGGTAAAATAGCGATAAGCCACATCGATGGTGATCCCTTGCTCGCGCTCATCACGCAAGCCATCGGTAAACAGAGCTAAATCTACTCCATCCATCCCTTTGCGCTTACTGGTCGAGGTGACGGCATCAAGCTGATCCTCAAAAATCGATTTAGAATCGTAGAGCAATCGCCCGATAAAGGTGCTTTTGCCATCATCAACACACCCTGCGGTTGTAAATCTTAATAACTGATTTGCATTTAATTCCATTCTGAATTTTATTCTTCTGTTATTTTTTTTGTTTCTTGGTCTATTATTCCAAGGAGGCACTTTTATCTAGCACTCCCACTGTTTTTAATCACCGCGGATTGATGCCGCTCGCCGATCGATTTGGTTCGTCGTGGATTAAAAATAACCCTGCCGTTTGCGATCCTCCATAGCACTCTCGCTGCGCTTATCGTCACTGCGGTTCCCGCGTTCGGTTTGTTTCATGGCCGCGACTTCTTGGACTATTTTTTCTAGCGTATCGGCCTCGCTTTCGATGCCCCCAGTGATGGTAATATCGCCAAGGGTACGGAAACGAATGGTTTTGGTCTCTACTTTTTCGTGCCCCTCTAAAATCAAATGCTCCGACATCGGAATCCATGAATCTTGACGCCATATTACCTCACGCTTATGCGCCAAATACAGTGAGGGGATGTCAATATTTTCTCTTAGGATATAATTCCAAACATCCATCTCGGTCCAGTTACTGATCGGGAACGCCCGAAAATGCTCGCCTTCAAAGTGACGCCCATTGAGTAAGTTCCAAAGCTCGGGGCGCTGGTTTTTCGGATCCCACTGCCCAAAGTCATCTCTGTGGGAGAAAAAACGCTCTTTAGCGCGCGCTTTTTCTTCATCACGGCGCCCGCCACCAATAGCGCAGTCTACTTTGTGCTCTTCTATCGCATCCAGCAGTGTTGTGATCTGCAAGGCATTACGCGTGGCGTTTTTACCACGCTCTTCGGCTACACGGCCCGTATCTATAGATTCTTGTACGGAACCGACAATCAGCTCTGCGCCGAGTTTTTTAATCAGTGCGTCGCGAAAAGCAATGGTCTCCGGGAAATTATGCCCGGTGTCCACATGCATCAGCGCAAAAGGAATTTTCGCAGGATAAAAGGCTTTTTGGGCCAAATGCGTGACCACAATGGAGTCCTTTCCCCCCGAAAACAAAATCACAGGACGCTCAAACTGAGCCCATACTTCTCGCAAGATGAAAATCGCCTCCGATTCTAACTCATCTAGATAATTTAAATAATACTTACTCATTCTGGTTTTTACCTTTTATTCTGTTTTTGTTCTTTTTGTACTATTCTATTTTATTTTATCCTGTTCATGATCAGCTCTGTGAGCAGATTTGCGCTCTCGTCTAGCCCCGTTACTGAGGTATCGATGCGAAAATCGGGCTTTTCTGGGGCCTCATACGGCGCAGAAATACCCGTAAAATCAGGAATCTGACCAGCCCGCGCTTTGGCATATAAACCTTTCACATCACGCTGCTCACAAACCTCAAGCGGCGTATCGACAAACACTTCCATAAAGTCGTCGGTGCCCACCACATCTTTGATCGCTTGTCGATCTTTCAGATAAGGCGAGACAAAAGCCGAGAGTACTACCAGACCCGCATCCAGCATCAGATTCGCCACTTCGGCAATCCGGCGAATGTTCTCTGTACGATCCTCGGCACTAAATCCCAAATCTTTGTTCAGTCCATGGCGCACATTATCCCCGTCGAGCGTATAGGTATGCACCCCTGTAGCATACAGCTTTTGCTCCACAGCATTCGCCAAAGTCGACTTACCAGAGCCCGAAAGCCCCGTAAACCAAACCAGCAAGGCTTTGTGCCCCATCTGCGTTTTACGCTGGGCATGGCCTATTTGGTATTCTTGACGGACAATGTTGCTCATGGTTTTATTTATTATGAATGATTCCGCTTTGACAATCCAAAATCTACGCGATACCAAATACGCTCATGCACATAGTACAAGACCATTTTGGTAATCATCTCGGTCAAACCTATTTTAACCCCGATAATGGGATTTCCTGAGATAAACCAAGACAAAAGCATGGTGTCTCCAGTACCCACCACCCGCCAGGTAAAGGTTTTCAAAAGGTGTCGCTTTTTACTTTCTATGGTCACCCCGTCAGGGCCCAGGTTAAAGTTAAACCAAGCACGCTCATGAAAATAATACAAAACCATTTTGGTCACCACTTCCGCGATTCCCAATTTTTAGGCCCGTCACCCCACTCCCAGTAATGAGCCATGAGAGCAGCACAGTATCGAGTGTGCCCACAAGGCGCCAAGTAATGGCTTTGGCGATATGGCGAAACCTAGAATCAGTGACCATCACTTTGAACTAAAAAATAAGGGTTCAACAAGTTTTCTCTATTGTAATTCAGCGGCGCGCCTGTATCTTGACGGATCACTTTTAAGCCTGCAGCCTCGCAAATGGCTTGACCCGCAGCGGTATCCCACTCCATGGTCGGAGCAAAACGCGGATAAACATGAGCACTACCTTCGGCCACCAAACAAAACTTCAATGAACTTCCTTTAGACACCATTTCGGTCTGGTGGTTGCTTTGGAGCTGGGTGACAAATTCCTGAGTCGCCTCATTCATGTGCGAGCGACTGCCCACCACTTTTATCGGATCCTGCCAAGGGGCTGGCTGGAGTTTTATGGCTTTTGACTTTAGGCTATCAATCATTTGCAGCGCTTCTTGCTCTGATCCTGAGTTGATCGAGATTTTATGGGCCGCGTTATTCTCGGTGTAATAAAGATCTCCGAGCACCGGGGCGTAAATCACCCCCATAATGGGCTGGCCATTTTCGACTAACGCGATATTCACCGTAAACTCACCGTTGCGTTTGATAAATTCTTTGGTCCCATCTAGTGGATCCACTATCCAGCAGCGGGTCCAATGTTGCCTTTGGCTGTAGGATAAGGTCTTAGTTTCTTCGCTTATTATGGGCAGATGGGTGGTCTTGAGATAAGACTCGATCACGGCATTGGCCTTTTGATCGGCGATGGTTAGCGGCGAATCGTCGGTTTTGTAGTCCACATCAAAGTCTGTATCGTAGACTTGCAAAATAGTGGAACCAGCATCTAGGGCCGCTTTAAAGGCTATGTCGATTAAATTGGTCAAGTGATGTATAATTTGAGCAAAAATAGGCCTTTAGGGTCGATTTTAACAAGTACAAAGTTATAAAATCGTTAAACAACCGCGTTCATCGCCAACGATAATGGTGGATCTAGTAGTTTTGGGCCCGCGAAATTATGAGGTCATTAACACCCAATTCACCATAAATCTCTGTATTTTTGTGTTTGGTATTTAAGATAATTTGAGCTCATTTATTATGATTAAAGATATGATTCAGAACCAAAATAATCGTTTAATTTCTGCTGTGCTTGGTCGCTGGACTACAGCACCATTATTCTTTCTGCTTTTTTTGCCGCGCTAACCGTGATGTCTTGCGCAGATCAGGGCACATATACGCTAAAAGGGAACGCTCTAGGCTACGCCGATGGTACCCAATTTGTGCTTTTTGAACTCGATTCAGACAGTAAATCTATCCCTAAAGGACACTTTAGAAGTTCAGGGCAATCAGTTTTCGGCCACCTATCCTTATGACGCCAATGAGCCGCTAAATTATTTACAAGTGGAGTCCGGGCGCAATGTGGTGTTTTTTGTAGAGAACCAAGATTTGACCATTACCCTAGATAAAGACGATGCGGCGAATGTTCAGGTCGCTGGAGGCGCTGTCAATACCGCCTATTATGATTATTTAGGGGCTACGGCAGGTTTTTCAGAGCAAAAAGGAGTTGTTAGAGGAGCGCATTCGTGAGGCCAATCTGTATCAAGACGATCTTTTGGCCCGAGAATTACAAAAAGAAGCCAAAAATATTGATGATTTGCGTCAAAACTACACCTTACAGTTTGTGGCTGAAAACAGCAATAGCCTTTTTGGACTCATGCTCATCGCCGAGCTTTTGGATAGCGAAACCATCAACACCGTTCAGGCGACGTCTTATTTGGACGCGCTGAGCCCGAAATTTCAAGAGCACCCCATGACCGCCAAAATACGCGCTCAGATCAAAGCCGTCGGTGCCAATGGCATCGGTGGTGAGGCCTTGCCTTTTGAGGCCCCTACCCCTGACGGGCCGATGCTTTCTCTGGAGCAAGCCATGGGTAAATACACCTTGATTGACTTTTGGGCCTCTTGGTGTAAGCCTTGTCGCATGGAAAACCCTAACGTGGTGCGCGCTTACAATACGTATCACGAGCGCGGTTTGAACATCATTAGTGTTTCTTTGGATCGCGCAGGCCAAAAAGACCGCTGGATCAAAGCCATCAAAGACGACAATATGGACTGGTACCACGTCTCTAACCTTCAGTTTTGGCAAGAACCCATCGCCCGTGCTTATGGGGTGCGCAGTATTCCAGCCACCTTCCTTTTGGACGAAAACGGTATTGTTATCGCCAAAAATTTACGCGGACAGGCTTTGGTCAACACCCTGGAGTCTTTAATGCCAGCGCCTTAAGTTTAGCATTTTCGTAAAATGTTCGAGAAACCAAAATCATTGAATCAAGGCGGGCTTAGTAGATTTTTTAATCTATTTGGGCTTGTTGCGGTTATGCTACTGCTCTACGGATGCCCTCAAGAGCGCGATCCACAAGACATGGCTTTGGCAGATTTGGAATATCAATGGAGTCAAATTTTAGCTTTGGCTCAAAGCGCACCTTGTGAAGACCCCGCGCAGTGGTCATACACGCCCTATGGCAGCAAAGCCTGTGGTGGCCCGCAAGGGTATTTGGCCTATCCTCTGCCCATAGACGTGGATCGTTTTTTAAATCTAGTAGAGCAATATCGCCAGGCCGAAAAAATCAATACAACATTGATTTTAATATCGTTTCAACCTGTGACCTACCTAACCCACTAGCGTCGACCGATTAATCAGTCAGCAGTTTTACTATAGTGGATTCGATGATCGTTTGATCAGTTTTAGAATTTAGTGTTCAACGAAAAGTTAAATAGTGTGCCTAATTAGCTAAAATGATACCCGTCGTGAATATCGTTGATTAAATGTGATCAAATTTGACTGGTTTTGAATTTCGGTTAGACCAGTAGATTTATTGTCAGCTTGACCAACAGCGTTTTCGGCTTTAAATTCCCATTCTGGCAATACATTGAAAATATTGTTAACATTCAAGGCCAAAGTTTTTCTGACAGTTCGTAGGACAGCGCAAAATCAGTTACTATTTTCGGAATGAATTCAGTTCTTAAATCTTGACTCAGTCCTTGTTGTTTAAAAGTTGTTTTTCAAAAATAAAGCCAAACTTTTTGACATCATAATTAGCGCCGAGAATCACTTGGTTTCCGGACGCGACGTAAACAAAGAAAAACTGATTGATTAGCATTGAATACAAGCGGAATATCTTTTACAGCCGTTACGTTCATTAGTCAACATAATGTTTCCGGCCAAATTGAAATCTAGTCACCATTCCCTATATTTATATTTCGATATCCGAGCACCACATCTAATCCAGAAGTTTTGGTATCCAAGGCATTAGAAAAATAACTAATGTCATTTAAATTGTTTTGATTCAATAAAACATCTAAAGGGTTTGTTGGGTCACCTGTAGCGCCAATTTCAGTGCCCAGCACAATGCGATTGTCAACCTCAATAATGTAATAATCGACAGTAAAGCTCAAATGATTATTTATCTTTCCGCCCACTCCAACGGTAAAGTTAGTAGACTCCTCTGCATCTAACTGATTCCCAAAAGACGGGCCTGCGGCGATATATTAATTAAACCACCAAAACCTAGAAAGCTATATTGGGCTTTTTGTGTGTATATCTGATGCAATGTCGGTGCCCTAAACCCTGTAGAGTGCGATGCTCTGAGTGTAAGTTGGTCGCTGAGTTTATATCTTGAACTTAGCTTATAAACAAATGTATTACCAAAATCTGAGTAGTTCTCTGTTCGTAACGTTGCGTTCACCAAGAACTGCTTCGATATGTCCCACGCCAAATCAAAATAACCTCCAATATTATATCGATTAAATCTACCTGAATCTTCAGGGCGATTACCAGGAAGGAATCGCTCCTCCCCCGTCATAAGAGGCTAATTCTCCTGGAATAATAGTAAATGTCTCACTTCTAAATTCAGCACCGATTGCTACACTCACTTGATCAGTCAAGGGTTTAGTTAGATCAATATTTCCAACAACATGATTGAACTGCGTACCTCCCTGATCAAAACTAATTTGGCTGTTTTCTTGATAAAGTCTTATCGGTTCAAAAGTACCTGTATTTGAGTCATAGCTCGGAGTGAATACCTCAAATCTATTGTGTGAATTTCTAACACGATAGGTTTGTCGATTACCACCGACTGTCAAACTTGCATCATATGTCCAGTTGTTTCTTGAAAAAAGCCAATGGTTGCATTATAATCACCCAAATCACCATCAAAAGTTGGTGTATAACCATCGTAACCATTGCCCGCAAAAGTATTTCCGTAAACGTCAGTAAAGCTACCCGTGTTATTGGGGTTATTACCTGGGAAAAAGCCACCTAAATAAGGATACGAATCAATTGACCGCCAATAGGGTGTTCTGTGATTGGCAAAACTGTTCACCTTCTTATAGACATAGGCACCATCAAAATATAACTGGGCTTCATCGCTGACATCAATTCCTCCGTTTACAACAAACTTAGCTGCTGTCGTTTCAGGCGATCCATTTATAACCCCCATCAGGACGCCTTGATAAAAATTCATTTACAAATGCAATGTCTTCTTCTGTTCCGTCGGTAAAATCTTTTCCCCGCAGCATTCACTTTACATTCGCAAAAACTTTGCTGAAATCCATGGTATAATTAATAAAGCCTTTATCATCTCCGATGTGCGTCCCGTTATTTATCGTGATACCGACCATTTCTCCATCACCATGTGATGTCAATCCAGTCCTCAGTGTTGTAGAGCCAAGGTCAATATCATCTTTAAGCACAATATTTACAACACCAGCTATTGCATCGGAACCGTACTGGGCAGAGGCACCATCTCTTAAAATTTCTACTCTTTTTATGGCATCGGTGGGAATTCCTGAAATATCGGCCCCTGTTTCTCCACGTCCAGGAGCAGTTTGGGTATACAATAGAGCGCTTAGATTTTTTCGTTTGCCATTGATTTTCAAAGTCCTACTGGGGCCCATTTTCTGATTTCATACGGATCAAGAAGGGAAGTTGCATCATTAACAGGAGTCTGAACCGTATTAAACGAGGGTATTCTGTATTGAAGTGCCTTATCGAAAGAAACTTGCCCAGTTGAAGCGAGCTCCTTCGCCGGCAAAACATCAATAGGAAGTGGCGACTCTTTACTTCGTGGTGCTGTACGGGTACCTACTAAAACTACCTCATTCAACGCCACTCCAGAGTTCAAAATAACATCCATCACAGCACCACTTACTGATTTCTTGGGGGTCAAATCCAACGTACGAGAAAACCAAAATTCTCCTTCATTCGCACGGATCGAATACTCCCCGTCAAAATTAGAAATGACACCTTTTTATCGATACGCCAGAAAGCGGTTGGGATAATTCATTATCAATAATAGTTCCAGAGACCTCTTGGGCGTTAGTCAGGCCTGTAAACCCGCACAAAAATCCAATAATTAAGTAATATTTTTTCATAATGATGTAATTCAGTTGATTCACAAAATAAAAATAAAGAGAAAATAGCTAACCGTGAATTCGTATGGTTTTCCAAAGATTAATTGTAAAAATTTGGCTTTTTATATTTTATCAATTCAATCATGTTATTTTACCTGCTCTCTTTAAAAAATAAAGAAACCGATGGGTAGCGCCATGAGCAGTACCAGCCAAAGATCGGTAACAAGCAGCTCTGGACGCAACAAAAGCATGATGGCATAACCGCCTACCGCACCACCAATGTGCGCGTCATGACCAATAGAGCCGAGCTGACGTTTCATGCCATAGATCGAATAAAGCAGATAAAGAATTCCAAAAAGCCAAGCCGGAATCGGGATGGGAATAAAAAATAAATAAAAGCCCATATGCGGCATGAGCATGATCGCAGCATACAGTACCCCATCACGGCACCACTAGCCCCAACAGCACTGTAGTAGGGCTCGCTACTGTGTCTTTTTAAAGAAAACCAATTACCCGCAAACAAACTCACCGCGTAGATCAAAATAAAATTAAGCGGACCTACTCCCCAAAGCACCACGTCGGCAAAAAAGTAGAGCGTGAGCATATTAAAGAGCAAATGACTGATATCCACATGCAAAAAAGCCGAGCTCAATAGGCGTATGCGCTGCCCCGCATTAATGGGCCCCACCTGAAACTTGTAGCGCTCAAAAAAATAGCGATCATTAAAACCTTTAAACGACATCAAAACATTGGCGGCAATGATGGTCAGGACTATTGGGTTCATTTTTGTGGTTTTAAGATTTTGAACAGCACCCAAGGCAATGAAATGCACGGAGTGCTGATGATGATTTTCAGTTTTTTCTCGAGTCCCTGTTTTATTAAAGACTGCAATGATCTTTTGCTAAAGCGCTTTTGACAAACTACAGATGTAACTTTTGACCAACTACAGAGACAAGCGTAAAAATAAATGATTTTGACCTGCATTGTTAATAAAAATTACTTTTTGTGCTACAATATATTTGGAATAATTCCATAATTTTGGAATAATTCCCAATTATGTATTTAAACACCCATACCGCCTTTAGTTTGCGTTACGGATTAATGCCGCCCAGAGTCCTGCTCGAGAGGATTTCGGCTTTAGGCATTACCCACTGTGCAGTGACCGATATCAACAATACTTCGGGGGGTTTGGAGTTGTTGCAATTGGCCCCAAAATACGGCTGCAAAATCACTATTGGGGTAGATTTTCGCAACGGTGCTCAGCAGCAATACATCGCTTTGGCCCAAACTGCTGCAGGCTTTGCTGCGATAAACCGTCATTTATCTGAGCATTTACACTGCGGTAAGCCTTTTGAAGCCATAGCCCCAGAGCTGCCCGAGGTGATCATCATTTATCCCTTTGATCCGCTGCGCCATAGTGCTGCTGTACTGAACCGGCCAAACAGCTACATCGGGGTGCGGCATCGGGATTTAAACAAGGTCTATTACCGATTTGGGCAGACACCTCCGGAGTGTTTTGTGGCCTTACACACCATGACTTTCCGCGGATCAGCCGATTTTAACACCCACAGACTCCTGCGGGCTATAGACAATAACACCCTGCTGAGCAAACTCTGTAAAAGTGAGCAAGGCCATCCTGAAGACCTACTGCTGAGTCCCGAGCAAATACAAAATCACTATACTGGGATGCCCATACTGCTCGAACGCGCCCAAAAGCTCCTGGAATCCTGCCATATCGCTATGGACCTCGCGGATCCTAAACCCAAAAACCAAAGCACCTACACCAATAATCCGGCTTTGGACCTAAAACTGCTCGATGTCCTGATCAAAAAAGGGCTACGCTACCGTTTTGGGGAGCAGCCCCAGCAAAAAGTACTCGATCGCCTTAAAAAAGAGCGCGAAATCATCTGTCAAAAGGGCTTTGTGGCCTATTTCTTGATCAATTGGAAAATCCTGCGCTACGCCCGCAGCAAGGGTTATTTTTATGTGGGGCGCGGCAGTGGTGCCAACAGCCTGATTGCTTATCTGCTGCGCATTACCGATGTGGATCCCATCGATTTGGATTTGTATTTTGAGCGCTTTATCAACCTGTACCGCACCAATCCTCCGGATTTTGATTTGGATTTTTCTTGGGCGGACCGCGACGACGTGACCGATTTTATTTTCAGGCGTTTTAAAAACACGGCGCTGATTGCGGTTTACAATACGTTTAAGCACCGCGCAGCGGTGCGGGAGCTCGGTAAAGTCTTTGGATTGCCCAAAACAGAAATCGATCGGCTCTCTCGAGGTACTTATCGCTATGAAGACCTGGATCATCGGGCCCAATACGTGGTGCGTTACAGCAAACGCCTGATCGGTCTGCCTAATTATCTGGGGATTCACGCGGGAGGGATTTTGATTGCTGAGCAGCCCATTGCGCAGTACACGGCGACTTTTCTACCGCCAAAAGGCTATCCTACCACTCATTTTGATATGGTGGTGGCCGAAAACATCGGGCTGTATAAGTTTGATATCCTCAGCCAAAGAGGACTGGGCAAAATCAAAGACGCAGTGCTGATCGCTCATGAAAACAACCCAGACCACCCGCCTATCGACATTCACGATCTAAAGCGCTTTAAACAAGATCCTAAAATCAAAGTGCTGCTGCGCGAAGCGCGGGCTATGGGCTGCTTTTATGTGGAGTCCCCCGCCATGCGCATGCTGCTGCGCAAACTGCAAGTAGACCATTATTTAGGGCTGGTGGCAGCGAGTTCTATCATACGCCCAGGCGTATCTCAATCGGGGATGATGCGCGAATACATCTTGCGTTATCGCTATCCCGAGCGCCGCAAACAGGCCCATCCCGTGCTGCAAGACATCATGCCCGAAACTTACGGAGTCATGGTTTATCAAGAAGATGTGTTCAAAGTAGCCCACTATTTTGGGGGGCTTAATTTAGGGGAAGCCGATATGCTGCGCCGCGGGATGTCGGGCAAATACCGCTCTAAAGAGGAGTTTCTTAAGGTCAAAAACCAGTTTTTTGACAATTGCGCTCGAGACGGCAAGCCCCTGGATTTGGTTCAGGATATTTGGCGCCAAATCGAAAGCTTTGCAGGTTATGCTTTTGCCAAAGGCCATTCGGCCTCCTATGCTGTGGAGAGCTACCAAAGTCTTTTTCTCAAAGCCTACTACCCTATAGAATATATGGTGGCCACCATCAATAATGGCGGGGGGTTTTACCGACCAGAATTTTATCTGCACGAAGCCCGCCTGCACGGAGCAGAAATCTGCCCTCCTTGCATCAATACTAGCCGGGCCAAAACCATCGTCAAAGGCCGCCGCATCTATCTGGGACTGGGTTTGCTCTACGCTCTAGAGCACAATCTGATTCGTCATTTGCTGCGTGAGCGCGATCAAAGCGGGGCCTTTGCCGATCTCGACGACTTTATGGAGCGGGTCCCCGTCGGTTTAGAGTCCCTGATTCTGCTGATCAAAATCGATGCCTTTCGCTTTACGGGTGTCAATCGTCGGGCGCTGCTGTGGCAGGCGCATATGAAGCTCAAAAAGCAAGAGCGCGATATGAAGCTCAAAAAGCAAGAGCGCGAGAGGCTCGGGGCGCGCGGTGATCAGCAGCAGCAGCGCCTGTTTCGGCCCAAGACCATAAATTATGTGATTCCACCTCTAGAATACTCGCCCCTAGAGCAGGCCTTTGACCAGATTGAGCTTTTGGGCTACCCGCTTTGTGATCCGTTTTTGCTCTTGCAGCAACCCCCGCAATCCAGCCTTATGGCTGATCAGCTGCAAGACTACGAAAGTAAAATAGTGCTGATTTACGGCTATTTGGTCACCACTAAGCCCACCAAAACCAGTAAGGGCGCAGTGATGTATTTCGGGACGTTTTTAGACCGCAAGGGGCAATTTTTTGATACGGTACACTTCCCTCCTGTGGCCCAGAGATGGCCCTTTCGCGGACGTGGCGTTTATGCAATATCGGGCAAAGTGGTCACCGAATTTGATTGCACCACCATCGAGGTCACCCGCATGGAGATCCAGCCCATTATCCAAGACCCCCGCTACGCTGAGGGCCAGGTTCAAGCGCGGCTCGCGAGTAAACATTACAGGAACAAACTAAGCAGTAGCTACAAAAATCAAAACCAAAATCATCCCAAGCAATGAACATCAACCTGCGTCACATTCTACACATGGATCTGGATACTTTTTTTGTGTCTTGCGAGCGCCTGCTCGACAGCCGCCTGGTAGGGCGGCCTGTGCTGGTAGGGGGCACCTCTGACCGCGGGGTGGTAGCCGCCTGCAGTTATGAGGCGCGGCAATTTGGGATTCATTCGGCCATGCCCATGCGTATGGCCAAACAACTTTGCCCTGAGGCGATCGTGGTGCGGGGTAATTCCGGGACCTACAGCAAACTCTCGCGCACGGTTACAGAAATCATCAAAGAAGAGGTTCCGGTGTTTGAAAAAACCTCCATCGATGAATTTTATATCGATCTCACCGGAATGGATCGATTTTTTGGCTGTCAAAAACTCGCGACAGAGCTGCGGCAAAAAGTAATTAAAGAGACCGGTCTGCCCATTTCCTTTGGCCTTTCGGAGAATAAAACCGTCTCTAAAATCGCTACAGGACAAGCGAAACCTAACAATCAGCGCTATGTGGATCACGGTCAAGAAAAACCCTTTTTGGCCCCACTTTCGGTGGCGAAAATCCCCATGGTGGGCAAAGTCACTTACAAACAGCTCTGCGATCTGGGCATCAAGCGTATCGCTACTTTGCAAGAGATGCCTGTAGAATTTTTGCTCAATGTCTTTGGCAAAAACGGGCAACAGATTTGGAACAAAGCAAACGGTATCGACAAAAGTCCTGTGGTGCCTTACACCGAGCGTCAATCGATTTCTACCGAGCGCACCTTTGACCGCGACACTACAGATCATCAAAAACTGCGCAGCATTCTGGTGGCTATGGCCGAAAATCTCGCTTTTCAACTGCGGCGCGGCCATAAACTCACGGGTTGTGTGGCGGTAAAAATCAGATATTCGGACTTTCAAACCTACACCCAACAACAAAAAATCGCTTACTCTGCGGCCGATCACAACATCATCCCCACGGTTATGGCCCTCTACGAAAAACTCTATCAACGGCGCATGCTGGTACGCCTGATCGGCGTACGCCTGAGTGACCTGGTCGCGGGAGGCCACCAAATCGACCTGTTTAACGATGCCGAAAAAACCATCAAGCTCTATCAAGCCATGGACCTCATGCGCGAGCGCTACGGGGACCGCTCGATCATGCGCGCCGTGGGTATGGAGGCCAGAACCATCGGACGCAACAATCCCTTTGACGGTGAACCGCCCTCGCTCCTGGCCAATCGTCGGCAGTGACGATCTCGCGTCGCGGGTACAGCGCGCGTAAAATCCACACTGGATGTAAATCAGAGGTGCAATGCAGCAAAACCATCACTGGCAGTGAGTCGCGAAAAAATAAACTCCGACGGGCAGCAACCAATGCTCCAGCGCACTATATTTGCAAGAGTAACGACGACCAAAACCACTGCATGAAGCCTATAGAAAGCATCAGCGTATTTGACATGCTCAAAATCGGGGTTGGCCCCTCGAGCTCCCATACTTTGGGACCTTGGCGCGCTGGCCTTCAGTTTTTAAAACTCTTGCTCAATCAAAAATCCGAAGATAAGGTCCTACGAATTTCGGTAGATTTATATGGTTCGTTGTCCCTTACCGGTAAAGGCCACGCCACAGATATTGCGCTCATGATGGGCCTTTCTGGAGCGGACCCGGTCACCTATCCTATCGATCAGATCACTCCCGAGATTGCGCGGATCAAATCCAACAAGAATTTAAAACTGGACTACCGTCTGGCCTTAAACGAACTTCAGGGGGCTGGACTCACCAAACGCACACTGCGTCCCGAAGAACTATCGCAGCGCGAAATCGCCTTTGACCCGGCTACAGACATTATTTTTCATCGCAGCTTTTTGGATTTTCACCCCAATGGAATGCGCTTTACCGCTGAGCTTGATAACGGGAAAACGCTCGAACAGACCTATTACTCTATCGGCGGTGGTTTTGTGGTGACCCAAGAGCGCAAGCGCGGTAAACGCAAAATTGAGGCCCTCAGTCATTTTCCTTATCCCATTCAAAAAGGCACTGAGCTTCTGGATTATTGCGCCCAAACTGGGCTGAAAATCTCTGAAATTGTGCGGGCCAATGAGCGCTCACTGCGCTCAGATCAAAAAATTAACGACGGATTGGATCAAATTTGGGCCACCATGCTCGATTCCATGTACGTGGGCTGTCACACCGAAGGCGTCCTCCCCGGAGGGCTGAACGTGGCAAGGCGCGCCTACGATACCCACAAGGGGCTCATCGGAGCGACCAGCTATAACGACTCTATTGAGTGGATCAAAGCCATTCGCAGCACCGAGGTGAAATTTCGTCAAATCCTGAAATGGGTCAGCTGCTTTGCCCTGGCCGTCAATGAGGTAAATGCTTCGCTGGGGCGGATAGTCACCGCTCCCACTAACGGCAGTGCTGGAGTGATTCCCGCAGTGATGATGTATTATATGGTCATCGAAAATCACGATGCCAACCTTGAGGATGTGCGTCAATACCTCATGGTCGCTGGAGAAATCGGAAGCCTATTTAAAAAGGGCGCCACCATAAGTGCAGCCCTTGGGGGCTGCCAAGCCGAGATCGGCGTGTCCTCGGCCATGGCCGCTGGGGCCTTGACCGAGCTTATGGGGGGCACCCCCGCTCAAGTCTTAATGGCCGCTGAAATCGCTATGGAACATCATTTGGGACTCACTTGCGACCCTATTGGCGGGCTGGTCCAAATCCCGTGTATCGAACGCAACGCCATGGGGGCTATTAAAGCCATTAACGCCTGCGAAATGGCCCTCGATGCCGACCCGACCAAAGCCAAAGTGCCTTTGGATAAAGTCATCGCCACCATGTGGGAAACCGCACAAGACATGACTACCAAATACAAAGAAACCAGCACCGGTGGTTTAGCCATACAGGTCAATATCAGTGATTGTTAAAACCCCACAGACAGATCACCATCTTTAAATTCAATTGCCTTGACTGCCTTGATTGCCTATACTTCCTTGATTGCCATGATTGCCGCGCAATCTCTATAAAGAATAGCTCCTATCCTTTGCATGCCATGAGAAAATCTCGATTCCCCACCCTTCTCAAAACTCTCGGGATTAATTAGTAATTTTACCCCCCACAAAGCAAATCTTATGTCTACAGCAAAAAAGGACTACAAACGCATCACGGTCAAAACCTTGGTGGATATGAAAGAGCAAGGCGAGAAAATTGCCATGCTCACGGCTTATGACTTTACCATGGCCAAAATTGTCGACGCTGCAGGCATCGATGTGATTTTGGTGGGTGATTCAGCCTCCAATGTGATGGCAGGCCACGAAACCACCCTTCCCATTACTTTGGACCAGATGATTTACCACGCCTCTTCAGTAGTTCGTGGGATTGAGCGTGCTTTGGTTGTCGTCGATTTACCCTTTGGAAGTTACCAAAGTGATTCTAAAGAAGCGCTACGCTCTGCGATTCGCATCATGAAAGAAAGCGGCGCCCACGCCGTAAAACTCGAGGGCGGTAAAGAAATTAAAGACTCCATTAAGAAGATTCTCAACGCAGGGATCCCGGTGATGGGGCACTTAGGCCTGACCCCTCAATCGATTTATAAATTTGGAACCTACACGGTTCGTGCCCGAGAAGAAGCCGAAGCCCAAAAACTCCGCGAGGACGCCCTTATGCTCGAAAAAATGGGCTGTTTTGCCATTGTTTTAGAAAAAGTTCCTGCTGCATTGGCCGCTGAAGTAGCCCAAAGCGTGAGTGTGCCGGTAATCGGTATTGGTGCTGGTGGCGGTGTGGACGGACAAGTTTTGGTCACCCACGATATGCTCGGGATGACTCATGAGTTCTCTCCGCGCTTTTTACGTCGATATCTGGACCTTTATAACGAGATGAGTAATGCCTTTGGGCAGTATGTTTCGGATGTCAAGTCAAAAGACTTTCCGAACGAATCAGAGCAATATTAAACCACATAGGGCTTTATAAACTCATGGCCTTATGGGCAATACCAATCATTCTACTGCCGAAAATCTTCAAGTGATCTACGAGGACAACCACTTAATTGTGGTCAACAAACGTCCAGGAGATATTGTTCAAGGGGATAAAACCGGAGACAAGGCCCTTTCTGAGGTCGTCAAAGAGTATATTGCGTTTAAGTATAACAAACCAGGGGCTGTATTTTTGGGGGTGGTTCACCGCTTAGATCGTCCAACTTCTGGTTTAATTGTGTTTGCGCGGACTTCCAAAGCTCTTACGCGACTCAACAAGATGTTTGCCGCCCGCGAAACCAAAAAGACCTATTGGGCTATGGTCAAAAACACCCCGGATCCACCCCAGGGCCGACTCGAGCATTATTTGTTGCGCAATCCAAAGCAAAACAAATCTTATGCCCACATAAAACCGATTCCAGAGGCCAAGCACGCTGTGCTGAATTACCATACTTTGGCCCAAAGCGATCATTACACCCTACTGGAAATCGATTTAGAAACTGGGCGTCACCATCAGATCCGCGCTCCAGTTGTCTGCGATAGGCTGCCCCATTAAAGGGGATTTAAAATACGGAGCGCCGCGTTCCAACCCTGACGGAAGTATACACTTACACGCCCGCGCACTGGAACTCATACATCCTGTTCAAAAAGAGCCTATGACTTTTATGGCGCCAGTCCCTGAAGAGCCGCTTTGGCAAAGCTTAGATGCGTGATTTCTCCTAATTCTGATAAGGCACCCCAGAAAACACAATGTAGGTCCACCAGCCAGTTTCTCGATTCAAGTCATTATTATAACGCCAAGCAATGGAAATATAACTCTCCAGAATATATCGGGCGTTATAATCGGTAATAATTAAATAACCCCCTTGAGGAATTATCGTTTCAGGCACATTATCATAATAAGATAAGTCATAACCAAGCCCTCCCTCAACTAATGGAAAGCTATTGATGTCACCATCAGTCCAAAACAAAGGCACCACATCGGTATAATGCACACCGATATTATTGGCCACTGATATAACACCAAGTGGCTGATATAAAATGGGGTATTGTCCTGGGCCACTAATATTAATATCTCTTATTTCGACCGAGTTCAAATATCCTGCCGAGTCATCATCAAAGCGCAAAACACCTTCATTCCAATAGGCCGTGGCAAATGTTCTTGAAGCCAAATCATCGGCCATGTTATAGTCTGGTGGCTCATACATACTAGGAAATGCATGACGCACGTATAGCTGCTCATCAGGAATGTTTTGAACATCATTTGTATCATCTGTCGTTTCCTCCTCCAGTAATTCGCAACCAGAAAAAGAAAAAATAAAAAGTGCAGATATCAGAAAGGGGTTAAGTTTAGGGAGTAACATGTGACGGTAATATATACTATTGTAATGGTTAAATTTATTATCAAGTAAAGGTCCCAAAAAATAAGCGCATTCACAAAATGCTTTAATCTATTTGGCACGAAATACACTCATTTTGTCACGAACAACCCTAATATTTTTCTAAATCACAGAGTTGTTCAACTGTAAATAAACAACTCATTTCAATGATCAGGCACTTTATATGGGTGATATACTATGTGGGTCAACCCTGCTTTCGATCCAAAATTCGGTATTGCAAGGCTTCTGCCATATGCTCTGGTTTAATCCTAGGACGGTCGGCCATGTCGGCAATCGTTCGCGCGACTTTGATCAGTCGGTGATAAGCCCGCGCGGAAAGTCCAAGATGTTTCATGGCTTGTTCTAACAGTTGATTTACAGAATTTTCTAATGGGCAGTATTGTTCTAATTGTTTGATCGTCATTTGTGCATTGCAGTTTAGGTTTTTTTCGCTGAGATCAGTTTGAGTCCTGTCGGGATGGCCAGATTCCAGTCCTTTGTGACCAAATCGTTCGATTTGCTTGGCGCGCGTATTTAAGACCCGTCGACGTATCTCCGCGCTAGACTCTGCAGCTACGGTATTGCTTAACTTTTCAAAGGAAACAGCTGATACTTCTACGTGTAAATCAATGCGATCCAGCAAGGGACCTGAAATCTTTTTAAGATAAGCCTCGCTGAGCGAACCATCCCCCTCATGAGAAGGATTCATACTGCAAACAAGCATGACGCTGCTGGGATAGGTCACACTGTATTGGGCGCGACTCAGATGCACCTGCCCCTCTTCTATGGGTTGACGCAGCGCTTCAAGGGTTTTGCGCGTAAATTCAGGCAGTTCATCCAAAAACAAAACCCCATTATGGGCCATGGAGATTTCGCCGGGCATAGGATATCGACCACCGCCGATCAGTGCCTTGTCTGATATAGAGTGGTGCGGACTTCTAAATGGACGCTCAAAAATGAGTCCTTGACTCAAGTCCTGCCCCATAACACTGTGGATGGTGGTGGTCTCCAAGGCTTCTTGATAACTCAGAGGAGGCAAAATGCTGGGTAGACAACGCGCCAAAAGTGTTTTTCCACTGCCCGGAGGCCCCATCATGAGTATATTATGTCCCCCGCTCGCAGCGATCTCCAAAGCGCGCTTTACCGTCTCTTGTCCTCGAACCATAGCAAAGTCATAATCGGTTTTGTTTCTTCTATGATTGCCATGGGCCGGGCCCGGACAGCCGATTTCATTCGGGCTTGCACTATGACAAGTTTTGGACTCAATTTGGCTCGCGGTAGCAAAATGACTGGAGGATTTTACTGTCTGATGTGCTTTACTCAAATTAGACTTTGGACCCTTTCCCTGAATCAAAGCCAAAACTTCGCTTAGATGTTGCATTCCATAAATTTCTAAACCTGGAACAATCGAAGCCTCTGCTGTATTGTCCTTTGGAAGAATTACTGAAGTAAAGCCTTGATTCTTGGCAGCCAGTACAATAGGCAATACACCTTTCAGCGGGCGCAGTGTTCCATCTAAAGCCAACTCCCCAAGAATGAGAGTGTTATCTAAGTCCATACTCGCACTCAATTGACCGGAAGCCAACAGTATCCCAATGGCCAGTGGTAAATCATAGTGCGCCCCCGATTTACGCAGATCCGCTGGAGCCATATTGATGATAAATTTCTTTCCTGGTATTTTATAACCCACGCTTTGCAAGGCCCCCGCAATACGATAAGTACTCTCACGCACAGCGTTATCTGCCATACCCACCAAATGATAGCCTACCCCTAGGGTACAATGCACCTCAATAGTCACTTTTTGCGCGCTGATCCGCATAAGCGCACTGCAGAAGATTTGCACCACCATAACTTTTGTTTTTAAAGCCGGGGAATCGCCTTAAATCTAAAAAGAAAACCCGCTGGATAAAATCAAGCGGGCTCTGTTTCATGAATTAATCATGAGTATTTATGTATTGTACTAAGCCATAATACGACGCAATAATTCTGCTGTGGAGGCGTCAAAATTACTACTGTCAGTAGGTGAGTCTGTCTTTGAATCATCACTTGACTCAATAGCACTTAAAACATTAACAGCCAGTTTTTTACCGAGTTCAACACCCCACTGGTCGTAACTAAAAATATTCCAAATCACCCCTTGTACAAATAGCTTGTGCTCATAGAGTGCAATAAGCCCGCCTAGGCGCTCAGGAGTGAGTTTATCGATCAGCAATGTATTGGTGGGTTTGTTGCCCGTAAACACGCGATAAGGACTTTCAATATTTTGCCCTTGGGTACCCATCATTAGCGCTTGAGTCTGAGCGACGCAGTTCGCTAAAAGTTTGTTTTGATGGTCTTGTTCTCCGTGCAAACAAGCCTTGAAGGCGATGAAGTCTGCTGGAATGAGTTTGGTTCCTTGATGGATCAATTGAAAAAACGCGTGCTGTGCGTTGGTGCCTGTGCTCCCCCATACTATAGTTCCGGTTTGATAATCTGACCACATCACCATTGCGATCCACGTATTTACCGTTACTTTCCATGATCCCTTGCTGCAGATAGGCCACAAATTTGTTCAAATACTGGGTATATGGCACAATGCACTCAGATTCAGCGCCATAAAAATTATTGTACCAAACTGAGATCAGCGCTATGAGCACAGGAATATTTTGATCAAAATCCGTCTCACGGAAATGCAGGTCCATTTCATGAGCCCCACGCAAGAGTGATTCAAAGTTATGGTAACCTACACTCAGTGCGATAGAAAGCCCTACGGCACTCCATAAAGAAAAACGACCCCCAACCCAGTCCCACATGGGGAACACCAGCTCAGAATCAATGCCAAAGGCCCCTAAAGCCTCTAGATTCGTTGAAACAGCCGCAAAATGATGGGCTATAGCCGACTCAGGCGCCTGCTCTAAGAACCATTTTCTAATGGTCTGCGCATTGGTCAGGGTTTCTTGAGTCGTAAACGTCTTTGAAACAATCACAAAGAGCGTCTGCTCTACAGGTAATCCTTTGAGCTGCTCTTGCACATGGTCTCCATCCACATTGCTTACAAAACGAACCTCAAGATCATTTTTATAATAGGCCAAAGCCTCACAAACCATATCTGGCCCAAGGTCACTTCCTCCGATACCCACGTTTACCACATGAGTTATCGGCAAGCCCGTATGACCTTTAAATGAGCCATTTTCCACCGCCGTCACAAAACCTTTGATGCGGTCAAGAGTTGCTGCTACTTCTTGTGGCATTTGGGCAAAATTTCTCAGCTGAGTGTGCCCTACTGCTCTATCTTCAGTCTCATTGATGATTCCGCCGGTAAACTGAGCCTCGACAGCCTCTTTTAACTGTATTTGCTCCGCTAACTCCAGTAATTGATCACGTACGGAGTTACTGATCAAGTTTTTGCTGTAATCAAGGTAAAAACCACCTGCTGAGGCACTAAAAGTACTTACTCGCCCAGGGTCATTCAAAAAAAGATCAGTCATAGACCAATCTTTTTGAGCATTGTATAGTTCACCTAAAGCAGCCCAAGCTGCCGTTTTCGTTGGATTTACTTTTGGGAGTTTATCGCTCATGCCTCTGCATTTAATCTGTGTTCTCTGTAATATTCAATTAATCCATCAATCGGACGCCGAATAATTTTTCCTAGCTTTAAATGATACGGTTTCATGACGTTTTTGATCATCTCTTCAGAGAAATGCGCAATCGAGCCTATAAAATGAATCGGCACATTTTGCGCCTCTGGATAACAAAGCACACGTCGCTTGATAAAGCGATCCATGCCATCAGAAATCAGTTGATAAAGGTAACCATTAACCTCTTCAGCCGTAAAAATGAATTCAGCAAAAGACGCGAGATAGGTATTCGGGTTAGGCCTTTGATAGACGTTGAGTTTGATCTCATCCGCCTCTAAATTGAATCTTGTCGCAAACTCTTTCATCAGGGGCTCTGGCATCACTCCGTAGTAATAATCACGAATCAGTCGTTTACCAAAGTAGTTGCCACTGGCCTCATCCATAATCACATACCCCAAAGAAGGCACATTCGCGTGAATTTTTTCTCCGTCAAAGTAACAACTATTGCTTCCAGTACCCAAAATACAAACGATACCAGGCTCTGTGGTGGCCGCATAAACCGCAGCCAACAAATCCTCATTTACGGTCACTTCTGCTTTTGTGAAAAGAGATTTTAACGCCTTACCTAAAATTTCATTAGGCGTCTTAGTCCCAGCACCAGCTCCATAAAAATCTAAAACTTCTACTGTATCAAAAACACTAGCCAAATCTTCATTAACCGAAATACGATTAACCAGTTCATCAAAAGGAATCACCGCTGGGTTTAACCCTTTTGTTCTCGTTTTTATAAGCACTTCGCCTTGGGCATCCAACAGGATCCAATCGCACTTAGTCGAACCACCGTCTGCAATAAGTGTCATAGCACTAGAGCTTTGCTACGTGTTGTGCCAATTCAACAAGTTTTGCTGAGTAACCGTACTCATTATCGTACCAAGCAATGAGCTTAAAGAAGTTGTCGTTAAGCGCCATTCCAGCACCAGCGTCAAAGTTACAGGTATGTGGGTCACTGACGTAATCTTGAGACACCACAGAATCCTCTGTATAGCTGATCACACCAGCATAAGCACCCTCAGAGGCTGTTTTAAATGCTGCTTTGATTTGCTCGTAGGTGGCTTTTTTCTCGATTCTTACCGTTAAATCAACTACAGAAACGTCTGCAGTCGGCACGCGGAACGCCATTCCGGTTAGCTTTCCTTCAAGGGCTGGAATTACCTTTGTAACTGCTTTTGCAGCCCCGGTGGATGCAGGAATAATATTGTTAAGTGAGCTTCGTCCGCCGCTGAAATCCTTTTTTGAAGGACCATCAACGGTAAATTGAGTCGCTGTAGCGGCGTGTACTGTGGTCATTAAACCTTCCACTAGACCAAACTCATCATCCAATACTTTGGCAAGAGGGGCCAAACAGTTTGTCGTACAAGAGGCGTTAGAAACAATTGTGTCTGTAGCTTTAACATCTTGATCATTTACGCCCATGACAAACATGGGTGCATCCGCCGATGGCGCTGAAATAACAACTTTACGTGCCCCCGCTTTTAGATGCGCTCCTGCTTTGTCCAAAGTGGTAAAGATACCGGTACAATCCATTACGATTTCAGCACCCAACTTCATCCCATTTCAAATCTTCAGGATTGCGCTCTGCAGTAATGCGAATGGTTTTACCGTTCACTACAAGGTTGCCGTCGACCACATCAACAGTACCATTGAATTTACCGTGTACCGAGTCGTACTTGAGTAAATACGCCAAGTGATCTACATCCAGTAGGTCGTTGATTCCTACTACTTCTACATTTTCGTTTGCTGCCGCAATTCTGAAAGCAATTCTACCAATTCGGCCGAAACCGTTAATACCAATTTTTGTCATAGTCAATTTTAAAAATTATACAGACGTGATGTCTGCTACTCGAATTAAATCTAAATCTATCTCATTTTCGCCTTTGATTGCTTCTTCAAAAGGCACACTTACTACTTTGTTATTGGCCACGCCAATCATGACCCCACGCGCACCATCGAGCAAAGCATCTACTGCTCCGACCCCAAGGCGACTGGCCAATACACGGTCATAACAACTCGGAGAGCCCCCGCGCTGAATATGCCCTAATACCGTCACTTTCACCTCGTAATCATCCAGGTTCTCACGCACATACTCGGCGAGCTCAAATATATTTTTACCGCTTTGATCGCCTTCAGCCACGACAACAATACTGCTCGATTTTCCACTTTTCTTACTGCGCTTGAGCGAGTTAACCAAACGGTCTAGTCCCAAATTCTCTTCGGGAATTAAAATTTCTTCTGCACCAGCACCAATACCGGCATTTAGAGCAATATCTCCAGCATCACGCCCCATTACCTCAATTAAAAATAATCGGTTGTGTGAATTTGCTGTATCACGAATCTTATCAATGGCCTCGACCACGGTGTTTAGCGCCGTATCGTAGCCTATAGTGTAATCTGTACCGTTAATGTCGTTATCAATGGTCCCGGGAAGACCCACAATCGGGATGTCATACTCCGTCATAAACACACTCGC
The DNA here is from genome assembly GCA_038141525.1 of Flavobacteriaceae bacterium. Taxonomy (GTDB): domain Bacteria; phylum Bacteroidota; class Bacteroidia; order Flavobacteriales; family Flavobacteriaceae; genus BACL21. The sequence goes on along the minus strand of JAYQIF010000004.1, from coordinate 116,475 downwards.
ACCAGTAAAGGTTCCGTCACCACCAATCACCACCAGAGCATCAATACCCGCTTTTTGTAATTGGGCGTATGCCTTAGCGCGTCCTTCAGGAGTACGAAATTCTTTGGAACGAGCCGATTTGAGAATAGTTCCGCCGCGATTGATGATGTTTTTTACAGAGCGTGGTCCCATTTCTTTGAAATCACCCTCAATAAGACCTTGTAAACCACGAAAACACCCACACATTCTAACTGATTAAAGGCGCAAGCACGCACTACCGCGCGTATTGCGGCATTCATTCCAGGAGCATCGCCCCCACTGGTCAAAACAGCTATTTTTTTCATGCTTTCGGGTTAAGCCGCGCTAAAATAAATTATTCCTCTAACATAACAAACGGTTACACGAACGATAACGTTTTCGGTTTAATACTATTGTTCGTGTTGATCGCGTGCTAAAATGCTGACTCCAAAAGTACAACGTCTTCAAAAGTCTTGAGATCCACGCCACTCTCAGAAACCTTATATTCCTGACCGGTAAACGCATCCCGAACCACTGCGCCTTCGGCAAAAATATCCCCTACAGGGACGCGCAATCCCTCTTTGGCCATTTTAATATCGGCATCACTCAGTACGGCGACCACCACGCGGTCTTGATTATCGTTGTCGCTAAATACGCGAGAAAATGTATAAGGGGCCTCTGAAATCTGCTGATGCACCCCTGCCCCGATGGCCATGTGACGCGCTCGGAATTGCCCAAGGCGCTGCCAATAGTCAAGAACTTTGGCTGTCTGAGCATTGTCTTTTAAATCTTCCCAATTCATGAAGGAGCGCAGCGTGGCATCCCCTTGAGTTCCTTCTATAATCAGCGGTCTAGCGAGCTCATCACCGTAATAAATCTGGGCAGCCCCCGGCGCTAAAAGCAAGCGTCGCGCAGTTTCATATGGGTTTTTACGCTCCTTGTCAAAAGGAGACCCATCGTCGTGTGAGCTCATAAAATTAAGGGTACCAAAGCCATCCATTGGGCCATTTAGTATACTGCTGTAGTCGCTGTACAACTCTTCTAAACTCAAATCCTGAGTGCCTTTGATGTGAAAATTAATCAGCGCATCAAAACTGTTGTTAAAAAAGTTTTCGCTGCGATCGCCGAAATCATAGTCCTTCATGTGGTGAATGTCATAAGAATACACCTCACCCACCAAGTAGAATGGGCTTTGATCCAGGACTGCCTCAGGGTTTTCCTGTTTCCACTGAGCAAAAGCGGCATCGCAAATTACCCGAAATTCTTCCCAAACCGTCACTTCGGTATGCTTGGCGGTATCTACACGGAACCCATCGATTCCGTAATCGGTCACATAGTCACTGAGCCATTTCATGATGTAAAAACGCGGTGCTCTAGGGTAGCCTGTGCGCTCGAAAAAGGCATCGAGCTCGGCCATTTCTTGTTCAAGACGCCCTTCTTTTTTCCATTTATCCACAAGTTGTGGTGGTAAAGCGACCTCCTTATTGCTTTCCGTAAGGACATCGGGTAGATTCTCAACTAAATTACAAGAAGTAGCTCCTGCGTAAGAATCATGGGTACAAGTCGGGCCGCGACGCACCCAATCTTCGGGCCAAATGCCATCAACTTCGGTCTGGGGTCCATGATGATTGACTACCGCGTCGAGCAAAACGCGTATGCCATGTTTATGAGCGGTTTCAATCATGGTTTTGAGTTCATCCTGAGTCCCAAAATTAGGATCTAAAGCCGTCCAATCTTTGGCCCAATAACCGTGATAACCGTATGTAAAACCGGTTCCTTCGTCGGTACCGGCGTGGATTTGCTCTACAAGTGGGGTCAGCCATAGTGCATGCACCCCGAGGTCGTTAAAATAACCTGATTCGATTTTTTGGGTTACCCCAGCGATATCGCCCCCTTCAAAACCTCTGAGCACAGCAGTGGGCTCGGTACGCTCAAAATTTACATCATTACTGGGGTCGCCGTTGTTGAATCGATCTGTAAGCAGAAAATAAACCGTCGCCCCTTCCCAGTTAAAGTAAGGGGTCTCTTGAGCAGCTAAGGACTCCGCTTGTTTCTCATTGCTATTGTTTTGACAGCCCGCCAAAAGAAGAACTGACATGATTAGGCTTAACACAGAAAATCGAATCATTGTTTTTAGGTTTTTTTTAAACATTTATTTCTGACCCGGACAGCAATACACTGCACTCAGGGCCTGATTCACGGGTGATTTGGGTTTTATCACGTCCGACACTGATATTTAAAACACTCCCGCGAAAGTTAATTTTAAAGGCAAATCCCTGCCATGCTTCGGGTAATTTTGGATCAAAGCTTAACGTATTGTCTTTGACGCGCATGCCCCCAAAGCCCTCTAAGATACTCATCCAAGTCCCTGCCATAGAGGTGATGTGACAGCCCTCGTGCACCTCGTGGTTGTAATCGTCTAGATCAAGCCGCGCCGTACGCAGGTAAAAGGCATAGGCCAGATCCATTTTATTGAGCTTGGCCGCGAGTATGCTATGCACGCATGGTGACAGTGAAGACTCATGAACCGTCAATGGCTCATAAAAATCAAAGTGACGCGACAGTGCCTCTTGATCAAAATCCTGTTCAAAAAAGTAAAACCCCTGCAGGACATCGGCCTGTTTGATGTAAGGCGAGCGCAATATGCGATCCCAAGACCAGTGCTGGTTTATAGGGCGCTCTTGCACAGACAACTCATCTACTGGTGTCAAATCTTTGTCCAGAAAACCGTCTTGTTGCAAATAGATGTCCAAATCTTTGTGATAGGGATAATACATATCCGCGGCTATGGCCTGCCAATGCGACAATTCCTGATCCTTAAGCTCGGTTTTAGCGACAATACGCTGGTATTCTTGCCCAGAATTTTCCTGGGTGCGCACGGCCATAGCCGCGGCATAGTTTAAACACCAGGCTGCAATGTAATTTGTGTACCAGTTGTTGTTGACGTTGTTTTCGTATTCATTGGGCCCGGTCACCCCAAGAATCACATATTGTCCTTTGGCTGGACTCAGACTGGCTCTTTGGGCCCAAAAACGCGCAATACCGATGAGTACCTCTAGACCCATCTCAGGAACATAAGTCAAATCTTGGGTGTAACGCTCGTAATTGTAAATAGCAAAAGCAATCGCCCCGTTGCGATGAATTTCTTCAAAAGTGATTTCCCACTCATTGTGGCACTCCTCACCGTTCATCGTCACCATAGGATAAAGCGCTGCGCCCGAGTGAAACCCAAGTTTAGCCGCGTTTTCAATGGCCTTATCCAGTTGCTTGTAGCGATAAGTCAATAGATTACGTGCGACTTCCTGGTTTTTGGTGGCCATGTAAAAAGGCAAACAATAAGCCTCTGTGTCCCAATAGGTACTCCCGCCGTATTTTTCTCCGGTAAAGCCTTTCGGACCAATGTTCAGGCGTGCATCCCGACCCGTATAGGTCTGGTTGAGCTGAAAAATATTAAAACGAATGGCTTGTTGGGCTGGAACATCCCCCTCTATGGTGATGTCTGCAGTCTGCCAAATTTCTGCCCATGCGTCTTCTTGCGCCTTGAGCAGAGCTTCAAAGCCCTGTTCATGCGCAGTTTTTAGATGGGCTTTTGCCGCACTAACAAGTTCGGATTTTGGGTGGTATAAATCCACCGTGTAGCCTCCATATTTGTTTAAGGTTAAAGACTCTCCGGCATTCAGGCGAACAGTCCCCGTACTTTCGATGCGTTTATCACCGTGCTGGGATGTACTCATGGAAACTGGTTTCCCCTGGTGGGTTAAGTGCACCTGCATGTAAGTACAAGTCGCAAACTCGGTTTTTAGGGTATGGGCCTCAATAAAAGCAGAGTTACCCTCATGACTCACATTGGTTATGGCCCAAAAGGGATCATCCCAATTGCTGTCGCGGTTTTTGATCCCAGCATCGACAAAAGGCTTGAGGATAATTTCTACCGAACTATCCGATTCCTTTTCGGAGCGGGCGCTTACCGATTCTTTGCCTTCTAATAAGGTGATTTGGTAATCAATGGCGCCGAGTTCTGGGGTGCTGAAACTCAAAAAGCGACGCGCCTTAACCGCAATCTTAGCTCCAGAAGGCATCTTTACAATAAAATCACGCTGATAAAGACCTGTTTTCATGTCCAGAACACGCTGAAACTCTAGTACTTTTAGGGTATTTAAATCCAGCGGGGTTCCGTCGACAAAGACATCAATTCCAATCCAATTCGGGGCGTTGAGTACTTTAGCAAAATACTCGGGATAACCGTTTTTCCACCAGCCCACACGAGTCTTATCCGGATAATAGACACCGGCGATATAACTGCCTTGAAAAGTTTTACCGCTGTACTGCTCTTCAAAGTTCGCGCGCTGACCCATAGCGCCATTCCCTAAAGAAAATAAACTTTCTGAGGCCTCAACATGCTCAGGCTTAAAACCTTGTTCGATCAAACGCCAAGGATCTGCTTTGATATAATTGATATTCATCGACCGATAATATGTTGTTCAATAAATGTATGGTTTAGCTCAGTAAAGTCTTTAAAGACTCGATCAGCCTCAGTGAGTTGCTCGGGATCGCCAATACCAAAAGCCCGCATTCCAGCCGATTTTGCCGCTTGAATTCCGGCAATAGCATCCTCAAACACCACACAATTGTTCGGGTCTATTTCGAGCTGGTCTGCCGCCTGAAGAAAAACCTCAGGGTCGGGTTTGGCTTTACTGACATTGGTTCCATCCACAATAACATCGAAGTACGGCGTGAGCTCAATTTTGTCCAAAATTGGTCGCGCGTTTTTGCTGGCCGAACCCAAAGCAATCCCGCAACCGCGATCCTTGAAGGCCTGCAACACGCGCTGCACGTCAGGGAGCCGCTCAGAGGCATCCATATCGGCAATCAGGCTCAAATAACGCTCGTTTTTCTCGGTAAGTAGGCGATTAAAAACCTCTGGAGTGATCTGCGCCTTATTCCACTGCAGAATGAGTTCCAGGCTCCTGACGCGGCTCACGCCTTTGAGCTGCTCGTTGTCTTGAGCCGTAAAGGCCCAACCTTGAGACTGCGCCAATTGTTGCCAGGCCACAAAATGGTGTTTGGCCGTATCGACGATCACCCCGTCTAAATCAAAAATTACCCCAAGTTGATTTTCGTTATTCATATCCACACTCCTATTGTCAATCATCCTTTAGTTCACGCTTGAGGAATCATTCTTTGGTTTCAAAGCCCTTGTCACGAGCTTATTCTGCCCCTTGATGCGTGCGTTGAAATTCTTCCAATCCTTCAGTCAACCACTCAGTATATTCATCCACATCTGGGGTGTAACCCACAGGTCTGTTGAGCATATTCAAATCTTCATCAATAAGAATATAGTAAGGTTGAGAGTTGTTTTTAAAGTTTATGGTTTGGAAGGTCGCCCATTTATCCCCTACTGTTTTGAGTTTTTTAATGCGCCCATTGGGTTGTGCATAACTGAACTGCTCTTCTGCCGCAAGTGCTTTGCGATCATCCACGTAGAGCGAAACCAAAACGTACTCTTCAGACAGCAATTCAAACACCTCAGGAACACTCCACACTTGCTCTTCCATCTTGCGACAATTCACACAGGCCCAACCGGTAAAGTCAATCATCAGGGGTTTGCCTGAAGCCTTTGCCGCAGCCAGACCCTGATCAAAATCCTTGTACGCTTCGAGTCCTAGAGGCGCGCTAGTGCCTTTGTCGTAATAGCTATAAAAAAGCGGTGGCGGGAATCCACTCAAGAGCTTAAGGTTAGCGGCTGGGGTATTAGTCAATCCCGGCGCCAGATAAATAAATGTCGCTACGCTCAAAAGACCAAAAATCCAATTGCCTTTTGAATTTTTTGACCCTTAGGACCATCGTGTGGAAAACGGATAAAGCCAAATAAATATAGGGCGATGCCTGCGGCACATACCATCCATATCCCGATAAAGAGCTCGCGTTTAATCAGTCCCCAATGCTCTACAAGGTCTGCATTGGATAAGAATTTAAAGGCTAAAGCCACTTCCAAGAACCCTAACACCACCTTTACAGTATTGAGCCATCCCCCACTTTTAGGGAGCGCATTGAGCCAGTTTGGGAACAAGGCAAAAAGAGCAAAAGGCAAGGCCAAAGCCAAACCAAAACCACCCATACCGGCGGTGAGCTGAATGGCTCCTCCATCACTGGTAAGCGATCCGCCAAGAAGCGATCCCAAGATCGGTCCGGTACAAGAAAACGACACAATAGCCAAGGTCAAGGCCATGAAGAAAATCCCGACATAACCCCCGACTTGGTTGGCTTTGTCGTCCATTTTGGCACTCCAACTTTGAGGAAGTGTTAATTCGTAATAGCCAAAAAACGAAAAGGCAAAAGCGATAAAAATCACAAAAAAGGCTACGTTTAGATAGACGTTTGTCGAGATATTGTTGAGAATTTCAGGTTGTACCGAGTCCAAGAGATGAAAAGGAATACTCAATAGCACATAAATCAAGAAGATAAATGCTCCATAAGTAATGGCCTTGATGGTTCCTGTGGCTTTGTTTTGCGCGCTTTTGGTAAAAAAAGAAACGGTTAGCGGAATCATCGGGAACACACATGGGGTGAGGAGCGCCAATAACCCACCTAAAAAGCCCAATAAGAAAATGGTACCGAGTCCCTGCTCCTCTTCCTCCTCTGGGGTATAATTTTCTTGACCTTTTAAGTCGAGTTCTAGGGCTTGAGAGAGCAGCATATCGCGCTCTGTCAGCACCAGTTCTTGTTTTATAAGTCCTAAGGTCGCCAGGGTGAGAGTGAAGGTTTTGGTATCTGGCGGAAGGCATTTCTCGGCATCACAAACCGAGTAATAAACTTCTGCGGTGAGGGTATTCCCCTGGGCATTAATGATTTTAATGGGCTGCACAAAACTCACCTCATCTTCAAAATAAATTACATCGAGTTCAAAAACAGGATCGTAAACGGGCGCTACCTCAGGTTCTTTTGTCGGGCCTTGAAGCACGTAAGTAGAGTCTGACGCATTATAATAAAACTCTGTACGGATAGGACCTTCAAATTCATCGCCAAATTGCGTTTGACTGTAAAGGTGCCATCCTTCTTCGATAGTAGCAGACATCACCAGATCATGACCCTGGTCTGTGGGTACTACTGAAACAGACCACTGCACTGGGTTGATAAATTCCTGGGCACTAGCCGAGAATGAAAAAGCCAAAAGGCTCAGGATAAAAAACAATCTTAATTTCATGGTTATTGAGTAATTCTTTTTGGTCGTTAGTTGTTAATCTTGAATTATAGGTTGTTTAGCTCAAATTATTAGTTGTTTACCTCGGATTTTAAGTTGATTATTTCTGTTTATAATGCGTCCATATCAATTAATTTGGCGGTTAACTTTTTGGATTTGCCTCAATATCATAATCTCAGGGTTCCTTACTTATCCAACTGATTTTAGTAATCCCTTTACCGAAATCCGTCACGCGAAAACGCTCGTCTGCACGTAAACCGACCACCCACATAATGCGCCCGGCACACTCCAAAAGCCAGATTTTATTTTTGCGGACTAAAGATAATCGTTCATCTTTAAAAAACTTACTTATTTTCTTTTTTCCTGGTCCACCAAACGGGTAAAAAACATCCCCTATTTGCCATCGCCGCAACTTAAGCGGAAAGACGAGCAAGTGCGTCGGAACAAAAATAACATCAGGCCCCGCAGGGGTCATTGAATCCACAGACTCAAAATTGAATTCCACAGGGACGTCTGGGGATGTATTTTCGCGATTGATAAGCCAATAATCGGGGTTGCTTTGATCGGCGGCCGCGCTCTGCATCTCGCCAGTGGATAATGTTTTCTGTATCTCGCTAGACGATAATGTTTGCGGATTCAATTCATTGATTGTTATGGACTCCGGATTCCGCAGGGTGTTTGTAATGCCATCAAGCGCATTGATCAAAATCACATCCCGATCCTTAAGCAGCTGATGTGTTGGCGTATAAATCCGAGCCCCGCTCTGTGCCTTTACCAGCTGACCCAAATCCTGCCCCGCATTAACCCCGTACTTTCGACACAAACTAGATAAAAGCAACATAGCATTAGGGTAAGTTGCTAAAACTTTTAAATCCAGTCGCAGTCCATCCTCACTGTGGGTCATCACCCGCGAAGTAACTGCATCGAGGTAATCTTCTAAAAGAGTTTGCGTCTGATTTAAATAATCCTGGGTCTGAGCCAGACTTTGATCCCAGGCCCGCTCGAGTTTATTAAATCCGGGGCTGATGTGATGACGGATGATATTACGCTGATAATCATCGCTTTGATTGGAGGCATCCTCACGCCAAGTGTACCCCTTTTTATGTGCATAGGCCAAAATATCGGCGCGCCTAAATGGAAGGAGCGGCCGAAATAAGCGATGGGTTTTTGAGTTTATTCCCGTTAGTCCTTTGAGCCCAGTGCCCCGTGAAAAATTCAATATAAACGTCTCCAAATTATCGTCTGCATGATGCGCCGTAAGCACGCCCTGTGCTCCATGACTCAGCATCACATGCTCAAAAAAAGCATAACGCAGTTCGCGCGCCTTCATTTCAAGCGAGGTCCTCGGCTGGTTTTTCACATCTTCAGGGGCGACACGCTTAATCACTACTTCATACCCGAGATCAGCACCCAAAGCGCTGACCAGCGCTTCATCCTTGTCGCTGTCCTGTCCGCGCAGGCCATAATTCATGTGGGCCAAAATCAAATTGCCATGGTAGCTGTGCATGAGATGCACCAGAACCACACTATCCAAACCGCCACTACAAGCCACCAATAGGGGCCTGCTGGGGTCCCAACTGAATTCTTGGTCACAATGCGCTGCAAAGGTTTGCTCCATTAGTTCGAAATCTGTCGCACACAAAGAAAATTTGAGCCGACTTTAGCGGGTCTAAAATAAGGATTATCCGCGACTGAGCACAGTGCGCAGGGATTCGGCTTTAAGCAGACACTCCTGATACTCGTCATGGGCATTAGCTGTACTGGTCAAAGCCCCACCAACACTCAAACTCAGGTATTTATTACTCGAATTATAGAGCAAGGTTCGGATCACCACGTTGAAATCAAAGTCCCCTTCTGGGGTAAAATAACCAATGGTTCCACTGTAGAGGCCTCTTTGATGATCCTCAAAGTCCTCCATAAGCTGTAAAGCCCTGATTTTTGGGACACCAGTCATGCTTCCCATGGGAAACGTCGCTTTTAGTGCGTCCACCGGATCTCGGTCTGCTTTTAACTCGGCACTGATCGTGGTCACGAGTTGATGCACGTGCTCATAAGATTTTAAAGCACAAAGATCCTGAACCTGCACCGAGTCTCGGGCGGCCACTATGGAAAGATCATTACGCACTAAATCTGTAATCATGATATTTTCTCTACGCTCTTTGGGACTTTTAATAAACTCAGCAACCGCCGGCTCATCCAATTTAGGGTCTGATAAACGCTTTAAGGTGCCTTTGATGGGCTGTGAAATGAGCTTTTTTCCTTTTTTTGGTCAAATAGCGCTCTGGCGAGGCACATAAAGCATAGCGGTCTTCTAACTGATAAAAAGCAGAAAAAGGCGCCTTGGAATACCCATTGAGCTGTTTGAAGACAACTGCCGGGTCAATTACTGTATCTTCTCGATAAAATTCCTGACAAAAATTCGTTTCATAGATATCCCCGCGCTGAATATGCTGTTGAATCTTCCCAAATTTCTCTTGGTATTGCTCTTGGGTCCAACGTCCCTGAAGCTCAATACCCGCTTCAGACATCCGCTGGTGGGGCTCGTTAGGTATTTGTTTGAAAATCTTTTCAATCTCTTTCAGGTCATCAGGCCATTGCTGGGTCCGCTCCTCCAAATAAAGCCCTACTAAAGTCCTGCCTTGTACCATTAAGATCCGAGCAGGGACAAAAAAATAGACTTCCGGAAAACCAATACCATCCCAATTAGCCGATTGCAACTGCTCCTGGGCATTTTTAAAATCGTAGGAAATATGGCCAAAACACCAATCTCTCTGAGTTTTTTGCCATACACTAAGTCGCTCCCAATCTCCTGACTGAGCAGCATCAATTCGCAATTCACCCACGGGGTCTAAAGCCAATAGGGCTCCAAAGGCGCCATGCGGGTCCTGATGTTCATTAGAATCTAAATAGAGCTTGTTCCCAAAACGACCGCCTTGGGTTTGAGCAAAGTCAAACAGCGTGGTTTTGAGCTGTTGACTCGAAGAAAATTCAGACGTAAAGCGCTGGCGTTGCACCACAATTTATATGTGCAGTGGTCTATTTTCAGTAGCCGCCAAAGCTGCTTCTTTAACGGCCTCAGCATAAGTCGGATGCGCATGACTCATACGCGCCAAGTCTTCTGCACTGGCTCTAAACTCCATAGCGGTTACTGCTTCGGCAATTAAATCTGCGACACGCGCTCCTACCATGTGTACTCCGAGTAACTCATCGGTTTGGGCATCGCTGAGTATTTTCACAAAACCATCAATATCACCACTAGCTCTAGAACGTCCTAAAGCACGCATCGGAAATTGACCAGATTTGTAGGCTACACCTGCTTCTTTGAGCTGCTCTTCGGTTTTACCCACAGACGCTACTTCTGGCCAAGTATAGACTACACCCGGTATTAAATTATAGTTGATATGAGGCTTTTGACCAGCAATCAGTTCGGCCACCATAACGCCTTCTTCCTCCGCTTTATGGGCGAGCATTGCGCCACGCACCACATCACCAATAGCATAAATATGTGGGATATTGGTTTGTAAGTGATCATTGACCTGCACTTGACCGCGTTCATTAACTGCAATCCCTGCCTTGTCGAGCCCAAGTCCTTCTGTGTAGGGCTTACGACCCACACTGACCAGACAATAGTCTCCAGTGAATTGAACCTCTTGACCTTTCTTGTCTAGGGCCGTGATGGTCACTTCATTATTGTCTGCAGAAACGCCTTGAACCTGGTGTGATAAGAAAAACTTCATCCCTTGTTTTTTGAGGACCTTGGTGAGTTCTTTACTTTGAGCACCATCCATCGTTGGGATGATGCGATCCATATATTCCACTACAGAAACCTCAGCGCCCAGTCTGCGATAAACTTGACCGAGTTCTAATCCGATGACTCCACCACCGATGATCACAAGGTGTTTCGGCACTTCAGTCATGGACAGGGCTTCGGTCGAGGTAATTACTCGTTTTTTATCGATGTTGATAAACGGAAGACTCGCCGGCTTACTCCCTGTGGCTATGATAATATGCTTTGCCGTGAGGGTTTGCTTTTCTTTACCGTGTACCGTGAGGGTATTTTGGTCTTCAAAGGCGCCTACCCCGTGCAAAACGTCGATTTTATTTTTATCCATGAGAAAATCGATGCCTTTGGTTGTCTGAGACACAACACCCGATTTCCGCTCCATCATTTTGGCTAGATTTAACGTCACTGGTCCTTGAACTTCAATACCGTGCTCTTCTAGGTGCTTCTGAGTGTCTTCAAAGTGATGCGACGAATCCAAAAGGGCCTTACTCGGGATACAACCCACGTTGAGGCAAGTGCCCCCTAAGGTATCGTATTTTTCAACCAAAGCTGTTTTCATGCCTAATTGAGCACACCGAATGGCCGATACATAGCCTCCAGGGCCAGACCCAATCACCACTACATCGTAATTACTCATTGTAATGTGTTTTAGTTTTGTGGCACAAAGTTACGACACTGGGCAGCAAAAGCCAATGCTCACTCGATAAATTTTAAACCAGATTTAAGGTTGGACTGGGATAAGTTTTGTGGTGTTTTGAACCTGACTGATCACAAAGGAACTCTCTGTGCTGGCTATCGATTTTAAACTGGTCAGCTTATGGACTAAAAACGAGCGAAAATGTACCATGTCTTTTACCATTACTTTGAGCAGGTAGTCATAAGACCCTGAGACATGAAAACACTCCACAACTTCAGAAAGACCGATTATATCCGACTCAAAGGCCGTTAAAGAGGATTTAGCGTGCTGTACTAACTTTACATGACAGAACACCATAAATCCCAAGGACAATTGCTGTGCATCCACCAGAGCAACATACTGTTTGATCACCCCATTGCGTTCTAATTTTTTGATGCGCTCATGAACTGCGGTAACTGATAGCTTTGTTTTTAAGGCCAATTGTTTGTGGGTTTGCTTGCTGTCCGATTGCAAGGCGTCGAGTAAAATTAAATCCGCTGTATCAAAGGTCATGATGAAAAAAATTTTCTAAACTGAGATTCTGTCAAAATTAAGATTTAAGAATTAATTTCTATCAATAATATAATAAATACAATTTATTTTTCTAAAATAATCGTTATTCATTGCAATATGATCTTGTTTTAGGTAGTTTTGATAAAAACCTATACCATGTCTTTTGATCCAGCAAACCACATTCAAGACTTACAATATTTTGGCGAATTCGGGGGTGTAAACCCCAGCATATCAGACTCATCTACCTACACCTTTTTATCCGCCAAGACCATGTTCGACACCTTCGAAGGCAATGCAGAAGGGTGTTACTTATACTCGCGCCACAGTACGCCTTCAAATCTATACTTGGGGCAAGCCTTGGCCGCTATGGAAGGAACAGAAACCGCCACGGTTGCGGCTACAGGGATGGGTGCCATCACCCCTGCCCTGCTTCAATACTGTGGTCAGGGGGATCATATTGTTTCGAGTCGCACTATATACGGTGGGACTTATGCTTTTTTAAAAAATTTCACACCCCGCTTTGGTATCGAGACAAGCTTTGTAGACATCACTGACTTAGAGGCTGTGGCTGCGGCCATTAACCCCAAAACTAAAGTTTTGTATTGTGAAAGTGTCAGTAACCCGCTGCTCGAGGTAGCGGATATCAAGGCATTAGCTAAGCTGGCCAAAAAACACAATCTCGTGCTGATGGTCGACAATACTTTTGCGCCCCTCAGTATCGCGCCTCACCAGCTCGGCGCGGATATCGTTCTGCATAGTTTAACCAAATTTATAAACGGCAGTAGCGACACCATGGGCGGTGTAATCTGTGGATCTCAGGAACTTATTGATCAATTGCGAAACGTCAATGATGGCGCCTGCATGCTTCTTGGCGCCAGTATGGATAGCCTGCGTGCCGCGTCTATTCTAAAAAATCTAAGAACACTCCATATTCGGGTTAAGCAACACAGCCACAACGCCATGTATTTAGCCCAAAAGTTTGAGGCCGATGGCTTAAAAACGGTTTATCCTGGCCTAAAAAGCCATCCAAGCCATGAATTATTTAGCCGCATGATGAACCCAGAATACGGCTACGGTGGCATGCTGACCATTGATGCAGGCAATCTTGAAACCGCCAATAAACTTATGGAACTCATGCAGGAACGTAACTTGGGTTATCTGGCAGTAAGTCTTGGATTTTACAAGACCTTATTTAGTGCACCGGGCAGTTCAACCTCATCCGAAATCCCGCTCGAAGAGCAAGCCGAAATGGGCCTTACCGATGGACTGATTCGCTTTTCTATCGGACTTGACAATGATATCGAGCGCACCTATCAAATGATGCGGGCGTGCATGGTCCAAGTGGGAGTTCTCTCTTAGCAAAACAATTAAGAGACAAACTCCATTCAATACAACGCTAGAAAGTCAAGCCTAAAGGTCTCTCCGATTATTGTGGTGTCAATTCCCGAAATGGTACAGTAAAAGCCATTTTGGTCCATCCCTTGATTTATAATTCTGAGCTGCCGAGAAGGCGCATCGCGCAATTGACTTTGTAAAAAAGCTGATTCGGGAATATTCATGGCTTGTAGTTCTGCAGGATTCATGCTTATGGTTAACCTCTCCTGATTCCAATCAACGGGAATTGTATATGTTTTTGTCAAGCGCTTTAACCCCTGAATTACACTGCCGTGCGTTCCTAACCGAGCAGTTCCGTTTAGATCAAAATCCGCCTCGGGTGTATTCGTGTTGATGCCAAAACGACCTTCTGAATTCATAAACCAGCGCAAATGACCCAAAACAGAAAACCCAAGCACTCCATCCACTGGCTCAAAGAACCCGGTATCGTCTCGACCCCAATAAAGACTGACATCTATACTCGAACCCGAATCGAGTTTTAACTCATTAAGCACCGAACCTGCTGCTGGATCCATATAATAGTTACTGTTATCCCAATCCACAATTCGCCGACTCAACCAAAGATCATTATTGGTGCTCGCGCTACTGCCCACAAACACATCTGCCGATCCGTAATATAACCCACTATTAGACCACTGCCATTGCTCATGTTCAGGCCATTTATAAGCCAAGCCGCGCCATGAAACCCCATCAAAGACATAAACCCCACGACCCCCGATCAAACTGTCTGTGCGGTGAAAAACCACAAGCCCCTGCTTTGCTTCATAAGTGGCATTCAAGCCTGTTTTACTCGAATCCTTCAATGAGACCCTGGGCAGCAATAGGCCCAAATCAGGGCTCGACAATTCCAAAAGGGCACTTGGATGGGGGTCAGTAGTGCCAATGCCCACCTGAGCCTTTAATGGCTTGGTCATGCCGCCGATAAAAATTCCGACAGCGAGTACAAAACTTTTTAGTCTGAGTAGAAATCTAATACAATGCTCCATGGTAGAGAATATTCGATTTTGGGAGCTATACTTATTAAAACTGCAGAACCACCACCTGTATTGTCTCTTAGACAAATAGCGTTCTGCGTATTTATAAATCCAACCCATTATATGCGCTGGCACAGATAAAGATAATTTGCAAAGTCACAGGCAAAATCGTAACATTACACAAGCAACAATACCGCCCATGAGTTCTTCAAAAAAAACAGAACAACACCCCAACAAACTGTCGATTATTCAGGCCCTTGTCCCGGTAGTAGTGCTGGTTGTGTTGCTCTTTATTAACGTGATCTATGCCTTTGGCGACGACGCTCTAAGTGGCAGCAATCAGTTTTTACTTATGGTCGGAGGCGCTGTTGCCGCCATTGTCGGTCGCTACAATGGTGTTTCCTTTGACAAAATGATCGATGAGGTGGCCGAGAACCTCAAAAGCACTACTGGAGCTATTTTAATTTTGCTCATGGTAGGTGCTTTGGCCGGAACTTGGCTCATAAGTGGCATCATCCCGACCATGATTTACTATGGTCTGAGTTTACTCAAGCCATCGATATTTCTGGTGTCCACAGTAGTGATTTGTGCCATAATCTCCATTGCTACAGGCAGTAGCTGGACCACTTCAGCTACGGTCGGTATTGCCATGATTGGTATCGCCAATGCGCTGGGTATCGATACAGGTATGGCGGCGGGAGCGGTTATTTCTGGGGCATATTTTGGCGACAAACTCTCTCCGATGAGCGATACTACAAATTTGGCTCCAGCCATGGCTGGAACTGATTTGTTCACCCACATTAAATACATGACCTACACAACAGTTCCCAGTATTATCGTGGCGCTTGTGTTTTTTGGCATCATGGGGTTAACCCTCGACCCACAGGGAGAATCACAAACCTCACAGATGCTATCGGCCATTGATGCAGCCTTTACCGTAAGCCCATGGCTTTTTGTGGTGCCAGCATTGGTGATTTTTATGATCGTCAAAAAAGTAGCACCACTCATTGCATTGTTTGCGGGTACACTTCTTGCAGCAGTTGCCGCACTATGGGCACAGCCTGAACTTGTGGCTTTAACTGGAGGAGGAAATACTCTAGATTTAATTTCGGGCTACAAAGGCATCATGAACGCCATTACCGTTTCGATTGAAATTCCAACTGCTTACGCACCACTTAACGATTTATTTACCTCGGGCGGTATGGCCGGGATGCTCGGCACCATTTGGCTGATCATTTGTGCCATGGTTTTTGGCGGAGTGATGGATGCCATTGGCGCTCTTTCGACTATTTCGGAGGCCCTGTTAAAACTATTCCACACGACTTTTGGACTTTTTGCCAGCACAGTGGCCAGTTGTTTGGCCATTAACATCGCCGCCAGTGATCAGTATTTAGCTATTGTCGTACCGGGCAAAATGTATGCAAAGGCCTATAAAGACAAAGATCTTGCACCCGAAAACTTATCCAGAACCTTAGAGGACAGCGGTACGGTTACCTCGGCATTGATTCCATGGAACACATGTGGGGCCTACCAAAGCGGCGTACTTGGCGTGGATACATTGTCCTATGCCGGTTACGCAATTTTTAATTGGATCAGCCCGTTTATGACCCTACTTTTTGCTGCATTTCGCATTAAAATAAGGCAAATCGCTCGCCCGGAATAAGTTGTATTGATGAAACAATAAAAGTAACCTTAAAGAAACATCCAAATTAAAGAGCAGTGAGCGATCTGTGGCAGTAGAAAGAAAAACAAGACCATAATGCTCATCATTAAATGCAGGAAGTAACGTTACAAAAAACAGATAAAACTATGGCCAAAATCACCCTTGGGGGCAACCCCACTACAACAAATGGTAGTTTGCCTGAAATAGGCACAAAATGTCCTGACTTTGAATTAAGCACCAAAGATTTAACGCCTGTAAATCTCAGTGATTTTGCAGGAAAGAAATTAGTCCTGAATATTTTTCCTAGTGTAGACACAGGAGTTTGCAGCGCCTCAGCACGCACGTTTAATCAACACGCAAGTGAGCATCCAGACACCGTAATTTTGTGCATCTCTCGCGATCTGCCCTTCGCTCAGGCACGGTTTTGTGCGGCAGACGGCTTAGAGGATGTCGTTGTTTTGAGCGACTTCAAAACAGGACAATTTGGTCGTGATTATGGCGTGGAAATCGAATCTGGAGCATTTGCTGGTTTACATGCCCGTGCAGTGGTGGTAACCGATACCAATCACAATGTCATCTACACGGAACTTGTTCCTGAAATTGGACAAGCACCTGATTTTGATAGCGCGATCAAGGCCCTGAGTTAAATGAGACCGAATCAAAGTGTATTTCAAGCCTCGAGAGTTGCGCTGCGCGGCATGCTGATCTTATTTCAAGAGCGGGCCTTTCGCATTCAATTACTCATTGGTTTTTTAATTACACTGCTTGGTTTCTATGTTGAGATTGAGCCGTGGCAATGGGCCATACAAACCCTGTCCATAGGACTTGTATTAATGGCTGAAGGAGTCAACACAACTATCGAGCGCTTTGCGGATATCGTCGAACCAAATTTCGATCCAAAAATTGGGCGCATAAAAGATATGTCCGCAGGCTTTGTGGCTATCGCAGTAATCATATCTTTAGTGGTGGCCACATTAATTTACGTCCCAAAGCTGGGACTTGTTTAATTCAGAAGTGCCTTGTATACTGAAGGCTATACTTGTATATTTGTAAGTAGACACCCTGATCCATGGTTTTGAAAAAAACACCTAAGAAAACCTCAAAAACTAAGACAAAATCCAAGTCGTGGACCATGACACGCCAGCAAACGGTTCTCTCTGGCGGTTTTTTGGTGGTCTTTGGTATCGCCCTGTTGTTTTCTTTTGGCTCCTACATGATCAGCTGGCAAAGCGATCAAAGCTTGGTGGGTACTTTCGACCGTCAGGCAGACGCGGAGAATTATCTCAGTCATCTGGGCAACTTCTTGGGGGACTTGTTTATCTACAATGGTTTTGGTGTAGCGGCTTTTATTTTGGCGGGCTTATTTGTGGTTTCAGGACTCTATTTGTTCTTTAACCTTGCCACGCGCGCTTTAAAGACATTTTGGTTTTGGGGACTTTATCTTATGCTTTGGTTCAGTCTGTGCTTTGGGTTTTTAGCCAGCGATAACCCTATGCTCGGCGGTGTAGTTGGATTTGAAATCAGCGAACTGCTGCGCGGGTTTATGGGCAGTACTGGACTCGGATTGCTTTTGGGCTTTACAGGCCTGGTGTATCTTGTGCTGCGGCTTAAATGGACTCCAGATGGTTTGATTCATTGGCTAAAAAGTATCCCCAAAAATATTAAAGGGTCCTCCTCACAGACCAAGGCTTCCTCTATCGATTCATCAAAGCAAGATCAATCCGAGTTAGAGACGACTGCTCAAACAGAGCCACAAACGCCAACCAATGATGGTCATGAATTTAGTGCCCCGGCCGAGGATACTAATAAAGAAACAGACAAGCAAGCCGCCACTGTAGCATTGGATCATGATTCTGTGCAGGCCACAGAGAATAACTCCACAACAACCAAAAAACCAAAAGTAAGCAGCACAGAACATACCGATGATGTTTCTTTCGAAATCGAAACGACCAAAGAAGAAGAGCCTCTGAGCACCAGTCAGCAACTTGTACAAGATTTTGGGCGGTTTGACCCCACACTAGAATTAAAAAACTTCAGATTCCCCTCGATCGACCTGCTCAAGGATTATTCCAACGGCCAAGGCATTACCATTGACGAACAGGAACTCGAAGAATACAAAAGGCGTATTATCGATACCCTAAATAATTATTCTATCGGTATTGCCAATATCAAAGCCACGATTGGACCTACGGTAACCCTTTATGAAATCGTCCCGGAGGCTGGCGTACGTATTTCAAAAATTAAAAATTTAGAGGACGATATTGCTCTGTCCCTTTCGGCTTTGGGCATACGCATTATTGCCCCTATTCCCGGTAAAGGAACAATTGGTATCGAGGTGCCCAACAAATCTCCGCAAATGGTCTCCATGCGCAGTGTGATCAGTTCGCCAAAATTTCAAAAAGCAGAGATGGAGTTGCCTCTGGCTCTGGGCAAAACCATCAGCAATGAGACCTTCGTAGTGGATTTGGCTAAAATGCCTCATTTACTTATGGCCGGGGCTACGGGACAAGGAAAGTCTGTCGGTCTCAATGCAATTTTGGCCTCACTACTTTATAAAAAGCACCCAGCCGAAGTCAAGTTTGTTTTTGTAGATCCCAAGAAAGTTGAGCTGACCTTATTTAACAAGATTGAACGTCATTATCTGGCTAAATTGCCCGACACCGATGAGGCCATCATCACCGATACCACCAAAGTCATACACACACTTAATTCCCTGTGTATTGAAATGGATCAACGCTATGATCTGCTTAAAGACGCCATGGTGCGCAACATTAAGGAGTACAACGATAAGTTTAAGTCTCGTAAATTAAACCCTAACGATGGTCATCGCTTTTTGCCGTATATCGTCTTGGTCATTGATGAATTTGCCGATTTGATCATGACCGCTGGTAAAGAAGTGGAAACACCGATCGCTCGACTGGCGCAGCTCGCAAGGGCCATAGGTATTCATTTAATTATCGCCACACAGCGCCCTTCGGTTAATGTCATCACCGGTATCATTAAAGCCAATTTCCCGGCACGCATCGCGTTTCGTGTGACCAGTAAAATTGACTCAAGAACGATTTTAGACGCCTCGGGTGCAGATCAACTCATTGGACGTGGAGATATGCTTTACACTCAAGGCAACGACGTGGTGCGTTTACAGTGTGCCTTTTTGGACACGCCAGAGGTGGCAGATATAACAGAGTATATTGGCGGGCAAAAAGCCTATCCAGACGCCCACCTTTTGCCAGAATACGTCGGAGAAGAAAGTGGCACGAGTCTTGATATTGCTATTGACGAGCGCGACAAACTATTTAGAGATGCTGCTGAGGTTTTGGTGATTGCACAGCAGGGCTCAGCATCGCTCTTACAGCGCAAATTAAAACTGGGATACAACAGGGCGGGGCGCATTATTGACCAACTAGAAGCTGCCGGCATTGTCGGTCCATTCGAAGGGAGTAAAGCACGACAAATATTGGTCCCAGATTTAGAGGCACTCAATAAACTATTGGACAATGAGACAAAAGAATAAATATACCTTAACCACTGTTTTAACCCTAGCCCTGTCACTGGTTTACACCATCAGCTGGAGTCAAAATGCCAAAAAAGCACAAGACTTACTGGATGCTGTGGCCCAGAGGGTCAGTAGCTACGACAATATTGACATTGACTTTACTTGGAATTTAGTCAACCAAAAAGAAGGCGTCGACCAAAAAACTCAAGGCACGGTTACTTTGAGCGGTGAGCGCTATCAACTCGGCATGATGGGTATGACGCGCATCTACAATGGGGACAAATTATACACCATCGCTCCTGATGATCTCGAAATTACCGTCAGTGATCCCGACCCAGAAGAGGACAAAAGTGTCTCACCCTCAAAATTGCTTACCTTTTATAAAGAGGGTTATTCCTATGTGTGGGATATCGCCCAAAAGGTAGCTGGTAAAACCATTCAGTATGTTAAGCTCTACCCCATAGATTCCAACGCAGAAATCAAGTATATGCTGCTGGGCATTGACACAGCAACAAAACATATTTATAAACTCATACAAACCGACGCTCAGGGGACCCAGTTCATTTTGACCGTTAAGTCTTTCTCACCAAATCAACAACTGGCTGCCGATGTATTTGAGGTAGACCTCGAGGCGTATCAAAAACAGGGGTATTACATAAACACCCTTTACTAAAACCGTGAAAATACTCGACCGTTACATCTTAACGAGTTTTTTAAAGACGTTTTTTAGCGTCTTTATTATTTTGATGTTCATATTTGTGCTACAGACCATTTGGCTCTACATCTCAGAATTGGCGGGTAAAGATTTATCGTTTTCCATAATTCTTAAATTTTTGTGGTTTTTTACCCCGAAACTAATCCCTTTAGTATTGCCATTGACCATTTTGGTGACTTCATTGATGGTTTTTGGGACTTTATCAGAGCAGTACGAGTTCGCAGCCATGAAATCCACAGGAATCTCATTGCAACGCGCCATGCGGAGTCTTTCTGTCTTTATTTTACTGCTCTCAGCGGTGGCTTTTGTCTTTGCCAACAATGTCATCCCCTATTCCGAATACAAATGGCAAAATCTTCGTCGTAATATTGCCCAAGTCAGCCCCTCTATGGCTATTGTCGCAGGTCAATTCAGCTCTATTGGAGATGATTTTAACATCAAGGTTCAAGAAAAATATGGCGATCGTGACCAGTATTTGAACGAGGTCATCATACACAAAAAAAATCCTGAAAGCCCAAGCGAAAACACTACCGTAATTATGGCTGAATCGGGAGAATTGGCGAGTTCCGAAGATTCCAACACACTGTCCTTGATCCTGCGCAATGGTCATTATTATGAGGATATTCAGCTGAGTAATGGCGTCAAAGAGCGCATCAATCGACCCTTTGCCAAAAGTGCATTTGAGACCTATACCATACATATTGACCTGACCGAACTCAACGATACCGATATCGACAAAGAAAACAAACTCAATAACCACAACATGTATAATGTAGGGGAACTCATACCAGAGATCGATCGTCTATCGGATGTGTTCAGTGAGGATATCCAGCAAATGACAGGCAATATGTATTTCCGCAGTGGCTTTACACAATTTGGGGATTCGACCTATAAAAAAATCAAGAACAAGGCAGAATTCACCTCCGTATTAGCCCTCTATGACATACGTCAACAAGTGCGTATCGCAGCCACCGCTTTAGACAATGTGCGCAGCACTAAGCAAGCCCTTGGTTCTAAGAAGAAGAATCATCAGCAGCTGATCAAAACAATAAACAAGCATGAGATTGCCTTTCATGAAAAGTTTGCTTTGGCCATTTCCTGTATTATTTTGTTTTTTGTGGGCGCACCGCTTGGAGCGATCATACGCAAAGGGGGCATGGGACTGCCTATGGTCATTGCCGTGGTCTTATTTTTGACCTATCACTTTATCGGTATTTTTGCCAAAAACAGTGCAGAAGACGGCACCATGCATCCATTTATGGCGACCTGGATCAGCAGCTTTATTATGCTGCCCCTGAGTATATGGCTGACCTATCGCGCTACGACAGATCGCGGTATTTTTGATTTCGATGCCTTTTTTCAGCGTTTTAAATGGCGCAAAAAGAAATAGTCGGGGCCAATCGCTATATTTGCACCCATTGAAAAAATTGACTCATGACCCAGAACACTAGCCCAAATCAACCAGAGATTGTCTTGGACCCCATTGAAGAGGCCATTGCAGCCGTTAAGCGGGGCGAAGTGATCATCGTGGTGGACGATCAGGATCGTGAAAATGAAGGCGATTTCCTAGCCGCTGCAGAGTGTGTTACCCCAGAAATGATCAATTTTATGGCCACCCATGGTCGTGGACTCATTTGTGCGCCACTGACCGAATCGCGTTGCAAACAACTAGATCTCCATATGATGGTGGGTAACAATACCGACCCCATGGAAACGGCCTTTACTATATCTGTAGATTTGAAGGGTTCGGGAGTGACCACAGGTATTTCTGCCTCGGATCGCGCCAAAACCATTAAAGCCCTAACCGATGACCAAACCAAGCCTTTTGATTTGAGTCGTCCCGGTCATATTTTCCCCTTGGTGGCCAAAGAAGGTGGTGTATTGCGCCGCACCGGGCATACAGAAGCGGCAATTGATTTTGCGCGATTGGCAGGTTTTCAGCCCGCTGGTGTTATTGTAGAAATCATGAATGAAGACGGGACCATGGCCCGCCTGCCTCAACTCGTGGAAGTCGCCAAGCAATTTAACTTAAAACTCGTTTCGATTGAAGATCTGGTCGCCTACCGAATGGAACACGATTCTTTGATTGAGAAAAGAGAAGACTTTGAGCTAGAGACGCGTTTTGGACGCTATAGACTGCGCGCCTATCTACAGACCACAAACAATCAAGTGCACATTGCCCTTACCAAAGGAACTTGGAATACCAAAACTGAGGTGCCCGTGCGCGTCAATGCCTCCATGGTCAACAATGATTTATTAGCAACCCTAACACAAGATGCCCACCAAACCCTAGACGCTATGTTTCAGGTGATTAATGATCACGGTCATGGCGCTATGGTATTTATCAACCAAAACAAGCCCTCTATGAATGTGCTCAGTCGCCTGACTCAGCTCAAATCCTTACAAGTGGCCGGAACAGTGGTCAAAGCGCCACAACTGCCAATGGACAATAAAGATTTTGGGATTGGCGCACAGATTCTGCACGACTTAGGCATTCATAAAATCAAACTCATTTCCAATCACCAGCAAAGCAAGCGTGTCGGTATGATCGGTTACGGTCTCGAGATTACCGACTATATTTCCTACTAGTCTTAAAGCCTGTTAGTTGCAGAGCACCAAGTGTGTCTCAGGCCCACATCAGTGTCCCGCCACAATTGTCCTAAGCAAATCGTGTCGCGCGTACCGGTGTTAGAGGCTCATCAGAGTTGCGCGCATGATTTGAGCCCGCTGATTAAGTGTGGCTTCATCCCAGCCGAGTTTGACCAGAAAACTGAGTGTTCGTCCCATATAATGGTCACTTTGGGAGAAATCTTTGGCAGAAAGCGCTGTTAATGCCTCCTGAATTTGTGGGGTGAGTGGTGCAATACTTTTGGCTTGGGTCAAATGTTCCCAACCGTTAATGTAATGCCAATTATTCTTAAACCAATAAAAACACGCATCAATTCCAGCCGTAGATAAGGCTTTTTGGGCCGCCTCGGCCTTTTCAGCTGTGGGTAAAAAGATGTTCAAAAAAGAGTGATTCTGTACGCCACCCTCTGGAACCCTTCTGAAGGTAACCCCAGGCACGTCGGCTACAGCCGCCGCTAGAGTTTCGTAATGCATTTTTTGACGGTCCAAAATTTCGTCAAAACGCTGCAGTTGACCGAGTCCTACAGCAGCGTGTAACTCAGAAATCCTAAAATTATACCCTAAAGTCGGGTGGGTTTCAGCGCCGCGATCCATACCGATATGATCGTGTCCATGGTCCTGATACTGATCCGCATTCACCTTATAATCGGCGTTATTGGTGATCACCCCACCTCCTTCTCCGCAGGTAATGGTCTTGACAAAATCAAAACTAAAACAGCCCAAGTCTCCGTATGCACCGAGTGAGACTCCCTTTATAGGTGCCGCCAATAGCTTGGCAGGCATCTTCAAGCAGGATCAGCTGGTGCTTGGTACAGATCTCTTTCAAAGCATCGAGGTCGGCCATTGAGCCGCACATATGTACGGGCATTACCGCCTTTGTTTTCTCAGTAATGGCCTCTGAGACGGCCTTTGGGTCTAAGCCTAAGGTATCATCTATATCGACCAAAACAGGAATAGCCCCCAACATCAGAATAGATTCAAAACTCGCCACAAAGGTAAAAGTGGGCATAATGACCTCATCGCCAGCACCAATACCAGCACTGGCCAGGGCCACGCTCAGGGCTGCCGTTCCACTAGAGACCAATTGACAATGGTCCACGCCCATGCGCTCGGCAAAGGCCTGCTCAAATTCTAGCGCCTTAAACCGGCCTTGACGCATGCCGTCAAAACCATAACGCATCAATATCCCTGTTTCCAATACTTCATTGACCTGAGCTCGTTCTTGAGCCCCAAAAACTTCAAATCCTGGCATATTCTCTGATGATACGATTGCTTGATCACAATCGTTGATTAGATTCGGAGTAAAGGTAAAGGTTGCGCAATTTTTGTGCAATTTCAGGAGGATATTTGTGTGATTTCGAGCTAAATTGCAATCGTGAAAACGGCAATCATTGTATTGAATTATAACGGACTGGCCCTAATGCAAGAATTCCTGGCGCCATTGTTGGGTTACAGCCCTGAGGCAGACGTTATCGTGGCAGACAATGGGTCTAACGATGCCTCTTTGAGTTGGCTGGCTCAGCATTATCCACAAGTGCGCAGGATTGCCCTTGTGGAAAATCTGGGGTATGCTGGTGGTTATAACCGTGCAATTGCCCAACTAAAAGCTCAAGAAAAAAACAACAAAGTCACCGTACACCTCTATATTCTCTTGAATAACGACATTAAAGTAGTTCAACATTGGTTGCCCCCCATTATTCAGGCCTTTGAAAACAATAAAGACTTAGTCGCGGCTCAGCCAAAAATCAAGGATCTAAGCAACCTACAACATTTCGAATATGCCGGAGCAGCAGGCGGTTATTTAGACGCCTTAGGTTATCCGTTTTGCCGTGGGCGCATCCTCGGTATTCTGGAGCAAGATTACGGTCAGTATGACGGCGCGCAGGATATCTTTTGGGCCAGCGGGGCGTGCTTAGTTTTGCGCGCAGAGGCTTTTGCGCGTGTGGGTGGGTTTGATGCCGACTTATTTGCTCATCAAGAAGAAATCGATTTGTGTTGGCGATTACAATCCCAAGGCGGGCGCGTGTCATGCATCACAGATTCGAGTGTCTATCACAAAGGCGGGGGCACTTTGAAAAACGCTAATCCACGAAAGACTTATTTGAATTTTAGAAATTCACTTTTGGTGCTGATCAAAAATGTGGCTGGACCACGCATTATTGTCATTGTAAAATTTAGACTGTTTTTAGATGGTCTCTCAGGGCTAGTATTTTTACTTCAAGGCAAACCAAAACACACATTTGGCCATTGTTCGCGCACATTTCAGGGTCTATGACTATTGCCAAAATACCTGAAAAAGCGAAAAAAATGGGCAAATCGGTTAAAATATGCGCACATTTCATCAATTCTCTATGCAAGATTCTTTAAAAATAGACGTTATTTTAGTCAATTATAACAACCGCTTAATAGACTTTATAACCTGTGTATAAATTATTGTTAAGGCCTACCTGAAATGGGCATTAATTGTTAATTTTGACTCAACTTAATCCTACCACTATGATGACAAAACATTTGTTTTTATTACTGGGCGCCGGACTTGTGATGGGATCCTGCGTGACAAAAAAACAATTCACAGAATTACAAGCAAAACAAAAAAGAACTCAAGATTTATTGAATACCGCTACGGTAAAACTCAACGCCTGTGAGGCGGAGCAAGCGACGGCTCAAGTGCGTATCGCCTCGTTCGAAGAACGCATTGCTGAGCTCAAAAAAGATAAGCAAGACTTAATCGAGAGCTCTAAAGACCTCACTATTTTGACGCAGACAGGTGCGACAAACCTCGAGAAATCGTTGGAGAGTTTAAAGGAGAGAGACCTTAAAATCAATAGACTACAAGATGCACTCAACAAAAAGGACAGTGTTTCTCTTGCCATTGTTTCTAGTTTGAAAAAAGAAGTCGGTTTGGATGACAAAGACATCGAAATCAATGTAGAGAAAGGTGTGGTATTTATCTCATTATCTGACAAAATGCTCTTCAAAAGCGGTAGTTATAACGTCACTGAGCGCGCTAGAGAAATTTTGGCCAAAGTAGCCATTGTCATCAATGGCAAGCCTGACTTTGAGGCCTTGGTTGAAGGGCATACCGACGACGTGCCGTACAGCAATGGTCCACTTATCGATAACTGGGATCTGAGTGTTAAACGTTCGACCGCGATTGTCCGTGAGCTACAAGCATTAGGGGTAAAACCAGGACAACTAATCGCCGCTGGTCGCGCTGAGTATAACCCTCTTGTGGCCAACGACACTCCAGCCAATAGAGCGATCAATCGACGCACCAAAATTTATGTATTGCCAAAAATCGACCAATTCTACAAGATGGTTGAGGACGAGTTAGAAAATCTTTCTGCCCAAGGCAACTAGAGATATTTTTAGATCCAGACCTATTTTTAATTCTTAAGTGTGATCAACAAACAGACAACATCAGAAGATTAAAAATTAATAAAAACACCAGCGCTTGCTGGTGTTTTTTTTAATTTGTAACCGACCCAAACTCAGAGCCTGCATGACCTGGATACTTTAAGGATTGAGTCATTCTAGACAAAATTCCAGTTGATTTAAATAATATCCAATTGGCCCAAACCCTCGCGAAGTACCTCTGGAGGATCTTGAGTCAAATCGACCACCGTAGACGGGACATTCCCTCCAATACCCCCATCGATGACCAAATCTACTTTATGTCGCCAATACTCATGGATAAGTTCGGGGTCTGTCGTGTACTCCAAAATTAAATCTTGGTCCTTAATAGAACGAGAAACCATAGGGGCCCCAAGGCCTTCAATGACCGCCTGAATTATGGTATTATCTGGGATACGCACACCAACCTCTTTGCGCTTTTTAAAGCTATTCGGCAAATGGCTTCCACCCTGCAATATAAAAGTGAATGGTCCAGGAAATGCTCTTTTGAGTAGTTTGAACACAGGCTGATCTAATGGCTTGGTGAGTCCACTGACCTGACTTAGATCACGACAAATAAAGCTCATCGGAGCATCGGCCTTTTTCCTTCCGTCGATCATGCGCAGACGCTCTACAGCTTTTTTATCATAGGCCGCACAACCCATAGCATAAACGGTATCGCTGGGAAATATAACAATACCTCCCCCTTTGAGGCAATCAACAACCTGATCGATGGCTTTCGGGTTTGGAGGATCATTATATACGCGCAGCAGCTGAGCCATTTTCCTATTCGATTAGGGAGAGTTTGGCAAAGCGCAACAATAGCTTTTTGGGTCCTGCCGTATCGAATTTAATCTCCGCCTTCATGTCTGGTCCCTTGCCCTCTAGGGCAATGATGGTACCCTTGCCAAAGCGCATATGACCTACACGAGTTCCAACGTTAAGACCCGTCAACGCAGCGCTTCGTCTACAGGTGCAGAAGACTTGGCAATATCTGGATTTAGTGTTTTTAATTTCTTAAGGTTGGACGGTGGAGTAAAACGTGGCGCAGATGACTCTGATGGCGTTTTCTTTCCCTGCCTGCTTGAGTTTTTCCCTGAATAAGACCCTTGATTC
This sequence comes from Flavobacteriaceae bacterium, assembly GCA_038141525.1. Taxonomy (GTDB): domain Bacteria; phylum Bacteroidota; class Bacteroidia; order Flavobacteriales; family Flavobacteriaceae; genus BACL21. Next base: position 88,924 of record JAYQIF010000004.1, on the reverse strand, counting down.
CTGCCTGTTGATCCTGATCCACCGGCTGAACTGCGCCCATTACTCTGGCCTGTTCTCAGGCGTATTTGACTGTAATCATGGTCGTCAAACACATCGGGATCCACAAAGGTCCGATAGCGCTCTGAAGGCTTTGGCGTTAGTAAATCCAAATACTTTTCCTCGATTTCTTCGATAAATCGACTGGGTTCGGCATCGATGAGTTTTCCCCAACGATAGCGACTTTGCGCATAGGTCAAAAAAGCTTTTTCTTTGGCACGCGTTAAGGCGACATAAAACAGGCGGCGCTCTTCTTCGAGTTCAGAACGAGAGTTCATACTCAGCATACTAGGAAAAAGATCTTCCTCCATCCCAACGATGCTCACTACTGGAAACTCAAGGCCTTTGGCCAAATGAACCGTCATTAAAGACACTTTTTTACCGTCATCCTTTTCCTGATCTAAATCCGTAATTAGGGCAACATCCTCCAAAAACTCTGCGAGACTGCCTGTCGTGTCGGCCAGTTCCTTTTGACCCTCGACAAAATCCTTGATCCCGTTGAGCAATTCCTCTATGTTTTCTAAACGCGCAATGCCCTCTGGCGTGCCGTCTTTTTTGATTTCTTGGTAAAGTCCAGTGTGGCGCACAACATATTCTGCAATTTCAAAGGCATTGTACTGCTGATTCATCACCTGAAAACTCTGAATCAAGGTGGCAAAATTATCGAGTTTTGTGCGCGTCCCAGCATTTACAGGAACCTTGAGTTCTTGAAGCTGGGTAAGTACCTCAAATATGGAACGCCCACTTGAGTTAGCGGCAACCACGAGTTTGCTGACCGTCGTGTCCCCAATTCCGCGGCCTGGATAATTAATGACGCGTTTTAATGCCTCTTCGTCCTTGGGATTAAGAATCAATCGCAAATACGCAATCACATCCTTGATTTCTTTGCGCTGATAAAAGCTCAGTCCTCCATAAATACGGTAAGGAATGTCTTTTTTGCGCAGCGCATCTTCTATGGATCGCGACTGGGCATTAGTGCGATACAAAACAGCAAAGTCATCATAAGGTCTGTGCTGATTCATGACCGAATCATAAATCATATTGGCGACAAAGCGCCCTTCATCTCCATCGGTCATGCTGCGATGAACGCCAATTTTCTCGCCTGGTTCATTGTGGGTCCAAACCTCTTTATCTAAACGATTTTGATTTTGTTCAATGACATTATTGGCTGCATTGACTATGGTCTTGGTCGAGCGATAATTCTGTTCCAATCGATAGACTTGTACATTGTCATAGTCTTTCTGGAAGTTTAGAATGTTATTGATATTTGCCCCACGAAAGGCATAGATACTTTGGGCATCATCCCCGACCACGCAAATGTTTTGAAAACGATCACTCAGAGCACGCACAATCAGGTATTGACTGTGATTGGTGTCTTGATACTCGTCCACCAAAATGTACTGAAATCGCTGCTGATATTTGGCCAACACCTCTGGAAAACGCGTCAATAACTCATTAGTTTTGAGCAGCAAGTCATCAAAATCCATAGCCCCTGCTTTAAAGCAACGATCGACATAATTTTTATACAAGGCGCCCATTTGCGGCATGCGGGCCATGGCATCTGCCTCCTGAAGTTCTGGGTTGTTGTTATAGGCCTTTACCGTGATCAGGCTATTTTTATAGGAAGAGATACGGCTGTAGACTTGTTTGTATTTATAAACATCCTTGTCCAAGTTCATGTCCTTGATCAGTGAGCGAATAACGCTTTGACTGTCTTGAGTATCGTAAATGGTAAAATTCGATGGATAACCCAAACGATGGGCCTCCACACGTAAAATCTTGGCAAACACACTGTGGAAGGTACCCATCCAAAGGTTTTTGGTCTCACTGCTGCCCACAATAGCGGCGATGCGCTCTTTCATTTCTCGGGCCGCCTTGTTGGTAAAGGTCAAAGCCAATATATTGAAGGGGTCCACCCCTTGTTGCATCAGATAAGCAATGCGATAGGTCAAAACCCTTGTCTTTCCCGAGCCAGCACCGGCGATGACAATCATTGCCCCCTCCTTTTGTAGGACTGGTGCTTTTTGCGCCTCGTTAAGTTGTGCTAGGTAATTTTCCAATTGATATTTTTCTTGTCTTGTGGTCTCGAAAATAGGGAAAATGAGTCAGGAGGCACAAACCAAATTTCATTATTTATAAACATTTACTCCACTTGCAGTCCAAGTAGAAAAGGGCTATATTTAATGCTTGTTATCCTTTAAAATAACACCAAAAATGAGACCAACTTATTTAAAATATTTATGTCTATCAACTGTGTTTAGCAGTTTTTGTGCTCAGGCTCAAATGCCCAAAGAATTATCCGCTTCTATTGATGCAGTCCAGGCCAAAGTCATTGACTGGAGGCACGACCTACATAAACATCCAGAATTGTCTAATCGCGAGTTTCGTACCGCAGAAAAAATAGCGGATCATCTAAGATCATTGGGGCTTGAAGTACGCACTGGTGTGGCTAAAACTGGGGTTATTGGTTTGCTCCATGGAGATCAGCCTGGCAAGGTTGTGGCCCTGCGCGCCGATATCGATGCTTTGCCTGTCACCGAGCGCAATGATTTGCCCTACAAGAGTCTAGAGACTACAACCTTCTTGGGCACACCAACTGGCGTCATGCACGCCTGCGGACACGATACCCATACGGCTATTTTAATGGGTGTGGCTGAGGTATTGAGTCAGCATAAAGACAAAATTAAAGGCACCGTTAAATTTGTATTTCAACCGGCAGAAGAAGGACCTCCTCCAGGAGAGGAAGGCGGTGCTAAGCTCATGATTAAAGATGGTGTGCTGCAGAACCCCGCGGTAGACGCCATATTTGGACTACATCAATTCAGCCACTCCTGTGGGCACCATCCGTTATAAATCAGGAGGTACCATGGCCGCTGTGGAGCGTTTTGTGGTGAACATTAGTGGTAAAGGCACCCATGGCTCTGCGCCTTGGACTGGTGTCGATCCCATTCTCATTGCTGCAAAAATTATCGATGGCTTTCAAACCATCATCAGCCGTGAATCTCCCCTTGTTGAAGAAGCGGCTGTAATTACTGTAGGCAAAATAACTGCTGGAGTGCGTTTTAATATCATTCCAGAAAGCGCAGAGCTGATCGGTACCGTACGCACGCTGAATCCTGAAATGCGGGCGCTGATCATGCGCAGAATGAATGAAATGGCCCGTGATATTGCCAAAGCCTATAACGGTAGCGCAGAGATTGAGTGGCAAAACAATACAGTAGTGACCTTTAATGATCCTGAGCTGACGGCCCAAATGGTGCCTTCGTTAGAGGCCGTAGCGGGTAAAGACAATGTACAAACTACCATTGCCTCTACTGGCGGAGAAGATTTCTCATATTATCAAGAGATTGTGCCTGGGTTTTTCTTCTTTTTAGGCGGCATGGAGCCGGGCAATACTGAACCCTATCCACACCACACACCTGATTTTAAAGTAGAGGACTCAGGAATGGCCCTTGGGGTCAAAGCCATGACCCAGGTCGCTTTGGATTATTTAAATCAAGAATAGCCTCGCCATTCTTGTATCATGGTAAAAACATTGGATCAAGGCCTCATTGGGGTAAAAAAGTAAATGAGGCTAAGGCATAAAACATTAATACTGTTGAAAAGCAGAGACTTATGAGTGAATTATTGGAATTCTTATTGTATTTATTGCCAGGAGTTCTGGTGGCTTTGGGCGCGCTCTATGTCATGAAGCAGCAAGCCAATCAAGAGCAAAAAAGACGTCATTTTGAGCTCAGAAGATTACAGACTAAAGAAAGCTTGAGTGTCCGGCTACAGGCCTATGAGCGACTGACCTTGTTTTTAACGCGCAACACCTTGAGCAAACTGGTTTTGCGTACAGCTGCTGGCAATCATCACCCTGAGGGCTATGGCCAAGTGCTCATTAAAATCCTTGAACAAGAATTTGATCATAACGTGAGTCAACAAATTTACTTGAGCCCTGAATGTTGGGATCTTATTGTTATGGCAAAAAATAAAAATATATTGAAAATTCGCGCAGCAGGCCAAAACGATTGGCCAGAGGTCAGTGCCCTGCGCACTGCCCTGGTGGCGCAAAGCGAAAAAGAAGTGGATGACATGACTGTGGCCCTCGACTACCTCAAGGCTGAAGTCGCCCAAATTTGGTAAACAGCGATGTAATCATGAGCGGCAATGTCCTACAAACCCCGATTGAATACCTCAAAGGCGTTGGCCCGGGACGCGCCACTCTGCTGCGCCAAGAACTCTCCATACATACATTCCAAGACCTACTCCACCTTTTTCCTAACCGCTATATTGACCGAACACAATACCATAAAATCGGTAATCTGGTCAACACGGGCGCAGAAGTGCAAATCATAGGGACCATTACCCACATCCAAATGGTGGAGCAAAAGCGAGGTAAGCGTCTTGTGGCAGAATTTAGCGACGAAACAGGGACTATGGAACTCGTGTGGTTTCGCGGACACAAATGGATCAAGCAATCGCTCAAAACCGGGGTGCCGCTGGTTGCTTTTGGTCGATTAACTCAGTTTAAAGGGCAGTTTTCGATAGCCCATCCCGAATTGGAGCTTCTGTCAGAACACGAGCAGCAATGGCGCACAGCCTTGCAACCCCTCTACCCATCAACCGAAAAATTGACCAAGAGTGGAGTGAGTAACAAACTGATGAATCAGCTTACCACCCAACTCATTCAAGAGCACTTGGGCCCAAGCCCTGATCCCTTACCCGAATCTTTGCGCTCACGACTAAAACTCATGGATCAGCGCGACGCGCTAACCCAAATTCATTTTCCTACCGATCACAATGCTTTGGCACGGGCACAATTTAGATTAAAATTTGAGGAACTCTTTTTTATTCAATTGCAGCTCCTGCGTAAAAATCTCATCCACAAAAAAAAGATTAAGGGGTATCAATTTACTCAGGTCGGCACCCTATTTAACACCTTTTTTGGTGAGCACCTTCCCTTTGAATTGACCGGAGCACAAAAACGGGTAATCAAAGAAATCAGACAAGATTTAGGAGCGAGTGCACAGATGAATCGCTTACTCCAAGGAGATGTCGGATCGGGAAAAACCATAGTGGCATTTATGAGCGTCCTTTTGGCCCTAGACAATGGATATCAAGCCTGTATTTTGGCGCCAACTGAAATTTTGTCAGTCCAACACTACAATGGATTACTTGAATACTGTAAAAAATTGAATATCAGCATTTCATTACTCACTGGTTCAACTAAAGCTTCAGAAAGAAATGTGCTTTTAGAGGCCCTAAAAAGCGGTGAATTACAAATTCTTGTAGGGACCCATGCCTTACTCGAAAATCGTGTGATTTTTAAAAATTTAGGCCTTGCCGTAATCGACGAACAGCATCGTTTTGGTGTGGCTCAGCGCAGTAAATTATGGCATAAAAATGACTATCCGCCAAACGTACTTGTCATGACTGCCACCCCTATTCCTCGGACCTTAGCCATGAGTCTTTATGGAGACTTAGACATTAGCGTTATCGATACGCTCCCGCCAGGAAGAAAACCAATCAAAACCGTTCATCGCTATGATAACAATCGTCTAAAAGTATTTGGTTTCATCAAACAAGAAATAGCCAAAGGCAGACAAGTGTATGTCGTTTATCCACTGATTCAAGAATCCCAAGCTCTGGATTATAAAGACCTTATGGATGGTTACGAGAGTATTGTTCGTGAATTTCCACAGCCTCAATATCAGGTGTCCATCGTCCATGGTCAGATGAAATCAGCAGATAAAGACTTCGAGATGCAGCGCTTTGCCTCGGGACAGACGCAGATTATGGTCGCCACCACTGTAATCGAGGTTGGCGTCAATGTGCCCAATGCCAGCGTGATGGTGATCGAGAGTGCTGAGCGTTTTGGCCTGAGCCAATTACATCAGCTAAGAGGACGCGTAGGGCGCGGGGCTGACCAAAGCTATTGTGTATTGATGTCGGGCAATAAACTCTCCGACGATGCGCGCGAACGCCTGCAAACCATGGTAGCAACCAATGATGGTTTTGAGATTTCTGAGGCAGATTTGCGCCTGCGTGGCCCTGGAGACCTCATGGGTACTCAACAAAGCGGGGTGCTTCAGCTCAAAATAGCCGATATCGTCAAGGATGGAGAAACGCTGAAAATCACCCGTTCTTATGCACAGGAAGTACTGCGTGAGGATCCGGATTTAAACCACCCCGATCACCTTGGCGTGCGCCAAACTTTGTCTGCAATCCTCAAGTTTAAGAACATTTGGCACCATATCTCTTAATTTACCCCTTATTGGTTTTAACAAAAACAAGCATAATCCTATCTTTGTTGCTTTAACTCTTATGCTATAACCCACAGAAGATGACCATATCATACAATTGGATCAAACAATTTTTAAATCTCGATTGGCCTGCAGAACAAACGGCAGAGTTGTTGACAGATTTAGGCCTCGAGGTCGAAGGAATCGAGCACTACAGCTCAGTTCCTGGTGACCTAGATGGCATTGTGGTAGGAAAAGTGATGACTTGTACGCAACATCCCAATGCAGATCGTCTCAAATGCACCACTGTGGATATCGGCCAAGAACAGTCCTAGCGCAATTGTTTGTGGAGCGCCTAATGTAACTGAAGGTCAATACGTCGCAGTTGCCACTATTGGGACTACCCTCTATGCTCCTGATGGCACAAAGTGGATCATTAAAAAAAGTAAAATTCGAGGCCAGGCCAGTGAAGGCATGATTTGCGCAGAAGATGAGCTCAGCCTTGGAGAGAGCCATGAAGGCATAATGGTCTTGGAAGGCGCGCCAAAACCGGGCACGCCTCTTTCCAAAATTATAGAGATCAGTAAAGACATCGTTTTTGAAATTGGGCTCACGCCAAATCGTGCTGATGCCATGAGTCATTGGGGTGTAGCCAGAGATTTAAAAGCCGGTTTATTACAAAAAGGCACTGCCCTGGAGCTCATTACACCATCGACCAGCAGCTTTCATGTGGACAAGCGCTCGTTAAAGATCGAGGTCGATGTTTTGAATCATGAACTTGCCCCCAGATATACAGGGGTTACCATCAGCGACATTAAGGTCGGGCCTTCACCCGATTGGCTAAAGCACAGACTAGAGGCTATTGGCGTTAAACCCATTAATAACGTTGTTGATATCACTAATTATGTCTTGCACGAATTAGGTCAGCCGCTGCATGCTTTTGATGCGGCAAAGATTACAGGAGATAAAGTCGTGGTTAAAACTGTTGCACAAGATACTGAGTTCACTACTCTAGACGGGGTAAGTCGTAAACTCCATGCTGAGGACTTGATGATTTGTAACGCAGAACAGCCCATGTGCATTGCTGGTGTATTCGGTGGCCTAGACTCTGGTGTTACGGAGGAAACAACTTCAATTTTTTTAGAAAGCGCCTATTTTGATCCGGTGAGCGTGCGCAAAACCGCAAAACGCCACGGACTGAGTACAGATGCGTCCTTTAGGTTCGAACGTGGTATTGATCCCCATAGTGTTAAATACGCACTAATACGCGCCTCTATCTTGATTACTGACATTGCCGGCGGACATATCTCGAGTGACATCACGGACATCTATCCAAAAAAAATAGAAGACCATCAAGTGGTGTTGAACTACCAAAATGCGGCAAAGATAATTGGGCAAGAATTACCTAAAGAAGCCATAAAAGCGATTTTGACCTCTTTGGACATCAAAATCAATAATGTTACCGAGACCAGTCTGGGAATGACCATCCCGGCCTACCGCAATGATGTGACACGCGAGGCAGATGTCATCGAAGAAATACTTCGTGTCTATGGGTACAACAATATAGAATTTGATTCAAAATTGAACGCTTCGATAGCAACATTAGGTCAGCGAGAAGATTTTCAACTGCAAAATCGTTTGGCCCAACAGTTAATTGGTCAAGGCTACTTTGAAATCCTAAACAACTCCTTAACCGCAAAGCAAAATTCTGCCTTAATTGCAGATTTAGACCCCAGCCAAGATGTTGGGCTGCTCAACCCCTTGAGCCAAGATCTCGGTGTTATGCGTCAATCCATGATTTTCGGTGTATTGCAATCCATCGCCTTTAACCTAAATCGAAAAATTGGGGGTCTTCGGTTTTTTGAATTTGGAAAAACTTATCGCCACAACCAGTCATCTTATGAAGAGTTCGACACTCTGGTTTTGGGTCTGGCCGGCAAGTCAAATGAAGAGCACTGGCAATCTAAAGCACAGACCATTAGTTTTTTTGAGCTAAAAAGCACAGTGCATCAGTTACTCGAAAGCCTAGGTATTGCCATAAGTTCCGAGGAAAACTGCAAACAGTCGCTTTGGCAGGAGGGCCTTACGGCTTTTAACGGCGAAAAAGTTTAGTGCATTACGGGGTAGTTCAATCAAATCTTTGTCAGGCTTTTGATATTGCGCTTCCGGTGCTATATGCAGAGTTCAATTGGGCGGCGATTCGTTCATTACTCCCGCAAAACACTATTAAGGTGGGCGCCATTGCAAAATTCCCAAAAGTAAAACGTGATTTAGCCCTCTTGTTGGATGAGCAAATCACCTTTGATGAGTTAAAACAATTGTCTCTGAGTACAGAGAAAAAATTGCTCCGTGACGTATCGCTTTTTGATGTCTATACAGGTAAAAATATCCCCAAGGGCAAAAAGAGTTATGCCTTATCATTTACGCTTCAAGACGAATACAAAACCCTAACGGACAAACAGATTGACAAAATTATGCGTAAATTACAAGAGGCCTTTGAGCGTAATTTTAAGGCTGAATTGCGCTGATATCATCACCCTTGTGCGCTGTTGACGCTGCACTAAAACGCACAATTATTAATTTTAACTCAGCGATATGAAACGTATATTTACTGGACCTTCACTTGTGGCCTCTGCAATAACAGCCGAGCTTAATGACCTCGGCATCAGTCCTGTAACCCGTAATGACGCTCAGAGCGGAGCCATGGCAGGATTTGGCGGTGGTGTTCTTGATCAGGTACAACTGCTGGTACGTGAGGACCAATACGATGAGGCCATCGCCGTTGCCCAAAAGTTTGAGGAATAAATTAGACAACTAAGGACGTCATTGTCACAAGGAAGATGGTCTATCAGGGCAAAAAGGCCTACGCCCCGTACATCGACAGGCGCAATTCCTTTATTTTGGCATTACTCATGTATTCATCGAAACTCATATAGCGATCAATGACACCATTCGGGGTTAACTCCACAACTCTGTTGCCCACCGTTTGCGCGAATTCATGGTCGTGTGTCGTCAATAAAACAGTTCCTTTGAAATTCTTCAGAGAGTTATTAAAAGCCGTGATCGATTCCAAATCAAGGTGATTTGTCGGCTCATCGAGCATCACTACATTGGCGCGCATCATCATCATACGTGACAGCATACAGCGTACCTTCTCGCCTCCGGAAAGCACTGTACATTTCTTGAGCGCCTCTTCCCCACTAAAGAGCATTTTACCCAAAAAGCCGCGCAAGTGCACTTCTTCTTTTTCTTCTTCTGTCTTTGCCCATTGTCTGAGCCAATCCACAAGATTGATGTCACTGCTAAAAAAGTGACTGTTATCCAAAGGTAAATAACTTTGATTGGTGGTGACCCCCAGGCGAACTTACCTGATTCAGCCTTTATTTGATCATTGATGATTTGATAAAAGGCGGTGGTGGCGCGCGAGTCTTTCGAATAAAGCACGACTTTGTCGCCCTTGGCAAGATTCAAATCTATGTTTTTAAAAAGCACCTCTCCATCTAAATGTGCAGACAAGCCCTCTATATTGAGAATTTGATCTCCTGCCTCGCGCTCCCGATCAAAAATGATCGCCGGGTAGCGTCGGCTAGAAGGCTTTATCTCGTCTACATTGAGTTTTTCGAGCATTTTCTTACGCGATGTAGCTTGCTTGCTCTTGGCTACGTTGGCACTAAAACGCATGATGAACTCCTGCAGTTCCTTTTTCTTTTCTTCGGCCTTTTTGTTTTGCTGCGCACGCTGTCTCGCGGCCAGTTGGCTACTTTCATACCAAAAAGTATAATTCCCACTGAAGTGATTTATTTTGCCAAAATCAATGTCGCTGATATGGGTGCAAACGGCATCCAGAAAGTGACGGTCGTGAGAAACAACAATAACGCAGTTATCATAATTGGCCAAAAAGTGCTCTAGCCAAGAAATCGTTTCATAATCTAAATCATTGGTCGGCTCATCCATAATCAATACATCAGGATTGCCAAAAAGCGCTTGAGCCAGTAAGACGCGAACTTTTTGTTTCCCGTCCAAATCACTCATCACCGAATAATGTAATTCTTCTTTAATGCCCAAGTTGGACAATAATGCTGCAGCATCACTATCGGCGTTCCATCCATTCATCTCCTCGAAGGCCACTTGTAATTCTCCGATACGTTCGGCATTCTCATCGCTGTAATCAGCGTATAATGCATCGATTTCCGTTTTTAAGGCAAACAGATCCTTATTGCCCCGCACCACTGTCTCCAATACAGGTAAATTCATCACAAGCGTTGTGATCTTGTTCAAGCACACTCATGCGTTTACCGGGTTCCAAATGCACATGGCCAGAGGTAGGGTCTTGTTTTCTAGAAAGGATTTTTAAAAAGGTTGATTTTCCCGCGCCATTGGCTCCGATGATTCCATAACAATTCCCTTGAACGAATTGTGTATTTACCTCATCAAAGAGGACACGTTTACCGAATTGTACCGATAGATTTGAAACTGAGAGCATTTCTTTTTGTTTAATTCGCCGCAAAAATAGCCAATTATCGACAATTCAGTCTACGGGATAGCAGAATATAATACTTTAACGAGGCATTAACAGATGGCTTTACCAAGAATCCTATTTTTGTATATAACAACAACCGATAGGAACTGTGCGAGTAAGTTTTTATGTTTTTTTGAGTCTTATTGTTGTCGCCTGCCAATCCAAAAATGGCCCAGAAACCTGTGGCAGCGCTTGGATTGGGGGTCAAATCGTCAATCCCAAGACCGATTATGTAATCATATCACACAATCGCAACGCCAGCGACACGGTTTATTTGGACGACAATAATTTCTTTCGTTACCATATAAAAGCAGCCGATCCCGGGCTATATTATTTTCAGCACTTTGAATTTCAAGCCATGTTTGTTGAACCTGGCGACAGCATTATGTTACGCGTCAATACTTTGGAATTTGACGAGTCGTTGACTTACACAGGCCCTGGGGCAGCAAAAAACAATTTCTTGACTGAGCTTTTTTTACTCAATGAATCCGCTGATCAGGAAATTTTGTCTTTTTACAATCTCCCCCTAATTCCTTCACCCAAAAGATGGATTCAGTGCGGTCAGTACGACAAGAGTTTTTGGAGGAGTTCACTAACACTAATGAAAGCTCCAAAACCTTTTTAGCCGTGGCTAACGCAGCTATTGACTATGCCATTTATGGTAAAATGGAACTCTATGTGTCTTCAAACAACAAAAGACAGCGCTATGGGGAGCAAAAGGAAATTCCTGCAGAATTTTTTGAATACCGAAAAAAATTAGATTTAGGTCATGAGGATTTGCGCACTTACTACCCCTATTTTCGCTGTCTAGGTTATTATTTTGACAATCTTGCTTTTGATGCCATAGATGGTCAAAAGGAATTTAACCGCATGTCGTTTGAACACAATTGGCATAAAATGGACCTTATTGAATCCAAGATCACCAATGACTCGCTCAAACAAAGTCTGCTCAAAAACACCGTGATTAATTATTTTATTCACGCAGAGAACACCGAGCATATGGCGCTGATTATGGATAAATTCAATAACTACAACCAAAGTAGTGAAGATCAAAAAGTGATTATGAGCTCTCTGAAATTGCCCTCAGACTCATGCCCAATCAACCACTAGTAGACGTACAGCTTGTGAATTATGAGAATCGCACCGTAGGGATACAAGAGGTCATCAATCGGCCCACGGTCATTTATTTTTGGTCTTTGGATTCGCCCAGGCACGTAAAGAATATTCATCAGCGCATCAGTGAATTAAGAGGAAAATACCCTGAATTTGATTTTATCGGCATCAATGTCGATGATCAATTCAAAAAATGGAAAAGGCTGGTACAACACGAATCTTATCGCACCGAACACGAGTTTCAATTCGAAGATTTTGAAAAAGCAGGCATGGCCCTACTGATTAATTCGGTCAATAAAACCATGATGATTGATGCAAACTGGTGTGATTATCGACCCTCACACCAATATTTTCAGTTTAGATGCCGAACAAAAGCTGCTAAACTATCTCAATCGTTGATTGATCAACCTCGGTCGACATTCACCGAGCAATGTGCACTGGACTCCGCTACTGACCTCGATGAGTATAAATGAGCCCTAAACGGCGCGTGAGAACCCTAGTTTCCTTTCTTGTAATCCGCGAGGAACTTTGCGAGTCCAATGTCGGTTAGTGGATGATTGAGTAAACCCTCGATTGATGAAAGTGGTCCTGTCATCACGTCTGCACCGATTTTTGCACAAGCCATGACATGCATCGTATGCCGCACGGAAGCAGCGAGAATTTGCGTATCAAATCCGTAGTTGTCGTAGATCAATCTGATTTCCTCAATAAGCATTAATCCATCGGTAGATATATCATCAAGTCGACCAATAAAAGGAGAGACATACGTTGCCCCTGCTTTGGCCGCTAAAAGAGCCTGCCCAGCAGAAAAAACTAAGGTACAATTGGTACGAATCCCTTTATCTGAAAAATACTTTATTGCCTTGACGCCTTCTTTAATCATCGGCACCTTAACAACGATTTGCGCATGTAGCGCAGCTAGCTCCTCTCCTTCTTTAACCATACCCTCAAAATCAGTCGCAATAACTTCGGCAGAAACATCTCCAGTGACAATCTCACAGATGTCCACATAGTGCTTTAAAATAGCTTCTCGTCCTGTAATGCCCTCTTTTGCCATAAGTGATGGATTGGTTGTGACCCCATCAAGCACGCCCAGGTTTTGGGCTTCTTTTATTTGATCAAGGTTTGCCGTGTCGATAAAAAATTTCATAGGAATGTTATTTATTGTTCAGGTGTTAATTTGTTGAATTAGACGTATGTCGCAATTTTTATGGGTTGTGATTTTTATGTTGCGATTTTTATGCGTCGCGATTATTACGGGTTAGGGTCAAAATAAAATGACACGCGATTGACTCACCTAAAATTAGTTTAAGTTTTAAAAGCTGTGATGATTTTTAAAAAAGTTTCTTCACGAGTTGTTCACATTGTAAACTCAAAGCTTATAATGATTGCGCAGCATGCGCTCGTACATCTTTTGGGGCAATAATCTCTTGAGCACCAAAGAGAATTTCTGCAACCAAGTTCCCACCGCATAATGCGGCCTTGGGCTTGAATCACGAATAATCTCAAGGACTTTAAGCGCCATAGGCTCTGGACTCGGAGCGGTGTCCACATGACTGTCGATAAGTTCTAGGGTTTGTCCATAAGTCTCGGCATAGGGTGACCCCTGGAGCACGGGAGCGTGATAGCGACCAGCCGCAATATTGGTGGCAAAATCACCTGGAGCCACTGAACAAATGCGCACATTAAATGGGGCCAATTCTATGCGGTACGCTTCAGTAATAATCTCAAGCGCCGATTTGGTCGCCGAATAAATACCCCGAAAAGGCAATCCCATATATCCCGCTATAGACGAAATATTGATGATTCATCCTGAGTTTTGCTGACGCATTACAGGTAACACTACATTAATGAGCGCCATGGGGCCAAAAAAATTAGTCTCAAAAGCCTTTTTACTCTCCGCAATGGGGGTTTCTTCCAAAGGCCCAGTAATACCGGCACCCGCATTATTGACCAAAACATCCAAACGTCCTTCTCTTTTGATTATTTCGTCAACTGCAGCGCTGAGACTTTCGTCCTTATGCAAATCCAAAGCCAGCATCGCAAAAGGCAAGTCGCTATATCGCTCTGGGTTACGACTGGTGCCGTAGACCTTAAAATCATGGCGATGAAGTTTATTGGCAATTTCACGACCAATCCCTGAGGACGCACCGGTTACTAAAACAACCTGATTCATAGATTGAAGTTTAATACAAAGATGACGCAATGTTGGGTGGAATCCAAAAAAAAAGGCAAGTACACTACATCACACCGCTGCGACCATCTACCCTTGCTGCGTTCCCACCCTGGGGGATTCGACAGGAGCTGGTTGTGTAGGACTTGCCGGCGACAAAGATACATCCCTTTTTAGGCCCTTACAAACATTTTCAACATCAATTATTATGGTTATCTTGGCGCTAAAATTTACACGCTCGATGAAGCCGTTGCATCAAATACTTATCCTGATTATCGGATCTCTTTTATGGGTTCAATGCGGTACTAAACCCAAGAGAGATAGCGCCTATTTTGAAATTAATTTTAATGCAAATCAAAAGGCCTATACTCAAGAAGACACCCTAAAAATGGAGTTGATGACCAAATTAGATCTAGAGGCTGATTCGGTATCCTGGACCTATCAAAACCCAAAAATGGGCCTTACCGTGATTAACGACGGGATGCTATCGCTTAAGGATTGGCCTATGGGTAGCCATAAAATTCAAGCGCGTGTATCGACCCAAGAAGGACAAAAAAATATTACCCGAGCGTTCACTGTAGTGGCCTCCAAAAAACCGGTGATCTACACCTATACTATCCTAGAGCGTTACCCCCATGACATCAAAGCCTATACCCAAGGACTAGAGTTTGACGGGGCAGATCTGTACGAAAGCACAGGTCAATACGGACAATCGAGCTCTGCGTAAATTAGACTTGCAACAGGGCAAAGTTTTACGCAATGAGCCACTAGACAATACCTTTTTTGCAGAAGGTCTCACGATTTTTGAGGATAAAATAATCCAATTGACTTGGCGCGAGAATACGGGTCTGGTTTATAACAAGGAGACCTTTGAACTGATCGATCAGTTTCAATACGATAAGAGCATGCAGGGATGGGGTTTGTGCACCGACGATAAGTTTCTCTTCAAAAGCGATGGGACTCAAAAAATTTGGCGCTTAGATCCAGAAACCTATAGAGAATTGGACTATATCGAAGTCTACACCGATAAATTAAAGGTGGATCAAATCAACGAACTTGAATGGGTCGACGGTAAAATTTACGCCAACATATATCAAAAAGATGCCATTGCCATAGTCGATCCACAATCCGGAGCCGTAGAAGGCGTTATTAATCTCAAAGGGCTCCAAACAGAGGTCACCCAGCACAAGGCACTCGACGTGCTTAATGGGATTGCCTATGATGGCACTCCGGGGCAACTTTATATCACTGGTAAGAACTGGGATCAAATTTTTAAAATAAAAGTGCATCAAAAGGAATGAAATTTACTCAAGTCATAAAATCTCTCTACCCTTTATTTACGCTGAGTCTGGTTATTTTTTGGAGTTCATGCCAGACTGAATTCGACTCCGTACCGAGCACCGGTGCTTTGCGTTTTTCGAGTGACACCATTTACTTGGACACCATTTTTGAAAATATTGGCTCAAGTACCTATACCCTTAAGGTCTATAATGACAGTGATAAAAACATCAACGTCCCGCAGGTGGCCTTAGCTCAAGGTACAGGCTCGAATTACCGATTAAACGTCGACGGGCAGCCTGGGCAAAGTTTTGACAATGTCCAGATTTTGGCCAAAGACAGCATTTTTGTTTTTATCGAAACTACCGTCGGAGATTCAGGAGCAAATCCCCAGATGATTTATGAAGACAAAATTGTATTTGATTCTGGAAATAACGCTCAAGATGTGACTTTAGTCACTCTAGTACAACAGGCCCACTTTTTGTTTCCAGAACCACTAGGCGACGGGATTTATGAAACCCTCGATTTAGGTGAAGACGTCTTTATCGATGGCTTTTTCCTGGACGACACCGAACTAACATGGACCGCTGACAAACCATGGGTTATTTACGGTTATGCGGCTATTCCACCGGGGAAGACCCTAAATATAGAACCTGGTGCGCGCATTCATTTCCATGAAAACAGCGGGATCATTGCGGCAAATGGCGCTTCTTTAAAAGCGATTGGCTTACCGAGCAGCGACCCAGAATTACTCGAGGGCGAGATCATTTTTGAAAGTGATCGCTTAGAACCGGGATTCTCAGATATTCCTGGGCAATGGGGAACGATTTGGCTCACTGCCGGCAGTACGGATCACGAATTCTCTCATGTCACCATCAAGAATAATTTAGTGGGAATTCTTATGGACAGTAACGATGGAGACCGTACTTTAACCTTAAAAAACGTTCAAATTTATAACACGGCGTCCTCTGGCCTACTGGCACAAACAGGTGATGTTTACGGAGAAAATGTTGTGGTGAGTAACTCTGGGCAAGCGGCCCTGTCCTTGACTCTCGGAGGACGTTATAAATTTGTACACAGTACTTTCTCAAATTATTGGGCCAACAGTTTCAGAAGTTTTCCCACGGTCCAAGTCACCAATGCACTCCCCGTCAGTAACGATGAAATCCTAGTAGCCGATCTCGAGCAGGCTGAATTTGTCAATTGTATCATTTATGGCACCGAGCAGCGTGAAATTGGGCTTTATAAAGAAGAGCTTGGCGACTACAATGTTCTTTTTGACCATTGTTTGATCAAGTTCCAGGATCCCTTGAACACCTACATCGATGATCCTTTATACGATTTTGCAAATACAAATTCATATCGTGCCCTAGTGTTAAATGAAGATCCAGTTTTTGAGAACATTAACCTCAATGATTTTGATATTTCTTTAGAAGAATCAGCGGCCGTAGGCCGCGGATCCAGTGCTGGATCAGCCGCAGTTCCTGTGGATTTAAATGGGACGGCAAGGCCAGCGAACAACCCGGATTTGGGCGCTTATCAATCCATTAATTTTCCTGAAAATTAAGGGTGTAAAGACCCATTGGGTGAGCCCCTAAATCTGGCTTGCCTTCTTTATTCAATGGTTGATAGGCCTTGGTTCGGTGGAAATTCATTTTGCTCAGCAAAGCTTGGGCCGCAATATTATCATCGTTAGTAATGGCGTAAACTTTAGGGAGTTTTAAAGTCTGAGCGGCGTAATTCAGATGAGCCATTGAGGTTTCATATCCAAAGCCTTGTTGGATAAATTTGGGCAAAAATGCAAATCCCAAGTCTGGAAAATCAAGATTCTCCCGCTGATAAACACCCACTGTACCAATAGCCTGATCGGTTTCCTTTAAGACCACCACGTGTGGCCCACAACCCGAGCGTTCTAAAAGTGGTAAATAATTTTTCTCAATAATTCGCTTGGCCTGATACACACTTGTAATGCCGCGATCTCCAATAAATCGTTTCCACAATTCACTGGTCAGTAGCTCGAGTATAAAAAGTGCGTCACTGGTGTTCACCGGACGAATCATACAGCGCGCTGTTTCGATCATGCTTAGGCCACAAATAACGGACGATGAGCCATTAGCTTGTATACATCTGCCTCTACTGCCTTGATGACTTCTTCATCTTCTGGGGCCATGATAACACGATCGATTAAATCGACGATTTGCTCCATATCCGATTCAACAAGACCTCTAGTGGTAATAGCAGCCGTACCAATGCGAATTCCACTGGTCACAAAGGGTGATTGATCATCAAAAGGCACCATGTTTTTGTTTAGGGTAATTTCGGCCTGACCGAGAGATTCCTCAGCCTGTTTGCCTGTAATGCCTTTGTTGCGCAAATCGATGAGCATCATATGGTTATCTGTACCTCCAGAGATGATATTGTAACCCCTTTTGATAAAGGCCTCGGCCATTACTTTGGCATTTTTCTTGACCTGCACCATATAGTGCAAGAAAGAATCTTCCAAGGCTTCTCCAAAAGCGACAGCTTTTGCAGCAATCACATGTTCGAGTGGTCCTCCTTGATTTCCGGGAAAAATCCCCGCGTCGAGCAGCGAAGACATTTTGCGAAGAGAACCATTTTTTAGAGTAATGCCAAATGGGTTATCAAAGTCTTTCCCCATCAGAATCATCCCTCCTCTTGGTCCTCGTAAAGTTTTGTGCGTAGTTGTGGTTACCACATGGCAATGCGGTATTGGGTCCGCAATAATGCCCTTAGCGATTAGCCCTGCGGGGTGGGCCATGTCGGCCAATAAGATCGCCCCGACTTCATCTGCGATAGAGCGGAATTCTGCATAGTCTATTTCGCGGGAGTAAGCTGAGGCGCCTGCTATGATCATTTTTGGTTTATGCTCTAGAGCCAAAGCACGAATCTTATCATAATTGAGCAGTCCTGTCTCTTGATCAACCCCATAAAATACAGGATTATAAATGCGACCAGAAAAATTTACTGGACTACCATGGGTCAAATGCCCTCCATGGGCCAAATCAAATCCTAAAAAAGTATCTCCTGGCTTCATACAAGCGTGAAAAACTGCTGTATTGGCTTGGGATCCACTGTGCGGCTGGACGTTAGCATATTCTGCACCAAATAGAGCTTTGGCTCGATCAATAGCCAGCTGTTCCACCTGATCCACCACGCGACAACCGCCGTAGTAGCGCTTGCCAGGATAACCCTCGGCGTATTTATTGGTCAAAACGCTACCTGTAGCAGCCATAACCTGATCGCTCACAAAGTTTTCTGAGGCAATCAATTCTAGACCATGCAATTGACGGTCGTGCTCCTGATGAATAAGGTCAAAAATTTCGGCGTCTGCGTAACTCATTTCTTAAGTGATTTGATTCGCATCAAAAATACTAAATGCCCTTTGTTAGTAGTCAATAAATTATATATTTGATTAACATTTTACCAACAATTAAAATCCCAAATTATGCCCTTAAGTGCCAATAATCCGAAAATCAAATCTTGGTTAGCGGTTCCAGAAAACAGTGACTTTCCGATACAAAATATTCCATTCGGCGTGTTTTTGACCCGAGATGACGTCATTACCATAGGCACTCGAATTGGAGATCACGCAGTAGATTTAGGCGCTTTGCACCAACTTGGTTACTTTAAAGGCATAGACCTTACCGATGATATCTTTTTGCAAGACAGCTTGAATGATTTTATCGCCGATGGTCGCAAAACTTGGCGTCTGGTACGCAATCGCATTTCTGATATTTTTAATGAAAACAATTCCAATCTGCGCGATAATCCAGAACATCGCGATAAAATCCTCTTTAATCTAAACGAAATCGAAATGCAGTTGCCCGTAGACGTGGGGGACTACACAGATTTTTACGCCAGCAAAGAACACGCAACAAATGTGGGTAGCTTATTTCGCGATCCTGAAAATGCGCTGTTGCCCAACTGGTTGCATATCCCGATCGGCTATCATGGAAGAAGTTCCAGTATTGTCCCTAGTGGCACCCCTATATACAGACCCAACGGGCAGTCTGCGCCTAAGGACGGCGACGGCCCTGGTTTTGGCCCGTCAAGACTTTTAGATTTTGAACTTGAAATGGCGTTTATCACCACAGCCGCGAATGACTTAGGCAAGCCAATTTCTATCAAAGAAGCCTCAGAACATATTTTTGGTTTGGTCTTATTTAATGACTGGAGTGCACGAGATATTCAAGCCTGGGAATATGTCCCACTAGGGCCATTTTTAGGAAAAAACTTTGCCTCGACTATCTCTCCATGGATTGTTACCTTGGACGCTCTGGAGCCTTTTCGCGTTGAGGGCCCAAAGCAAAACCCTGAGCCACTACCTTATTTAAAACAAAGTGCTGCGAATAATTACGACATCACCCTAGAGGCCAATATCATGCCTGAAAATGGACGTGAGTCGTTGGTATGTCGCTCTAACTTTAAATATATGTATTGGTCCATGGCCCAGCAATTAGCCCACCACACCATTAATGGGTGTAATTTACGCAGCGGGGACATGATGGGCAGCGGTACTATTTCTGGCCCCACACCAGATAGCTATGGCTCAATGCTCGAGCTAAGTTGGCGCGGTCAAAAGCCAGTTCCATTAAATGATGGCACTACACGAACCTTTATCCAAGATGGAGACACTGTTGTGATGCGGGGTTATAGTCAAAATGAGCACGTACGTATTGGCTTTGGCGAATGTACGGGTAAAATACTGCCGGCAAGAACACTCGATTATTGATCAACTCAGCAATTTAAGCGCTATGCACGACTCAACGACCAAACGCAATTTAGCCCATAGCGCCTTTGAAGCTATACCGCGGATTTTGACGCTTGTCACAGCTTCGTTATTACTTGCATTTAGCTCGTGTAACAGCATCAAGCGCAACAAACAGCAGTTAGCGCAAGGCAATTATGACCAAGTAATTAATTCGATTTCAGACCAGCTCAAAAACAAACCCGATCACAAGGATAAAAAACAGCTCATACCTCTTTTGGAAAAGGCGTATAAACTGGCAGTTAAGGAAGATCAACGCCAACTCAAGCGTCTTCAATCACAGCCAAATGGTCCAAATTCAAGCGATATATTTAGCATTTACAAAGGTTTAGACCTAAGACAAGACCGCATAAGGCCACTGCTAGCAGTCATGCCTATCGACGCCAAATTTCAGGATTATACCGTCCCACTACGTAAAGCAAAAAATGCTTATGCACGATTTTTATACAATCAAGCCCAAGAAATTGCTGGCTTTAAATGACAAAAGGAAAAGCACGTGAGGCTCATAAGATTGCTTGATGACATTCCAAAAAACTTCAACCTGAGTTTTCAGGTATTGACAATGCTTTGGCCAGAGCACGTGACAAAGGAACTGAACATATCGGCGTTAAAATAAAATACGAAACTGCGGCTGTTTTGCCTGGACCTCTGCTCAAAGAAATACAGTGGTATCGACCCACGAACATGGATGAATTCTGGCTGAATTACCACTTTGAACCTCGTAACACTAAACTTGATCAAAGTGTACAGCTCAACATCAATGGACTATCGTTTGGCCCTGATGAGCTCACACAGGAAACCATCACTCGGGAAAAATCAATCAAAGATGGCTGGGAATATGCCACGGACCGCTATGGCAACGTGGTACGTGACTCTTTGGGTCAACCCATAAAAGTACCGATCATTAAAATCGTTCGCGCTACACTTATGCGCAGTCGCCAACACAAAGAAGGCGTGATGCAGGCTAAGATTTGGGTACAAAATCACGAGTTAGACACTAAACAAGGTCCTTTTCCTTTAAACGAGTTATTGGTTTTTGACAATATGTATGGACGATTCGAAGGAGATCGCCAGGCGCTGCTTCCCGAAGATATTGAAGTGATCAACAACAGACCACTACCCTTTCCTACGGACGCTCAAATGACCGCAGACTTAGCCAATCAAATTAAATCTTCATTTACGCGCTGGCTAAAGCAGCAAGAATAGACTCTGGACTAATGGATTGATGAGAAGCCTCCCAAAGGACAGATCCCTCATTTAACACAATAAGCTGAGGACTCTGGTGAACAACATCTAAAACAGTGGCTACCTCATTGGAACAATCGCGATTAGCGATCAAGTCTAAATAGTGCCAACTTCCTAGATGGGACAGCTGATCGGCATTTGATTCGAGGCTGCGTAAGACCATGCTACTGATAATACAGCGTGTTGAATGTTTGAAAATAAATACAGTCTTTTCATGACTCAGATCGATTAAGTCCGTTATTTGATCAGGGCGCATTAACGGTTGCCAAGGCAAAGAAGAGTTTGCTTTGGCCTGACTTGTACCGTGCTGTTGATTGGACTCACTCCTGGACTTAAAACGATCAAAAATTCCCATGCTTTTGTATTTTGAGCGCAAAGATAATCAATGACAAATTTTGATCATTGCCTCTGGAAATTTCACACTTCAATGATCAAATTGAGGTAAGACAAATTGACATCTAAATACCTGATTTATAGTGTCAAAATGTCAAAAATGTATTTTGGTCTGAACTTTGACCTAAACACAGTGAACCCAATAAAATATTGCTTTATGAACTTTAATCAATTCACCATCAAGTCACAAGAGGTGATCCAAAAGGCACAACAACTGACCCAAGAAATGGGACATCAGCAAATTGAGCCCGAACACCTTTTCCAGGCCATGTTGCAACATGATCCTGATGTGACGCCATATTTACTCAAAAAACTCAATGTCAATACTGGGCTACTGAGCGAAATCACCCAAAAGCAACTCCAGTCTTACCCTAAGGTTACAGGAGGCGAAATAGCCGCATCGAGAACCACAGCACAAGTCTTAAATCAAGCCTTTATTTTAGCTAAAAATAATAAAGACGAGTTCGCCAGTGTGGCGCACTTGCTTTGGGCACTTTTTGAAACCAAAGGCACGATTAGTCAGGCCCTTAAGGATCAAGGCGTGACCTTAAAAGATTTAAAAGCGGCTATGGAAACCCTAAATAATGGGGCTTCTGTAACCTCACAAAACGCCGAAGAAAGCTTTAACGCCCTGAATAAATATGCTAAAAACTTAAATGAACTCGCCCGAACCGGCAATCTTGACCCTGTTATTGGACGAGACGAAGAGATTCGTCGCATCCTACAAATCTTGTCCAGGCGCACCAAAAACAATCCGATAATGGTGGGCGAACCTGGAACGGGTAAAACAGCCATCGCTGAGGGTATTGCACACCGGATCATCTCTGGTGACGTGCCAGAAAACCTAAAATCAAAGGATCTCTATGCCCTGGATATGGGCGCGCTGATTGCCGGAGCTAAATACAAAGGGGAATTTGAGGAGCGTCTCAAGGCTGTGATTAAAGAAGTCACCTCGAGCGATGGCAACATCATCCTATTTATCGATGAAATTCATACTTTAGTTGGGGCCGGTGGTGGTCAAGGGGCTATGGATGCCGCAAATATTCTTAAACCAGCTTTAGCAAGAGGAGAACTGCGCGCCATCGGGGCTACCACTTTGATGAATACCAAAAATACTTTGAACAAGACAAAGCCCTAGAACGTCGTTTTCAAAAAGTCAACGTCCAAGAACCTGACGTTGAAAGTGCTGTGTCTATTTTGCGCGGAATCAAAGAAAAATACGAATCGCATCACAAAGTACGCATTAAGGACGAGGCCATACTCGCCGCGGTTAATCTCTCTGATCGCTACATCACCAATCGATTCTTACCTGATAAAGCCATTGATCTTATGGATGAGGCTGCGTCAAAATTGCGCATGGAGATCAACTCTAAGCCCGAAGAACTCGACGTTATGGATCGCAAAATCATGCAGCTTAGAGATAGAACACGAGGCGATTAAACGCGAAGATGATCTACCAAAGCTAAAGATGCTCAATAACGAATTAGCCAACCTCAAAGAGGAGCGCAATGCCCTGCACGCCCGCTGGCGCAGCGAAAAAGATATCGTTGAGCAAATACAAAGCATCAAAAAAGATATCGAAGAGGCCAAAGCCAAGGCAGAACGTGCCGAACGCGAAGGTGATTTTGGGACTGTAGCAGAATTGCGATACGGTACCATAAAATCCTTGAACGAAACTTTAGAACAATCTGAAGCAAAACTAACTAAATATCAAAGTGGTAGCTCACTTATTAAAGAAGAGGTCACCCATGAAGATATCGCTGAAGTGGTGGCTAAATGGACGGGCATTCCGGTGACCAAAATGATTCAGAGTGAACGTGAAAAACTGTTAAAACTCGAGACCGAACTCCACAAACGTGTGGTGGGGCAACAAGAGGCCATCGTGGCTGTGAGTGATGCCATCCGCCGCAGTCGCGCCGGACTTCAGGACGCCAAAAAACCCATCGGATCATTCCTATTTCTCGGGACGACTGGTGTGGGAAAAACTGAACTTGCGAAAGCTTTGGCGGAATACTTGTTTGACGATGAAAACGCAATCACCCGGATCGATATGAGTGAGTATCAAGAACGTCATAGCGTGAGTCGTCTTGTAGGAGCACCTCCGGGATATGTGGGTTATGACGAAGGGGGACAACTCACTGAGGCTGTACGCCGTAAGCCCTATTCTGTGGTACTGCTCGATGAAATCGAAAAGGCCCATCCGGACACCTTTAATGTGCTGTTACAAGTTTTAGACGAAGGACGCCTTACCGACAACAAAGGACGATTGGCCGACTTTAAAAACAGCATCATCATCATGACCTCGAATTTAGGAAGTCAGGTAATTCAGCAGTCCATCGAGGATCTCGGTCATAATGAGGCCGCTTTGGAAAAGGCCAAAGTCGACATTATGGGACTGCTCAAACAAACGGTTCGTCCTGAGTTTTTAAACCGCATCGACGATATTATTATGTTTGAGCCACTCACTAAAATTGACTTGACCAGTATCGTAGAACTTCAACTTAAATCAGTGCAAAAACTACTCAGTCAGCAAGGCATCACCCTAGACGCTACACACGAGGCCAAGGCTTGGCTGGCTGAGCGTGGGTTTGATCCGCAGTTCGGGGCTCGCCCCGTAAAACGAGTCATTCAACGCGAGGTGCTCAATGCCTTGTCTAAATCAATGCTCTCAGGCGAATTGCAGACAGACAGTATTGTTTTGGTTGATTGTTTTGATAATGAACTGGTCTTTCGCAACGAAAAAGATCTGGTTCGCACCTAATTACGGGCTCGAGGATTTTATGGTTTCAGTCATGGTTCCCAATAAAATCCTTGAAATATGTATTAAGTGCACGAAAAAGCGCCCCTGACGGGGCGCTTTTTTATTGCACTCTGCCTTTAACTGAGATTCTCCCTTTAATTGAGTAGCTTTGAAAAAATTGCATTTTGAATACACCAGATAAAACATTAGAGAGCAAGGCACTCATCCGCTTTCAAGATTGTGACCCCTTTAATCATCTCAATAACGCGGCTTATTTAAATTATTTAGTCAACGCGCGCGAAGATCAACTTTTAGCCCAATACGGCATTAATATTTATGATGTACACAGTTTAGGCGGTAAAAGCTGGGTGGTGTCTTCAAATCAAATCGCTTATTTGCGTCCTGCCCGATTGATGGAGCAAGTTGTGATGCAAAGTCAGCTCATCGGTTATACGGACAGTGAAACTCATGTCGAGCTGCGCATGTTGAATCACAATAAAAGCGAACTCAAGGCGGTCATGTGGGGCCGTTATGTTCATATTGATTTAAAAACTCAAAAGCGGACTACCCACGATGCGACACTCATGGAACTCTTTGAACAAGCCCTTTTACCGGTAAAGCAGCAAACATTTGAACAAAGAGCAGCCTTTTTAAAACAAGAATATGTCAAAAAAAGTGTTTCAAATTAAGCTTCAAACAAGAGACTATTTAGCTGTGCGCGGGCGGTCGTTGCCTCAATGGGCGGCGACAATTTTAATGCTATTTGTCTCTGTACTTTTTAGTGGCTGTCAGGATAAAAAAGTGGAAAAATTGCAGGCTGCTGAGCCTGAGATAAGTGCGCTAAGTGAGCTCGGCGGAGTCTATTATCTGATTCGCCATGCCGAAAAAGACCGTGCTAACCCGCAGAATCAAGACCCAGAATTGACCCAAGCCGGACTTGAAAGAGCCAAACTATGGCAATCTTATTTTGACAGTATCCCCCTGACAGGTATTTATAGCACCGCCTATAAAAGAACACTTACAGACCGTGATTCCCACTGCCGCTGCAAAATCGCTCACTCCTATGATTTACGAGTCTTTGGAGTTATTGGACGATAATTTTTTTAAAAAGTCAAGTTCCGGACATTGGCTTATTGTGGGCCACAGCAATACTGTCCCACAACTCACTAACGCATTGATGGCAATCGATACCCTCCATGATATTCCAGACACCGTGAACAGTCGTCACTATCGTGCTGATTTTAGCGTAAAACCCGCGACATAGAGTGTAACCGAGGTCAATTAATCATTATTGCGACACACCTAAAGCGCATTCTTCTTACTTTTGTGCCCATATGGCCTTGTCTAAGAACATCAGCATAAAAAACAGAAAAGCGCGCTTTAATTACGAAGTGATTGATCGCTTTAATGCTGGTATTGTGCTTAAGGGTACTGAAATTAAATCCCTGCGTACGGGTCAGGCCTCTATCGCAGAGAGTTTTTGCGAATTCAGTAACGACGAGCTCTTTGTGATCAATATGACGATTCAGGAGTATAGCCATGCTTCGCATTATAATCCCCAGGCCAAGTCTGCACGTAAACTACTGCTTAACCGTAGAGAACTCAACAAACTGCACAAAGCAGTTAAAAATACTGGGCTGACCATAGTCCCGCTTCATCTGTACATCAATGATTCGGGTTTAGCCAAAATGGAAATTGCTTTATGTCGCGGTAAAAAACTCTATGATAAAAGAGAGACGATTAAAGATCGTGACAATCAGCGCGATTTAGGACGGATCAAAAAAACACACAACACACGATAAATCAAAATCATCCCTCATTAGAGGTAAGGATAGGCCTCAGCTTATGGCTATTAAAAACAACACATTATGAAAAATATATTACTCGGCATCTTTTTGATGTTTGGATTAAGCCTTCAGGCGCAAGACACATTCTCAATAATTGCATTAGACCCAGAAACTGGTGATATTGGTTCTGCAGGGGCCTCATGCATCAATCTGAACAACAGCAATTGGGATCAGTGGATCACGGATATCATTCCTGGGCGCGGCGGTGTGAACTCGCAGGCTTATGTCTGTATCCCCAATGTGAATCTAGAAAACGCCATAGATCGAATGAGCGCTGGAGATAGTCCTCAAGAAATCATCGACTGGCTGATGCTTAATGATGACTGTGGCTCACAAAACTTCAACCCCGAGTATCGTCAATACGGTATTGTTGATTTTGATCTTGCGGGGGACCCAAGGAGCGCTGGATTCACAGGAAGCCTGACCGACGACTACAAAGAGGATCGCCAAGGGCTCACCTATAGCATACAAGGGAACATCCTTTTAGACCAAAGTGTGATCGACCAAATGGAATTCAATTTTAACAACACTACAGGCACTCTAGCGGATCGCCTAATGGCTGCAATGCAAGGGGCTAATTTTCCTGGAGCAGACATTAGATGTCTGGCGAGTGGGACCTCCTCTCGTGCGGCCTATATGGTGGTTTACCATGCCGATGATACGCCAGGAGACCCTTATTTGCGTTTGGTAGTCCCTGCGCAAAGTCCCGGTATAGAACCTGTTGATTTATTACAAGATCTATACGATGATTTTACCACTTTAGGGGTTGGTGATCAGCTGTCGCTTAATGCCATCAGCCTTTGGCCAAACCCGGCAACGGAGCGCATAAATCTCGAAATCCCAAGCGACATTATTCTTCAAGGAATAGAAGTGCGTAATGTATTGGGACAAAAACAAAGCATAAAGCTTAGAGAAAACAGCTTTGAAGTCGGACATTTACCGTCTGGACTTTATATCATGCGTATCTATACCTCAGAAGGCAAACGTATACTCCGCTTTGTTGAAGTCTTCAGGACTTGGCCCGAAATACGAGCCGAAACATAGATTTTTAAAATCTAAGCTTTAGGGCGGAATAGCGGCGCATTTGATTTAATTCCTCCTCTTTTTTAAGGTCTTCTTCCGAAATCACTTTTAAAAACGAAGGATGTTGTTCAATGGCATACTCGAGTTGCTCTACGATTTGATCGATGGTATCATTTTCGTAATCAATGGCTAATGGAGCCTTAATTTCCATAGACTGAAGGATACCCCGCTTTTTGATACGAATGCCCTTCTTGTCAAAAGACCTTCTGAAGCCATCGATAACTATGGGAACGACTACGGGCTTGTTCTACTTGATTATATGGGCTGTACCCCGACGTATCGGTCTCCAGGGCGTGGTTGTTCCCTGCGGAAAGGTAATGACCCATCCATCAGCTAGGGCACGATTAATATTGTGCAAATCGCTCATTTTTACCTGGCGATTAACGTCTTTTCCTTTTGATCTCCACGTGCGATCAATACTCACAGATCCTGCATAAGCCAAAATTTTGGGCAAAAGACCTGCCTGCATGGTTTCACGTGCCGCAACGAAATACACATTTAACTTAGGATTCCATAAATAACCTACGTTTTTAATGTTGTCCACCCTGCCACTGAGACTGGCGTTAAAAACATGAAACATCGCCACTACATCAGCGAAATAGGTCTGATGGTTAGAGACGAATAAAACATTAGTATCCGGAAGATTTTTAATGATTTCACTGCCCTCAATTTGCAGTTGATTGAACCCCTTGAAACGCCGATGCGTCGCTGAACCTAAAATTCTAATGAGCCATTTCTTTAAAAACAGAATATGCCCAAAAGGATTTCTTTTAAATAAGCCCATAGCTCGAGGTTAGTTGCTGAAGAAAACAAATATATAAAATTGCTATGAGATGATTTCACACAGTGTTTGACGCATTTCATAAAGCATCATTGCCGTAGCTCCCCAAACCCTATTTTCTTGAAAATCAAATACTGGCATCGCCAAAACCCCGCGTTCAGGGGTATTGATTCGTTCCATTTTCATGAGTTTGTTTTCAAATAAATCCGCTGCTGGCACATGAATTAAATCCGCAACCTCTCTCTGTTGTAAGACAAATTCTGGGCAGTAATCTACCAGTCCCATGTAGGGTTTGACCCAAAAATCACTGGGTGGTATGTAAAGTTCACTCATGGATTTAAACAGTCTGATATGCCTGCGTGATACCCCGATTTCTTCTTCACACTCTCGAAGTGCTGTATCAGCCATGCTTTTATCTTCTGGATCCTTGCGTCCACCCGGAAAAGCGACTTGCACTGAATGAGGTCCATTGGATTCTTGACGACGGATCAAAACAAAATGGACCTTACCTTTTTTGTTGGGATAAAACAAACACACCACCCCTGCCCAACGGGTATGACCGATCTCTGGCTTAAGTCCATGAAGTCCATAATGACCCGGCAGAGGGATTTTTTCTATTTTTGTGAGTACTGATTCAAATGCTTTAAAATCCATAATCCATGCGCCTTTTGATCTTTTTTTTATGTTTTTTGATGGCCGCTTGCGGGGGACCACAGACCAACGCTAACATTAATGATCAGCCCGTACAAGATACTCCAAAACCCCTACAGGACCAAGCCGCTCAAAATGGCACTAAATCAACAAAAACACTGAACTCTGAATTAAATATCAGTTCGGACCAGCAAGATGCTACTTTGGAAGAGAAAAATAATCTGGGTAGTGTCAATACTCAAAAACTGCCTGTACTGACTCAGGATAACGTCGTTCCATTACTCACAGAATTTGGCAATAAACACCCAGAAAATAAGGTGGTGATTAAAACCCGTTTTGGTCCAATAAAGATTGAACTATTTGAAGAAACTCCGCTGCACCGGGCTAATTTCCTCTACCTAATCGAACAAGACTACTTTAAAGACACTTTTTTTCACCGAATCGTCCCTGAGTTCATCATTCAAGGTGGAAATAGTGATCTCAGGTCCACCCCGCAAAAACGCAAATCAATCGGGCCTAAATATCGCATTCCTGCAGAAATCAATCCTAATCGAAAACATACCTATGGGACTATTTCTGGGGCTAAAGAATACCGAGAAAATCCAGATAAGCTCTCCGCGCCTTATGAATTTTTTATTTTCTTGGGTCCCGATATCAGTGGCCGTCATTTAAATGGGAATTATACAATTTTTGGCCGTGTTACTCAGGGAATGGATGTTTTGGAGACTATTTCGAATTTGCCTGCCGACCAGGGAGAATGGCCTAAATCAAATGTTTATATCGACGTCAGTCTTGAATTGTAAATATCAATTTTCCTTATGGAAGTTGTATCTTTATAAAAATTTTACTGATGACCATCACACAATTAAAGTATGTCTTAGCGGTTGCTGAGTATCAAAATTTCACCAAAGCAGCAGAGCATACTTTTGTCACTCAGCCTACTTTGAGTATGCAGATTCAAAAGCTTGAGGAGGAGTTAGACATTACCATTTTTGACCGCTCAAAAAAGCCAATCGCCCTAACCCCGATAGGACATAAGATTGTAAGTCAGGCCAAACTTATTGTCGATGAAGCCACACGCATGCAGGATGTAGTTGATCAGGAAAAAGGCTTTGTAGGGGGTCCCTTCAAACTCGGCATCATCCCGACGGTTATGCCGACCTTGCTGCCCATGTTTTTAAAAACATTTACCAAACGATTTCCAAAAGTACAACTGACTATCGAGGAGCTGTCCACTCAGGAACTCATCGCGCGTATTGCCGATGGGCATCTAGACGCGGCCATCGCGGCAACCCCACTTGGTGATGATCGACTCAAAGAACGTGCACTCTATTATGAACCGTTTGTGGGCTACATACCAGAGCACCATAGATTACATCAGAATAAATCAATAGAAACTACAGATTTGGATGTCGAGGATATTCTGTTACTCCAAGATGGTCATTGTTTTAGAGAAGGGGTCTTGAACCTTTGTAAAGCCAATAAACGCAGTACAAAAGAGGGATTTGAATTAACTAGTGGAAGTTTTGAAACCTTGATTAAACTTTCCGATGAGGGCCTGGGCATGACCCTTTTGCCCTATTTGCACACTTTAGATCTAGATGAGACACGAACAAAGAACCTCAGGCATTTTACAGCTCCAGTTCCTGCTCGTGAAATATCTATCATCTATCCAAGTAGTGCGCTTAAAATGCACATCATTGAAGCCTTGCACGGAGTAATCTCAGGGATCATCCGCGGTGCCATAAAATTTCAGGAAGTGAAAATAATTAGTCCTGTTTAAAATCCGGCGACACACGGGCTGAGTTGTGGATGCTTTTTTACCCAGCTGGTTAGCCAGATTCTTAATTCTAATAATTCGTTGGGTAAAAGCAGTTGTTTGGCTTTTCGCAATTCTGCGGCAAACAATTTTACATCAAAGCTCACTTTTTTTAGCACAGCTTTGGTATAGCGATACATCGCTCGAGGCATAATTAGAGGTTTTGGTTAGGTCGAAATATCAAATATTTCAATTCAAAAGTACAAAAAAAGAATTTTACTATTGGACGCTTCGAGTCCGTACGGACCAATTAAAAACAAATTCAGAGACAATATCCCTGCGCGCATCCCTACCGATAACGGTAAGATCAAATTGTACGCCTTCACTTTGACTTAAACTCTGCGCTACGCCACGTTTCGCCACCGCGCCATCCAAACACTCAAACTCAATACGTCCTGTAGCTTTTTTGGTAAACTTAGCATGGCTTCCTACCAATAGCATGGATATCGACCGGCTTTCATTTCGAATGGCTTGCATGACTAGCATACCACAGGCGAGCTCTGCCGCCATACCCTGAACCGCCCAAAACATTGAGCGAAACGGATTTTGGTTGATCCATCTATGACGTACAGAAACCCGAGCACTGTCTTGATCAATGGTCTTTAGCCTTACACCACAGATGTATGCGGCTGGTAATTTTAATAGCATAAAACTATTGACTTGAAAAGGCCTAACGAGTTTCATAATGCCAAGATAATGAGATTTTAAAAATGACTATTGTCCTGGCAATTTTATTTATATGCGACTCCATTGCACGAATCATCAAATGCTTACCGAAATTGAAATGAAAATTTTCAGGTTAATCGCATTAAATGAATAACTCTAAATGTTAAAATTTAATTAATATAGTACTATGCAATACAAAATACCATCTATAAGATATATATTTGCCATGTAAAATACTTGAAATGAATATAGAAAATACCAAAGCACAAATGCGTAAAGGTGTACTCGAGTTTTGCATCTTGTCCGTTTTACAGGATCAAGAAGCCTACACCAGTGACCTTTTGCAGACGCTTAAATCGGCTAAAATGCTCGTGGTTGAAGGGACAGTCTATCCCCTACTCACCCGATTAAAAAACAGCGGACTCCTGCAGTATCGCTGGGAAGAATCGACCAGTGGTCCACCGAGAAAATATTATGCCATCACTGCTGAGGGACAAGAGTTCCTCAATGAACTACAAGACACTTGGAACGAATTACAAAACGCTGTTGACGCCCTAACCACATCAAAAAAATAGTCATGAACAAAACAATAAATATCAATCTAGGCGGCACCTTCTTTCATATTGATGAAAACGCCTATAATCATCTGAGAAGTTATTTAGAAGCTGTTCGCGCCACATTAAGTCCAGAAGACTCTATTGCTGAAATTATGGACGATATTGAGGCCCGAATCGCCGAACTTTTCAATGAATCAATCACAAACAAAGATCAGGTCATCACCCTAGGACGCGTTAAAGAGGTTATTGAGATCATGGGGCAACCTGAGGCCTTCGATCCTGATAATGATGCAGCTCAAAACAATACGAAAAACGCTCATGCCGAGCCCAAAACACCAAAACAGCTATTTCGCGATGACGAAAATAAATACCTCGGTGGTGTCGCCTCGGGACTTGGGCATTATTTAGGGGTAGATTGCCTTTGGATTAGACTGATTTGGCTCATGCTATTTTTTCTATCCAGCGGAACATTCTTTATGATTTACATTTTGTTATGGATTTTGGTCCCTGCAGCCAAAACAACCTCTGATAAATTAAAAATGAAGGGAGAGCCCATCAATATTTCAAATATTGAAAAACGCGTCAAGGAGGGGTATTACAAATTTAGTGACAATGTAAAATCTGTCGACTTCGACAAACACGGCAATCAGGTTAAGCGAGGAACGAATCGTATCGTGGAGCTCATTGGCAATCTATTGAAAGGAGCGCTCACTGTCTTTGCCAAAATACTTGGAGTACTCATGCTTATTTTTAGTGTTACGACCCTGCTGGGACTTGCCTTTGGATTATTCTCTGCTGGATCATTGGAATTCTGGGGCCAAGCTGATTTAATTCAGTACTATCAAGCGGTATCGGTAGCACAAATTCCATTTTGGGCCCTACTTACCATAGTATTTTTAGCGGTAGGCATCCCATTTATTGTCCTCTTTATCGTAGGACTTAAATTGCTCATTCCAAATCTAAAATCAATGGGTTGGACGCCAAAAATCTTGATTTTTGCCCTTTGGATCGCTTCAATCCTTGCCCTCATATTTTTTGGAGCAAAACACGCTAGCTTTTCCTCAGTAACCGGGCAGTTTCAAAGAGAAATTCCTTTGCCCGTAACCAAAAACGACAGCATCACCTTAACCATGAACCAAAGTTTACTTTCAGGACGCTACGCGGAGCGTGACGACGACTTTGTCATAAAAATGGACGCTGATAATAACCCTATTATTGTCACCAATAATGTTCGCCTGATTGTTCGTTCTACCCAAAAGGAACAAGGGTTTATAAAGGTCGATAGCTATGCTGATGGTGCCTCTTTGGATCTGGCCCAAGAAAAAGCCATGCACATCAATTATCAAATTCAGTTTACAGATGGCATCCTGGAACTTGATCCTTTTTTGACTACTGCCTTAGAACATAAATACAGGGATCAATATGTAGAGGTTATTGTTTACCTGCCCGCTGGATCTGTGTTGTGGGCTGATCCAAATACGCATTCTTATCACCAAAACACGCGTGCCTACAATGATCTGCTCGATTCTGGATATGAAGGACATTATCTCAGAGTCATGGATCGCGAACTCAAGTGCTTAGATTGTGCTTCTGATGAAAATGATGATAAATCCTCAAAAAACGAAGATGCCCAGGACATTAAAAACATCAATATTGAAATACAAGGCAATATTAAAACACAAGTAAATCGCGCCTAAATTACAGTCTTCAAAATCACGGAAGCAAAATGTAAAATCAAATAATCAAAAAAATACAATTACATCTTATTAAACATTAGCATATGAACAAACAAAATTTAATCATTTTAGCCCTGGTCTTTGGAATCGGATACATTGCTCAAGCACAAAAAATCAATGAGAAAGAGCTAATGGGGTCCTGGCATATGGTCATCGATATCGACAACGCAATGAAAGACGCCAAAAAGGATCTAAACCTATTCGAAAAGATGATCGTTGGCTCGGTTTCTGGGTTTGTTGACTCGGTTTTGGAAATGGTCGATATTACCATCGAATTTAAACCCAAGGGCAAAGCACTCTTAAAAGTGAATGGCCCAGACGTAGAAGACAAAGAAACCACGGAGCTAACTTGGCGCTACGACGCTTCTGGCGGAATCATTATCGATGATTATGAGTCTGATCAAGCCCACGTCGACATGGATAGTGTTTGGCGACTAGAAGGGGATCGTCTGCAATCGTACGAAGCCGACGGCACCCTAGAAAAGCACGTCTATATGATTAGAAAAGAAAAGTAATCCGAAAAATATAATCGGATACTTAAGGTCATGGTGCGGATTACTCCAAACTGGCCAAATAACGCTCAGCATCAAGGGCCGCCATACATCCAGTGCCCGCAGCAGTAACCGCTTGTCGGTACTCCTTATCTTGGACATCACCACTGGCAAATACACCAGGCAAATTTGTTTTGGTGGATTTGCCTTTGGTGATTAAATAACCTGTTTCGTCCATATCTAATTGTCCTTTAAACAAATCTGTATTTGGCTTATGACCAATGGCAATAAAGAGTCCGGTAATGGCGATTTCCTCCTTTTGTTCGGTTTGATTATTGACCATGCGCAAACCTTCTACAACCGTATCACCCAACACCTCGTCGACCTCTGTATTGAAGCGAACATCAATGTTTTTCATACCAAATACACGGTGTTGCATCGCTTTTGAGGCGCGCATTTCATCGCGACGCACTAACATGGTCACAGATTTACAGATATTGGCCAAATAAGTTGCCTCCTCAGCTGCCGTATCGCCTGCCCCGACTATGGCCACATCTTGACCGCGATAAAAGAATCCGTCGCATACAGCACAAGCTGAGACTCCACCACCACGCAATTTTTGTACACTAGGTAGGCCGAGATACTTAGCCGTAGCCCCTGTAGAAATAATCACGGTATCGGCGGTTAATTCTGTAGTGTTATCCACCATAACTTTGTGCACCCCACCAACTTTATCACTAAATTCAACCTGAGTTACCATTCCTATGCGCACCTGAGTTCCAAAGCGCTCTGCTTGTTGCTGCAACTGAACCATCATGGTCGGTCCATCGACGCCTTCCGGATATCCAGGAAAGTTATCGACCTCAGTGGTTGTGGTCAACTGACCACCTGGCTCAAGTCCGGTATACAATACTGGATTTAAATCAGCGCGTGAAGCATAAATGGCCGCAGTATAGCCTGCTGGTCCTGATCCTATGATCAAACATTTGATGTGTTCTGGAGTGCTAGACATAAGGTCTGTAGTTTTATAATTGAGGCACTAAAATAAGGACTTTTCACAGCACCCACCGAGAAAAGTTATTAAAATTACAAGGCGAAAATGTTTATTAATCTTTGGCATCAATTATTATCTATCCAAAGAATAACCGTTGAATCCTAAATGGGGTGTTGTGGCGATGAATACATACTAATTATTGCGGGAGGCCCAGCGCAAACCCAGCAAAATATTCCTGCCTTGTCCGCTGTACCTGTAAAGCGGCTGAGCCTCCTGATTGAGTAAGTTGGTCATGCTCAGCTGAGCACTGAGTCCTTCATTAAGCTCAGCTGAATATACTAGATCAACCCAGTGATAGGGGCGTAGGTTAATCGCACTAGAGGTAAAAGTGATGGCATCAAAAAACTGATCTCGACGCACGTCAGACCAAGTCCATCGAATACTTAGCTTTTCACGGTCGTTTAGGCTTGCATAAATATGCCAGTTTAACTTGTGTGGCGGAACGCGCAAAAGTTCAAAATCACGTGCGCCAACATAGGTGTAAAACAACACCATATTTAACCAAGATGTCGGCTGAACCTTGCCCTCAATCTCAAGGCCAAACGGCGCTGATCCTCACTGCTGTTGTCGTATTGATAAACGAAAAGATCGGGGTCAAGCAAAGCAAAGAAGACGGCTTGCTTCTCATGCCGCTGAAACCACCTGAAAGCAAATTCAGCATTATTTTTTTGCCAAATCAAACCGATTTCACCACTTGTATTGAATTCAGGATCCAATGCCTGATTCCCGTAAATTGGGTCATACAATTGGTACAGAGATGGAGCGATAAACGCCGTTCCATAACGTCCATAGAGACTTAGCTGTCCCCACGAATTTGAAAAAGTATATTTTGGACTCACCTGATAAACCCCTTGATTGCCATAGCGCATGTGGTGGTGCCAACGCCCTCCTAAATCTATAGAAAACGATTCTAAAGGGCGGTATACCATATTCAAATATGAATCAATAAAATAGGTTCGGGAATCACGGTGTCTGAATACGGTGTTTAAAGGAGCTACTGGGCCATTAACCTGGGCTAAATCCATAGAAGACCAGCCACCCTGAGTCCCGATCACGGTTTCAAATTTTCACCCCACTCGCGTGGTAATAAATTGATCCGCATTATAATTTAGCGCCTGGTAAACAGCGGGATAATCGGTATTGATCTCTTTTTGGTCTGGGACCATTGATCGTGGAACTCATATCTCGAGTTCCTTCCTTGATAATAAAAACTACCTCCTGTACGCCACTGCTCAGTACTGCTTTGAAAGGGTGCATCTTGGTAGTTAAAACTGTCAAAATCCTGACGCATCCGATCATAGGCAAAAAATTGAGCCATGGACCATCCCTTTTTCGAGATATATTTTACCGCTGCACGGGTGTTAAACTGGCCAAATTGATCTGGAGCAAAGTCGAGCTGAGTCCTCGCAGGAGCTACAGCAGAAAGGCCATCTGCATGGCGAACACCGGCCTGAGCTTGGAAAAGCCACGACCCCAGCCCCGCAACTAGACGTACTGATTGATCCCGTTGTAGACCACTAAGCGGGGAATCATCCAGATCCCGATTAGTGCCAAGGGACTGAGCCAAAGTAACACTTGTCTGCTTGGATTGGAATTGCTTGGTTTTTATGTAAATCACCGCTGTCGCGGCTCCTGAGCCATAAAGCACACTTGAAGGCCCCCTCACAATTGAGATAGATTCAATTTGATCAAGAGCTAAAAGGCGCAAATCAAAATCTGAGGCAATACTTGAGGCATCACTCACTACTGCCCCATCG
The DNA here is from genome assembly GCA_038141525.1 of Flavobacteriaceae bacterium. Classification (GTDB taxonomy): domain Bacteria; phylum Bacteroidota; class Bacteroidia; order Flavobacteriales; family Flavobacteriaceae; genus BACL21. The sequence continues at coordinate 51,969 of JAYQIF010000004.1, read as the reverse complement.
ACCATAATCAACACTTGACGATTATTGCCTCCGCGGACATAATATCCTAAGTTTTGACCATGTTGCCCAGTGGCGCCATTAATTTCTATACCCCCTATTTGATTAAGTAGACTAGCGACCGACCCTCCAGCAAAGCCTTTGATCATTTTTTGATCAATCACTAATGTACTGGGTTGTTCTTCACCAGAAGATTCAAGTCTTTTGTGCTGATCAGCACTTGGTCGAGCACCGTTTGCCCGCTCAAGGCGTCATCTGATAATGCCAAAGTATTTATGGACATTTCCAAGGAATCCTGAAGCTGAGAACCCTGATTCAAATCAACATTTTGGGCCGAGACCCCGGGAATAAATCCCATCATAAAAACCAAAAGGCCATAACGAATTTGCATGATCAAATAATTGATCGGAACTATAAGGACGCATGTTTCACAGTGCTAACACCAGATACCTACCCCCAAACTTTTATCCCGAAAGTTGGACGTTATTTACTTAAGGCAGGTCTCCTGACTTACTCGTTGCACCACCCTTCCCATGCCAATGCACAGTGGTTGAAGAATTGGTGACCTCATCACTAAGGCAGCTTACAGTTGCGGGAACAGCTCTGGATTTACACCAGATTCCCTTTTAATTTTTTCAACACTGAAAAAAACCAAAAGCGTAGTAAAAATACGGCAAATGCCACCAGCGACCACATTATTTGGGTTATTTTTGATCATGCGATGGAAATATATTTATGAGATTGTTCTTTGTTGTACAATTTTTTTGTCCTGTAAACATCAAAATAAAACGGTCGATAAGCCGGCCATATGCGACGAATCTCAGCAAGTAAAATACGCCAAAGGATTCTGCCTGAGTAAAACAGATCAGTATACGCTTTTGAGTCTACTCGATCCAAACACAGGACAGGTCAATCAACAAATCGCCTTGATCAAAAAAGGCGCTATTCCCCCTGAAGGATTTTTGCCAGATGAGATTATCGAAGTCCCCATTGCCTCTATTGTGGCCACCTCCACAACCCATATTCCACCTCTGGAATTGATCGATCAGCAAGACGCTTTAGTTGGCTTTCCCAACCTAGATTATATTTCCTCTCCCTTAACTCGAGCGTTAATCGATCAAGGCAAAGTGGCTGAACTCGGACAAAACCAGGCCCTTAATATGGAGGTTTTACTGACTTTGAAGCCTGAACTGTTAATGACCTTTAGCATAGATCAAACCCAAAAAGGCCTTGAAAAAGTAAAAGATAGCTGTATTCCGGTAATTTATAATGGCGATTGGACTGAGCAACACCCGCTGGGCAAGGCCGAATGGATTAAAGTTTTTGGGGCGCTATTTGACAAACAAGCAAAGTCAGATTCCATCTTTAATCAAATCGAGCAAGACTATCTCAATCTGCGCGCTTTGGCCCAAACCGCAACACAGACTCCAACAGTAATCAGCGGTGCTTTATATAAGGACATTTGGTATGCCCCAAAGGGCGACAGTTGGGCCGCACAGTTCCTAAAAGATGCCAATAGTCAATACCTATGGCAGGACACCCCGGGTACCGGAAGTCTTCAGTGGAATATCGAAGAAATACTCCAATACAGTGATAAGGCACAGGTATGGATCGGGCCAGGACAATTTACCAGTTACGCTCAGATGGCACAAAACAGCCCAACCTACACTAAATTGAGGCCTTTTAGCGATAAACAGGTTTTTACCTTTAGTGAGGCTGTAGGCCCGACAGGCGGACTCCTGTACTACGAACTGGCCTCGATGCATCCAGAATGGGTATTGAGTGATTTGATTCATATATTGCATCCTGAGCTGATGCCACAAGATTATCAGCCAAAATTCTTTACGCCGCTGAGTCCATGAACAAAAAAATGAGTCATGTCTTTATTTGGCCGGTGCTTCTTTTGATCACGGCTGTATTGCTTAGCTTGAGCTTGGGTTCAGTGTACATTCCCATTGACTATATTTTTGGTCACGTTTTCACTGGCCAAAACATCAATGAAACTTGGCACTATATACTTTATGATTATCGACTTCCAAAAGCACTAACGGCAATTTTAGTCGGGGGCGGTTTGTCCGTTTCAGGACTGCTGATGCAAACGCTTTTTAGAAATCCATTGGCAGGACCATTTGTCTTGGGGATAAGCAGTGGTGCAAGTCTAGGGGTCGCTGTTTTAGTGCTTGGATCTGGCTTGTTTGGTGGATTAGGGACAGCATTACTATCCGGGCCTTGGGCACTAGTTATTGCCTCGGCGGCAGGGAGTTTTTTAGTCCTTCTGGCTGTGATTAGCGCTTCGAGTAAAATTAAAGATGCGATGGCACTACTCATTATTGGTCTGATGTTCGGCAGTCTTACCGGGGCAGTGGTCAGTGTACTGAGTTATTTTAGTCGTGCGGAAGCCCTGCAACAATTTGTATTTTGGTCCTTTGGAGGACTGGGGCATTTATCGTGGAGCGGAGTGCTCATTTTATCGTTCTGTGTAATTCTGGGTCTATCGGTTTGCATAGCGTCATTAAAATCAATGAATGCCTTGCTGCTCGGGCCCCGATACGCCCAAAGTCTTGGAGTATCGCTCAAAAAAAGTACATTATACATGGTATTATCCACTAGTATTTTGGCCGGTAGCATTACTGCTTTTGCCGGTCCAATTGCTTTTATAGGACTAGCAGTGCCGCATTTAGTGCGACAAATCATGAAAACACCAGATCATAAAATAACCTTACCTGCAAGTTTTCTTTGGGGCAGTATCATCATGCTTTTGTGCGATACAGCGGCGCAAATTCCATTCAGCAGCCTCACATTGCCTATTAATGCAATCACCTCCATAATCGGCGCTCCTGTGATCATTTGGATATTGATGCGCCAAAAAAACTTAATGTTTTAAATGATGCTTGACTTTAGATCGTGTTAATAACAAAAAACATATCAATCGGATACAACAAAGGGGCTGAAGACTCAGTTATTTTGGCCAAAGAAGTTAACCTGAATCTTTTTCCTGGACAACTTACTGCCGTTATCGGCCCAAATGGCTCGGGAAAATCGACACTACTCAATACATTATCAGGGCAACTGAAACCTTTGACTGGATCAGTTTTGATCCAAAGCCAAAATATAGAAGAGTTTTCTCATTGGGAACGATCAAAATATCTTGCCTTGGTCCTGACCAAAAAAGAATTTTCGCAGCACTTGAGCGTTGCGGAATTCGTGGCCCTAGGACGTGTCCCCTATACCAATTGGCTCGGGACTTTGAGCGTTGAAGATCACCTGTCTATAGAACAAGCCATAGAAGCGACAAACCTCAGCGAGCTGCTTGATAAAAAATGCGGCACCCTAAGTGATGGTCAAATGCAGCGCGTTTCGATTGCTCGAGCACTTGCACAAGACACGCCAATCATTCTCTTAGATGAGCCAACTACTCATTTAGATCTAGTCAATAAGGCACAAACGCTCAAGCTATTAAAAACTTTAGCCCAAGAACATAAAAAGTCCGTGGCATATGCTACGCATGATATTGATTTAGCACTGGATTTGGCAGATCAAATCATAAGTGTCCATGGCGGCCGAATCAATACGGGCTCAACACAAGAAATCATCGACCAGGGCATTATCGGCGAAATGTTCCAAAGCGATTTGGTGCGCTTTGACCACAAGACTAGGCGATTTTCGATTTCAGATTAATTATCTTTACCCATGTAGTGTTAACGCATAAATCCACCCCATGAATGACATCATCCTATTATTTCTGATTTCCATATTCGGTGTTGCCGGCTTTTTTTTAGGCGGATACTTTTCCCGATTGAAAAGACAATCTGACCAAATTGCTATGGGCACAAGACTCGAACAATTGCAAGAACAAAATAAGCAACTGGCTGCCGAAGAACAGAAGCACGAAATAGAGCGCGGCAATCTGAAAGAGCAGCTGATTCGTTCTGAGGCAACGGTCGATCAATTGACCCAAAAACTAGCCGATCAAAAAAAGGATCTAGAAGACATTCAAAAGAAATTCACCACCGAATTTGAGAACTTGGCGCAAAAAATATTAGAAACAAAAAGCGAAAAGTTTACCAAACAAAACAAAGAAAACCTCGATCATTTACTCAAACCACTCCAAGAAAAAATCGACAAATTTGAAAAACGCGTAGAAGCCACCCACAAGGATAACATAGACTACCATGCTGCTCTGCGTCAACAGATTATTGGACTCACAGAACTCAATGAACAAATGAGCCGTGAGGCCACCAATCTAACAAAGGCCCTGAAAGGCGACAGTAAGTTTCAAGGAAATTGGGGGGAGCTCGTTCTTGAACGCGTATTGGAGAAAAGTGGCCTCGAAAAAACCGAGAGTTTTTTGTTCAACAGAGTTTTACTACCGATCAAGGCCAGCGATTAATGCCGGATGTTGTATTGCATCTGCCAGAGGGCAAGCGCATGATCATTGATTCTAAAGTTTCTCTGACGAGTTACGAGCGGTATATGAATTGTGACGATCAACAAGAAGGATTGAAACATCTCAAAGAACATGTGAATTCTCTTAAAAAACACGTAGAACAGCTCAGTGCCAAAAATTACTTTGAATTATACGATATCGAAAGTCCGGATTTTGTCTTGCTCTTTGTGCCTATTGAACCCGCTTTTGCCCTAGCCCTTAATCATGACAATAATCTTTACACCAACGCATTTGAGAAAAATATCGTTATTGTCACCCCGACCACGCTGCTAGCAACTCTTCGCACCGTGGACAGCATGTGGACCAATGAAAAGCAGCAGCAAAACGCCATCGAAATCGCCACTCAGGCGGGGCGTTTGTACGATGCTTTTTTCCGACTCAGTGAAGATTTAGTTAAAGTGGGGGATCAAATGGATCGAGCCAAAGGGTCTTATACGGACGCCATGCGCCGTCTCACAGAAGGCCCCGGTAATCTGGTACGACGCGTTGAAAAATTAAAAAAACTAGGCGCCAAAGCGACAAAACAGCAAAGTGAAAAGCTATTGCGCCGTGCCGAAGACGCGGACTCCGAAGAGGTCTAATAAGACTATTTTTTTCAGCACTAAGCGCAAAAACTCGACTGGTCTTGCGCTATCGCTTAATGACTTTGAATGTGGTTTGTGCCGTTCCACTGGTGGCTTTTACCAAATAAACCCCAGAGACTAAAGCAGAAAGGTCGACCTGGGTAAATTCATCGCGCACCATGATGCGCATTTGAGGTACTCCCAAAAGATTGTATACCACGAGTTCATCGACAGACATTAAAGATTGTATACTCAGCCGAGCTGTAGCCTGGTCCATACTGAAGACCAAATTTTTGGCAAACTTATCACCGAGAGATAAAGCCTCTTCGACTGTTATGGTACCAAACATCGAGGAGCTGTGCGGCGTACACACATAATCGTTAATTCCCACCTCGGTAAAAGTATACGACCAAGTCGACCCTTGGCCTTGAATCAGACCACTGTTAAAACTCTCTTGGGCAGAGGCAGTACTGACAACGTTATGTTGCAACCCGTCAACCCAAGTCCATTCTACAGTATCTCCTGGTTCAATTGTGAGAGAGGCAGCCGCTCCATTAATATTGAGGCCCCAATCCAGACTGTAGGTGGTTTGCGCCATTAGGCTTACTGAGGTATTGAGCAAGAAAAATAATGCTCCGGTGTATAATAAATTCTTCATATCACTTGTTTTTTAGTTATGTTTCAACAAAAATGGGCCGTCCAATTAGCTCATATTTTGTTTTGTTGTGTTAAGATTTTGCTCTATTTATTCAAATACATTTTACGCCGCGCGTACAACTCATAAAATTCGTCATCTTTTAAGCTGTCGACAAATAAGATGCTCTCTCCAGTACTTTTCATCTCTGGGCCGAGTTTCTTGTCCACATTGGGGAATTTATTAAAACTAAATACGGGCTGCTTGATGGCATAACCCTCGAGCTGTGGGTCAAAAGTAAAGTCTTTTACCTTGTGTGTACCGAGCATTAATTTAGTGGCATAATTGACATAGGGCTCCCCATAGGCCTTTGCGATAAATGGAACCGTACGTGAGGCACGAGGATTGGCTTCAATGATGTATACTTTGTCGTCTTTAATGGCGAATTGAATATTAATAAGTCCAACGGTATTTAGAGCCTTGGCAATTTTAACCGTATGGTCTTTGATCTGTTGCAGCACTAGATCTCCGAGGTTAAATGCTGGGAGTGTGGCGTTAGAATCTCCAGAGTGTACCCCGCATGGCTCTATATGCTCCATAATGCCAATAATGTAAACATCCTCGCCATCACTAATGGCATCGGCTTCGGCCTCAATCGCACCATCCAAGTAATGATCAAGTAGGAGTTTATTGTTGGGAATCTTGCGCAATAAATCTACGACATGCTCCTCTAGTTCCCGTTTATTAATGACAATTTTCATGCCTTGACCTCCCAGTACATAGGACGGACGAATCAGCAATGGAAAGTCGAGCTCATCGCTTAGCTTGAGGGCCTCCTCTGTGGTTTCTGCTGTACCAAACTTAGGATACGGAATATTGTGCTGCTTTAGTAAGTTTGAGAAACTTCCGCGATCTTCAGCTAAATCTAAAGACTGATAACTTGTCCCGATAATTTTAATCCCATACCGATCGAGTTTTTCGGCAAGTTTTAACGCGGTCTGACCTCCGAGCTGGACAATTACCCCTTCAGGTTTTTCGTGACGAATGATATCGTAAATGTGTTCCCAGAAGACTGGCTCAAAATACAGCTTGTCGGCCACATCAAAATCGGTCGACACGGTCTCGGGATTACAATTAATCATAATGGTTTCATAACCGCACTCTGAAGCCGCTAAAACCCCGTGAACACAACAATAGTCAAACTCAATTCCTTGCCCTATTCGGTTCGGACCAGATCCCAAAACCACAATTTTCTTTTTGTCGGTTACTGGGCTATCATTGGCCACAAAGCGCTCTCCACTGGGCGTTTGTATGTCACTCTCAAAGGTCGAGTAATAGTAAGGAGTTTCTGCTTGAAATTCTGCAGCACAAGTATCCACGAGTTTGTAAACCCTTTGAATATTCATGCGTTCTCTTAACTGATATACCTCACTTTCTAGGCACCCCAGCATATGGGCGATTTGACGATCTCCATAACCCTTTTGTTTGGCCTCCAAGACTAGAGATTTTGGTACCGTTTCTAAGGTATACTCCGAAATTTCCTTTTCGAGCAAATAAAGTTCTTCGTATTGTTTGAGATACCACATGTCAATTTTGGTAATCTCATAAATACGACTCAATGGGATCCCGAGCTGTATGGCATCGTAAATCACAAAAACTCGATCCCAACTGGCATGTGTTAATTTATCTATAATCTGTTCATAATCGGTGTAACTCTTACCGTCTGCACCGAGTCCATTCCGCTTAATTTCGAGAGATTGTGTGGCTTTGTGCAGTGCTTCTTGAAAACAGCGCCCAATACCCATCACCTCGCCTACCGCTTTCATCTGTAAGCCAAGAGTACGGTCCGAGCCTTCGAATTTGTCAAAATTCCAACGCGGGATTTTAACAATCACATAATCCAAGGTAGGCTCAAACAAAGCAGAGGTGCTCTTGGTTATTTGATTGTCCAATTCGTCTAAGTGATAACCAATGGCCAGCTTAGAGGCAATTTTAGCAATGGGATAACCCGTTGCTTTAGAGGCCAAAGCAGAAGAACGCGAAACACGTGGGTTGATTTCAATCGCAATGATGTCTTCTTTATCGTCAGGACTTACCGCAAATTGAACGTTACATCCTCCCGCAAAATCACCGATACTGCGCATCATCTTGATGGCCATGTCACGCATGCGCTGAAATGTGGTATCGCTCAAGGTCATGGCTGGAGCCACTGTTATGGAATCTCCGGTATGAATCCCCATAGGATCCATATTTTCTATGGTACATATAATGACTACATTGTCATTTTTGTCTCTCAACAGTTCCAATTCGTATTCCTTCCACCCCATCATGGCCTTATCGATCATGACTTCGTGGATTGGAGAGACTTCAAGGCCGCGTTTGAGCAACTCGTCAAAATCCTTGGGATCGTAGACTATAGAAGCTCCGGCACCACCTAGGGTAAAAGAAGATCTAATGACCAAAGGAAAGCCAAATTGTTGGGCAATCTCCTTTCCTTTAAGGTATGAGTTCGCGGTTAATTGAGGAGCCATAGGCACCCCAATTTTTGTCATCAGCTCGCGAAACTTTTCGCGATCCTCAGTAATGTTTATGGCATCGATGTCGACACCGATTAATTTTATGCCAAAATCTGTCCATATGCCCTTCTCATCTGCCTCAATACACAAATTAAGTGCCGTCTGCCCCCCCATCGTCGGTAATACAGCGTCAATTTGTGGATGTTCTTTTAGTACTTTAATTATCGACTTTGTGTTCAATGGCAACAAATACACATGATCCGCCATAACAGGATCTGTCATGATTGTAGCCGGATTAGAATTGATCAAAATTGTTTCAATTCCATCTTCTCGAAGCGAACGCAAAGCCTGAGATCCAGAATAGTCAAACTCACAAGCTTGGCCGATAACAATAGGGCCAGAGCCGATAATTAAAATTGATTTTAGGTCTTTGTTTTTGGGCATAAGTCTATGTCATTTATCCGTTATAAAATTACAACATGAAGGGTATAAAAAAAAGGTGTTGCCAACAGACAACACCTTTATTTATTTATAATTTATCAACATTATTTTTTGTGACGCGGCTCAGAGGAAACACTCAACTTTTTACGTCCCTTGGCACGACGTGAGGCCAATACCTTGCGACCGTTTACAGAAGCCATGCGCTCTCTAAAACCGTGCTTGTTTCTGCGTTTTCTTTTGGATGGCTGAAATGTTCTTTTCATTATTTCCTCAAATTAAAATCTTGCGTGTTAAAGCGCCTGCAGGCAGGCTTTATTTTAGTCGGGTGCAAATATACAATGATTTTTAACTTGTACAAATGCAAAGAAGAAATAATTTGTCGCTAATTGTACGCCCCACACTCCTTAAAATGGTGGATTATGTTTAACTTTGTAACCTGCGTAAATCGACCTGAATTACGACGACTATACAGACTAATTGACAGCTTATGTTTCACAAAAACATTAAACTTATTCTTGCAGCGCTCATTGTAGCGTGGGCCATTTATGAGTTTTATCAAGGACATATCGGTAATGGCATTATGTATCTGCTCTTATCTGGTATATTTATCTTTCTTTATTTCAAAAATGAATTGGTCCTCTTGGCTTTTTTGCGTTTGCGCAAACAAGATTTTCCGGGCGCTAAAGTGTGGCTAGATCGTATTAAGAATCCTGAGGGCGCTTTGGTGCCTAAGCAACAAGGCTATTATCATTACCTCAATGGGCTTATGTGTTCACAAACCAATATGAATGAGGCAGAAAAGTATTTTAGAAAAGCCGAAAAGCTTGGGCTGAGCATGTCTGCAGACATGGCCATGGTAAAACTCAATCTTGCCGGAATAGCCTTTTCCAAACAACGTAAGCGAGAAGCCGAAAGTTTGCTCGCGGAGGCTAAGAAGCTAGACAAACACCAGATGCTGACCGATCAAATCACAATGATGAAACAGCAAATGAAAAAAGGCAGTGGTCCTCGACAGCAATTTGCCCGCGGCGGCCGTGGAGGACGAATGAGGTAATCGATTTTTCTTATCTTCGTGGGTAACAACCTCACAACCACCTCATAATGCACGTCTTAAGACGCCGTATTTACTGTATTGTTTTCTTTGTCCTGTGTACAGGCAATTTTGAATTACACAGTCAACAAGACCAAAACAAGACCTACTTTTCGCAGGTCATTGGCAAGAACATCCGCGCCTATCGTTTGGCCTCAAGGGCCGCTCGCTACGCAAGAGATGATCAGCGGCTACAGTTTCTTTTTGACTCGCTTGTAGATCATGTGGTGATCGGCAGTTATTTGGATAATTTTCGGGTGCGCAAATTCGGCGGAAGACGAGTTGATTTGGAACATTTTAAAAAGCCGATGTATTTAATCACCTATGCCGATTGGTTTACACAGTTCGTAGGAGTAATCCCTGCTTTGAATGATATTGTCCAAAAAAATCACAATGCACTTGATTTTGTGGTTCTTTTCTGGGGGCCCAGAAGAACCATCCGAAAAATCAAACAAAAACTGCACCCCAAGATTACCGTACTTTTTATCAATGAAAAAGAAAACAACCACAGCTTCATCATCAGGCGTATGAAACACAGCCTTGGCTTACCCACGACCTTCTTACTTTCTGATCAAAAGCGCATCATCAATGTCAGCCGTTTACTAACCCATCATTACGGATTGCCCTATGAACAATCTTACAACAAACACTTTCAGTACTTCACTCAAAAAGTATCGCAAGTCATCGCCATGGGGCACAACGAAATAACTGATGTTAAATAAACAACACCCATTGACCTAAGGAACCGAATAAATTCCTGGCTTTGGAATACTAATGGTATATTCTTTTCTTGAGGCGTTATTCAGGTGTTTCTCCCTGAGCCATGGATTGTGAATTTTAAGAATTTTGTAATTAATGCCAAATTTCTGAGCAAAATCAACAAAATCCGTAACCACTGTATCTACTTTGATTTTTTTTGTTGGAATGCGTTGGTATAATTGATCATTACTGTATTGAAAACCATATTGATCCGGTGCTTCCAGAAGTCTTTTCACGGCCAAAATTCTAAAGACATAACGGCTCGTTTCTTCATTGAGCAAAAGATCGTAGTAGTTTGAGACCTCTTGGCGCGAAAGTTCACGTCTGATACCTGTGCGCCCGGCATTGTAAGCCGCAGCCGCCAAAGTCCAAGAACCAAACTCCTCTCTGGCTTGCTTAAGGTATTGCGCAGCGGCCTGGGTGGCCAAGACGAGGTTTAAGCGTTCATCGACGTTTCGATTCACCTCGAGTCCGAACTCACGAGCGGTTGAACGCATGAATTGCCAAAATCCCTTGGCTCCAGCGGGCGAAGTTACATTCTGTAAGCCACTCTCTATAATTGCCAGATACTTGAAATCTAGAGGTACAGACTCCGCACTCAAAATAGAATCAATTATCGGAGTGTATTTATGGGCGCGCTTGATCAATAAAAAGGCATTAGACTGCCAATAAGTGTTGACCAGAATTTCTCGATCCAATCTCTCCTGAATGTCGGGATTTTCCAAAGGAACTACCTCTTGGGCAAAAGACATTTGCTTCGGGATGGGATGAGCGCTCACCCAATGCCGGGTGTTGAACTCTTCAATTGACTCTGAGAACTGATGATTTGTAACCACTTGTTGTTGCGCAATAAGTATTACTGCAGCACTTAAAGAAACAAATAAGATAAGATGTCGCCAATTAATGGACTTCATAGATGAAAGAATTTTAATTAAAAGTAATAAATCAATCGTGTCTTCTAAAGCGCGTCTAAAATTCTTGCTAACAACTTACTCACGGCTTTACCATGGGTCAAGATCATGATGTGGGGGCCACCTTTTACTATTTGGGCGCCCTTGATGTATTTGATCGGAAATAAAAGAACTGCATCACCAAGTAAGTGCACTATGGGAACATCGACTGCTGGGTTAACCCCATTCCATTTGAGTACCTGATCGACGCCCCAGGATAAATATTCTGGATCACGCATCGGCAAATAATAATCGTATTGACTCCAGCGTTTTTGCCACCTATTGGGCAATACGTGTAGGGGCCTGCGAGATAGCTTTCCAGCAATGTAGTAAGGCAATATTTTGTGCACCTTCATCCTGTAAACCCAATGCATCCATGCCGGTTTTTCAGCATTAGATTTTACCGTAGAGATCAATATCACTGATTGAGGTGTTAAAAATTTTAATGCCTCTTGAGCGATGATTCCTCCAAAAGAAACCCCTAACAGTATAAATGGAGTCCGGCTATCTACAAGAGCCAACATTCTTTTGGCATAATCAACTAAAAGCTCCTCACGCCGCGGAACCAGCCATGGCACAACTTCAATAGAACAATAACCTGGCAAGCGAATCGACTCAAAACTTTCTGGTCCCGCCGACATCCCCGGGATCAGGTAGAGCTTAAGTCGTGATGAATTTAATGAGCTCATTTATAGAGTTATAGAACTTTGCGATGTATTGTTTATCTTTGTATCACCGAGAGGTGATTCGTCTTCAAGTACCACCTTTCGCTCTTGCTTAAAACTATGAAAAAGATTTTATATCCTGCCAACACCAGAGGTGCGGCAGATTACGGGTGGTTACAAGCGAATTACTCGTTTAGCTTTGCTAATTATTTTGATCCTAAGCGAACTCAGTTCGGGGCCTTGCGGGTTTGGAATGACGATACCATTGCCCCAGGCATGGGTTTTGGCAAGCATCCCCACAGTGATATGGAAATTGTCACTATTCCTCTGAGCGGCGGGGTTCTTCACGAGGATTCCATGGGGCATAAAGGCACAGTCATGCCCGGAGAAATTCAAGTGATGAGTGCGGGTTCAGGGGTCACCCACAGTGAATTCAATGCCAGCAGCAGTGAGCCACTCAAATTATTTCAAATTTGGGTATTTCCGGATCGTCAGAGGGTTAGTCCTCGTTACGATCAAAAAACCATTGATTCGCTGCTCAAACCCAATACACTGTGTCCGATTGTCTTCCCAAGAGATGTCGCAAAACATGATCAACTCTGGATCCACCAAAACGCCTATTTCCACTGGGGAGACTTCAGTCAAGACATGAACTATACCTTATCAACAAGCAGCGCAGGCCAAGGCGTTTATCTTATGGTTGTTGAAGGGACTGTCGCTATCGACGGAGAAAATTTAGAACGTCGTGACGCCGTAGGATTATGGGAATTTGACTCTGTCGACATTTCCATTAAGGCAAATACAAAAATTTTGGCACTCGAAGTGCCCATGCAATACAATTAACTATGAGAGACCAAGTAGAAATCGTTGACAATTCATTTTTAAGACAATTTGAGTTAGAAATTGGCGACAACATGGCGAGAATTGAATACGCCTTGCAAGAGCGTAAAATTTTCTTGACAAAATTCGACATGTGCCAAGATTTATTAGATCAAGGATTTAAAGAAATTTTCATTAAAGCCGTATTTGATGAAGTTAAAAACAGAGGAATCTCTCTAGTGCCTACCAGTCCTGAGATCGCACATTTTTTCAAAAAGAACAGACGCTTGTACAAGCCCCTGCTCCCCATCGGTATGAATATTTAAACCTTAAGCTCCGCAGGTAAATGCGAAGTTTCATTCGCCATTTGATTGGATCCATCAGTATTTACCCAGTCAAAACGTACCAAGCCATCAATATCAATTTCTTTGAGCACAACAGTGTGTAGTGTATTGACGAGCTCCGGATTCCAAGGTGTTTTAACCTTGACGTAATTTGGGGTGAACCCATGAATAAAACCCCTTTTGTTTTCTCCTTCAAAAAGCACTGTTTGGGTCGATCCTAGCTGACTGTTATAAAATTCTCTTCGCTTTTTAACAGAAAGTCCACGCAGCATTTTACTTCTTTTCTTGCGCTCTTTCGGCGGAACGACTTCCGACATCTCAGCAGCCTTTGTTCCCGGGCGTTCAGAATAAGTAAAGACGTGCAGATAACTGATCTCTAATTCACTTAGAAAATTATAGGTTTCTAGAAATAATTCCTGAGTCTCGCCGGGAAAACCATCAATCACATCCACACCGATACAAGCCTCAGGCATTGCAGTTTTTATGGCATTAACACGATTCACATACAACTCTCGCTGATAACGTCGCTGCATTTTGGCCAAAATCTCATTGCTTCCGCTCTGCAGCGGCACGTGAAAATGAGGTACAAAATTTTCCGATTGAGCGACAAAATCAATAATCTCATGACTTAACAAATTTGGCTCAATCGAAGAAATACGCACCCGATCGACACCTTGTACCGTGTTGAGGGCCTGGATAAGCTGCAAAAAAGTATGTTCGTGCTTTTTATTGCCAAACTCACCTTTTCCGTAATCGCCGATATTGACCCCGGTCAGGACAATTTCTTTAATGCCATTTTGAGCAATTTCATGGGCCTGATTCATGATGTTTTCTAAACGATCCGAACGAGAAATTCCGCGGGCCATCGGAATGGTGCAATAAGAGCACTTATAGTCACAGCCATCTTGAACTTTTAAAAAGGCTCTTGTGCGATCCCCAATCGCGTAAGAGCTCACATAGGCATCCACCTGTTCAATAGCACAGGAATGTATCTGTGCCCTTTCTGAACGGTTAGAGGAATCCTCGAGCAGCTCATTGAGATAAGCCGAAATATTGAATTTCTCCGCCGCACCCAATACCAAATCAACTCCATGGACCTGGGCCAATTCTTCAGGGCGTAATTGTGCATAACATCCGATGGCAATTAAAAATGCATTTGGATTACTTTTGAGGGCCTTTTTGACAATCGTTTTAAAACGCTGATCGGCGTTATCGGTTACACTACACGTATTAATTACATAAATATCTGCATATGCTTCAAAAGGCACGCGATCGAAACCCTCCGTGGTGAGATCGCGGGCAATGGTCGAAGTCTCACTAAAATTGAGCTTGCAGCCTAAGGTGTAAAAAGCAACTTTTTTGGTAGCGTTCATTCTCGTATTTTAGCACAAGTGATGGCAAAAATACAATATAATAATCAAAATAAATCCAAGGCCTATGGCCGAAGGTATTCTCGGTTATTTCATACGAATCAATTGATGCGTACAGACATTAATGTAGCGCCATTTTTTGGGCTGCTGCTCGCAATTTTATTGTTTTCATGCGATGCTACAATTGATCAGCGCGATCCAGACACCATTTTTCGTTACAATGAATCGGGGAACATTAGCTCATTGGATCCAGCCTTTGCTCGAAATCCTCAAAATATTTGGCCGACCAATCAAATTTTTAACGGTCTGGTACAGCTCGATGACTCGTTGAATATTCAACCCGATGTCGCCAAGTATTGGACGTATAACGACAGCAGTCTGACTTATACTTTTGTGTTGCGCGACAGTGTTTATTTTCACCAGCACGAGGTGTTTGGGGCTGCGAGGACCCGTGCCGTCAAAGCCGCTGATTTTGTTTTTAGTTTTGACCGGCTCAAAGATCCAAATCTGGCCGCACCTGGAAGCTGGGTGCTCCAACAGGTGGAGCGCTATTGGGCCGAAAATGACAGCACCCTAAGCATCAAACTCAAACAACCCTTCCCTCCTTTTTTGGGGATTCTCTCTATGCGCTATTGCTCAGTGGTGCCGTCTGAGGCGATCAATCATTTTGGCAGTGATTTCAGAAAAAATCCTATCGGGACTGGCCCTTTTGCTTTTAAACTCTGGGTGGAAAACACAAAGCTTGTGCTCCGGCGTAATCCACTTTATTTTGAATACGATCAGCAAGGACAGCAATTGCCTTACCTGGAGGCTGTGGCTATTAGTTTTCTGCCAGACAAACAAAGTGAGTTTTTAGAATTCACGCAAGGGAATCTCGACTTCATATCGGGGATAGATCAATCGTATAAAGATGCATTACTCACTCCTGAGGGCACGCTAAACCCTGACTACAAGCAGATTGCCTATATGCTTAAAGCGCCATTTCTCAACACAGAATATGTCGGGTTTAATCTTCAAGAGCAGCGGCCTGAAATTCAGTCTAAACTCATAAGACAGGCCGTAAATTATGGTATAGATCGCAAAAAGATGATTCGTTATCTGCGCAATGGCATCGGATTTTCTGCAGACAAAGGGTTCATCCCCAAGGGCCTTAAAGGCTCGAATAGTACTAGCATTTATACTTACGATCTGCTCAAAGCCAAAAGCCTTGTCGATTCTTTCATCGCCTTAAATCCCGGGGTTAATCCGGAACTGAGTTTAAGCACAAACAGCCAATACCTGGACCTTTGCGAGTATATGCAAACCGAGCTAGAAAAAATAGGCATTAAGATCAATATTGACGTGCTGCCTCCCTCGACACTGCGTCAACTCAAAAATACTGGAGGGCTGGAACTATTTCGCGCCAGTTGGGTAGCGGATTATCCCGACGCCGAAAATTATTTATCCCTATTCATACAGCGCAATTTCACCCCCAACGGACCTAATTATACCCACTATTACTCAGCTGAAGTTGATAGTCTTTACCAAAAAGCACTCACAGTTTCAAAAGACAGTCTGCGCTGGGACATTTATCGCACTATGGATCAGAAAATCATGGAACAGGCCCCGGTTGTGCCCCTCTATTACGATATGGCCATTAGATTTATTCGCAAAAATGTGACCGGATTAGGCATTAACGCTCAAAATTTCTTGTTCTTAAAGCGGACCACAAAACAGGGTGGTAACTAAGTACTAATCACGTCGCCAAGACTGAGAAGCCTCAAAAATGGCCTCAAATACCGTTTGATCGTGAGCCGTCCACTCTATACCGCGACGTTGCATCACGCGTTTTGCGGTTTCCACAGCTTTGTTCAAACTATAGGTAGTCATGCTTCCCGCACCACCCCAACTAAAACTGGGAATAAAGTTCTTGGGAAACCCCGCGCCAAAAACATTGGCGCTCACACCGACTACAGTGCCCGTATTGAACGCCGTATTTATCGCACATTTACTGTGATCGCCCATAATTAGGCCACAAAATTGCAGGCCGGTGTGGGCAAAACGCTCGGTGGCATAATCCCATAGACGGACCTGGTCGTAATTATTTTTAAGATTTGAGGTGTTGGTGTCGGCGCCCAAATTGCACCAATACCCCAGGACTGAATTTCCTAAAAATCCATCATGTCCTTTATTGCTATAGCCCATCATCATTGAGTTACTGATCTCCCCTCCTGCCTTACAATAAGGCCCGATCGTGGTGGCTCCATATATCTTGGCGCCCATCTTGATCACTGCATGATTTCCAATAAACAGTGGTCCTCTGAGCATGGATCCATCCATAACATGAGCTCCGGCCCCTATATAAATGGGGCCATCAGTAGTATTTAAACTGCAGTGCTCAAGAACGGCATCATCAGCAACAAAGACGTTACTCGGGTCGCTGCACGAGACATGCGCCGGCAAGTCGGCAGATTTTGATTGCCTGGTAAGCAAATCAAAATCTGCCTGAATTTCTGCGGCATTAAGCGTAAAAATATCATAAGTATGTTTGACACGTGTTACGGGGACGGCCAAATCCTGCCACTGAATATCTTCTGGCATTAAATCGGCACTCCACTGCCCTGAGCGCCAAGCGATCGAACCGTATTCATCGCGCAAGCCCTGACCTTTATCCAATGCATTGACTTGTGCTGCAAGTTCATCATTAGGAATAACGTCTGCACTGACAAATAAGTTATCGGTGGTAAATTTAAACGGGTAAATCGGTTGAAGATACTCTTTAGTGAGCCAGGAGCCTTCTGTACCCAGGCGTTTGTTCCATTTCTGAGCGATAGTCAATCCTCCTATTCTTAGCTCAGCAACTGGCCTTGTATAGGTAAGGGGCAGCAATCCTGAGCTTTGGGCGGGATCGAAAAAAATTAAATTCATAGAGATAAGTTTAGGGCAAAAAAGTCACAATCGCATGCATCTAGTGCCATGACATGAATAAAATTCAGAATTAATGCTCTTTTTTAATACGTTTTAAACAAATATAGCAATAAAAAAAGCCTTCTTTCGAAGGCTTTGCTATGGAGGATTCAAAAAGCTTACTTTTTGAATTTTGCGTATTTGTTTTTGAATTTGTCGATACGACCAGCGGTATCTACCAATTTGTGCTTTCCAGTGTAATACGGATGAGAGCTGCGAGAAATCTCCAACTTCACAAGTGGGTATTCAACACCATCTACCTCTAGGGTTTCTTTGGTGTCGGCTGTAGATTTAGTCAAAAACACGTCATCATTGGACATATCTTTAAATGCAACTAGTCTGTAATTCTCTGGATGAATTCCCTTTTTCATGATGATTCAATTTAGATAAACTCTCACGGCAAACTCTTTGTTTCGCCGTCTAAGCGGGGGCAAATTTAAGGATAAATTGCAATTGAGCAATAGTTTATAGAATTTTTTATATAAAAAAAGACGTTACATTTTAGTACATTTGTCACTCAAACCAAACCACTAAATCAAACAAAATGTCAGAAGCACTTACCCCCAAAAAAAATGCCATAAACCACGGTGTTATACTCGGCCTAATGCTGGCTTTGAGCACGACCATTATTTATGCATTCAATACCGAGTTATTCACCAAATGGTGGGTCAGTATATTGAATCTTTTGCTTGTTGTCCTGCATGGGTATTATTGCCACAGCGAAATCTAAAGGTCTGTTGGGCGGATTCATGAGTTTTAAAGAAGCCTTTTCAACTTATTTCATAACCTAGCGCTATCGGTCTAGCCATAAGTACAGCCGCTGGCATATTGATTTTCAACATTGTCGATCCTGAGTTGGCGCAATACCTCAACGAGCGTATTATTGAAATCTCCCAAGAATTTATGGTAAAAATGGGGGCGCCTCAGGCCGAGATTGACAAAGCCCTGGCAGAACTCGCAGAAACAGATAATTTCTCTATAGTCAATTTGGGCAAATCATATTTTTCTTCACTTATTTTTCAGGCCGTCATCGGTCTTTTGATTGGTCTCATTTTTAAGAAAAAAGATCCGGCAGCAATAGACTAAGCACCTCGGGATTTATAGCCTGCAATTCTAATTCATGGAACTCTCAATTGTCATCCCTTTACTCAATGAAGCTGAATCTCTCGGTGAATTGCATCAGTGGATTACTCAGTCCCTGGATGGGGTGATTAGGGATTATGAATTGATTTTTATCGACGACGGCAGCGATGACAATTCTTGGCAAATAATAAACGACTTAGCGGCAAAAGACGCGCGCGTCAAAGGGCTGCGTTTTTTAAAAAACTTTGGCAAATCTCAAGCCCTACATGCTGGTTTCGCACGCGCGAAGGGTCAGTATGTGGTCACCATGGATGCGGATCTGCAGGACAATCCAGAAGAAATTCCTCACCTGATTGACATGTTGCGCTCTGAGGGTTATGACATGGTCTCGGGCTGGAAGAAAAAGCGTTATGACTCCTATTTTGGCAAGAATTTGCCGTCAAAACTGTTCAATTTTGCAGCGCGTAAAACCTCAGGAGTAGGTTTAAATGACTTTAATTGTGGGCTTAAAGCCTATAAATATGAAGTGGTTAAAGCCATTGAAGTCACAGGAGAAATGCATCGCTACATACCTGTACTGGTGCGCAACGCTGGGTTCAAGAGCATTGGAGAACGCATTGTCCAACATCAGGCGCGAAAGTTTGGCCACACCAAATTTGGCTCGGAGCGTTTTTTAAGGGGTTTTTTAGATTTAATTACTATTTCGTTTATTTCCCGATTTGGCAAAAGACCCATGCATTTGTTTGGCGCTTGGGGCGCATTGATGCTCACTCTGGGATTTCTTTTTTCGGCCTATCTGGGTGTAGACAAACTCATCTTGAATCCCACAGGGCGACTGATTACCGAGCGTCCGCAATTTTATATTGCCCTGACCGCCATGATACTTGGGGGGCAATTTTTTATCGCTGGATTTTTAGGTGAACTTATTTTACGCAGCAAACAAGCTGCGCCACATTATCGTATTAAAGAATCCTTAAACCTGGAATAAATGCCGCCATATTGCGTATTTTTGCCTGCGTTTATTGCTAATTGAAAAACATGTCACTAAACTCCGACGCCATTTTATCCAAAGCTCAAAATTGGCTTCAGCCACATTTTGATCAGTCCACCCAAGTAGCCATTCAAAATCTAATCGATGGTCCAAAAGAGGCGCTCGAAGACGCTTTTTACACCTCTTTAGCCTTTGGTACCGGAGGAATGCGCGGTGTTATGGGCGTTGGGGATAATAGAATCAATAAATACACCCTCGGTAAAGCGACGCAAGGACTGAGCAATTATTTAAAAACAGAATTTGTCGAGGAATCTGCAAAGGCATCTCTTCGCGTAGTGATCGCATACGATTGCCGTCATAACAGCGATACCCTAGCCCAGACCGTAGCCGAAGTTTTTTCGGCCAATGGAATTCAAGTAAAATTATTCTCCTCCTTACGCCCGACACCGGAACTCTCTTTTGCCGTGCGTCATTTAGGATGTCATTGTGGCATCGTGCTCACAGCCTCACATAATCCACCAGAGTATAATGGATATAAGGTATACTGGCAAGACGGAGGTCAATTGGTGCCCCCACAAGACGGCGCGATAATTCAAGAAATCAACGCATTAGATTATAAAGACATCTGCTTTGATGCCAAACATGATTTAATCCAGCACATAGATAAAGAAGTCGATGAGGCCTTTATTCAGGCCTCATTAGACGCTGTACCAAAACATGCCACAGAAAAAAATCGCTCAGCATTACGCGTGGTGTTCACACCACTACATGGCACCTCGGTGACCATGGTTCCGCCAGTGCTATCAGCTGCGGGTTTTGATCATGTGCATTTAGTAAAAGAACAAGCCACACCAGACGGGAATTTCCCTACGGTGAGCTCTCCAAATCCGGAAGAGCCCCAGGCCCTCAAAATGGCTATGGATCAAGCCCAGGATTTCCAGGCAGATTTAGTAATCGGCACCGATCCAGATTGTGATCGTCTCGGTATTGCCGTGCGCAACCAGGCGGGTGAATTAACCCTACTTAATGGAAACCAGGCCATGGTTGTCAAAACTCACTTTTTACTGGACAAACTAAAGGGCGATCAAAAAAACAACAAACACTTTATTGCCTCAACCATTGTTTCTACCCCTATGATGCGTCTTTTAGCCGAGGATTTTGGAGTAGATTACAAGGAAGGACTCACCGGATTTAAATGGATTGCCAAAATGGTCAAGGATTTCCCTGATCAGCAGTTTATCGGTGGTGGTGAAGAGAGTTTTGGTTATATGGTCGGAGATTTTGTCCGTGACAAAGATGCGGTTACGGCCAGTCTATTGATTTGTGAGATAGCGGCTTACCTAAAAGGTCAAGGCTCTTCTGTTTGGACTTACCTACAAGACCTGTACAAACAATATGGCTATTTCGAAGAGGCGCTGATTTCTCAAGTTAAAAAAGGACGACAAGGGGCCGAGGAAATTGAGGCAATCATGACTGCATTTCGTCAATCTCCCCCAAAATCCATTGCGGGAAGTGCCGTGATAAAAATTGAAGATTATCAAAATCAAACAGTACGAGATCTTGTGCAGAAACCAGGAATCTCCTATTGATCTTCCGGCTTCCAATGTGCTTATTTTTTACACCGAGAATGGTGCCAAGATTGCTGCACGCCCGAGTGGAACCGAACCAAAGATCAAGTATTACATCAGCGTAAAGGGATCCACGCCTGAGGCCTTATCGCCACAAATTAAGGCCATTAAAAAAGACCTAAACCTGCTGTAATGAAATACTTTCGCAGCATTATTCACTTTGCCAAACCCTATATGGGCTATGCTTGGCTGAACATTATTGCCAACATATTTTACGCCCTTTTTGGGACGCTCGCTTTTGTGTCTTTGATGCCTATGCTCAAAGTATTATTCCAAAACGCCACCAAGGTAACAGTCAAACCCGTTTATCAAGGACTAGGGAATATTGGGCAGTACAGCGAGGATGTGATGAATTATTACATCACTCAGCAGATTGAAACCCAAGGAGAACTCTATGCGCTTTCTTGGATGATTGCCCTTGTTATCAGTACGTTTTTACTCAAGAATCTATTTGGTTATACCGCGATGTACTTTATTACCTTTTTGCGCAATGGTGTTTTAAAAGACTTGCGCAATGAAGTTTATCGCAAAACCGTCGTCTTACCCATCTCCTATTACTCCGAAAAAAGAAAAGGAGACACCATAGCGCGCATTTCTTCGGATATCCTTGAAATTCAACATTCCTTTTTGTCCATTTTAGAACTTTTGGTCCGTGAACCACTGATGATCATATTCACCATTGTGGCCATGCTTTTGATCAGTACCAAACTGACTATTTTTGTTTTTATTTTCATTCCCCTATCTGGTTTTGCCATCGCTTATATCGGGAAAAGCCTCAAACAAAAAAGTGGACGCGTCCAGAAAGAACAAGGTATTTTCTTATCCATTGTCGAGGAAACTTTGGGGGGACTAAAAATCATCAAAGGTTTTAACGCTCAACAACAATTTCAAGATCGATTTGAGACCAGCACCAAACGATTTTTTAGGTTCTCAAACAGACTCATGCATCGCCAAAGTCTAGCGGTACCCATTAGTGAGTTTTTAGGGCATTTTGGTGATTGCCATTTTGTTGTGGTTTGGAGGCTCAATGGTACTTGTAGATCACACCCTAGCTCCCGAGGCCTTTATCGTTTATATGGGTCTGGCTTACAACATCTTAACGCCAGCCAAAGCCATTAGTAAAGCCAGTTATAGCGTCAAGAAAGGAAACGCTGCGGCAGAACGTGTTTTGGAGGTGCTTACCACTGAGTCCAATATTAAGGAAAGCGCGGATCCCATCTCGAAAAACACTTTTGATCAGGCCATTGTCCTCAATGATATTCGTTTTAGATACGAACAAGAATGGGTGCTTAATAATTTGAAGCTGAACATCGAAAAAGGGCAAACCGTGGCCCTTGTAGGTCAAAGTGGTAGTGGAAAAAGTACCATAGCTAATTTATTGACCCGTTTTTATGATGTGGGAGAGGGCTCCATTACATTGGATGGTCATGACATACGCGATATCCGGATTAAAGATTTACGCGGGCTTATGGGGCTTGTCACTCAAGATTCCATTTTTTCAACGATTCGGTTTACGGGAATTTAATGGTGGCAAAACCTGACGCTACAGAACAGGAAATTCTTGAAGCTCTGGAAGTAGCCAATGCCAAAGAATTTGTTTTGGACCTTCCCCAAGGGCTGCACACAAATATTGGTGATAGCGGCAATAAGCTCAGTGGTGGTCAAAAACAACGCCTGAGCATCGCGCGTGCTGTTTTGAAAAATCCGCCTATAATGGTCTTGGATGAAGCAACCTCTGCGCTGGACACAGAAAGCGAACGTCTGGTTCAAGATGCCTTAGACAAAATGATGCGCAATCGCACCTCTGTGGTGATCGCACATAGACTTTCTACAATACAAAAGGCAGATCTAATCGTGGTTCTGGCCAAAGGCAAAATTGTCGAACAAGGCAAACACGAAGACTTACTTGAGGCCAAAGGCATCTACCACAATCTCGTGCAGATGCAATCTTTCCAATAAAAAAGAAGCGGTTGGGGCTCCGCTTCTTTTAGTTTTTGAACCACCTTGGGGCTAGCGATTCAATTAATTACACCTCAAAGATACGAATAATACAATACGCTCCAAATTTTTTATGCATTTTATCTAAAAAATATGCATTTAATCGATGAAATGCATAGTTTTTTAAGATTTTGACGACTAACGAGGCCTGATCCGTCTCAATTGTCGATACCTACTGACATACCGATAAATTAAAAATAACGTTAAACCTTTAACCGGAAATCATATCCAAAGATTAAACTGTATAAAGCACGTCAAGCATGGGTGAATATTCTGAAAGTGAATTTGTCGCACAATTGCTCCATCCGAGTTCTCGGGAAAAGGCTTTCAAGGCGCTCATGGATCAATACAAAGAGCCCTTATATTGGCATATAAGAGGGATCGTTTTGATTCATGAAGATGCAGATGATGTTTTACAAAACACTTTTGTCAAGATCTACAGAAATATTCATGCGTTTAAACAAAAGAGTAAGCTCTATACCTGGATGTTTCGCATTGCAACAAATGAAGCGCTGACTCACGTAAAAAAAATGAAAAAAAATCAAGGTATGTCCTTGGATAGCCCACAATACACAAGTCTGGAGAAACGACTCATCGCAGACCCCTATTTTAGCCCCGACCAAGTGGAACAATCATTGGTGCATTTTATGACTCAACTGCCAGAACAGCAACGTAATATTTTTAGCATGCGTTATCTGCAGGAAATGAAATTCAAAGACATAGCCGAAATCTTAGATTTAAGTATTGGTGGGGTTAAAAGCAGTTACCATTTGGCCCAGAAAAAAATAAAAAATTATTTTAAGGATAAAACCTTTTGATTGTGACGCAGTCAAAAGCATAGAGCATTGGAGTGAGGACCATGGAAAACAATAAAAAAGATACAGCCAAAAATAAATTCAATCATCACGGTCTAAATGTACCGGAAGATTATTTTGAATCAATAGAATCGCGCGTATTGCAACAACTGCACTCCGAGCAAAATGCAGCATCTTCAAAAGAAAAAGTCAAGTTACTTTGGTGGCCATTTGTTGCCGCAGCAGCGAGCCTACTGCTGGTCTGGCGTGTATACCAACACAATGAGTCATCCAGTGTAAATACAGTCTCAGAAATGGCTATGAAATTCTCTGAAGAGGAACTCAACACCTATGCCTATGTTTCATTAAATGAAACCGAGCTCTTTACCACTCTAGATCAAGAAGATTACGAATTCCTTTATAATGAGGCCATTGAATGGGATAAATGGGAAGCTGAAGCCCTAGAACAAGATCATCTATTTACAGAATTTCAATTAATGAATTAAAACCATAACAAATGAAAAGCAAACATTTTATTTTTCTGACTTTAAGTATTTTAAGCAACACATTTATTTTTGGCCAAGGCCCAGATCGAGGTGCTTTGCAAGAGGAACAATTAATGGCCCTAAAGACAGGGATCATTACTCAAGCCCTATCGCTTAGTCCTGAACAAGCGCAAAGTTTTTGGCCAATTTACAATCAATTTAATGAACAGATTACAGAGTCCAGACGCGAACTAGGTGAGATTTTGAAGGAGGCAAAACCTAAGGATATCGATGAGTGGAATGATGAAAAAGTTGAGGCAACATTGAAGCTTTTAGCCGAGCACAAACAGAATGAACAAAGATTAATCAACCAAATGCAAGAGGCATTACGCGAGGTGATTAGCCCAAAACAACTCCTTAAACTTCATATGAGTGAAGAACGCTTTAAACGCCGGATTATTGAAAGAATCAAAAAAAGAGGACGTGGCCAAAGATCAGAAAGGCCCGACAGACCATAGAGACAATAAAGTAACAGACCATAAGTATAGTCTTGATTAAACTAAGGCTAATTAAACCTCAGCCGCACAAACTTGCCGGCCCCGCCACCAAAAGCTATGGTGTCATTTAAAAACCTCAGCGTATAAAGGGGCACATCCGACAACTGGGTCCAAGAATCGCCCCGATCATAACTTATGGATATGCCCTTTGATCCTCCAGCCATTAAGGTTTGACCTTTAGATCCCGGAACAAAACGTACACAAGAGCGATATCCTGGACCCTCAGCGGGCGCTAATAATTCCCAATTCAAACCTCCATCGACAGACAATGCCTTATTGTTCTCATTGTTCTCTGGATGCCCCCAATCACCGCCATAAATTATCGCTATGTCTGAGTCATAGCTCGCAACAGAAAATATCCCCTGCATAGCGTCGCCCTGAATCATTGGCGTTTGGACTACAGACCAAGTTTTTCCTTTGTCGCTAGTTTTAAAAATTCTCGCTGCTTCTCCACCAGTACCGATTAATGCCTGTTCACCTTCAATAGCCATAGAACCATTACTGGCCGCAAAAAGGGCCTCCCCTTTTATAACCGGTGGAATCTCATCGCAACTGAGCTTTTGCCAACTTTCTCCGGCATCTCGAGTAATAAGTACCGAAAGGCAGCCCTCTGTGGGGTCCCCTACTGCAATACCTTCATTGGCATTCCAAAAGCCAATCGCATCGTAAAAAACTCCGGGAGCATCTTCAGTATAAACTAAATCGGCAGCCGTAATTTGTCGACCATCGAAGGTTAATCGGTACAATAATGCCGGACGGTCGATGGTAAGTGCAAAAGCATTTGTCCCATTATGAGCGATCGATCGTAAATGTAAAAGACTATCGTTGTGACGTAAAACAACTTGTGCAATATCTCGACCATTATAAACCCCTACCCGACCTTTATTGGCCGCAAACCATACCTCATTCTCGCTCACCACCTCTACTGCCCGTATGCTCAGATCATCTTCTAGAAGCGGAGTTAAACTCAAGCCCGCATAATGTCGCGATGAATTACAAGAAAAAAACGCTAGTGTCAATAAGTACAAGGCGTATGTCCTGGCCAAAAGTGTTTTATTCATGATTAAAGATCTTAATTATCTAAGGACGCTTGATCAACGAGAGCACGATCAAAAAACAAGGTAACTCATGATCATGATCCCAAACACCCCAAAAAGGATTAAACCATAAAGTTAATTAATGAAATAAAGAATAGTACCTTTGCCCCCCAATAATTCTCCTTATGCGATTGCATCGAAATCTTGTATTTGCCACTGTAGACGGCTTACATCTGATATTTAATGAGCTCAAAGCTGCCGACAAAGTTCTGCGTAATGTCCTCAAAAGGGATAAGCGATGGGGTTCGAGAGACCGCAGTTTTATCGCAGAAACAACTTATGATATTGTACGATGGAAAAGACTTTATCAAGAAATCGCCGAGGTTAAAGAACCATTTGACCGCGACAATCTGTTCAGACTTTTTGTAGTTTGGGCCACGCTGCGCGGTATAAAACTACCTGATTGGCCACAATTTGAAGGCGTACCTACTCGAAAAATTAAAGGTCGTTTTGACGCCCTTTCTAAAGTTCGGGTAATTAGAGAGTCTATTCCCGACTGGATAGATCAAGTCGGTTTAGAAGCTTTTGGAAAAGAGCAATGGGCCAAAGAGCTCGACGCGCTAAATAAGCAGGCCGAAGTTGTTTTACGCTGTAATACACTCAAAGGAATACGAAAAGATCTCGCAGAATCTCTAGCTGACCATGGTGTAGAAACAGAAATGGCTAGGCAAACTCCAGAGGGACTTATCTTAAAGCAAAGAGACAATGTGTTTACCTCAAAAGAATTCAAATCGGGGCTATTTGAAGTTCAAGACATCAACTCTCAACGCGTGGCTCATTGGCTTAAACTAAGACCGGGCATGCGCGTGATTGATACTTGTGCAGGTGCTGGAGGCAAGTCTCTGCATATGGCGGCGCTAATGGAAAATAAAGGTCAAATAATCGCCTTAGATATTTTCCAAAATAAATTGGACGAGTTAAAGCGACGTGCGCGAAGAAATGGGGCACACAATATCGAAACGCGCCTCATAGAATCTCGCAAAACCATTAAAAAATTACATCAATCAGCAGATGCTGTTTTAATTGATGCACCGTGCACAGGGATCGGTGTTTTAAAGCGTAACCCCGACGCCAAATGGAAACTCAGCCCAGAGTTTCTCAAGGAAATCACCCAAACCCAAAGCGAAATTTTACGAGATTATGCCGCTATGGTAAAGCCAGGAGGAACCTTAGTTTATGCCACATGTTCAATTCTTCCCCAAGAAAACCAAGAACAAGTCAAGGCATTTTTAAAAAGTGAAGCCGGCCAAGAATATTCCCTGGACGCCCAAGAGACATTGCTGCCCAGTGTCACAGGCTATGATGGCTTCTTCATGGCTCGTCTCAAACGAAAATAAATCAAAAACAGCCCCGAAAACGGGGCTGTTTTTTTCTCAAATGCTCTGATTAATGACCATATGGATCATTATTATTGGGCACTAGACCTAAGCTTATTGGGTCAATGATTAATCTTAGACAATTTATTATCTGACAATTAATTTTGCCGACTGATAGGTCTTGAGCTCTGGTCCGGATAACTTCACAATATAAACCCCAGAAGCAGCTTGAGCCATATCTAATTTAATTTGATATAAATCCGGTCCGGACTGACTCAAAGTTTTAAATTTCAATTGCTGTCCAAGAACATTGTACAAGGCAAAATAAACCGGTCCTTGATATTGTGTGCGTAATTCAATATCGAACTGATCATTTTCCGATTCGCGCACCAATAAGTCAGCGGCACTGAATACATAGTCTTCGCCACTCAGACCGCCAATATTGGCAGAGTAATCCTCGGTTTCCCCATAAGTGGTCTCTTCACAGGCATTTTCTGGAACCTCAGCTTGCCAGTTGGTTTTGGCACGCATTAAGTGGGTTCCAGGATCGGCTCCAGCTGGAATAGTCAAAGTCATGGTTTCTGTGTAGGAACCCCTGCTTGACCAGGAGCTACCACATAATTGTTCACCACTTTCTCATCGGCAGTGAAATTAAAATCATCATTAAAATCAATCCAAACCGTCACAAATTGATCTCCATAACCCGTGGTCACGGTAAGATCATAGGCCGTATCTTGATCAAAATTAGCCACTTGATTGGTAAAATCTCCATAACCCTCACAACCCGAAGGATTGTTGATCTCGTTCACAGCAAACAATTGGAATCCATCTCCAAAAGAACAGTTTAAATTAGGCTGACAAAGTAAATTGGTCACCGTCGTGCTTACACTGTCGTTTGATTGGGTTCTTGATCTCCACTCAACGCTGTTGATACCGTTATCTCATAAGGCCCTAAAGCTGTTAAATCCAGTTGTTGAGCAAAGCTAAAGTTGGTGCTTTGTTCAGCATCCAAGGACCCAGTAAACGTTTCGGTTACTGGAGCGCCGCCGTTAACCGTATAGGTCACATCAAAATTGGTTTGGGTTAACGCCCCAAAATTCTCCAAAGTTACGGTCAAGGTTTCTAGACCCAAACCAGACCCCGAAGTGGGCGCTGTAATTTCCGTTGCGCCAACATCGCTTCCCAGCAGATGTCGTACCTCCTTAATGTAATCGTCATTGGCTGCAAATTCATCTCCGGTGAGATTTGTTCTGGCCTCTAAAACATAGGTCTGTCCTGAAGTAGATAGATCTACAGTTTGTGCAAATGTAAATGGCAAAGCTTCATTTGAATTAATGGTTCCCGTAAACGTCTCGGTCGCCACCAAATTTCCGTCGAGGTATAGTTCTACAGGAAAATTACTTTGGGCGCTAAGTCCAAAATTTCGGATCGCCACCTCAACAGTTTCATTAGCCGATAGAAGACCATTTTCGGGTTGACTAATGTTACTCACTCCAATATCGGCATTAAATCCGCTAGATAAGGTAAAGGCCGCAACTCGAGAACGCCATGCGTTATTCGCCGTAAAGTATTCAGCCGTATGCCAAAAGGTAAAGTTGTCGGGATCCATAGTCAAATGAGAATAATCGCCAAAGCGATTTGAAAAGGTTTGTACCCCTATTCCTTCCACAATCGAGGTTTCGGCCACAGTCATTTGTCCGAGGGGATCGCCATCATAGCGTCCTGTATATTTTATTCCTGCAGGCAAAGTGGCACTAGCAATATTAAAGCCCATACCGATATTTCCAGCGGCATCCATGGCGGCACTGCCCATAAATCGGCTGTTTCCATCGGCTGGAGCGTAAGTTCCTTCTTGATATAAAGACCAAGGTCCTGTTCCAGAATTACGTAATTCTACCCAGCGAACACCAGAGGTGTCATTTCCATCAACATCCACGTTAAA
Source organism: Flavobacteriaceae bacterium (assembly GCA_038141525.1). Taxonomy (GTDB): domain Bacteria; phylum Bacteroidota; class Bacteroidia; order Flavobacteriales; family Flavobacteriaceae; genus BACL21. The sequence goes on along the minus strand of JAYQIF010000004.1, from coordinate 22,537 downwards.
GGTAATGACCCAAGAGTTATGTCCCCCGAAACTGCGATAATTCGCCGCATATGAAATAATCCCGCCAATCATATCAATTTTTTGACTCGTCCCAGGCTGTGCAACATCGCCCGTTCCAAAAGGAGCAAAAACTGAATCAAATGGATCCGTAGGAACTTCAAAGGGTTGAGAAATGCTCGAATTTCCGGGGTTATTCCAATCCATGGTAATTTCCCAAATTTTAAGGTGATCATTGGCGATTCCTCCGCCCCATCCATCATCTTGGAGATAAACGATATAGCCAGGAGCACCAGGAGGAAAATCTGCACCAGTTAGATTTGCAGGCTCTGGACTGAATACCGTATTGTTGTTGTTCACAACACCAGGAAGATCAAACCCAACAATGGCCGGATTGGGATCCCCAGCGATCATCGCGGCGCGATCCATGACATAAGTGGTGTTGCCCGAAAATTTATTGGCCGTAACGTAATATCCATCATGCCAGAGACTGTAATGCGGGTAATCTGGAAAGGCATCCAAGTTAAATTGGTACACGTTATACGCTCCTGTTGGATCCGGCGAATCAGAGACACCCACCAAAAAGGAATTTCCGGTTCCAAATTCGCTGACAAAATAACGGTCGGCCAAGTGGTCATATAAGATTATTGGATCACCAGAATTACTCGCAGAACCTAAAAACGTCCCGAGCATGGTCGGTCCAGCCAATGTATTTCCTTGTTTGTCAAAGATTTTTATCGCAACGTTTACTGCATTTAAATAGTGATTTGGCCCTGCAGCTCCGGTAGGATCCGGCGGGGTAAACCCACCCCCTTCGTTATTGGTCAGACCATCGAAGTTCTCTTCAATAGGCATACGGGCAATTCCCCCAAAGTCTCTTTGGCGCAGCGGATCTACACCATCTTGTGGATAGGCCTGTTGATTCACTTTTTCATTGGCGCGAAGATTATTCTCGATAATGGTGATTTCGTTGATGCGGTATTCCGTTGGAGTAACCGTGGGAAAATCGCGTAGCGGCATAGTCTTTCGAATGAATTGGCCATAGGCCACGGAGGATGCGCGCTCTGTGTTTTGTGCTTCTGTTTGGATAAAGCTCAAACCGAGGACCACGGCAAAAAGTAAACGTAGTTTCATATCAGTCAATTAAAAAGGAGCGTAAAGATAAAAACTTGAAAACTCAATACCCAATATGCTATGTTAAGGTTATGAACAAATCTTACAAAATCAGTTTATATCTCTTGACTCAGTCACCGCTAAAAATGTCTAAATTTGTTCCTTTAAATGCGCTTTCATGATATTCTTTTTTGGCGATATAAAGCAGACCCTATTTGCAATTTCATCGCATCAAACTCTTGATGATGCCACTACTGAAAAACTCACCTGGTTATTCGGAAATTTGCCCAGAATCCACGCGGAACAAATCCATGGAGAATTTTTGGGACCCCGCGCTGCCATGGTTACACCGTGGAGTACTAATGCCGTTGAAATTACCCAAAACATGGGTATTAGTGGTATTGAGCGCATTGAGCAATATTGGCCACACCAGAAAGAAAATAAATATGACCCCATGCTTTCTCAAATCTTCAATGGGCTCAATCAAAATATTTTCAAACTGGACATCACCCCAGAACCAATCAAAGAAATAAATGACATTTCAGCCTATAATCTTAGTGAAGGGCTGGCGCTTAGTGATGAAGAAGTGGCCTATCTGGAGAAACTATCGGAAAAAATTGGCCGACCACTCACCGATAGTGAGGTCTTCGGATTTTCACAAGTCAATAGTGAGCATTGTCGTCACAAAATATTTAACGGAACATTTATCATCGATGGAGAAACTAAGGAGGATTCCTTATTTTCTCTAATCAAAAAAACATCAAAAACACATCCCAACAGTATCGTTTCGGCATACAAGGATAATGTCGCATTTCTCTCCGGCCCCAGCGTCACCCAATTTGCTCCAGTGAGCGCAGATCAGGCAGACTTCTTCGAGAAAAAACCCTTTGACAGTATTTTTTCCCTCAAAGCAGAAACCCATAATTTCCCCACAACTGTGGAGCCCTTTAACGGAGCAGCGACCGGGAGTGGTGGTGAAATCCGAGACCGTTTAGCGGGAGGTAAAGGATCTATTCCTTTAGCCGGAACAGCGGTGTACATGACCGCTTATTCTCGAGCAGAAGAAAATCGCTCTTGGGAACAAGGCATCAATCCGCGTCAATGGTTGTATCAAACACCATTAGACATTCTTATTAAAGCCAGTAACGGGGCTTCAGACTTCGGCAATAAATTTGGGCAACCCCTTATCAGTGGGTCCGTGCTCACTTTTGAACATCAGGAGCAAGACGAAATTTTAGGATTTGACAAAGTCATTATGCTTGCCGGAGGTATTGGCTACGGTAAGTCTCAGCTGGCTCAAAAGGATAAGCCACAGCCTGGAGACCGCATTGTAGTTATGGGCGGTGATAATTATCGCATTGGTATGGGAGGTGCTGCGGTATCGAGTGCCGACACCGGCGCCTTTAGTAGTGGTATTGAACTCAACGCCATCCAAAGGTCAAATCCAGAAATGCAAAAACGAACGGCCAATGCGATTCGCGCTATGGTAGAAAGTGACCAAAACCCCATTGTTTCCATTCATGATCACGGAGCTGGAGGACACCTCAACTGTTTGAGCGAGCTCATTGAAGAAACTGGTGGGCACATCAACTTAGACAAGCTTCCTGTGGGCGACCCTACCCTATCTGCCAAAGAGATAATAGGTAATGAGTCTCAAGAAAGAATGGGGCTTGTCATTGCCCCAAAAGATTTACCGCTTTTGGAAAAAATTGCTGAGCGTGAACGCGCCCCACTCTATGACGTAGGTGAAGTTACTAGTGATCACAAGTTTGTTATTCAAAGTGAAGGTTCAAACCAACGCCCCATGGATTTTGATTTGGACGATATGTTTGGCAGTTCTCCAAAGACGGTGTTAACCGACCAAAGTGTAAAATCTACATTTTCAGCGCTCCAAAGTAGCGACCAAGAAATCCATAGGGATCTTGAGGCCGTACTGAGGTTAGAGGCCGTAGGTTGTAAAGACTGGCTTACAAACAAAGTGGACCGCTGTGTCGGGGGACTTGTGGCCAAACAACAGTGTAGTGGTGCTTTGCAATTACCCCTGAATAACTGCGGGGTAATGGCTTTAGATTACGAAGGAACCCATGGAATCGCTACTTCTGTAGGACATAGTCCTGTTGCCGCGCTAATTGATCCAGTGGCAGGTTCGCGCACGGCAGTAGCTGAGGCGCTTACGAACCTGGTTTGGGCACCGTTGTCTGATGGTCTAAAGAGTGTCTCTTTATCGGCTAATTGGATGTGGCCCGCAAATAACCCTGGCGAAAATGCACGCTTATATGCGGCGGTCAAAGGAATTAGTGATTTCGCCTTAGCTTTAGGCATCAATATACCGACCGGAAAGGATTCTCTTTCTATGAAACAAAAATATCCTGATCGAGATGTCAAGTCACCAGGTACTGTGATTGTCTCTGCCGCAGGGCACTGTGATGATATCAGCGCGGTAATTGAACCAAACTTTAAATTAGGTTATGGTCCTGTTTTTTACATCAATATCAGTGGGATGAACCCCTGTTTAGGCGGATCTTCATGGGCACAAACCAAAAATAAAGTCGGGAATCAGGCACCGGATATCAGTGATGCACAGTATGTAGCCAAGACCTTTAATGTTGTCCAAGAGCTCATCAAACAAGGACTTATTGTTGCCGGGCACGACGTGGCCTCCGGGGGCTTAATTACAACACTTTTAGAAATGTGTTTTAGCGGAGTGAATATCGGGGCTCAATTTAATATGGACACTTTGACGACTGAAGTAGACCTTAGCACCTTACTTTTTGCTGAAAATGCGGGTATTGTGATTCAAGTTCGTGATGAGCAAAAAGCAACCGATCTATTGACACAAAATGGTATTGAAGCCATAAAACTCGGCTCCGTAGTGTCGGGGAAAAATCTAGAATTAAAGTATCAAGATCAAAATTTGAGTTTTGACATTGCCCATTATCGAGATGTTTGGTTTCACACCTCTTATCTGATGGATCAGCAACAAACGCCTGAGCCACTGGCCCTGCAGCGCTATCAGAATTATAAAAATCAACCCCTTAATTTCAATTTCCCGAGCAATTTTAACGGGAAACTTCCAGAATCGGCGCACTGGAGTGCCAAAGAGCGTACACTGACTGCAGCAATCATCCGTGAAAAGGGGAGTAACAGCGAACGAGAAATGGCCCATGCCCTCTACCTAGCTGGATTCAAGGTGAAAGACATTCATATGACCGATTTAATTTCGGGCCGTGAAACCCTTGAAGACGTCCAATTTATCGGTGCTGTCGGTGGTTTTTCTAATTCAGATGTGCTGGGATCTGCCAAAGGTTGGGCAGGTGCATTTCGGTACAATGAAAAAGCCAAACAAGCCTTGGATCAGTTCTTCCAAAGAGAAGATACTCTGTCTGTAGGGATTTGTAACGGCTGTCAGTTGTTTTTGGAACTTGATTTGATCAATCCTGAACACGAAAAACTGGCCAAAATGCGCCACAACGATTCCAAAAAACACGAAAGTAATTTTACCAGTGTGACCATCCAACCCAACAATAGTGTGATGCTCTCGGGCCTTGAGGGTGCCACTCTTGGCGTTTGGATTTCTCATGGTGAAGGGCGATTTGATTTACCTATGCCACAAGATCAATACGGGATTGTAGCAAAATACGCTTATGATCAATATCCAGCCAATCCCAATGGCAGTGACTACAATACAGCCATGATGTGTGATGCTACAGGACGACATCTAGTGACCATGCCGCACATTGAGCGTTCAATTTTTCAGTGGAACTGGGCGAACTATCCAGATCAGCGCCAAGACCAAGTCTCTCCATGGCTCGCGGCATTTGTCAACGCCAGAAAATGGTTGGAAAAATTGTGATTGATTCTAATGGTTGACAATCATTAAAACCTTGTTTTCTTCTTTTGATGGTCTTCAAAAAATAATTTCCTATTTTGCAAAGACAATTAACGAAGGAGAGTTATGACACAGCCGACAAGACTTTTTGACTTTGCGCACTACCAAAAAGACAAATATAATTTAGATGCCGCTTTTGCAGACAAACGCCGAGGAACTTGGGTTGCTCAATCGAGTGTCGAATTTATAGACAAAGGAAATGCAATAAGTCGTGGACTTTTGCGTCTCGGGATCAAAGCCAACGATAAAATCGCTTTAATTTCGACCACCAACAGAAGCGAATGGAATATTTGTGATTTAGGCACACTACAGGTCGGTGCCCAAGACGTTCCAATCTACCCAACGAGCTCAAAAGAAGATTATCAATACATTCTCAATCACAGTGAATCAGTAATTTGCTTTGTTTCTTGTGCCGATGTTTATGCTAAGGTCGCTCAGATAAAGGACCAAGTTCCCTCACTAAAATATGTTTATTCTTTTGACCAATTAAGTGATTGCGCTCACTGGACTGAGGTTTTGGAACTCGGATCAGACCAAAGCAATCAAGACGAGGTCGAAACGCGTATGGCCAAGGTGCAAGAAGATGATCTTGCTACCATTATTTATACCTCTGGAACTACCGGTAGACCAAAAGGGGTAATGCTCAGTCACCAGAACATCTCGGCGAACATTCGTCGCAGTGCAGAGCGCTTACCAATCGAACTAGGAAAATCAAAAGCCTTAAGTTTTTTACCAGTTTGTCACATCTACGAGCGGATGCTCATGTACATGTATCAATATTGCGGTGTCGAGATTTATTTCGCTGAATCGTTAGAAACTATTAGCGAAAATCTTCAGGAGATTCATCCAGATGTAATGACCGCTGTTCCAAGACTTTTGGAAAAAGTATACGACAAAATTTACGCTAAAGGAGCAGCACTTTCAGGCATTAAAAAAGCATTATTTTTCTGGGCTGTAAATTTAGGGTTGGTTTATGAGCCCTATGGTCAAAATGGTTGGTGGTACGAGTTTCAATTAAAAATTGCTCGAGCACTCATCTTCAAGAAATGGCAAGAAGCCCTCGGCGGTAACTTAAGGGCTGTAGCTTCCGGTAGCGCAGCCTTACAACCGCGTTTGGCGCGCGTATTTAATGCAGCTGGTATTCCGATTATGGAAGGTTACGGACTGACTGAGACCTCCCCTGTAGTTTCTGTAAATGATTTTAGAGAGGGTAATTTTAGAATTGGCACCGTTGGGAAACCAATCGCTGACACAGAAATCAAAATTGCAGAAGACGGAGAGATTTTAGTCAAGGGACCTCAAATCATGATTGGGTATTATAAAGACCCAGACCTTACCGCAGAAGTCATCAAAAACGGATATTTCCATACTGGCGATATTGGTGAAGTGGATAAAGATGGTTTCCTGCGCATTACCGATCGTAAAAAAGAAATGTTCAAAACCAGTGGCGGAAAATACATCGCGCCTCAGGTCCTAGAAAATGCACTAAAACAATCGCGTTTTATCGAACAGCTTATGGTCATTGGTGAAAATCAAAAAATGCCAGCAGCACTGATTCAGCCCAATTGGGAATTTATTACCGAATGGGGTAAAAACAAAGGACTAGATTTACCCACAGACCTTTCGGCTTTGAGTCAACACCCAAAAGTGATCGTGCGTATTCAAAAAGAAATAGATGAGTTCAACAAAAAATTTGGCAAGTGGGAACAGATTAAAAAATTTGAATTAACCCCCGAAACTTGGAGCATCGAATTAGGTCTGCTCACCCCGACCATGAAAATGAAGCGTAAAATAATTAAGGCCCACTATCAATCTTTGATCGATAAAATCTACGCGTAAAACATCCCACCCCCTCTCATAAACGATTGGGGTTTTTTTTTGTTAAATTTATTATGCATGCATAATAAATTATTTATCTTTATAACATGAAACACAAAACTATTGATCACATCTTGCGCAGCGTTTGGATGTCTGTATCCAAAATGTATCAAGAGGAGGCCTTAAAACTTGACAGCACTATGGCGACAGGTTTTACATTGATCAGTATTGATCCCGAACAGGGTTCACCCTCAACCGCTCTAGGACCAAAGATGGGTATGGAAGCGACGAGCTTGTCGCGCATTCTCAAGTCCATGGAAGAGCGGGGATTAATTGAGCGTAAACCGCACCCCGAAGACGGAAGAAGTGTTCTGATATGCCTCACCGCATTTGGGCAAGAAATGAGGGAATACTCTAAAGATATTGTCCTGGGTTTCGATCAAATGGTACGTCAAAAAATTAGTGATGCCGATTTATAAATATTTTCCAAAGTGGCTGAAACCATTATGGATTTAGCACAAAACAACAACTCATTCAGTCGCAATAAAACTGTTTAAAATGTCAAAAAGAACAATTAAAAAAGTAGCCGTCATTGGCTCAGGAATTATGGGAAGTGGCATCGCCTGTCATTTTGCCAATATTGGACTTGAAGTCCTTTTATTGGATATTGCGCCCAGTTCATTAAATGATGCCGAACAAAGCCGTGGATTGAGTCTAGATGATCCAAAGGTGAAAAAATAGAATTGTAAAAAGCTCTTTTGAAAATGCCAAAAAATCAAAGCCTAATCCCTATACCACCCATCCTTTGCGAGCCGCGTCAGTTTAGGAAATCTCAATGACGATTTACCTAAGATTAAAGATGCGGATTGGATTATTGAGGTTGTTGTAGAGCGACTCGATATTAAGCAACAAGTGTTCGAGCGCATCGAAAAATTCAGAACGCCCGGCACCCTAATCAGTAGCAATACCTCTGGTATTCCCATTGCCGATATGTCCGATGGGCGTAGTGAGGACTTTCAAAAACACTTCTGTGGAACACATTTTTTTAACCCACCGCGCTATTTAAAATTACTCGAGATCATTCCGGGCCCAAAAACTGATCCAGAAATACTGCTTTTTCTTACCGAGTACGGGGATAAATTCTTAGGGAAGACCACCATTGTGACCAAGGACACCCCCGCTTTTATTGGGAATAGGATCGGAATTTTTGGGATACAGAGCCTATTCCATCAAGTTAAGGCGTTGGGCCTAAGTGTCGAAGAAATTGACAAACTTACAGGGCCCGTAATCGGTCGCCCCAAGAGCGCTACATTTCGCACAGTGGATGTTGTGGGGCTGGACACTTTAGCCCATGTTGCTCAAGGCATTTACAAAAACTGTCCGGAAGATGAGGCTCATGATATCTTTAAACCGGTATCTTTTGTAGAGACCATGCTGGAAAATAATTGGTTAGGCAGCAAAACTGGACAAGGCTTTTACAAAAAGGTTGTCAATAAAGAGGGAAAAAAAGAAATTCATGCCCTAAACCTGGACACCCTAGAATATGCGCCCGTAAAAAAGGTAAAATTTGACACTCTTGAAAAGACCAAGTCTATTGATCACGTAGCTGATCGTTATCCTGTATTAATTTCTGGTCAGGATAAAGCGGGTGATTTTTACAGAGCGAATTTTGGCTCGATGTTTCACTATGTATCACGTCGCGTACCTGAGATCTCTGAAGAGCTCTTTGCCATTGACCAGGCCATGAAAGCTGGTTTTGGCTGGTTACATGGACCTTTCGAAATTTGGGATTATATCGGTCTGGCCAAAGGGATTCAGCTCATTGAAGCGTTGGGGTACGAGCCGCCACAATGGATCGTGGAGATGACTCAAAGCCAGAGCAGTTTCTATGCCACCGAGGAGGGCAAAAAACTATTCTACGACCAAAACAACAAAGATTATCGCCACATTCCTGGCCAAGACGCACTGATTGTGCTCGATCAAATAGATGTCGACAAAGTAGTTTTTCAAAACTCTGGGGTAGTGGTGCATGACCTTGGCGATGGTATTTTGAATTGCGCCTTTCGCAGTAAAATGAACAGTATCGGAGGCGACGTACTGGCAGGTCTCAACACAGCAATTGATCTCGCCGAAAAGAATTATCAGGGGCTAGTGATTGGCAACCAAGGCGAAAATTTTTCGGTCGGCGCCAATATCGGGATGATTTTCATGATGGCCGTCGAACAAGAATACGATGAACTCAATGCGGCGATTAAATATTTCCAGGACACAGTGATGCGTCTGCGCTACTCAAGTATTCCGACAGTTGTGGCGCCACATGGATTGACTCTGGGCGGTGGTTGTGAACTTACCCTTCACGCAGATCGTGTAGTGGCCGCAGCCGAGAGTTATATTGGCCTCGTTGAGTTTGGCGTCGGTGTCATTCCCGGGGGTGGAGGAAGTAAAGAATTGACCTTGCGCGCCTCAGATGGTTACCGAAAAAACGATGTAGAGCTGAACAGACTTCAAGAGTATTTTTTAACTATTGGTATGGCCAAAGTAGCCACTTCTGCCCGTGAGGCCTTTGATCTTGATTTTCTGCAACACGGAAAGGATGTAGTCGTGGTTAACAAAGACCGCCAAATTGCCGTAGCCAAACAAACGGCGCTAATGATGGCGGAACTCGGTTATACCCAACCCCAGCAGCGAAAAGACATAAAAGTACTCGGACAACAGGCCTTGGGTATGTTCCTGGTGGGAACCGATGCCATGCAAGCTGGTCATTTCATCTCTGAACACGATAAAAAAATAGCCAACAAACTGGCTTATGTTATGGCCGGTGGTGATTTGTCTGAGCCCACACTAGTAAGCGAACAATACCTCTTGGATCTCGAGCGCGAAGCCTTTTTGAGTCTCTGTGGTGAGCGGAAAACTCTTGAGCGGTTACAACAAATGATTCGCACGGGTAAGCCATTGCGTAATTGATATAATCCCACATAGCTCTGGAAATCAAAAAAACTATACAACAAACCTTGAATCTAAAAAAAACTATACTATGACCACAGCCTATATTGTAAGAGCCTACAGAACTGCCGTAGGCAAGGCCCCAAAAGGTTTATTCCGATTCAAACGCCCAGATGAATTAGCGGCCGAAACCATCGACTATCTTATGGGTCAAGTGCCGCAGCTGGACAAAAATCGCATAGATGATGTCATGGTAGGTAACGCCATGCCCGAGGCTGAGCAAGGACTCAATATGGCCCGACTCATTTCGTTGATGGGGCTAAAAACAGATCAAGTACCCGGGGTAACCGTAAATCGCTATTGCGCCTCAGGCCTTGAGACGATTGCCATGGCCAGTGCCAAAATCCAAAGTGGGATGGCCGATTGTATCCTTGCTGGAGGTGCCGAATCCATGTCATACATCCCTATGGGTGGCTATAAGCCTACCCCAGACTACCAAATAGTTGCTCAAGGACATGAGGATTACTATTGGGGTATGGGCCTTACTGCCGAAGCCGTGGCCAAAGAGTATAACGTCAGTCGTGACGCCCAGGATGAATTTGCATATCACTCCCATCAAAAAGCCTTGGTCGCACAAGCGAGTAATCGATTTGCTGAGCAAATTGTGCCAATTACCATAAAGCAAACCTATCTCGACGATGATGGCAAACGTCAGCAAAAAGAATATACAGTAACTAAAGACGAAGGTCCAAGAGCAGACACCTCAATTGAGGCCTTAAACAAATTACGTCCTGTTTTTGCCCAAGATGGATCAGTCACGGCCGGAAACGCTTCACAAATGAGCGATGGAGCGGCTTTTGTATTGATCATGAGTGAGGCGATGGTCAAAGAACTTAAACTCGAGCCGATTGCGCGTCTGGTCAGTTATGCCACTGTCGGTGTTGCGCCCAGAATCATGGGTATTGGCCCTGTAGATGCCATACCGAAAGCCCTGAAAAAAGCAGGGCTTAAACAAAACGAAATTTCCCTCATAGAACTAAACGAGGCCTTTGCCTCACAATCCCTAGCCGTGATCAACACCTTAGGCCTTGACCCGGATCTGGTCAACGTCAATGGCGGAGCAATAGCCTTAGGCCATCCACTGGGATGCACAGGTACAAAACTTTCCGTTCAGCTCTTTGACGAATTACGGCAGCGCAAGGCCTCCGGGGCATACGGTATGGTCACCATGTGTGTCGGAACTGGCCAAGGAGCCGCTGGTATTTTTGAATTCTTGACATAAGACTTACACCGCGAAACCATGAACCAATGATTAAAACAATTTAAATATACCCCAATGAGCACCACACCAACATCTGAAAACCTTCTTCGTGGAGGCCAATTTTTAATTAAAGAATCAAACCCACAAGACATTTTTACGCCCGAAGACTTTTCACAAGAACAGCGTATGATGATCGAATCGGTTAAGGAATTTGTCGATCGAGAAATCTGGCCACACAAACCTAGGTTCGAGCAAAAAGATTACGCCTTAACCTTAGAGGTCATGAAAAAAATCGGGGACCTTGGACTTTTAGGGGTTGCGGTACCTGAGGCTTATGGCGGTCTGGGCATGGGTTTTGTCACCACCATGCTCGTTTGCGATTATATCAGTGGATCCACGGGATCCATAGCTACAGCCTTCGGCGCGCATACAGGAATTGGGACCATGCCCATTACGCTTTACGGTACCGAAGAACAAAAACAAAAATATGTCCCAAAACTAGCTACCGGAGAATGGTTTGGGGCGTATTGTCTTACAGAGCCAGGGGCAGGAAGTGACGCCAACAGCGGAAAAACAAAGGCCGTGCTCACTGAAGATGGCAGTCACTATCTGATAAGTGGTCAAAAAATGTGGATCTCTAATGCTGGATTCTGTAGTCTGTTTATTGTTTTCGCGCGCATCGAGGACGACAAAAATATTACTGCATTTCTCGTGGAAAACGACCCAAATAATGGGATTAGCCTCGGAGAAGAGGAGCACAAATTAGGCATTCACTCCTCCTCTACGCGTCAAGTCTTTTTCAATGAGACCAAAGTTGCTGTCGAAAATATGCTTGGCGACAGAGGCGAAGGTTTTAAAATTGCTATGAACGCGTTAAACGTAGGACGAATCAAACTTGCCGGGGCCTGTCTTGATGCTCAAAGACGGATAATTTCTAATGCCGTTAAGTACGCCAACGAGCGTATTCAATTCAAAAAACCTATCGCTCAATTTGGGGCCATTAAATTCAAAATAGCTGAGATGGCGGCCGCAGCCTTTGTCGATGAAAGTGCCACCTACCGGGCCTCAAAAAACATCGAGGACCGCATCGATTTGCGCGTAGCAGCAGGTAACTCACATCAAGAAGCCGAACTCAAGGGCGTTGAGGAATACGCCATTGAGTGTTCCATATTGAAAGTTGCCGTTTCAGAGAGTGCACAACGCTGTTCGGATGAAGGAATTCAAATCTATGGCGGAATGGGCTTTAGTGCAGACACCCCTATGGAAGCGGCTTGGCGTGATGCACGGATCACAAGGATTTATGAAGGCACCAATGAAATCAATCGTATGCTGTGCGTGGGCATGCTCATCAAAAAAGCCATGAAAGGTCATGTAGACCTGCTTAACCCAGCAATGGCTGTAGCTGATGAGCTCACAGGGATTCCATCATTTGAGACTCCAGACTTCACCCAGGAATTATCACAAGAGCAAGCCCTGATCGCATCAATGAAAAAGGTATTTTTGATGGTTGCCGGTCATGCCGTTCAAACCTTTGGTCCTGAATTAGAAGAACACCAACAATTGCTTCTGGCAGCAGCCGATATCATGATCGCCGTATACATGTGCGAAAGCGGACTGCTGAGAGCCCAGAAAACTCTGCTCAACGATGCTGAAAAAGGAAAAGCTCAAGCAGAATTGGTACAACTTTATGTTTATAATGCCGTTGACACAGTGCAAAAAAAGGCCAAAGAAGCTATTGTCAGTGCTTCGAGTGGTGACGCCCAAAGGATGATGCTCATGGGGCTCAAAAGATTTACCAAATACCATGAATTCCCAAATGTTGTCGCTTTACGTGAGCGTATTGCCGACCGGGTCATTGCGGCAAACACTTATCCTTTTTAAAATAAACTAAACATGAAGCACTTTTTGATTTAAATCGAGCCTTACATTCCGCTTCACTTGTTTTTTTTGGTTTATGTTGTGTTATGGCACAAGGACAAAATGCGGCGCAGATGTATGCCATTGTCGATTCCGTTGATCAAAATCGACTAGCGACCGATATTAAAACTCTAGCCGAATTTGGCACGCGTCATACCCTGAGCGATACCGTCTCTGATGTGCGCGGTATTGGTGCGGCACGACGCTGGATTAAAGCAGAATTTGAAAAAATTAGTACCGAGTGTGGCGGTTGCCTTGAAGTGTTTTATCAAAAATCACTCGTCAAAAAAGGTACGAACCAGCGCATTTTTGAAGATGTATGGGTGGTTAATGTGGTCGCTGTTCAAAAAGGGACACGCAATCCAAATAATTATATCATTATGTCTGGAGATATCGACTCCAGAATCAGTGATCCCAACAATGCTATCGAAGACGCCCCAGGGGCCAATGACAATGCAAGTGGTATGGCCGGAACACTCGAAGCAGCCCGGGTATTGAGTCAATACAATTTTAACAATAGTATTGTTTACACGGGTTTAAGCGGTGAAGAACAAGGTCTATTCGGCGGCAAAGGACTGGCCGAATACGCCAAGGAGCAGCAATGGAATATCATTGGGGTGTTGAACAACGACATGATCGGCAACACCGAGGGCATTGACGGGGTAAAAGACAACCGAAGCTTTCGCATTTTTAGCGAACCAACCCCAGTAACCGAAACGCAGCAGCAGCGCAGAGCCCGAAGATTTTACGGAGGCGAAGTAGACGGGGTTTCCAGACAACTGGCCCGCTACGTGTATCAGACGACTGTAGATTATATGCCAGAAATGAATCCCATGATGATTTACCGCCTGGATCGATTTGGTCGTGGTGGTCATCACCGGCCTTTTAACGACGCTGGGTTTGCCGGGATACGGATTATGGAAGCCCACGAGAATTACAACCAGCAACATCAGGATTTACGCATTGAAAACGGCATAAACTACGGAGATCGGCTTGAGCATGTCGATATGGCTTATGTAAAAAAGCTCACTGCCGTCAATGCGATAAATTTGGCGCAACTCGCACATGCGCCGAAAGCTCCCATTACAGTCGCTATCTCTGGAATGGTGGCACCTTCCACTACTCTATCTTGGTCGGCAGTGGATGGCGCGGTGGCTTATCGCGTGTATTGGCGAGACACAACCCAGCCACATTGGCAATATAGCCGAATTGTCACAGAAGACACCCAAGTAACACTCGAAGGGATTGTGATCGATAACTTTTTGTTTGGTGTTGCGGCTATTGGACCAAACGGACATGAAAGTCTGGTACAATTTCCCAATAAAGTGCTGAGATAAGCTTATTTTAGAGCATTAAAATTTTAAAAGGCAGTAATTACCTTATTTTAATACGATGCGTCAACTCACCCTATTATTATTTTGTTGCTTATTTTTTTGTTCAAATAGCCTCCACGCACAAGAATTCAAAAGATTAGACTCTTTACGTGGATCCATCACGCCGGAGCGGGCTTGGTGGGACCTTCAGCATTACGACTTATCGGTTTCCGTGTCCATAGAGGATCAAAGTTTGACTGGTCAAAATATAATCACCTATAAGACGGTAAGCGCCTACCTAGATGATTCAGTGCGGCATAAAAGTGATTTGGCACGACACCGAGGCGATGGGGCGCTAGACCATAATGTAGAAACCACAAAACGATTTGAACCCAAGGGTCCAGTAATGCAAATAGACCTCCAAGACCCTATGAAAATTGATAGTGTGCTGCAAAATGGCGTACGCCTTGATTTTATTAAGGAAGGACCTGTGCACTGGATAAAGCTCAAAGAGTCTCATGAGCTAAATAAAGAGTATAGCCTAACTTGCTATTTTTCGGGTGCACCAATTGTGGCCAATAATCCGCCCTGGGATGGAGGGTTTACTTGGGACACCGATGAAATAGGTCGTCCCTTTATCGCCAATGCTAACCAAGGCATTGGCGCTAGCGTGTGGTGGCCCAATAAAGACCACCCGGCCGACGAGCCAGATCGCGGTATTGATTTAAAAATTACGGTACCAAAACCCTTGGTTGCTGTGGGCAATGGGCGCTTAATTGACATTGACAGTGCTACAGCAAACCATTTAAAATATCACTGGCAGGTAACTGCTCCTATTAATAATTACGGAGTGAATGTTAACATAGGTCACTATGTGCATTTCAGCGAGCAATATTCTGGTCTTGACGGTAAATTAGACTGTACCTACTGGGTCTTGGATTACAATCTAGAGCAGGCCCAAGCTCAGTTTAGCCAAGTGCCGATGATGTTAGAGGCGTTTGAACATTGGTTTGGCCCCTACCCTTTTTATAACGATGGCTACCAACTGGTGGAGGTGCCTTACCTGGGTATGGAACATCAAAGTAGTGTTACCTATGGCAATGGATATCGCAATGGATACCGCGGTACAGATCTCAGTGATTCTGGCTGGGGCATGACCTTTGATTTTATCATCATACACGAATCCGGCCATGAGTGGTTCGCCAATAACATCACCAACAAAGATGTGGCCGACATGTGGATTCATGAGAGCTTTACCGCCTACAGTGAGAATTTATTTTTGGATTATTTCCATGGAAAAGAAGCTTCGAGCGCCTACGTGGTCGGGACCAAAAAAAGAATACGCAACGATCGGCCTTTGATCGGCACTTATGATGTGAATCATGAAGGGAGTGGCGACATGTATTACAAAGGAGCTAATATTTTGCACACCTTAAGGCAACTCATTGAGGACGATCAAAAATGGCGAGAAATCCTTATTGGACTCAATCGTGAATTTCGACACCAAACGGTTACCTCCGCGCAGGTCGAAGCCTATATCACAAAGGAGTCAGGCATTGACCTGAAGGCATTTTGGGATCAATACCTGCGCACTGCACAATTACCGGTGCTCACTTACACTATTGATGGCAATGAAATCAAATTTAAATACGATAATGTGATCGATGGTTTTGACATGCCCGTACGCGCGCTAATTAATGGCATGCTCACCTGGCTTTATCCCAATAAAAGTTGGCAAACCTATTCCGCAAATGGGCCGGTCAAAACTTTTGTTTTGGATGAAAATTTCTTAGTGATTCAGGGTAAAATCTGATTTTTTGCGAAATCAATTCTGAATATCGGTCCTTTTGGAAACTCATATAAATTATGGGTTTATTGCTTGTTCAAAACTTTTATTATACATAATGATCTCGGGGCTTTTGATGGTCCTAGGTCAATATATTTTATTAACTTTCTGTCTTGTAATTTTCATCTTCAAACCATGCGATTTAGTTTTCTATTAGCCGTTGTGGCCACCCTGTTATTACCTATTGAGCAGTCAAAAGCACAAGTCATTGATCCTGAAATTTTTAAAGAGCTCAAACCTCGAGAAATTGGCCCTGGAGGTATGTCCGGTCGCGTTACGGCCATAGATGTTGTTCTTGATCAACCCGATATCATTTATGCAGGTACGGCCTCTGGAGGAGTATGGAAGACCACTGGTGGCGGACAAACTTGGGAACCAATTTTTGAAGATCAGGCCACAGCCTCTATTGGTGCACTAGACCATAGACCAAAATAATCCATCAATTATTTGGGTCGGTACGGGTGAGGTAATCCAAGAAACAGTCTCAATGGAGGTAAGGGCGTCTACTGATCATTAGACGGCGGGCGCAGTTGGCAACTCATGGGATTAGAAGCCACAAGAAATATTCATCGTATCATTGTGGACCCAAACGACTCAAATACAGTCTACGTGGGTGCTATAGGCTCTCCTTGGGGCGCTCATCCAGAGCGCGGTGTATTTAAAACTACCGATGGTGGAAAAACCTGGACGCATATCTTAAAAACAAATCACCACTCGGGTGTGGCCGATATGGTGATGGACCCCACTAATCCGAATAAAATAGTGGTCGCCATGTGGCAGCACTACAGAGAACCCTGGTTTTTTAAGTCTGAGGGGGCTGGCTCAGGATTATACATAACCCATGACGGAGGAGCAAATTGGCAACAAATCACGGATAAAGAAGGGCTACCAAAAGGAGAATTGGGCCGTATTGGACTCGCGATAGCCCCCAGCAATCCTGACCGCATTTACGCTTTAGTCGAGGCCAAAAAAAATGGGCTTTACGTCAGTGAAAATGGTGGCGGATCCTGGAAGTTGGTCAATGAAAAAAATGATATTGGCAACAGACCATTTTACTACTCGGATATTTTTGTCGATCCGCAAAACCAGTACCAAGTGTACTCGGTGTTCACCTATGTGAACGTTTCTATCGATGGAGGAAAGAATTTTGAACAGCTAATGCCCGCTTATGGTGTGGATAATGGTGTCCATCCCGATCATCACGCTTGGTGGATCCACCCCACAAATGGCAAATTCATGCTCGATGGCAATGACGGCGGGCTTAACCTGACCAAAGATGGCGGTAAAACTTGGCGCTTTATGGGCAACATCCCTGTAGGCCAATTTTATCACGTGGCAGCCGATATGGATATTCCATACAATGTCTATGGCGGTATGCAAGATAATGGAAGCTGGAGAGGACCCGCCTATGTCTGGAAACGTCAAGGCATCCGCAACAGTTACTGGCAAGAAATATCCTTTGGAGATGGTTTCGATGTTGTTCCAGACCCAGAAGATTCGAGGTTTGGATGGAGCATGAGTCAAGAAGGTTATGTGTCCCGATACGATCACCTCACAGGAAATAATTATTTAGTGCGGCCAACACATCCGGATCCCAATGTTAGATTGCGCTTTAACTGGAACAGTGCCATAAACATTGACCCAGTAAATCCCAAGACACTCTATTTTGGTTCGCAATTTGTTCATAAAAGCACGGATAAAGGACTAACATGGCAAATTATCTCACCAGACCTTACCACAAACGATCCCGAAAAACAAAAACAAGACGAAAGCGGCGGGCTTACTATGGATGCTACTGGTGCAGAAAACCATACCACAATCCTAGTCATTGAACCTTCCCCATTAAATCCCGCTATACTGTGGGTCGGCACAGACGATGGACGTGTGCATTTAAGCCAAAACGGTGGTACTACATGGCAAAGTCTAGAAAACAACATTAAAGGAATGCCCAAAGGCAGTTGGATTACCCAAATCAAAGCATCCAACAAAAAACCGGGCAGCGCTCTTTTGGTGGCCAATGATTACAGAAGACTCAATGACGGTGTTTATGTTTATAAAACTCAGGACTACGGCAAATCATGGAAGCGCATCGCAGACAATCAAGATGTCGAGAGTTTTGCTTTGAGCATTATAGAGGACCCTGTGACCGATCAATTGCTCTTTTTAGGGACTGATGACGGGCTTTATTACTCATTAGATGCCGGTAATCAGTGGACTAAATGGCAGCACAATTTTCCGACTGTTCCTGTTAGTGATTTGCTCATCCATCCAAGAGAGCACGATTTGGTCATTGGTACCTTTGGGAGATCGATCTGGATTTTAGACGATATTCGTCCGCTACGTGCAATAGCCATGGAAAAAGGTATTGTATCAGAGCCTCTTAGTCTCTTTGCTCCACCTGAGGGTTATCAAGCAGCCTTTCAACAACCCACAGGCAGTCGATTTGGAGCAGATGCGCTCTTTCAGGGAGAGAACCGACCTTCAGGGGTGGCCTTTAGTTATTGGTTAAACACAGAAAAAGTAAAAGAAATACTCGAACAAAACAAGGATACCACCGACAGTAAAACAGCTAAAGACTCATTATTTCTAAAAATATATGACGGAGACAAGCTCGTTCGGACCTTGCAACGAGAGATTCCCAAGGAGGATGGAATTTATCGTTGGCTTTGGTACATGGACGCCAAAGGTGGATCTTGGATCCGAAGAAATCCAAGAACTCTTAAACAGGAATCCGGAGGTGGTTATTTGCGCCCTGGCCAGTACCAAGCGGAGCTCTCGTT
Source organism: Flavobacteriaceae bacterium (assembly GCA_038141525.1). GTDB lineage: Bacteria > Bacteroidota > Bacteroidia > Flavobacteriales > Flavobacteriaceae > BACL21. The sequence goes on along the minus strand of JAYQIF010000004.1, from coordinate 3,660 downwards.
CGGCACGAACGACGCGCCCAAGTATCGCAGTAATAAGCGTCAAATAATGGTAAATGCTGACCCTAGAGTACAACAAACTAGCCCACAAGGTGAAGAAAAAACAATGGCCATGATGGAGGCTGCCAAAAATTTAAACGCGCAGATCATCTCAATTTTAAAACAAATCAAAGCTGATTTAGACGGTCTTGGGCGCCTTGAGAAGGATTTAAAGCTTGAAGTAGATCTGGTTGAAGGTACGGACCATAAAGTCTTACTCGAAGAGATTGAAACACTCAATAAATCTTTGACCGAATTACAAGACCTTTATGTCGGCAAAAGAGACAAACGTCAGGGCATTACTGCAGAGGCTTCGCCTAGCGTTGCCGACCGCATCAGACTTCACTACGGGTATCTGCGGAGTCGTCCAAATGGTCCTACCCAAACAGAAACGCAGCTTTGGGAGCAGGCAAAGCAGGCTGCTGCGACAGCACAGCAAAAAGTAAATGAATTTTACAGTACCACCTGGCCTGGCTTTGCGCAAAAGATTTCGGAGATTAGCGTGCCTTATTTTAGGCCAAAAGAGATACAGAAAAACAAAAAATAATCAACTCGAAAATAAATCAAGAAATTGAATAAAATAAAATTAGGGGCTAAAGCACTTTTGCTACTGCTCTTGTTAAACACTTATCACAACGGCCTGGCGCAGTCTGAGGCCGAACGAGCACAGGGCAGCTGGTTTGTGTTCATGAATCAGCACAAATTCAATACGAAGCTCACTGCCCTGACTGACATACAGCATCGCAGCTGGGAATTTGCCCAAAATTTCAATCAGCTTTTATTGCGTACCACCTTGTACCATCCTCTTGGTTCGGAATTCAAATTAGGTTTAGGCTACGCCTTTATCAGTACCGACCCTAGTTTTGAAGAATTGGAAGATGAAAATAACTTGAGAGAGCACCGAATTCATGCTGATGTGCTTTTTACCCGAAAATTCAGTCAAGGTTCTTGGATCAATCGATATCGCTTTGAACACCGCTATATATCCAATGACGTTGATGGTTTTAATTTAGTGCATCGAGCACGCTATATGTCTAGGATTAATTACCAATTGACCAGCAGATTTTCACTTTCTGTTTTTGACGAAGTATTTTTGAATTTAAATCGGCCTGTTTTTGGTCAGAATCGTCTTTACTTTGGCATGGGCTATCAGGCAACACCGCTGCTCAATGTTCAATTAGGCTATATGAAAAATCATTTTTCAAATGCCAATTTTGATCGCATTGTATTCACTCTTTGGTATAATACCAGCAGCAATTAGAACATAACAGCAATCGATAATCCTGTATTGAATATCTCGAAAACCATGTTCATCGGGTACAAATTTTTATCGTAATTTAGACCGTAAATCAATTTTTATGAAACGTACATTTATGATGGGCCTTATGGCCACAGCGATTTTCTTAAGCTGTAAGAATGAGTCTAAGCAAAAAAGTACTGAACCTGAAAAAGCAGAAGCTGCCTCTACTGAACAAAAACCCAGCATGGAGGCCAATAAAGAAACTGTGGTGGTCAAGCTGGATTCAAAAAGCGGTAGCACGGCCACAGGCGTCGCAATCTTTGTTCAAGAATATGGTCAAGTGCGTTTAATCAGCGAATTTGAAGGACTTACTCCGGGAACCCATGCCATGCACCTGCATGAAAAAGCAGATTGTTCTGCAGCCGACGGTACTTCTACGGGGGGGCACTGGAACCCAACATTTGAAAAACACGGATCTTGGGGCGACCCAAAAGGCTATCACCGCGGAGATATCGGAAACTTAACGGCCAAAGCGGATGGAACAGCAAAACTCATGTTTCAAACCGACCAGTGGGGCATCGGTTGTGGTGACCCGACGAAAGACATATTAGGTAAGGCTGTGATTATTCATGAGGGGCGTGACGATCTCACGACTCAGCCCACAGGTAATGCGGGAGGCCGCGTTAGTTGTGGCGGCATTATTAAGTAGTACTCAAAATAAAGAGCCCATTAATTTTGATGTTCTTAATTATGGGCTCTCGTTTGTTATAGGTGCTCGCCAAAAAACTAATCGAGGTCGATCACAACATCAGCCACACCGCGTCGCACTTTTGCAAAAGACCCAAATTGATCCTCTGAGGAGCGATAACCGACAGGGAGCAATAATACAGCCCTTAATCCCCTTTTTTGAAAGGCCAAGAATTTCATCGTACTGCTCTGGATAAAAACCTTCCATGGGACAGGAATCTATACCTTCAATAGCACAAACGGTCAATAAATTACCTAATGCAATGTAGGCCTGTTTTGCCATCCATGCTTGCAAATTATCTGGGGACATCTCTCCCATTTCTTTAAGCAGAAAATCTCGAAAAGGAGCCAGTATTCTTTCTTCTGTACCCCTTTGCTCCATCACCAAATTGAAGTATGAGCGAATGTACTCATCGCCGAGCTCTGTTCTGGTACAAAGCACCAGCAAATGAGAACACTGCTCAATTTGCTTTTGATTCATGGAGGCGGCTACAAGGTTTTTTTGAGTTCCTTGTTGCTGATCACCAATAGCTTAAGCGGCTGCAGACCGTAAGAGGTTGCTGTTAAATTAAAAGCTTCTTTAAGGGTTTGTATTTGAGTCTCGCTAAGGCTGCGCTCTGAATCAAAAGCTTTACAGGCGTAGCGCCACTTGAGTTGGTCAATTATCTTATGCGACATAGCTTTTTTCTTTTTTTGCAAAGGTAACACACTTAGACTTAGTTTTGAAAGAACCAAAGCTTAATGGCCAAAACCCCGATCATCACGATCAAAAATTTACGAATAAACCCATCCCCTTTTTTGACCGAAAGTCGGCTCGAAATCCATGCTCCAGAGGCATTTCCCAAAGCTAGAATCAGACCAATTTTAAAGTCGACTTTGTCGTTTAAAATAAATACAATCAGCGCGGCTATAGAGTACAAAAGCACCACAAATACTTTCGTGGCATTCGTGCGGACCAAATTAATATGATGGGCATAATGAAGATAGAGAATGATTAAAAACCCTATACCTGCATTAATGAAGCCTCCATAAATCCCCAAAAAGAAAAAAACAATCATTCCTTGCCACAGGTATTTACCCGTCAATCGCTCCGCTTTTTCTGTAAGGTCTATATCGGGTTTAAAAATGATGATGAGCATCACCACCAACATAATTATGGCCAGTACTTTATTGAACAGACCTTCATCAATATCAACAGCAATTTTTGCTCCAATGATGGCTCCGAATAGAGCCGATATTCCGATATAAGTATTGAATGGGAACGTCGAAATACCTTTGCTACGAAATCCCATCGTGGCCATAAAGGTTTGAATGACAATAGCCACGCGATTTGTCCCATTAGCTACCGCAGGCGGTAATCCCATAAAAATTAAAAAAGGTAAGGACAAAAGACTCCCACCACCCGCGATGGTATTGATAAAACCAACCACAAATCCGATCAAGACAAGCAGCAGATATTGTAATAATGGATCCATAAAACAAAGGTAGTCCGAATATTTAAACAAGACATCCTTCACAACAAGATGCGTCATCAAAATAATCGATTAGGACTTGTGTAATTCTACAAAAGCATACTATATTTGCAACCGCACAAGGAGAAATGGCAGAGTGGTCGAATGCGGCAGTCTTGAAAACTG
>JAYQIF010000003.1:0-47595 GCA_038141525.1 Flavobacteriaceae bacterium | reverse complement strand
TATGTCCCAATTCGTGGATAAGCGCATTACTCAGCACTGAAGCTCCCGTCACGCCTATGTATGCTCTATTTGGATAACCGTTCCCTGCTGCACCATTCAGTAGATGTGGTACATATACGTTAAATGCATCCGCCTTGGCGTAATTATTATTTACTGCATAAGTGTTTATAGAAGATCCACTTTGTCCAGAATGGTGTATCGTTGAATTTATCGTGTCCATTCCTACCAAATTGAAACAAATCTTTGATGAAGCGAATGATTCGTTCAAATATTGAACACATGCTCTAGCCCTCTCTGGTGTTAAGGGGGTACCTCCTTGGGTATAAGAGCCATCATTCTTATTTATTCTCCAGAAAAAAATATCGAATGTTTTAGGAGTAAATGTATCAAAATAACTGGGTTCAGATGACCTACTATAAACTCCAGCTGGATCTGGCTCAAAAATATCAGCTGTTCCACATATTTCTATACTCTGAGAATGTGTAGAAATATTGAACAGTAAAAAAAGTAATAATAACTTATAACAGAATTTAAAGTTGAAGTCAAATGTCAATTTCATAAAATTGGTTTAGGTAGTATAACAAATATATTTGGATACCATTCTAATCGCAATAAGTATAAATACGTAAATGCTTGTTAATACTGGGTTTTCAGAGAACTAACCTATTCAATTATTTTTGGGAAATGTTACGGATTCCCATAAAATTCCTCCAATTGTTCATCGGATTTATAAATTCGTTGTTGCAAAATCCAATGAATGTCCCTAAGGGATTGCCAACAAAACATTGAAATTCAATGGGTGGAATTATTTTGAAAATGAAACGATGAATTCATGGAGCAATTTCGGTTAAACCCCATTGAGGTAATCATAAAAATCTCTTCCAATGATTCATGTTGTAACAAATGACAAATTGGAGGAATAAGTGGGGTTTACTGTTATAGTCTGGACGAGACTCGAGAACTGCGCCCAAACCCTTTATTTATAGGTGTTTATCTATTCCTTGATGACATTTTTGGTCACTATTCCACTGTCTGTTGCAATGTGAATGAAGTAGATTCCAGTAGTTAAATTGGATATATCTATAGCTTCAGTTGATTCTGTATTCTCCATTACTTTTCTACCCAATGCATCGTACAAGCTTACTGATTCTATATCCAATCCGTTTTGGTTTTGGATGGTGAGTAGGTTGGATGTTGGGTTGGGGTAGATGGAAATCAGGGATTCCTCAAAGTCAACGTTACCAAGAATAGTATAATTCTCGTGCCAATTAATCGTATTTTCCCACCATAATGACGTGAGGATATCATTATCCCCATCGTCATCGATGTCCTCTGAAAAAACTGAGCGGGTCCCATTACTATTATCCTCTACTATTTCTTGGGGACCAAATGTGCCCAATCCATCCAAGTTTTGATACCACGCAACTACACCCTCCACGGAATCAGCACCAGCAGAGATGACATCAATATCATCGTCATTATCCAAATCAACAGCATAAATTGAAGTTGGCAAGCCCGCTATCTCCGTTATAATTCTTTCAGAACCAAATGTGCCCAATCCATCCAAGTTTTCATACCAAGAAATCCTATCATCCTGGGTGTATGCACTTAAAACATCCAAATCGTTATCTCCGTCCAAATCAATGCAAATCAATTCATTAACTCCAGCAGTGACATCAGGTGGTGCAATGATTTTTTCTGCGCTGAATGTTCCCTGTCCATCTAAATTCTCAAACCATACTATGGAAGAATCACCATATGAAGCACATACCAAATCCATGTCGTCATCCCCATCAATATCCTCTGCGAATACTGAACGCCCGTTGGTAACCGTACTGGTCACTATTTGTTGTGTTCCAAAATTTCCCTGTCCGTCCAAGTTTTCAAACCAAGAAAGGGTAAGGTCATCCTGGGTATTGGTTATTACATCTAAATCACTGTCACCATCCAAATCCGCAGCAATGGCATCCTGAATACCTGGTACATTTGATGAAATCAACTGCGCACTTCCAAAATTTCCCTGCCCGTCCAGGTTCTCATACCACTGTACTGAGTCCGAGCTGAACACGGAAACCAATAAATCAGGAAATGTATCGCCATTGATATCGGATATGACAACAGAAAACGACGTGGAGCCACCAAGCATTAACTCTTGGTATGTTTCAAACACCCCCATTCCGTCTATGTTCCTGTACCAAACCACATTTTCAAATATGGACGCCACTATATCCATGTAACCATCCCCATCCAAATCCCCACTGCGTACCATACTTACTGTAGTTGCTCCATCACTCACTAAATGAGCAGGACCAAAAAGTTGGGCATTACTTATCTGGAAAACAAGCAACATTACAATTAAGATAGTTTCCTTCATTATCGTTTTAAGCTTTCTCAAAGTCGTTTTGTATAAAGATAATCCTTTCTAGGATATTGCTGGAATTCCCTATTCAATAAAAACTTATACCAAATCATGCTTGGACAAAAAAGATATCAATTGTTTTCTTTTAAAATAACCGACTGGCTGTTAGACCCATCTTGGTAAGCCTTGTCAATCACATACAATCCTGGATTCAAATCCTCTATTAAATTAGCATTGTTAATTTGTGTGGAGTCCTGTGGCATTACCGTGACATTTGTATTAAATACCCCATCATTGAACTTTGTAACAGTTCCGAAAGAAGCGGACTTATTGAAATTATCATAACACCTTCTATTACCAATATCATTCAATTGAGCTATGTAGATGGACGAGTGATTTGGATGGGTTATACTATTATAATCGGTCTCATCCTTATCTACCGTTTTTACTATTATGGTATAACTCTGAAATCCATTTTCATCAAAATCACAGGGTCCATTTACGCAATCATAACCATCTTGGTTTTCACAGCTACAGGCAAGAAATATATAGTCAAAACCAGGTTGGAATAATGGTTGTGTGTGCGGGTCAGGTTCTGGACCTGCAACATAATACTCACCTTTATATGGCTCATACAATGAAGAAACAGTAGTCTCGGAGTCACTGAACAACCCGTACTCATCCTCAATGATTGCCTCTCTCATCCTAATTTTCTGGTCTGTCGTAAACGTTTCAAAAAAGGCTTCAGGTGAGGCTGGATTATAAGCCATATAATTTCTTACATCCAACTCATCAATATCATATGGAACATTTACTGGTTGTACACAATCATCCCCATTCGGATTATTGTACTGAAATGTAACTGGATTAACATATTTATAAGGGATAAAACTATCAATTACCACTTCATAAGGAACTCCATCAAGCAAAAGTTCCACAAGATGTTCATTTCGAAAATCTGGCATTGCAGGTGTTTCATGTAGGTGGTCCCCGTTATTCAGAGCATTATAATCATTGCTCTGAATATCTCTAGTTACATGTTCACAATAATTTGTATCCCAAGCACTATGGGTATGTTGTAAATTCAAACAATGTCCAACTTCATGAGCTATCATGCCTTCAAAATGGTCAGTAAAAACATGATTTGTTGCAATGTTTACCTTGAAATAATTTTGAGCATATCCACTAAAATCAGCACCTCCACTGGCAACGTAAACATTAAAGGAGTGAGGTTCAACAAAGCCACTTTCAGCAGCAAATTCAAATACATTATCAGGATTACCATCCAAACATTCCCACTTCGTTAAATGATAATATTCATCTGAATTAAAACTTGTATTGTCATAACCAACATATTTGAAAAATATATTAAAATCATTGTAAACTCGATTTAATTGAGAAACAGATGTTAAACACTCGTATTCCGTCAACGAGGAGATTCCTGGAGTTCCATCGCTCTTGTTGATGCCCCAGAAAAAGATATTGAATACTACTGGCTCAAAGTCATTAAGCACATTGGTGTCATTAGAGTAGCTGTAAACTCCAACTGGGTCTTGTACGATTTCATCTGGCATACCGCAAATAAAATCCCCTTGCTGAGCTAAAGTATTATCACAAAATAGTACTGTGCAACAAATAAAAAATAAAATAGATTTCATAATTGTGTAGAATTAGTTTTAATAATTTGGTTAGTCATTCAAACTACCCCTATTCTCCTACAATTCAAATAAGTATAAATGCGTATTTATGAATCCTCAGTTGTTAAAGGGTATGATTTATGAATCGTCACGGTCTATCCAAGACCCTAACCTATCTTCCAATCCCAACAAAACCAGAAGGAAATCGATACATTCAATGAAGAGAACTACAATAAAGTACAGGGAATTATCCTTGACGTTAAGACCAATCTAAACGGTAAATCCAGCGATACTTGGAACTATACCTTTATTTATGATCTGGACGAAAACCCTCCCAGGATTGGCGAGGAATTACATTCTGAATTGATATTTGATGTTGAAGACCCCGTGGCAATTATGGTGCATAAAAGTGATAGCACCAAAACGTTTGTGGCTCACCGAGGTATTATCAATGAGGAATTACTCTTGGATTATCTATTAAACCATGTAAAAGAGTACAATGAGTTGATTATGGACTTCAGAAGCAAACATTAAAACCTGAAACTATCAATGGTTACCTTTTCCTAAAAAGTTACCTCCATGGTTACCTTTTAGTTGAGTATTTTGCCCTTTTTAGGCTCCAATTTACCCCAAACAAAAAAAGCCCATCCAAACGGACAAGCTTCTCATTGGTCTATTTCTAAACCACTTGCAGCATTTAAGCTGCCAACACAACATCTTAGGTTGCGGTCTGGACGAGACTCGAACTCGCGACCCCCTGCGTGACAGGCAGGTATTCTAACCAACTGAACTACCAGACCAAAATTCAAATCTGCCGAAGCAGAATCACGCAACAGCGCGAATTACAGAATTTGTTGCTTATTCAAGCGGTGGCAAATATACACCGCATTTTTATTTTCACAAATAAAAAAACTAAAAATAATCGGCTCAAGCAAACTTCTGCCGAGCCACCAAAAAGGCCGTAAATATCGCCTCAAATCCCTTTTGTAGATCTGCCTCTACATATTGAATTTTATGCTGGGCACAGGTCAATTTAATAGCCTCAAAATACTCATTCACTTTCATCCTTATAGGCTTCCTTTACTTGACTCGGGAAAACCGGCAGGTCTTTGCCCGGTTTCAAGATCCTTAAACTTACGAGGTGCCGATCCAAAATTAAATTCTCGTTCTGTTAATCCATCAAAGGTATGCATCAACACCACAGCATGATTGCGATATTTAAGATGACGCATTGCGGCAAAAACTTCTCGCGTTGCTCTGAATTCATCAGCAGATCGCTAAAAACAACCACCATAGAACGACGGGGTAATTGTTGGGCTAGCCCACTGAGCTGTTTTGCGGTATCCGTTTTCTTTAAGGTGGATGGGTGTCGGGCGATTTCCTCTAACTTACCCAGGATAAATTGATGATGGCGTTCACTGGATTTTGCCTGGGTTTGCAATATTTGTAATTCATCATAAACACTCAATCCCACGGCATCGCGTTGTCGTTTGAGTAATTGCATTATCGCAGCACTGGCCAAAACAGAGAAGCCAATTTTATTGATCTCAGTCCCCATCAAATCGCTCACCTCAGGATAATACATGCTGCTGCTTTGATCTATCACCAAATGACAGCGCATATTGGTTTCTTCTTCAAACTTTTTAGTGTATAACTTTTCGGTTCGCGCATAGAGTTTCCAATCAATAAATCGAGTCGGCACTACCAGGATGATACATTTTGTGCTCTGCAAACTCAGCAGAATAGCCGTGAAACGGGCTTTTGTGTAATCCGGACATAAACCCCTCCACAATTTGCTGCGCTTTGAGTTCTAAGTGTGTAAATTGATTGATCTGTGGATTGTTATAAAGCATCGATACAAGATAAAAAAAGACCTGCCACATACGACAGGTCTTTTATAAAATTCTCAAGGTTTTAATCCCTTATGTGTTCTTAGAGCAAAGAATCTAAAGCCTCAGCATAAACATTTTTTGGGGCAACACCTACTTGACGACCTACAACTTCTCCATCTTTAAAGACAAGAACTGTAGGGATATTGCGCACTCCATACTTGGCAGCAAATTCTTGATTTGCATCCACATCAACTTTTCCCACTACAGCTTTTCCTTCGTATTCTGCACTGAGATCTTCAATGATTGGTCCAACCATTCTACAAGGCCCGCACCAAGCTGCCCAAAAATCAACCATTACTGGTTTATCACTTTTTAAAACGGTCTCTTCAAAAGACGCGTCGGTAATTTCTAATGCCATCGACTATAATTATTAGATTATCAGAATAATGTTATTATTTATTTGCGATACAAAGTTAATTTTTTTGCCCTATTTATTTGAGTCAGCGGTATCACTTTACTTGATTAATGCATTAGACTTAGTGATGCGTATAAAAAATTGCTCCATCAAGCTAAAATTGCTGCATCAACCACCTGATGCATGACCAACGCTAATTCAATTCAGCTTATAAACCAAACGTTTATCGCTCAAGGTTTTGATTAATTCCCGATTAATGTCAATCTTGGCTGTGCGACTGGGCATGGTTAAGTGCAAGTTTTTGGCCTGATCATAAACGGCTAAATGAACGCTTTTTTTGCCTTTAAATTTCTTGGTCAATGCCACGAGCGTATCAATGTATTCCTGATCTACGCCATCGATCGGGGTCTGAAAGGTGATGCGTTTTGTCATATTGTCTAAAACATCATGCAAAAGCTGAAATTGATTGAACTGTAGTCTCGGAGCACCTTGCGTTCCAGTATCGCGATTGATCCAGCCCTCTTTGACAAAAGCCCGAATGTGCAAAAACGCATTAACACTCAAAAAGTGTCTGAACTTTAAATACTCCTCACCAAAAATTCGGAACTCAAAACTATCGTCATAATCCTCTAGGGTAAATAAACCCCAGCCTTTACCCTGTCGACTTTCACGATGCTCCACTGCGCTAATTACCCCGGCAAAAACAATCTCTTTATTCACGAGTGCTTCGAGGTTATTACAATCAGCCACCTTGATGCTGGTAAATTCATTCATCTCAACCCTAAATTCATCCAAGGGGTGCCCTGAAATATAAATCCCCACCACTTCTTTTTCCTGCTTTAATTTTTTCATCGAACCCCATGGCTCACAAGGAGGCACTTCGGGTTCTGGAATCTGCACATCACTAGCCCCTCCAAACAAACTCACCTGAGCCGAATTCATCGATTCTTGATAACGTGCTGCGTATCTCAAGACTTTTTCATAGAAGCAAACCCCATCGCCGTCATCGTGCATGTATTGCGCTCTGTGCGCATCAAAACCATCAAAACCACCCGCCAAAATGAGATTCTCAAAGGCCTTTTTATTAGCCGCGCGCAAATCAATGCGTTTGGCCAAATCAAATACGCTTTTATAGGGCCCTTCGCTGCGATTTGCCACAATGGTCTCTACGGCCCCTGCCCCGACGCCCTTTATGGCGCCCATACCAAAACGGATGGCTCCTTTATCGTTTACTGTAAACTTATAGGCAGATTCGTTGACATCGGGCCCAAGAACTTCAAGGCCCATACGGCGACATTCTTCCATAAAAAAGGTCACTTGTTTGATATCGCGCATATTATTACTGAGCACCGCCGCCATATATTCTGCCGGATAATGGGCCTTGAGGTAGGCCGTTTGATACGCAATCCAAGCATAACAGGTCGAGTGACTTTTGTTGAAGGCATAACTCGCAAAGGCTTCCCAGTCTTTCCAAATTTTCTCCAATACCTCAGCTGGGTGATTTTTGGCTTCAGCCTGCTCGATAAACTTAGGCTTCATTTTATCCAAAACAGCCTTCTGCTTTTTACCCATCGCCTTACGCAATACATCCGCCTCACCTTTAGTAAAACCAGCTAACTTTTGAGATAAAAGCATCACCTGCTCTTGATAAACCGTAATACCATAGGTTTCCTTGAAGGTATTCCTCCATCTCTGGCAAGTCATAAGTGATCTCCTCTTGACCGTGTTTGCGGCGCACAAATGACGGAATGTACTCCATTGGACCAGGACGATACAGGGCATTCATCGCAATTAAATCTGCAAATACAGTCGGTTTAAGCTCCTTTAAATGCTTTTGCATCCCAACAGATTCGTACTGAAAAATGCCAACAGTTTCCCCATTTTGGAAGAGTTCGTAGGTCTTGGGGTCATCAATTGGAAAATCATCAGGGACTAAAGTGATTTTATACTTTTCTTCAACCAAAGCCACGGTGTCTTTAATCAAAGTTAAGGTCTTGAGCCCTAGGAAGTCCATTTTCAAAAGACCAGCACTCTCCACCACAGCGTTATCAAACTGAGTGACATAGAGCTCAGAATCTTTGGCGGTGGCGATCGGGACAAAATTTGTGATATCGTCTGGGGTTATGATCACGCCACAGGCATGGATACCTGTGTTGCGTACCGAGCCCTCGAGCACCCGAGCCTGCTGTATGGTCTTACCCTCCAAGGCTGTACTTTGAGATAGATTAACGAGCTCTGTGACCTTGGGTAACTCATCAGATCTATAGGTAGAACGCCATTCTTGCTCCGAGGCCGCAAAAATCTTTTTGAGCTTAGTCATGTTTGGAATAAGCTTCGCGATACGATCCGCCTCATGCAGGGGTAAATCCAGGACTCGAGCCGTGTCCCTTATGGAACTTTTGGCTGCCATGGTGCCGTAGGTAATGATTTGTGCCACCTGATTGGCCCCATATTTTTGGATCACATAATCCATTACCTTGGAGCGCCCTTCGTCATCAAAATCGATATCGATATCGGGCAAACTAATTCGATCTGGATTCAAGAAACGCTCAAAAAGCAAATCGTAGCGAATAGGATCAATATTGGTAATCCCCAGACAATAAGCCACGGCACTTCCTGCCGCAGATCCCCTACCTGGACCGACCGATACGCCCATTTTACGTGCCTCAGCAATAAAGTCTTGGACAATCAAAAAATAACCTGGATACCCTGTATTTTCAATGACACTAAGCTCAAATTCCAAGCGCTCTTGAATCTCCGAAGTGATTTCTGGGTAGCGACGCTCTGCGCCTTGAAGGGTCAAATATTTTAGATAGGCATTTTCGCCGCGTTTACCTGCATCCTCTTGATCTAGAGGATCCTCGAATTGCTCGGGAATCTTAAATTTCGGCAAGAGCACATCCCGAAAAAGGCTAAACGACTCTATTTTATCAAAGATCTCCTTGGTTGAAGCAATGGCCTGGGGCAAATCTTTAAATAAGGCCTTCATGGCCTGGGTGTCTTTAAAGTAGTATTCTTGATTCGGCAGACCATAACGCAACCCTCGACCACGACCAATTGGCGTGGATTGCTTTTCGCCATCTTTGACACAAAGCAAAATATCATGGGCATTAGCATCCTGCTTGTCGATGTAGAATAAATTGTTGGTAGCCACAAGCGGCACCTCATGCTTATGTGACAGCTCAATTAACACCTCATTTACGCGATCCTCATCTTCTTGACCATGCCTCATGATCTCGATATATAGATCCGACCCAAATTGCTGCTTCCACCAAACCAAAGCTTCCTCTGATTGATTTGTTCCCAAATTGAGAATCTTGGAGGGAACCTCACCGTATAAATTACCAGTCAGCACAATCAGCCCTTCTTTATACTGCTCGATTAACTGACGATCTACGCGAGGCACGTAATAAAACCCATCGGTATAGGCCAATGAGGAAAGCTTGGATAGATTATGGTAGCCTGTTTTATTCTTAACTAAAAAGACAATTTGATACCCATTGTCTTTGTGATTCTTATTCGTGTGATCATCACATACGTTTAGTTCACAGCCCACAATTCCCTTTAGGGGTTGACGATCGTCATCAGGTTGACGGTCATCATCAGCCGCAAGAGACTTGTTATACTGCTCTATCTGTTGCAAAAAATGAAATGCCCCCATCATATTCCCCATATCGGTGAGGGCAACGCCTGGCATATTGTCTTTGACGGCTGCGCTGATTAAATCTTGCGTAGATGCCGTAGATTGTAATATTGAGAATTGCGAATGGGTGTGGCAATGAATAAATGGCCAGTCATCCATAAGCGATACATCCACGGCCGATTCCGAATGAGCTGATGATTCTACGCTTTGTTTTACTGTCTGACGTAAAGCTCTGGATGCTTCTTTTAAATTTCTGTGGTTAAATTCGACTGGGGCAATAACGTCTTTGTTTACGGCCAAAAATTCATTAAAGAAGTTGGGGGTCACCGCCGTCAGTTCTTCTTTAAAATAACCTCTTCTGATCAGCTCAAAGAAACATCTTGTGGTGGCGACAACATCGGCCGTGGCATTGTGCGCTTGATCAAAATCGCTTTGAAATAAGAATCCGTGTAATTCGGTGAGCGTTGGGAGTTTATACCGGCCACCGCGGCCTCCAGGAATTTGACAAAGCTGGGCCGTAACCTCTGTACAAGTATCTAACACTTGATAAGGAGCAAAAACATCTTCTTGTCCCAGACGAAAGAACTCACATCCTACAATATTGAGATCGAACCCTATGTTCTGACCTACGACAAATTTGGCCTGAGCCAGATCCTGACTGAATGTATCCAGAACCTCCTGCATCAACACACCATCTTTTTGAGCGAGCTCTGTCGAGATCCCGTGTATGTTTTCACTGTCAAAAGGAATGTCAAACCCTTCAGGTTTGATTAAAAAGTCTTGACGCCGAATTAGAGAACCATCTGCACTGTGCAATTGCCAAGCAATTTGTACACAACGCGGCCAATTCTCGACATCGCTGACCGGAGCATTAAATCGCTTGGGCAAACCTGTAGTTTCGGTATCAAAAATTATAAACATGAGCTCAGTGACGTGAATATTAAGGAGCCTCTAAAATAAGGATTCATATCCCCCTTTCCTCATAAAGTTTTAAACATTGACGCACAATTTTCCACAAAAAAAATCCGAGCACAAGGCTCGGATTTTTCCATTTGGGGCATTATAAGTTCGGGGTTAATCTAAATTTGGGGCAATTTAAATTTGGGGCGAAACTTAAAACTAATCATATCAATACTTCACATCGAACACCCCTTGGCTAATGTCCGTTGAACCAACTTTAAAGTTAAAGGTTCCCGTCATTGTTTTCAAGTCACTGTTATGGCTCAAGATTGTAATTGAACCGCTGTTGGCATCTTGGCTAATCAATCCGTCCACCATTGTGGCATTGAATCCACCAGAGACTAAGTTATAATCTCCTTGTTGCACTGTAATTGGCACTCTTACGATTAATGAGGTACTTCCTTTTTGACCTTCGATGAGTAAGAAGTTCCCGGTGTTGATTGTATTGACCTCCACTGGATTGAAATCAGCAGTATCTATTTGAGCTTCAAATTTATTGCGATTGTCCACCTCTGACTCAGGACCTCCGATGGCGATATCTACAAACATTCCATTGCTCACTTCGACGACATCGATTCCAGGAAGTACGGCACTGAAGTTAAAACGTCCGTTGATGGTTCCACAAGGAACACAACGATCAGTGATCTCTACAAAACCATTGCCTGTCCCTTCAGTGGTGTAGACATTACCATGAACATCAGTAAAGGTAGCGTAGTGATCAGAATCTCCACCTAGGTCAAAACGATCAGAAGTAGTATTACCTAAATGGATGGTGATAAAACGACTGTCAGATGAAGTCTGGATATCAACACTTCCATCCTCATTAACATCACTTGTAGCGTACAAAGCATTGAAAGCAACGTTGTCTACAGTAGCTTGGACTGACGTTTGATTGTCTTGAACATTTTCACAACTAGTTAAGGTAACTAAAGCAAGGACGAATAAAAGAATAAAACGTTTCATGATTTCTGAGATTTTGAAGGTCGTATTTTGAACTTGAGTTGTCATTTTTTCTCGTTGTAGATGTTGTTATTTCTTTTCTACGATGTAAAATTGCGACAAAAAACTCAGTTATACCGATTAAATACACTTTTATTCGTTGAAATACACATTTTTTTAACATTTGAAGGGCTTTTTATGTATTTTTTTATGTATTTCAGCGACTATGATTGCATTTCGTCGATGTTTTTAAGTCCAAATTGGAGGTTTATTGGATCCTTCACCATAGTGTAATGATTTAAATAAAAATGAACCCAACGAGAGCTTTTAGGTGTTTAACTTGTGTAATGGATTCAGCAGTCAAATGCTCCTTAAGAATTCATGAATAAAAAAGTCCGACCCTTTGGCCGGACTTTTAAATGATCCTTCTTCACGATTTATAATCGTTGAAATCAATCGAAGATAATTACCGTATAATATTAGTAGTATAATTTGAATACACCACGACTTACTTCAAAATCTGGAGTTTGAAATTGAAACGTCCCATTAATATTGCCCGTATCGGCAGTATGATCAAGGACAGTCAATGAGCCAAAACTAATTTGTTGGCTTTGACCATTGATCGAGATCATGGCCGAAAAGTCCTGCATTGAGCCAATTGAGGCGCCGACCGTGTAATCTCCATTAACAATATCAGCTGGCATCTGAAGAACAATAGAGTTTCCAGATTTTTCACCTTCGAAGATAATTTGATCTCCAGTCTCAACAACCTGATAATCATCAGCTCTAAAGTAAGATCCGTTGACATAGGCTGTAAAAGTAAATCTGGTTTCGATCGGATCTTCATCAAAACGACCCTCTGTGGTCTCGGCAGTTAAAGATAATCCGTCCGTGTTTGGCGTATCCACAAATTCAGCAGTTTCGCAGCTAGCGAATACAAAAAAGGATAAAACAAAAAGTAGGTTAAAAGTTTTCATAGTGTTTGGGGCTTTTAATAAAAATTTAGTGTTTTGTTCTGTACTTCGATTTGTTATTGAAATACAGGACAAATGTATAAAAACATATAAATAATGAGTTTAAATGCATATTTCATCGATAAAATGCATTAATTTTTAATATAATTTAACACTATGAGGCGTTTCACCTCAGGAATTGAGCTGTGGGCTTGCTCGATCATATCTATATATATAGGTATCAACGCTCCACCTCATCAAAACAATGAGAAATAGTTAAAACATGGGTCATTTAGTATGTTGGGCGCGAAAAAAAACAAACCAGCGACGATTTATTGCCAAAAAAGAATAACTTTGCCGACTCTTAAAAAATTATAACCGAGGTCGCGTACCTCAAAAATTAATTCATATGCCAGTAAAAATTCGACTACAACGTCACGGTAAAAAAGGTAAACCATTTTTTTGGATTGTCGCAGCAGACAGCAGATCTAAAAGAGATGGTCGATTTCTTGAAAAATTAGGGACTTACAACCCGAACACTAATCCTGCAACAATCGATTTGAATATCGACAATTCAGTGCAGTGGCTTCAAAATGGAGCGCAACCAACAGACACCGCTCGTGCTATTCTATCATATAAAGGTGTCATGCTGAAAAAGCACCTTCTTGAAGGGGTGAAAAAAGGGGCATTAACTCAAGAGCAAGCGGAGGAAAAGTATTCCGCTTGGGTTGAAGAAAAATCAAAAGCTGTAGAGAACAAGAAAAATAAACTTGCCGACGATCAGGCTAAAGCAAAAGCTGAAGCACTGAAAGCTGAAGAGGCCGTAAATCAAGCCCGTATCACTGCTGCCGAAGAAGCCGCCGCCGAAGCCGCTGCTGCCGAGCAAGCCGCCGCTGCTGCTGAAGAAACTGGTGAACCAGAGGCTGAAGAAGAAACCGCAGAAGTTACTGCTGACACCACAGAAGCGCCAGAGGCTGCCGCTGAAGAAGCTGGTGAACCAGAGGCTGAAGAAGAAACCGCAGAAGTTACTGCTGACACCACAGAAGCGCCAGAGGCTGCCGCTGCTGAGGAATCTACAGAAGAAACTGCAGCGCCTGCCCAAGACAATAAAGAGGAGTAAGCGCTTTGTGATGGACCACAAGGATTGTTTCTTCGTCGGTAAAATCATCAAAAAATTTAGTTTCAAAGGGGTCTTGTTGGTAAAGCTTGACACTGATGAGCCCGAAGAATACACAAAAATGGAATCAGTTTTCGTTGACCTCAACGGAACCTTGGTTCCATTTTTTATTGAAGAACTCGCCCTACATAAAACCGAGTTACTCAGAGTTCAGTTCGAAGATGTTTATGACGAACAAACTGCCGATTCCCTCATTGGTTGTGACTTATATCTCCCACTAGATTTTTTACCAAAACTCACGGGAAATAAATTTTATTATCACGAAATCATCGGGTTCACAGTAGTTGATCGGCAGCGCGGTAATATTGGCACAATAATGTCGGTGAATGACCAAACAGCTCAAGCTCTTTTTGAGATCAACTGTCAAGGCAAAGAAATTCTCATTCCGATTATCGATGAATTCATCGATGCCGTAGATCGAGACAATAAAACCATTGTGGTTCACACACCAGACGGACTACTTGACCTCTACCTGTAATGGCCTCTTCAATTTTTCAATTTAAGCAATTCACTATTGCTCAAGAGCGATGTGCCATGAAAGTGGGAACCGATGGTGTTTTACTTGGAGCTTGGACCGAGATCAGCAGTGATACGCGCCGTATTCTCGATGTTGGTAGTGGCACTGGTTTAATAGCACTGATGATGGCACAACGATGCCCAGAGGCAGAGATCGATGGAGTCGAATTGGACGCCGATGCTTTTGAACAAGGTGTCGAAAATTTTGAGCGAAGCCTCTGGGATTTAAACCTCTTCAACTATCACGCGAGTTTTCAAGAATTCGTTCAAGAAATTGACGATAAATACGATTTAATTGTGAGCAATCCTCCTTTTTTTGATCATGGAGACAGCCCCAATAACAGCAGAAAGCTAGCGCGTGACATGACCGCACTCCCTTTGGCTGATTTGGTTAGCGGGGCCAGTCAACTTTTGTCTCATGACGGGCGCCTTGCTCTTATTTTACCCATTGCACAAGAATATCATTTGCAGAAAATTCTTCAAAAATTTGATTTTGCGCTCGCGCGTATGACCAAGGTACGCGGGCATGTCAACAGCCCATTCAAGAGAATACTCGTTGAATGCCAAAAAATAACGCAAAAAAATACGAATTGTAGCCCGCGACAAGACGAATTAATTATTGAACACCAAAGACATATTTACACAGATCAATACAAGGCACTGGTCCGTGAATTTTATATGAAAATGTAGGTCAATCCGCAGGGACTTTATAAATTTGTGAGATCAAAACTACGCACATGAAGCCGGATTTATTTGAAGCTCCTGATTATTATAATTTAGATGATTTACTCACGGAAGAACACAAGTTGATCCGAGATGCTGCAAGGGCTTGGGTTAAACGCGATGTCTCTCCAATTATCGAGGAGGCTGCACAAAAAGCGGAGTTCCCAAAGTCCATTATTCCAGGCTTAGCAGAAATTGGGGCCTTTGGTCCGTACATCCCTGAAGAATACGGCGGTGCTGGACTCGATCAAATCGCTTATGGGCTCATCATGCAAGAAATTGAACGCGGCGACAGCGGAGTGCGCAGTACGGCCTCTGTCCAATCGTCCTTAGTGATGTACCCCATCTGGCAATATGGAAACGAAGAACAAAGAAAAAAATATCTTCCAAAACTCGCCACTGGCCAGTGGATGGGGTCTTTCGGACTGACCGAACCAGATTTCGGAAGCAACCCGGGGGGTATGGTGACTAACTTTAAAGATAAAGGAGACCACTATCTACTCAACGGCGCAAAATTGTGGATCTCTAATTCGCCATTTTGCGACGTTGCTGTTGTGTGGGCCAAAAACGAATCAGGGCGCATCCACGGCCTCATCGTCGAACGCGGCATGGAAGGATTCACTACTCCCGAAACGCACAACAAATGGTCCTTGAGAGCCTCTGCGACAGGAGAATTGCTGTTTCAAGACGTCAAAGTACCTAAAGAGAACCTATTGCCCAACAAATCCGGGACTCGGGGCACCACTGGGATGCCTTGATTCTGCGCGATACGGTATCGCATGGGGGGCTATTGGTGCTGCTATGGATTGCTATGACACTGCACTGCGCTATGCCAAGGAACGCATTCAATTTGGCAAACCCATAGCGGGTTTTCAGTTACAACAAAAAAAACTAGCTGAAATGATCACCGAGATCACCAAAGCCCAACTTTTGGCTCTGCGTCTTGGACAACTTAAAGATCAAGGGCGCGCTACCTCAGCGCAAATATCGATGGCCAAGCGCAATAATGTGGCGATGGCATTGAATATTGCTCGAGAATCACGCCAAATACTCGGAGGTATGGGCATCACAGGAGAATATTCCATCATGCGTCATATGATGAATCTGGAGAGCGTCATCACCTATGAAGGAACCCACGACATTCACCTGTTGATTACCGGTTTGGACATAACAGGCGAAAACGCTTTCAAATAATAATATCAGAAAAATCAATTACCAAGGCTTTTTCCTTATGGAATAAGCCTTTTATTTTGTCATAAAAATAACTATGATCAGTAGCGTCCTTGAACAGATTGAGTCCTTGCAAGAAGAGATAGTTAATCACCCGCTTTATCACAAGATTGAGCGACCGGAGGATCTAAAGCGCTTCATGGAGCATCATATTTTTGCGGTTTGGGATTTTATGTCGCTACTCAAATCTCTACAAATAAAACTAACCGCCACGACCTTACCCTGGATCCCCGTGGGTGACCCAGAAATTCGCTATTTGATCAATGAAATTGTCTTGGCCGAAGAAACGGATTTAGACATTGATGGGACTCGAAAAAGTCATTTTGAAATGTACCTCAAAGCCATGTCCGATGCCGGTGCCTCAACAGATGAAATCACCAGTTTTGTAGAAGACATAAAACGAGGGACGCCTTGGTATCAAGCGGCTGATAATAGTGCGATCCCAGAATCTGTTCGAACCTTCATGCATTTTACTTTTTCTGTAATCGATTCAGGGGAGCCTCATAAAATCGCAGCGGCCTTCACTTTTGGCCGAGAGGATTTAATTCCACAAATGTTTACCGCAATTATCCTTTCGATACAGCGGCAGTTTCCACACGAAAACCTCAAAGGATTCCATCATTATTTTCAACGCCATATTGAGCTGGATGACGATACACATGGCCCGCTGGCCATCAAGATGATAGAACAATTATGTGGGAATGACACAACTAAATGGCAAGAGGTCACCGAGACGGCTAAAGAAGCCTTGAATTACCGAAAACAACTATGGGATGGTGTCTTGGCAGAAATTAAACACCTAACAGAGCCACAAGTGATTTAAGCATCTGGTGGTGCAATTGTGACTTTAAGTCCATCAAGTTCAGGGGTAATAAACAATTGACACCCCAAGCGCGAATTATCTTTTACATAAAAGGCTTCTGCCAACATGGCGCGTTCATCATCATTTTGTTCTGGCAGGCTATGATCGCTTTCGATATAAGTTTGGCATGAAGCACACATGGCCATACCACCACAGATTCCTATTGTTCCCTCATCAGCCAATTCATGGGCTCGAATCACCTCCATCAGATTCATATTCATGTCTGTAGGGGCCTTAATTTCATGCGCTTGTCCCTCGCGATCAGTTATAAAAATTGTGATGTCTTGAGCCATGTTTGAGTGATGATCTATGGGTGATGCTCCGCTGTACAACTGTTAATCAATCGATTTAACTACCGCTTTAGGCGCCTCTTTTTTCGTACCGTCAAAACCTTGAACACCGCCTACAGTGGTATATTTCATAACATAACGACGATCCGGAAAAATACGTTTATACGCACTCTGACACATCAAAGTCGCCTCGTGAAAACCACAAAGAATCAATTTTAGTTTACCTGGATAAGTATTGACATCACCAATGGCATAAACACCCGGGATATTGGTTTGATAATCCAAGGAGTTATCCACCTTGATGGCATTTTTCTCAATTTCCAGTCCCCAATCTGCTATAGGACCTAATTTTGGTGCCAGGCCAAAAAGAGGAATAAACGCTTCGCAATCAATAGTTTGTGTATCTGAATCTAACTTGACCTGAACGGCACTTAAAGCATTATCCCCCGACAAACCGACCACCTCACCCGGGGTAATTAGGCGAATTTTTCCTTTGTTCTTGAGCTCCTGAACCTTCTCAACACTGTCGAGTGCACCACGGAATTCATTGCGGCGGTGCACTAGTGTCACGGAGGCGGCAATATCTGACAAAAATATACTCCAATCCAAGGCAGAATCACCACCACCTGCAATAACTACATGTTTGTCGCGATACTGCTCAGGGTTTTTAATAAAATAAGCCACACCTTTACCCTCATACTGTTCAAGGTCATCTATCGGAGGTTTCCGCGGCTCAAAACTCCCTAAACCGCCGGCAATAGCGACTACCGGCGCGTGATGCTCAGTACCTAAGTTTGTCGTTACGATAAAGCTACCGTCCTCTTGTTTTGTGAGCGTTTCTGCGCGTTCTCCCAATGTGAATCCGGGAGAGAATGGTGCAATTTGCTCCATCAATCTCTCGGTCAGATCCCCGGCAAGTATTTCAGGATAGGCCGGTATATCGTATATGGGCTTTTTTGGATAAATCTCACTACACTGACCACCGGGTTGAGGCAATGCGTCAATTAAGTGACACTTGAGTTTGAGCAAGCCTGCCTCAAAAACTGTAAACAAACCCGTTGGTCCTGCACCGATGATTAATATATCTGATTGTATCACAAATTAGTGTTTTTTCTAGGCCACGTTAATGTGCCTTATTGCTTTGCATAATGACCACTGTTCTCTTTTCTCTTTACTCGGAGGCTAAACGGATTTAAACATTTACGACCTCTTTGATCTCCGGAGCGTATTTCTGTATGGTCATGGCTACGCCACTTTTCAGTGTCATTTGATTGACTGAGCAATCCACACAGGCTCCTTCCAGACGCACAACTACCTTGTCTTGCTCAACAGAAACCAAAACAATATCTCCTCCATCATTTTGAAGAAACGGACGAATTTCCTCTAAGGCTAGCTCGATTCTCTGGGTTAATGACTCTTGATTCATTGCGCTGTTTTTACGGCACTACATCCTGCCATTGTGGTTATCTTAATGGCCTCTGTAGGCGGCAAATCTTCGTTTCGCCGCACCGTTTGACGCACCACTTCACGAGTCATGTCGACAAAGGCCTCAGCGGCAGACGTACCGACTTGAAGTGCCGCAGGGCGTCCAATATCTCCTGATTCTCTTATGCTCTGAACTAATGGAATCTCTCCTAAAAATTCTATATCTAAATCTTCGGCTAAATTGCGCGCACCGCTTTGTCCGAAAATATAATACTTGTGATCCGGCAGTTCCGCTGGAGTAAAATAAGCCATATTTTCGACCATACCCAATACAGGGACTTGAATATGTTCTTGAGCGAACATCGCCACTCCTTTGCGCGCATCGGCCAAGGCCACATTTTGAGGAGTACTGACAACAACAGCCCCAGTAATAGGCAAGGACTGCATTATGCTCAAATGGATGTCACCCGTACCTGGAGGTAAATCGACAATTAAAAAATCCAATTCACCCCAAGCCGCGTCAAATATCATTTGATTGAGCGCTTTGGCAGCCATAGGCCCTCGCCAAATTACTGCTTGATTGGGTTGGGTAAAAAACCCAATGGATAACACCTTGACTCCATATTGTTCGATGGGCTTCATTTTACTTTTCCCCTCCACTTCAACAGATAAGGGACGTTGGCCTGCCACATCAAACATAATGGGAATCGACGGCCCATAGATATCGGCATCTAGTACACCTACCTTAAAACCCATCTCAGCTAATGTGATGGCCAAATTTGCAGTCACTGTAGACTTGCCTACACCACCTTTACCTGAAGCAACGGCCACAATATTTTGAATCCCCTTAATGGGTTTACCTTTTATGAGTTGAGCGCCTTGTGCAGGGGCAGCAGGTACTTTGATATTGATTTTGGGAGAGACTTCCTCACCAAACTCTTCTTTAATGGCCTTAGTGATATCGGCTACAACGCGCTTTTTAATATGTAAGGCTGGTGTTTTTAAGGTCAGGTCAATGACTATCTCCTTGCCAAAAATATTGATATTACTCACGGCACCGCTTTGACTGATGCTTTGCCCTTCACCGGGCAATGTAAGCTGGTCTAAGAGGTTTATTATATCCTTTTTCTGCATGGCCTTCTTCCGTATTTAGAATTATTCTAAAGGGCAAATATACCGAGAAAATTGGTCTTTACATAGCCCTTTTAAAGCATGTTTGAGACTGGCCTATAGATATAAAATAATGCGAAATTTTTGAGATTTGGGAGGGTTTAAACAAGTGGCTCTGGCACCCACAACAGTCGATCAAAATCAGCGATACGATCATTGGTGACCGCTACACCCTCGTCTTCCAGCAATCGCTGCATGGTATCCTTACCTGGAAAGTGATGTTTCCCACTGAGCATTCCATTGCGATTAACCACCCTGTGCGCAGGGACATCGGGTAGACTGTGTGAGGCGTTCATGGCATAACCTACAGTTCTTGCCGAGCCTGGCGCACCGATAGCTCTAGCAATGGCCCCATAAGTACATACGCGCCCATGGGGAATATCGCGAACGACTCTGTAAACGCGCTGAAAAAAATCACTTTTCTCGAGTTTTACATGCTCTGCCATATACGAATTATGGTTATTGCGGATATTAACGCAGTGATCACTCCCAGCAGATAATTTACATTAAATCCAAAGTTGCCGACTGGTAATTGGCGACGAAAGAAATAAATATAGAGCATCAACATGCTAAAGGTACCCAAGCCTGAACCTAAAATGGCCCACCCGATAATTGCCGGATCAAAAAAGAACCATCCAAAAGCACCAAAGCTAATGCTGATATAAACCCAATACGGGATGGGCAAAACATTTAATGTCCCTAACAAAACCCCATATAGAAATCGATTAGTTTTGGATCGCTTTACCCCTTGAGGGACTTCTCGTCTGCTGTCTTTGGCCAATACAAAAAAATAAAAGGTCAATGCCAGGAAAATACCCAGAGCTACTTTTTGTAGGATAGCGACAATTTCTGGATGACGCTCTAAGTATCGTGCAAATAAAAGACCGATTCCCGTCTGAATACAGACCACAAACAAAACACCTAAACTAAATATTAATGCGGGTTTACGCCCTTGTTTGACCCCAATTTTTGCAGCAGTCATGTTTAACAAACCCGGAGGAATCAGGCCAATAAAAGCAGCCAAATAACCGACAAGAAAATTGATTGCTGCGCCCATTAGAATTAATTGTTTTGCTTGACGCTTTAAAATTAAGGATTAGAGGTGGTGTAACGAAAAACTTACATAGGTAATTTTCTTATCCTGAGCCAAATACTGAGATTCGTAGAACGTCTGCACTTGCGTGACAATCTCTGGAGCACCTGTAGCCCCGTAAACATCGTGCTGGGCGAAATGTATTTCTTGACCAAGACCATGCAAGAGCCCAAGAGTATATCCATGCATGAATTCACTATCAGTTTTGAGATGGACTAAGCCTCCGGGGCGCAGGACTTGCTGATATTTCTCAAGAAACTCACGATTGGTCAAACGATGCTTCGTGCGTTTGTATTTAATCTGTGGATCGGGAAAAGTAATCCATACTTCATCGATTTCCCCTTGGGCAAAGCAATGGGTCAACAATTCTATTTGAATCCTTAAAAAACCAACATTATTGAGATTGTCTTCGAGCGCGGTTTTAGCCCCTCTCCAAAAACGCGCTCCTTTGATGTCAATTCCAATAAAGTTTTTGTCGGGGTCGCGCTGGGCAAGCGCTAGAGTGTATTCGCCTTTACCACACCCAAGTTCCAAGACTATCGGGTTGTTATTTTTAAAAAAAGAAGAACGCCATTGACCTTTCATCGCAAATTCACCGGCCAATAGCTCATCGCGCTTTGGCTGAATGACATTGTTAAAGGTTTCGTTTTCTTTAAATCGCTTGAGCTTGTTTTTACTTCCCACAACCTTACTTTAATTATTTGGTAAAATTACAATAATATAGTGGTCTAGGAATATGGTCTACTTTTGCGTTAATGAAAGAGAATCAATACTCGTTTAAATCCAAAAAACAAAGTGGTGTAATTTTGGTCGCGCCCTTATATTGGGGTCTCGGACATGCCACCCGCTGTATTCCCATTATTCGAAAACTCCTAAAGAAAGGCTTTAAAGTAGTGATCGCATCAGACATGGGGGCATTGGACCTACTCAAACAAGAGTTTCCCGACCTGCCTGCTGAACCATTACCCGCCTACAACATTACCTACACTAAAAATCCCAAACGGTTTAAGTGGCAATTGTTCGTACAAATACCTCGTATTACCAAGGTCATGCGTGCTGAGCAAAAGGTCACACAATCTTTAGTCAAAAAATACGGCATTACAGGGATTATCAGCGACAATAGATTTGGCGTACGCCACCATGGTATTCCCTCTGTATTCATAACGCATCAAATACAAGTACTCAGTGGTTGGTCGACGCCACTCACCAGCTGGTTTCATCAGCGTGTTATTAAGCGCTTTGACCAATGTTGGGTCCCCGATTACGAAGGTCAAGACGCCCTTAGTGGTATCCTGAGTCAAGATCCTGGTTTCAAATTTCCCGTGGCCTATTTTGGACCGATAAGTCGGATGAAAAAAGAAAATTTAAACCGATCTATTGACATACTCATACTGCTCTCAGGTCCTGAACCCCAGCGGAGTATTCTTGAGCAAATAATGCGTGAAAAATTTAAAGATTACAACAAAAAAGTAGTCATGGTTTGTGGGGTAATTCAAGACACTCCGACGGTCGAGACCATTGACGGTATTGAAATTTTTAATTTCTTAACCTCAAAGTCTTTAGAGCAATTAATCAATCAAAGTAAATTGGTTATCTGTCGGTCTGGCTACACCACAGTGATGGATTTGGCAAAAACAAAAACTCCAGCATTTTTTATCCCAACTCCAGGACAATACGAACAAGAATATTTAGCCAAAAGACTGAGTCAAAATTTGATCGCCCCCTATTGCGCCCAATCCTCCTTTGATCCGATACTATTAAAACAACTCAAAACCTATGATGGTTGGCCCCACAAGGCACAAAAAGAAAAATTAAGTAAACTATTTGGCATATTCCAGAGTGAATGAAAATTCAGAACCCACTCCGAACTGGCTTTCGACGTATATTTTTTCGTTGTGCGCCTCGATGAGATGTTTTACAATCGCCAGTCCCAAACCACTCCCACCAACTGCACGAGAGCCGCTTTTGTCCACGCGATAAAATCGCTCGAAAAGTCGCCCCAGATCTTTCTGCTCGACTCCTTCTCCGTTATCGGTTACCCGAATCAAACATCTATTTTTATTGAGATGGTCTATAGCAACCTCTGTCGTACCCCCTGTTTTTCCGTATTTTATTGAATTATCGACAAGATTGGTCAAAACTTGTTGAATGCGTTCGCGATCCGCATGGACCATTATGCTGTCTTTATATTCTTTATCAAAAACTAAAGACAACTCTTTACCCTCTGCCTTCATCTCGAGAAGGTCAAAGGCATTTTGAATGAGCTCGATTATATTAAAAGATTCACGCTCGAGGGTCAATCCACCCATTTCGATCTTGGTGATCATGTCTAAGTCCTTAACGATATAAATGAGTCTCTCGACAGCCTTGTTGGTCCGTTGTAAATATTTTTTACGCACCGTTTTATCTTTCATTGCTCCGTCGAGAAGAGTCAAGACATAACCCTGAACGGTAAACAATGGTGTCTTTAATTCATGAGCTACATTCCCCATGAATTCGCGGCGATACGCCTCTCTATCTTTTAGGGTAGTCAGTTCCAGTTGTCGATTTTCGGTAAAACGCTCAACCTCCTGAGTCAATGCATTGAGGTCTGTAGTGACCGGTGAGCGCTCGAGTTGTGTTTGCTCTAAACTTTGAACTCCTCGGTATAACTTTTTGATTTGTTTATAGATCAGGCGCTGAGTGAGTTGACTGATGAGAAAAAAGGCCGCTCCAAAAAAGGCCACTCCAACCAGTGGCCATAACCACCAAGCTTTTCCTGTTTGAATATTCTGAAATAGCAAGGCTAAAAAAATAGCCATAACGGTAATTATGGCTGCCAATTTCAAGGCAAATTTGGTGGTTTGAGATTTAGGCGCAACCATTACTCTACAAACTTATAACCGACCCCTTTGACTGTTTTGAATCGATTATCTCCAATTTTTTCGCGCAACTTTCGTATGTGCACATCAATGGTTCTTCCACCGACAATGACTTCATTACCCCAGACGACATCCAATATTTCCTCACGCTTAAATACTTTGCCTGGCTTCGAGGCCAATAGAGCAAGCAGTTCGAATTCCTTTCGAGGAAGCAACATCTCTTTTTTGTCTTTGATGATTTTATATTCCTCACGATTGATGGTTAAATTTCCTAATTTTAAGTTCTGCGGGGCTTCCTGAGCCTCTTTATAGCGACGCAGCAAGGCCTTGACTTTACTCACGAGTACTTTGGGCTTGACAGGCTTGGTGATGTAATCATCTGCTCCGGCTTCAAATCCAGCCAACTGTGAATAATCTTCACCCCTGGCGGTTAAAAATGTGATCACACTTTCGGAAATCTCGGGCATAGCACGGAGTTTTTCACAGGCCTCAATGCCATCCATTTCGGGCATCATAACATCCAAGATGATCAAGTGTGGTTTGTGTTTCTTGGCCTGATCTAAAGCCCGAAGTCCATTTTCGGCTGTGATTACCGAATAACCTTCTTGGGACAAATTATAACCGACGATTTCAAGGATATCTGGTTCGTCGTCAACCAATAAAATTGTGATGTCTTTTTTCTTCATGACCTTTACGCGAGGATGATGTTAAAGATACATTTTATTGAGTGTCGGGTCAAATTTACCCCAATTATTAACCATAAGGTAACACAAGATAATGTCTTGTGATTTTATAAAAAACACCTGCAAATTTAAGCATTCGCAGTACATGATTTAGGTCAAATACGCACACTGGTTTAAATTAGCCAAAGTATTTACAAGAACTGCGTTCTATTGATTTACATCGCTTTACGGTGACCTAGTCACCCGTATAACTCCCTGCCAAATTTGTATCATATTAAAACACAAAAATCATGAAACAACATGTTATGACAGGGTTTTGTCTCATTGTGATTCACCTCGCACAAGCCCAAGAACTATTCATCGCCAATTTCGAGGCGCAACCCACCTACAGCAGTCTCTATCACGACCTTGAGGACCCCAACACGCCGCATCCACTGATCAATAATTTTGAAGAACCCATACTCAACGTCGATTCAAACAACAATCAATTAGGATATCATGCATTTTATACGCCTTACGACGACCCCAGCAACGGCCTTAGCGATGGAGATCAAGTCGGAATTACCGACGACATTGCGACAGTTGGGAGCTTTTATGAAGGAAGTCAAGGCTATGTCATGAGTGACATCGATGGAAATTTTACACTGAATTTCGCCGAAGTTAGTCTGAGTGAGTGGTCAGAGGTTATAGTTTCTTGCCAAGTATTTATTAAAGAATCGACCTATGAGGGCGATGGCACACAGAATGCATCCAACTCAGATCGCCTCGCGATTTATGTCACCAATCCCATTAATGGGGATAAAATTGATCTACTCGAGACTACGGGGAGCGATATAGATGACCTCAATATTGAAGGGAGGTGGCTGAGCCTTAGCGCCTCTATCTCTGAATTCGATAGCGCACAACTTGTGGTGGAGGCAAGAAATAATGCCAGCAGTGAAGCTTTTTACATTGACCATGTCCAATTTCAGGGTCAATTAGGGGCACGAGATCATCTACAGCATCAAACGGCAGTCATCCCCAATCCCATCGACTATAATTTTTCCCTGACGCGTCGACCCTCAGCGTTAAAGGAAATATATATTCAAAATATTTTTGGCCGTATTGTATGGCGTGGAGATGTCACTCAAGAATCCTGGGGTATCGCACATTTAAACAGTGGCTTGTACTTCTTAAATATTGCCGATTCCGATAATTTTAGTACCCAGAAAATCATCAAAAAATAAAAAGGTCTTGAGCTTTTTGAGAACACTTGCAGCAATATTCATTATTTTTGGCTATGTCCCTGACCGAGCAACTTAAAGAGCGTATTTTTTTACCCTTAACTACAAAAGAGTTCGACGACATCGCCCTTTCTCTTTTTGCCGAGCAATATCACCATGTGGCTCCCTACAAGACCTATTGTGATTTATTGGGAAAAACTCCAGCCAAAATAAAAAGTGTCTCTCAAATTCCTTTTTTACCCATTGGCTTATTTAAAAACCATAAAATATTGCATCAAAATGCTAGAGCACAAGAGCAATTTCTTTCGAGTGGCACCACGGGAAATACTCCGAGCGTTCATCATGTGCCGGATTTGACATTTTATGAGCGCTGCTTTAGTAAGGCATTTACTCGCATTTATGGCCCTGTAGACCAATATGTAGTCCTTGCTCTTTTGCCCTCATATCTGGAACGGACTGGGTCTTCATTAGTGTACATGGCTAATGCCTTGATTGAGCAAAGTGGTCACCCAAAAAGTGGGTTTTATCTGGATCAACTCAAAGAGCTTTATCAATTAATGCACCAATTGAATGCTTCGGGAAAACGGGTTTTACTATTGGGGGTGTCTTACGCTTTGTTGGACCTGGCGCAAATCGGACCTTGGAATCTTTCAAAAGACACGATCATCATGGAAACCGGCGGGATGAAAGGAAAAAGAGCAGAGTGGACTAAAGCTGCCCTACACCAGGAACTCTCCAAACAATTTGGACTCCCGAATATTCACAGTGAATATGGCATGACCGAACTCATGTCGCAGGCTTATGCCACCACAGGAGGAACATTCCAAACACCACCTTGGATGCGTGTGCTCACCAGAGACCCAGAAGACCCGATGACTCTTGTAGACCAGCGCACTGGCGGTATCAATATTATCGATTTGGCTAATGTCTACTCTTGCGCGTTTATTGCCACTCAAGATTTAGGCAAAACCTATTCCGATGGTCGGTTTTCACTATTAGGCCGCTTTGACCATAGCGACATTCGTGGCTGTAATTTATTGCTAGAGGCATGAGTAAAGCAGTAAAAAATCGATCGCTCATCTATGGTGTTATGATACTTGTATTGGCGATCATGGTCATGCGCAGTTTACTTGAATCCTTGAATGATAATGCCCAAGAGAAAAGTGTAAATAATCCTCCCATTGGCACCCAGAAGTTTTGGATCGACAAGGACAAAGACAGTGTAGTGGTTTATCACCATAATCGCTTATGGCAAAATAATTACGGTAACGCCTACCAGTCCAATCTAATAGTTCGACATAAGGATGTCTCTCAAGCCATAGCGTCCCATAAAATGATGAACCCAGAGGCGTCAACGAATTTTTGGGGGGCGCTCTACGCACAAATGGTGCAGGAGAGCAGTCCAAAACTCGATTTGATTCTGGATGCCTTTTATCAGATTTATCAGCAACAGCCCATGTCGGCAGAATTATTCGCTGAAATGATCGTGAGTTGCATTCAGAACATACCATATGCCTTGATTTTGCCGAAGAATTGTGACCAAACACAGCACAATGAAGAGTGGATTCTGGAACTCTTTAGCGACTGTCCCGATTGTTGTCTTGGCGACCAACCTTTTGGTTTACAAACACCACTAGGATTCATGAAAAATCTAAAGGGAGATTGTGATACGCGCACAGTCTTCCTTTTTAGCGTACTCAGTGCGTTTAATTATGATGTTGCCATCCTCAATAGCGACGTTTATCGTCATTCAATATTGGGACTAAATCTTCCCCAAACCGGACAATACAAACTATTTTACGGAAAAAAATATCTCGTTTGGGAGACTACGGCACCGTATCACGTTTTGGGTACTTTACCCCCTCATATCAGCAATATGAATTTTTGGAATGTTGTCTTAACCAATGACCCTATCATGAATTAAACAGCCTAATGCTTAATTTTATCCTATGAACACACCACTTTTTTATCTGGCTTTATTTGAAATTATTTTTTCACTGCTCATTAGTGTTGGGGTCATCTATGTATCTTACGGTATTCTGAGACGCTTATTTTTCAAACAAAATGA
Organism: Flavobacteriaceae bacterium; assembly: GCA_038141525.1. Lineage (GTDB taxonomy): Bacteria > Bacteroidota > Bacteroidia > Flavobacteriales > Flavobacteriaceae > BACL21. The sequence goes on along the minus strand of JAYQIF010000003.1, from coordinate 19,536 downwards.
TCTCAGCGGCAAAGACATGGCCTTTACGGTTTTGTTCTCGGGACTTGTCTTTAATATTGGTCTTATTTTGAGTGAAATATTACCGCAAATCACACAAGTAGTGCGCGTGGCAACAACTCAAGGCAATAACCCGGACTACCAAACAATAATATTGTACTCGGCGCTCTATCTGACTATTGGATTCTTGATCACACTGATGATAAATTCGGCGGTTTTTGGTCTGTTTTCGCTCTTGACCCGAGGCATTGATGAGTATCGAGAGATACGCAACAACAATCTGGCAGTAGCCCTAATTGTGTCTGCGAGCATCATCAGCATTACCCTCATTGTCAAGGAGAGCATCGCAGTGCTGATCAGTGCACTGTTACCTTATCCGCAAGCCACTCACTTTTTGTAACGACTATTTGCACTAATTTGAGACGTGATCTGGAGCGAATGTCCATTGTCGCTCTATTTATAATACTTTGAGGATGAAATAATTCTTTTTACCGCGCTGCAGTAGGATAAACTGCTGGTCAATTAAATCATTTGGGCCAATGACGCAGTCACCATCCACTCTTGTCTTGTTGACATAAATGCTCCCCTGATCAATAGCGCGACGCGCTTCACCATTTGATTTTAAAAAACCGGATTGCGCCACAAGGGCAGCAATAATATCAAGTCCAGTATCGATTGTATCACGTGACACCTGGGCTTGCGGCACACCATCAAAAACCTCTAAAAAAGTACTGCGGTCTAGGCGCTTGAGCTCTTGATCCGTCGCCTTGCCGAAGAGAATTTCGGAAGCCAAAACGGCATTCTGATATTGCACCTGCCCATGTACGGTCTGCGTGACTTCTTGGGCCAGTCGTTTCTGGAGCGTCCTTAAATGCGGGGCTTCTTGATGCGCAGCAATTAGTCCTTCAATAGCTTTTCGATCAAGAAAAGTGAAAATTTTGATGTAACGCTCGGCGTCCTCATCACTGGTATTGAGCCAATATTGATAGAACTTATAAGCCGAAGTTCGTTTTGGATCAAGCCATATATTACCCCCTTCACTCTTTCCAAATTTACTGCCGTCACTTTTGGTAATCAAAGGACAAGTCAAAGCATAACCTTTGGACTGCCCAATGCGACGAATGAGCTCTGTTCCGGTAGTGATATTGCCCCACTGATCACTACCCCCCATTTGAAGCGTGCAATCATGGGCTCTAAAAAGATGTAAAAAGTCATAGCCCTGAACCAACTGATAGGTGAATTCGGTAAATGACATGCCATCTCCATCCTCTCCTTTAATCCTATTTTTTACCGAATCCTTGGCCATCATATAATTGACCGTAATGTGCTTGCCTACATCTCTAATAAAATCCAAAAAACTAAAGGACTTCATCCAATCATAGTTGTTGACCAACAATCCTTGGTTTTCAGCACCACTGTCAAAGTCCAAAAAATGCGACAGTTGTTCTTTGACACACTTTTGATTATGACGTAAGGTTTTTTCGTCGAGCAATTGGCGTTCATTTGACTTTCCTGAAGGGTCTCCAATCATACCTGTCGCTCCACCTACTAGGGCTACGGGGCGATGCCCAGACCTTTGCAAATGAGCCAAAAGCATTATTGGCACTAAATTCCCAATATGGAGTGAATCAGCAGTAGGATCAAAGCCGACATAGGCCGAACGCATCGATTGATTTAAATGCTCCTCGGTTTCAGGCATAACATCATGAATCATTCCTCTCCATTGAAGCTCCTGAATAAAGTTTTTCGGCATGACTATTTCGGTTTTGAGCAAAGATAATGGCCTAATTCAAAAAACTAAAGTTCACCGATAATTATTTCGGCCAATACCCCTTAAAACTGTACCTTAGAACTATGATATTGGTAACTGGAGGATCGGGATTTTTAGGGGCTCATATTTTGGCTGCATTATCGAAAAAAAATAAGCAGATTCGGGCACTTTATCGCAATCCAAAGCGCCTTGACAAAGTCCGAGAAGTATTCTCATATTACTTTGATGATCCCCTTGCTTCTTTTGATCAAATAGAATGGATTCAGTGCGACATCAATGATCTCAGCACGCTCTCTGAGGCCTTAGTTGGTGTTAATGAAGTATATCATGTGGCTGGACTCATAAATTTTGAGTGGCGCCGGCATCGTGAACTCAAGAGCACCAACACTACGGGTACAGCCAATATCGTAAACTGTAGCCTCGAAGCTAAGGTTGAAAAGCTATGTTATATCAGCAGTATAGCTGCACTAGGACAGAATGTCGATAAACAAAAAGACTCTTTTGACCACCCTGTATTTAAGGAGCCCTACGGTTTAACGAAGTATGGAGGTGAACTCGAGGTCTTGCGAGGCGCGCAAGAAGGTCTAAAAACACTGATTCTAAGGCCCGGGGTTATTCTCGGAGAAGGTTTTTGGCGCAGTGGCAGCGGTTTTCTTTTGAAGTTTGTCAGCACTCAGCCCAAATGGTATCCGCCGGGAGGCACCGGCTTTATCGATGCCAAAGATGTTGCTGATTTTGCCATCAGCCTTATGGAACAAGATAAACACAATCTATCACTCACATTAGTAGGGCACAACCTGAGCTATTTAGAAGTATTGAAAAAAATTGGTCGTGCTTTAGGTTCAGATAAGGCTCCAAAATTTAGTGTCCCGAAATGGGTTGGACTCTTAGGACATTATTTAGATTTTATTCGTGCTTGGATCACAAGAAAACCTCAAAAATTACCCAAAGCTTATATCGATGCCATGTTTGAACCCGCGACTTATGATGGAACACTTGCCAAGCATCATTCGGGCCTCACTTACCGTGATCTCAATCAGACCCTTCAGCGCGTATGCCGTCATGCCCCCTATCGCATCAACTAAGCCCACTTTGTGGCATGCGGGGATCATTGGCGCACCGAAGGAATTATATTTTGCCCCAATACCTTGGCCTTAGCAGAATCAAGTAGTCTCTGTTTATCCTGTTTTTGTTTTTCGGCGTCAATCAAAGCTATTGAATCCAAAGATTTTTTAACTGCCAAAAGCTCTTGTTCGACTCCATTTAAAATCCGTAAATAAGGCTCTATTTGAGATGCGTAATAGACCGTATTCTCCGCAAACTGTAAACTATCTACAGCGTACTTAGCGTAAAGAATGGAGTCTAACTGCACACCACCCATACGCAATACTCGGTTATTATTGCTCCTGGCCGCGTTTCCGAGATAGGCCTCAACAAGAATGTCAACCATCGTCTCCTCGGAAATCAGTGTTTTAGGCTCCTCTGGGCGTACCACATCTTGGCAGGCTGTAAACTGCAGCCCAATCACACAGAGCAAGACTAGGTTACAAAAACTCTCAAATTGCTTTTGAAGTGAAACCATAATAGGATTTTATCGGTCAAACAATAAGCGTTCACCGTAGGTTCTTTGAGGAAATCTTCCCTCGGTATACACCAATTGACCATTGACTAAGGTATGCATGATGCGCGCTTGAAAAACATTCCCCTCAAAAGGAGACCAACCACATTTATAGAGAATGTTCGATTTATTCACCGTCCATGGGGCATTGAGATCCACTAAAACTAAATCTGCCTTGTATCCAGGTCGAATGTATCCTCGATCCTTTATGTCAAAAAGTTTAGCCGGATTATGAGCGAATTTCTCAACAATTTTCTCCAAAGAGATCACCCCTTGGTGATACAATTCGACAAGAGCGACCAAGGCGTGTTGTACCAGGGGCCCTCCTGAAGGTGCGCTGGTATATTTATTCGATTTTTCCTCGGCAGTATGGGGGGCATGGTCTGTTGCAATGACATCGATACGGTCTTCCAAAAGCGCTTTTCGCAAACCGGCGCGATCGTTGGGGGTTTTTACGGCCGGATTCCATTTGATCTTAGTCCCCAATCTGGGGTAATCTTCATCACTGAACCAAAGGTGATGGATACAAACTTCGGAGGTAATTCTTTTTTTGGTTACCTCCTTTTCTGCATCAAATAAAGCTGTTTCTTTAGCCGTAGACAAATGAAAAACATGCAATCTAGCCCCCTGTTTTTTAGCCAGTTTTATGGCTGTTGAACTTGACCGATAACAGGCGTCCTCCGAGCGAATAACTGGATGCAACGACATGGGAATATCGTCTCCGTATTCCTCTATATGGCGGGCCAAATTTTCCCGAATCGTCTGCTCATCTTCACAGTGCACAGAGATCACCATATTGGTGTTTTTAAAAATAGCGGCGAGCACTTCCGGATCATCAACTAACATATTCCCCGTGGAGGAACCCAAAAAAAGCTTTATTCCGGCGACCTTTGTCGCATCGGCTTGAATTAAATCCTTCAGATTATCATTCGTGCCTCCGAGCATAAAAGAATAATTCGCCCAGGAACTTTTTGCCGCGATATCAAATTTCTCCTCAACCTTTTGAGCTGTTGTGGCTTGTGGTACCGTATTGGGCATTTCAATAAAACTGGTAATTCCACCGGCAACAGCTGCTTTAGATTCAGATTCTATGGTGGCCTTGTGGGTCAATCCTGGTTCTCTAAAATGCACTTGATCATCGATCATCCCCGGCATCAAGTGTAAGCCATCTGCCTCTATAACCCGAGTATTGGGTGACTTTGCACTAATACTAGAAGCCACCTCTGCAATGCGATCACCAATCACCAGAACATCACAGGTCTCAATTCGACCTTCATTCACCACTTGGGCTCCCTTAATTAATATCGACTGATTCATATCTCTAAACTGTTAAATAATTTTTTGAAACGCATATTGAGTACCCCAAAAATTGCCTCAGCGATAATTCCTTTGGACATTTTGGACGTACCTCGGGTACGATCTGTAAAAATCACAGGTATCTCTTTGATTTTAAAACTCTTTAAATACGCTTTGTATTTCATCTCTATTTGAAAGGCGTAACCCACAAAACGAATCTTGGATAAATTCATAGACTCCAAAACCTTGCGTCGGTAGCAAACAAAGCCTGCTGTAGTGTCTTTAATTCCCATACCGGTGACCCATTGCACGTATTTTGAGGCCCCCCAAGAGAGTAAAACGCGACTCATCGGCCAGTTGACTACATTTACTCCTGTGATGTAACGAGAGCCAATAGCCATATCATAACCCTCTTTAGCACAGCAATTGTACAAGCGAATTAAATCATTGGGATTATGAGAAAAGTCAGCATCCATCTCAAATATCAAATCAAAGTCCCGTTTTAAGGCCCACTTAAACCCCGCGATATAAGCACCTCCCAGACCTGATTTTGTGGGACGACTCAGTAGATTCAACTGTTCGGGATACTCGCCCATCAATCGCTCAACGATTTGTGCGGTGCCGTCTGGTGACCCGTCATCAACAACAAGGACTGAAAATATACGCTGAAGAGAGAAGACATTACGCAAAAGCTTCTCAATGTTTTCGGATTCGTTAAAAGTCGGAATGATAATAAGACCTTCGGCCATTTCAAAACTTTAATCAAAGGTACTTTTTTTTCCTCACAAGCTGGTATACTAGCATTACATAAGCACGCTACAAAAAGAAAAATTAGCGTAATTTTATGAATTGAATGGATTATTTACTTCGGACAGAATTCGACCGCGATTGGCTGCTTATTGTCTTGACTGGACTCATGGTCATGATCGCAGGACTCCGTTACTGGTTTCCCAAACGCATGAAAGAACTGCTACTACTGCCCATCAACGACAAATATTTTGCTCTTGAAGGCCGTCAAAGAGCAATGACTCATCCCTTCAACATACTGATGTTTCTCATACAAATCATGGGGTTTGGACTGCTGATCGCCCTGATTATAGACGCAAACCATCGAGGCACCGGCATGTTGAGCATCGGTCTTTTTGTAAAATCCATTCTTGTATTCGGCATTTAGATGATTTTGCGCTACACTTTGGATTGGTGTTTGGGTTATTTTTTGAATTGCCAAAACATACTCTCAAGTTATCGCTACCAGCGATTGAGTTTTCAGCACTTTATGGCCTTAATCTTGCTGTTGGTGTTGAGTGTTGCTTTTTTTGGCCGACTGAATATGGCGGTAGTCCTCCCACTGACTACGAGTGCAGTGATTTTTGGCCTATGCGCAACCATAATTTATAGCATCAGACGCAATTCATCTGTACTCAACAGGCAGTTCTTCTATTTTATTTTATATCTTTGCGCACTTGAAATAGCACCATATGCCCTACTGTATCAGGCGGCTATGGTATGAGGATAAATCTTACAGGCTTATGAAGGTGAAAACTATTTTAGTGTCCCAACCCGAACCAAAAGTTGACAACTCACCATATTTTAACCTAGTCGACAAACAAAAGGTCAAAATCGACTTTCGTCCATTCATTCATGTCGAAGGCGTTTCGAGTAAAGAAGTGCGCGCTCAGAAAGTAGATTTGAGTCAGTATACCGCAATAATTTTGACCAGTAGAAACTCGGTAGATCACTTTTTCCGAATTGCCGAAGAACTGAGATTCAAGGTTCCGGACACCATGAAATATTTTTGTCAAAGCGAAGCTGTAGCCTATTATCTTCAAAAATATGTCGTTTATAGAAAACGCAAAATCTATGTCGGCAAACGTACCTTTAAAGAACTCTCTCCGCTGATCAAGAAGTATAAAAGCGAGCATTTCCTCTTACCCTCTACAGACAAATTAAAGCCAGAAGTACCTCATGTTCTCGATGAACTCGGAGTCAAGTGGAAGCAAGGCACTTTTTATAGAACCGTAATAAGCGATTTGTCGGACTTGCGCGATGTTTATTACGATATTTTAGTGTTTTTCAGCCCGAGCGGTATCGAGTCTTTGTTTGAAAATTTCCCTGATTTTCAACAAAACGACACACGCATTGCTGTGTTTGGAAACACAACCATCAAGGCCGCAACTAATAAAGGACTTCGTGTAGACATCCAGGCACCTACTCCAGAGACTCCATCTATGACTATGGCTCTAGAGCGCTACATCAAAAGCGTCAATAACAAGAAATAAATTAGATTAAACCAGCGGTCCTCCGGCCATGATCTCTTCGTTGGCGTAAGACTCAAACTTCTTAAAGTTCTCTTTGAACGAGTTGGCCAGTTTATGAGCGGTCTTATAATAGGACTGGTCATCATTCCAAGTCTTTCTGGGACTTAAAACTTCTGTTGGCACACCAGGGCAAACTCGAGGTTGAGATAAACCAAAAATCGAGTGAATATGGTAGTTGTCCTTGTTCGCCTCTTCAAGAGAGCCATTCATCGCTGAAGTAATCATGGCTCGGGTAAATTTTAGCTTCATGCGCTGTCCCACACCGTAAGAACCACCAGTCCATCCAGTATTGACGAGCCATACATTCACTCCAGCGGCTTGCATTTTATCGCTGAGCATTTCGGCATAAACCGTAGGGTGCAATGGCATAAATGGTGCCCCGAAGCAGGCCGAAAAACTCGGTACCGGCTCAACAATGCCTGCCTCGGTGCCCGCGACCTTTGCGGTATAACCACTAATGAAATGATACGCGGCCTGTCCTGGAGAAAGCTTCGAGATGGGAGGCAAAACCCCAAAGGCATCAGCCGTTAAAAAAAATATATTCTTTGGGTTCTTACCAATAGAAGGTACCTGAATATTAGGAATGTGCTCAATTGGATAACTTACTCGCGTGTTTTGTGTGATTGAAGTGTTCGTGTAATCCACCACGCCAGTTGAATCCATAATTACATTTTCCAGTATGGCTCCCGGTTTGATTGCACGATAAATATCCGGTTCATTGTCCAGACTCAAATTAATTACTTTGGCATAACAACCCCCTTCAAAGTTAAACACGGTATCTTCTTTAGTCCAACCGTGCTCATCGTCTCCAATTAAACGACGGTCTGGGTCAGCAGACAAGGTGGTCTTTCCAGTTCCAGAAAGCCCAAAGAAAATGGAAGTATCCCCATCGACACCTATGTTAGCTGAGCAGTGCATTGGGAGTGTTTGGCGTTCTACTGGCAGAATAAAGTTCAAGGCAGAGAATATGCCCTTTTTAATTTCACCGGTATACCCCGTCCCTCCGATCAAAGCAATTTTGCGGGTAAAATTCAAAATCGCAAAATTGTGTTGCCGAGTTTCATCACGCTTTGGGTCCGCCATAAAACCAGGGGCGTTGACAATCAACCAATCTGGGGTAAAAGACTCGAGCATTCCTTGATTAGGGCGCAAAAACATATTCGAGGCAAACATATTGCTCCATGGATATTCGTTAATGACCCGTATGTTTAGCTTGTAATTTAGGTCTGCACAGGCATAGGCATCGCGAACGTAGAGCTCTTTTTCACCCAGATAATCAGTGACACGATCATAGAGTGCGTCAAAATTAGTCGACTCAAAAGGAATATTTACCGGACCCCACCATACTTTATCTTGGGTTATGTCATCCTTTACGATAAATCGATCTTTTGGCGAGCGGCCCGTAAACTCTCCGGTATTCACCGCCAAGGTGCCATTGTCGGTTTCAACTCCCATGGCATTGTCAAGAGTTGCTTTTTGAAGTTCTTCTGGAGAAAGCTGATAATGGACATGAGCCCCGATGATTCCATACTGGTCGAGCGAAATCGTTTTCGAATTTCTGTCTGTGTGCATCGTAATTGCGTTAGATTGTTGAAGCAAAAGTAAAAAATCGTCGCTGGAATCAAGTTTTTTTAACAGACTTTATCCGCGTTTTTTTTTGACAATACCCCATCCCAAAGCCAACCACCGAAGAATTAACAAAAGCCCGCCCACTGGGGTTATTGGCCCAATGAATCCAGTATCGAGTACTAATAATTTTGCCATGGACATAAGGTATAACGACCCTGAAAAAAATAAGATTCCAAGGCCCATGAATCGATAAATCCATGGCTTAAACTTACGCGCTATTTTATGGCTTGACCACATAATTAACAGCACCACCAAATGAAAGACCTGGTAAAACAAACCTATTTCGAAACGCTTGTATTCCTCCGGGGTTATAGCATTTTGTAGACCATGAGCCCCCCAAGCTCCCAGTGCTACTGTTATTGCCCCAAGTAGACTCAGAACAACTCCATGAATTTTATCTCTGTGCTGCATTTGGTCCGGTTCTTATTTTCTATATTCGTTAAAACAACCTATCGACCTTAAAACTACAAAAATTAGTACATGCGTCATATTCTTGTTATCGGGGCTGGACGATCTGCCACAAATCTAATTCATTATCTCGCTGAAAAAGCCGCGAGAGAAGAACTCCAAATCACCGTAGCTGATTTATCCCTCGAAGCGGCCAACAAAAATATTCAAGGCTTAGCCCATACTCGTGCGATCGCTTTAGACGTGACTCATCAGACCCAGCGACAAGCCTTGATCCAAGAGCACGACCTAGTCATCTCAATGCTTCCCGCACACATGCATATGGAAGTTGCCAAGGATTGTTTGACTTTCGGCAAGTATATGGTCACTGCCTCCTATATTAGCCCTGCCATGGAGCAGCTCGACGCAGAAGTCCGTGCCAAAAATTTGGTGTTCATGAATGAATGCGGTCTAGATCCTGGAATCGACCACATGAGTGCCATGAAAATTATCGATGAAATTCGTACTCAAGGAGGTAAAATGCTCTTATTTGAATCCTTTACTGGCGGCCTTATTGCCCCGGAGAGTGATACCAACCTTTGGCATTATAAATTTACCTGGAATCCACGTAATGTGGTTCTGGCCGGACAAGGGGGTGCTGCAGAATTTATTCAAGAAGGGACCTATAAATACATCCCATACCACCGCCTTTTCAGAAGAACCGAATTTTTGGACATCGAGGGGCACGGACGATTTGAAGCTTATGCCATCCGCAATTCGTTAAAATATCGTTCCATCTATGGTCTCGAAGACATTTTGACTCTTTACCGCGGAACGATAAGACACGTTGGTTTTAGCAAAGCTTGGAATATGTTCGTTCAATTGGGCATGACAGACGACAGTTACCTCATTCCGAATTCTGAAAACTTGACTTACAAAGAGTTTGTCAACTTATTTTTACCCTACTCCCCAACAGATTCTGTAGCCTTAAAACTACGCCACAACTTAAAAATTGATCAAGACGACCTCATGTGGGGTAAGCTCGAAGAACTCGACCTGTTCAATACCGAAAAAACCATTGGTATTCCCAATGCAAGCCCAGCTATGGCCTTGCAGAAAATATTGATGGATCAATGGACGCTCGAACCTCAAGACAAAGACATGATCGTCATGTACCATAAATTCGGTTATGAAATCAATGGGATGAAAAAACAAATTGACAGCAATATGGTCCTTATCGGGGACGATCAAACGAACACCGCTATGGCTAAAACAGTGGGGCTGCCTGTGGCCATTGCAGCCCTGAAAATCCTCAATGGTGTGATCAAAAACCCAGGTGTACAGTTGCCGATCACCAAAGAAGTGTATACCCCGATATTAAAGGAACTCGAACAATACGGCGTTGTTTTTCAGGAACACCATGTGCCGTATATGGGGTACAACCCGAATAATGTCGCGGGATAAAATGAGGTTTATCGACGATTCAGAAAAATCATAATGAAATACATCAGTGTTGCTAGTGATCCTAGCGCTGCAACAACGTAGGTTCTTGCGGCCCAGTTCAGGGCATCTTCAGCCCCATTCAACTCCTCTGAGGTTACCATATTTTTGGTTTTCAACCAAACCAAAGCGCGTTTACTCGCGTCGAATTCCACAGGCAGTGTGATTACAGAAAATACGGTCGTCGTGGCAAAAAGCAATATGCCCAAAAGAAATAGTGAACTGCCCAATGCGGACCCCGTAGCGGACAAAATAAGCCCCATCATGATCACAAAATTAGATAGCTTACTGGCCACACCCACCATGGGCACTATGGAGGAGCGCATAGTCAACCAAGAATACGCCTGAGCGTGTTGCACGGCGTGACCGCATTCATGAGCAGCAACGGCAGCAGCGGCTGCATTGCGCTGATGATATACCGATTCGCTTAAATTAACGGTTTTATTCGTCGGGTTGTAATGATCGGTAAGTTGACCCGGAGTGGAGATGACTTGAACGTCATAAATACCATTATCCTGGAGCATCTGCTCAGCGATTTCTTTACCACTCATTCCATTGCGCAAATGCAGCTTACTGTAATGCGCAAATTTCTTTTTCAGGGTATTGCTGACCCACCAACTGGCTAAAAAAATCAGCCCCGCTAAAAGATAATATCCAGACATAATTTGATTTTTAAGTTTATTCTATATACGTCAAAACTAATGCCAAAATAATCTCGATCTGCTTCTATGACATTCTGACCGCATTCGGTCACCAAAAGTAGCACTCAAGATCAGGCATCTATAACCTCAGTGCATCGCTTAGGCTTTAGCCAACGATATTGACAATCTTACCGGGGACCACAATAACTTTTTTGGGTATTCTGCCCTGCAACTGCGCCACAGTTCGCTCATCCGCCATCACCGCGGCCTCGATTTGTTCTTTGGTCAAATCCATAGCTAATTCTAGGGTAAACCTGGTCTTGCCATTGAACGAAATCGGGTAATTCTTGGTGGACTCTACTAAATACTTTTCGTCATGTTCTGGATAAGCCACCGTCGCGATACTTTGATTATGGCCCATCAGCGTCCAAAGTTCTTCGGCGATATGCGGGGCATATGGAGCAATCAATACGGCTAAAGGTTCCAAGATATCGCGCTCGTAGGATTTTAAAGCCGACAGTTCGTTTACCGCAATCATAAAGGTACTGACCGAAGTATTAAAACTAAATTCTTGAATGTCTGCGTTGACTTTTTTGATGGTTTTGTGTAGGACTTTTAAAGCCTCTGCGCTCGGAGCCTGTTCAGAGATGTAAAATGAATCCGAATCACCACTATGGTATAGCTTCCAAAGCTTTTTAAGAACCCATGGACCCCGGTAATTCCGGCGGTACTCCATGGTTTTGACTGCTCCAAGGGACCCAAAAACATCTCGTAAAGCCGCAGTGTGTCTGCGCCATATTGATCGCAAATATCATCTGGGTTAACTACGTTGAACTTTGATTTGGACATTTTTTCGACCTCTCTTTTGACCTTAAAAGAGCCATCTTCCTCTGTGATGACCTCGGCGTCTTTGTACTCGGGGCGCCATGCAACAAACTTTTCCACATCCAATTCATTACTCATAGACACCATTGCAACATCACAATGCACACTTTGCAGCATTTGAGGGTCATAGTCCTTAGCGCGGCCCGCAGAAACCAAATGCTTCCCGTCAGCAGTGCGATAAACAAAGGCACTTTCTCCTAGAATCATCCCCTGGTTAATCAACTTTTTAAAAGGCTCGTCCACGCCAATAAAGCCGCGGTCAAAAAGGAATTTAACCCAGAATCTACTGTAGAGTAAATGCCCTGTAGCGTGCTCACTTCCTCCAATGTAAAGATCTACAGAGCCCCAGTAATCGAGGGCCTCGGCACTGGCAAACTCAGATGGATTGTTTGGATCCATGTAGCGGAAGAAATACCAACTACTGCCCGCCCAGCCTGGCATAGTGTTCAGCTCTAATGGAAACACGGTCTCGTTATCGATAAGTTCATTAGCCACCACATGGTGCGCCTGAGTATCCCAAGCCCACTGATCGGCACGCCCAAGAGGCGGATCACCATCCTGGGTCGGCAAATAGGCATCTACTTCAGGCAGGACAATGGGTAAATGTTCAGCATCGATCATTTGCGGCATTCCATTTTTGTAATAAACTGGAAACGGCTCTCCCCAATAACGCTGACGGCTAAAGACCGCATCGCGTAATCTGTAATTAATGGTCCCTCGGCCATGACCGCAGGCCTCGAGCGCCTTTATCGCCGCCACGCAAGCCTCACTGTAATGTAACCCACTGAGAAAATCACTTTGATCGATTACGCAGGGATCCTTGAGTACATAGGCCTCATTATCGACAGAGACGTCTTGAAAAATATTTGGAATGGGCAAGTCAAAGTGCTTGGCAAAGTCAAAATCACGCTGATCTCCACACGGCACCGCCATTACCGCACCAGTACCGTAGCCTGCCAAAACATAATCCCCAATCCAAATAGGCACCTCAGCACCACTCAGCGGATGAATCGCATAAGCCCCGGTAAACACACCACTTATGGTTTTTACATCGGCCATTCGCTCGCGCTCGCTGCGCTGAGCGCTCGCTGCAACATACTCCTCTACTGCTATTTTTTGCTCAGCAGTAGTGAGCGTAGCAACTAATTCATGCTCTGGCGCAAGGGTTAAAAAACTAACGCCGAATATCGTGTCAGGACGCGTAGTAAATACCTCGATTTGCCCCGGATGGCCTTTAATATCAAAACGGACAGAAGCTCCTTGAGAGCGACCGATCCAATGTCTTTGTGATTCTTTAAGGGGTTCAGGCCAATCTATGGTTTCTAGCCCGTCGAGTAAACGCTGGGCATAGGCCGTAATGCGCATACTCCACTGCTTCATTTTTTTGCGCACCACCGGATGCCCGCCGCGCTCTGAAACTCCGTTAACAATTTCATCATTGGCCAGAACTGTACCTAAAGCCGGACACCAATTCACCTCTGATTCTGCCAAATAAGTCAACCGGAATTCACTCAAAATGGCTTCTTTCTGCTCGGCGCTAAACCCTTGCCATTGTGCGGCGTTAAAGTTCGTTAACTCCTGGGGTAAATGTTCCGTCAAAACTGCGCGCGCATCTCCGCTTAAGGCACTACTCCCTGATTCGGCAAACAGGGCGATCAAATCATTAATGGGTCTGGCTTTATCCTGCTCAGCATCATACCAGCTGTCAAACAGTTGTATGAAAATCCATTGGGTCCATCGATAATAATCGGGATTTGAAGTACGCACCTCTCTCGCCCAATCAAAACTAAACCCCATGCGATCGAGTTGCTGACGATAACGGGCGATGTTTTCTCGGGTGGTTTTACTCGGGTGCTGACCCGTTTGAATGGCGTACTGTTCTGCCGGCAATCCAAAACTATCATAGCCCTGAGGGTGCAAAACATTAAATCCCTTGTGACGTTTGTAGCGCGCATAAATATCACTGGCAATATACCCGAGTGGGTGTCCCACGTGAAGCCCTGCCCCTGATGGGTAAGGAAACATATCCAATACATAAAACTTAGGTTGGCTTCCTGCGTCATTACTGGCGGCAAAAGTTTGATTTTTGGCCCAATAATTTTGCCATTTTTCCTCAATGGAGCGGAATGTATACTTACTCATAATGCGCTGATATTAAAAGCTCGACCGTTTTATAGGCATCAAATTTACGCCTATTGACCGAAAGAGAAAAGTTTAAACCCATGGTATTCCCTCATCCCAAAAATCCTTGTATTTTTACACTGAATCTACCGTGATTATGAGTCGCTCCTTCGAAAAATTCCAAAAAAGACGATTGATTTCCTCCTATGCCTCTGCCGTAGTGAGTATTGGGCTAGTTTTATTCCTCATGGGGTTCTTGGGGCTAATTCTGATCAATTCCAAAAAAGTAGCGGACCATTTTAAGGAGCAAATCGCCCTCACTATATTTCTTAAAGACGATGCGCGCAGTGTAGAAATCGATCAATTACAACAGACCATTGGCCTAGCGCCCTACACCAAGAATTCAGTTTTTGTATCCAAGCAGCAAGCCGCAGAGGAGCACAGTGCGCTGATTGGTGAAAATTTTATGGAATTCCTCGGAGACAATCCGTTAAAAAACAGCATCGATGTCTTTCTCCAGGCCGAATTCGTGACCCCGCAAGACCTGGATCGTATTCAAAGCGACTTATTGCAAAACACCTTTGTAGCATCAGTCAATTACGACAAACCCCTGATTATCTTGCTGAGTGATAATATCAAAAAAATCAGTTTTTGGGCGCTGATCATCAGTGGTGTTTTTTTGGTTATCGCCATAATACTGATCAATAATTCGATTCGACTTTCGGTCTACGCCAAACGTTTTACCATAAAAACAATGCAACTCGTGGGCGCCACCAAAGGTTTTATCCGCGCTCCTTTTGTGCGGCAGAGTATTTTATTTGGCACCTTGGGTGCTGTCCTTGCCCTATTGGGTCTTTCTGCCGTATTGTGGACGCTCAACCAATATTTCCCCGAGCTCGATATTATCGGCGATATGCAGGGTCATCTTTGGCTTGCCGCCTTTGTTCTGGCACGGGCATCGTCATCAGTGGTCTGAGCACTTTTTTTGCCACGCGGCGCTTTTTGAATTTGCGCAGTGACGAATTGTATTACTAGAGCGAGCTTTGTTCATAGCAAAAGCCAAAAGGAAAAAAGCGTAACTTAGCGCCATTCGCTAAAACCACATTTTAAGACCAATATGGGGGAACAAAAAAGGAAAAAGGAACAAGCCGAATCTTCATTTGTGTTTCATAAATCCAACTATAAAATAATGCTCATTGGCCTGGGCTTTATCGCCCTTGGGTTTATTTTGATGGCTGGTGGCGGAAGTCAAAACCCCGAGGTATTCAATCCAGAAATATACAGTTGGCGCAGAATACGTTTGGCCCCGGCACTTGTACTGATCGGGTTTGGGTTAGAGGTATACGCCATACTCAAACCTCAAGGTAAATCTGAGTCATGAATTACTGGGAAGCTATAGTCCTGGCCATCATTGAAGGCTTAACTGAGTTTTTACCCGTATCCTCCACGGGTCACATGATTATTGCCTCGTCTTTTTTTGGCATTGCCCAAGAAGAGTTTACCAAGCTATTTACCATCGCAATCCAACTCGGGACCATCTTGAGTGTGGTGGTTCTTTATTTCAAACGATTTTTTCAATCCTTCGATTTTTATAAAAAGCTATTAGTGGCCTTTATCCCTGCGGTGGTTTTGGGATTATTGCTCAATGACCTGATCGATCAATTGCTCGAGAGCCCAGTTACTGTAGCCGTTTCTTTGATCATCGGCGGGGCGATACTCATCAAAGTCGACTCCTGGTTTGGGCAAGGTTCGGATACCGAGGTCAATTATCGCACCGCATTGCTCATCGGCTTGTTTCAATGTCTTGCCATGATTCCCGGCGTCTCTCGAAGTGGCGCTAGCATTGTCGGTGGGATGAGTCAAAAACTCTCTCGGACTGCAGCGGCAGAATTTTCTTTTTTCTTGGCCGTTCCCACCATGCTCGGGGCTACGGCCAAAAAATCATTTGACTATTATCAGGCGGGGTTTTCTTTGACCGGAGAGCACATAAACCTACTGATTTTAGGAAATGTAGTCGGATTCCTCGTGGCACTGATCGCCATTAAATCCTTTATCAATTATTTAAGCAAAAGTGGGTTCAAGGTATTTGGTTATTATCGCGTAATTATTGGTGTTGCCTTGCTTGCGCTTCACTTTTTTATTCATCCTCTGAGTATCGTCTAATGTCAGACAATCCATATGTAAAAGGCCAAGTCATTCTGATTGACAAACCCCTTAATTGGACGTCCTTTCAAGTGGTCAATAAAGTGCGCTGGCTCATTAGAAAGCATTATGGCCTGAAAAAAATTAAGGTAGGACACGCGGGGACCTTAGACCCATTGGCTACTGGCCTTTTGATACTTTGTACCGGCGCGATGACTAAATCTATCGAAAGCTATCAAGGACAAAAGAAAAGCTATACAGGGCGTTTAAAACTGGGCGCCACCACACCGAGTTATGATTTAGAGACCGAGATAGACGCCACTTATGAGTACCAGCACATCTCGCAGGAGATGCTTCATGCCGCTACAGAGCAATTTACCGGCAGGATTTTACAAAAACCACCGATTTTCTCGGCCATTAAAAAAGACGGAAAACGATTGTATACATTGGCCCGCAAAGGCAAAACGACAGAGTTGCCTGAGCGCGAAATTACTATAGAGGAATTTACAATAACTGATATCGAATTACCCGAGGTCGCATTTGCCGTGCGCTGCAGTAAGGGGACATATATTCGCTCCCTAGCCCATGATTATGGAGCGGCCTTGAATAGTGGAGCACACCTAACGGCACTTCGGCGCACCGGCATCGGTGATTTTCGAGTAGAGACTGCGATCAGTATTGAAGATTTTGAGGCTTCTCTGGGTTCTGAAATTTCCTCTCAGGCTATTTAAGTCACTTTGGGTTGCTTAATTTTAGACGTTCTAGAATTTAAGCCTTATCAGAGTTTGAGGACCTGTCTGTGCACCCGCCCAAAGGAACCTTCAAATTGGACCCACAAGACCCCTTGCCATTCAGGATTTAATTCAAGGCGATAGTTACCATGTCCTTGCGGGATGATACCGCGATATAGTTCTTGACCCAAAACATTAAAAATACTGACGCGTATCGACTCATGAATCTGATTGAGTCTAAATTCTACGGCTCCACTTGTTGGGTTAGGGACCGCCCCCGAAATATATTTCCTCGAATCAAAATCGTTTAAAGATAAATTACCCACATTTATGGTCCAGAACCCCTGTGGCGCGACCAAAGGTCGCGCGAGTGTTTTTCCTGAATTCGCTGTGGCCTCTATATAGTAATCGATCAATCCGGCCGTATTGGGCATGACTAAATCGGTACTCCAGACATCATTTCCGATAGCCGTCATCGGCGCCGCAATGAAATCTCCCGAACCTTCGCGCCAATACACCGTGGCCTCTTGAATTCCGGAGCTATGCTCGATGCGGGCATCGATTGACACCATGGCCCCTTGAGCAGCCTCATCCACAGGCTGATGAACAATCCAAAGTGGCTCATCGACCCCAACGGTATGGGTGATGCAGTGTATGGCCCCTAAGAGTGAAATTAAATTCTCTCCGGCATTGTCCACATCAATGCCGACAATGTTATACCCCGGCAACAACTCTTGCCAGCGCGCTAAAGCCGGCTCATCAACCTCTGGACGATAAGTCGGTACGAGCACGGTTTTATTGATGAATACGGCATTAGTAAATGTGCGATAATATCCACCATTGTCGGGATATAAACCAGAACTGCTCGGAGGAGCCGGAATCCACTCTACCTTGTACGGTGTCCCAAAAACAGAAGGGTAATTGGTCACGACCTCCTCGATATTGGCTTCAATCTGAGGGCCATCCGCCACTCCTGGGGGATATTGGCTGACCAAAAGGGTTTCCTCGTCCAATAACTTCATGTGCATGTCGATATGGTGGATCACATCATAGGGTAGGGTCGGCATTTTTATGTAGCGGTCTATCCCCAGGTAAGCATTCATGATGGCATCTATTTCGGCTTCTGTTTTGGCGCTAACGCCATAAGGGTTACCTGGTGCATTTTCATCAAGAATGAGATCTGAGGCAAAGGCAGTCCCAAGGCCATCACTCATAAAATTTCCGCCGGTATTGACTAAATCATTGGTTCCGGTATTGGTGATATATATGGGCAGATTGAGTAGCGAAGCATGTGCCGAAGGCATAACATCGTCGTTAGGACGCGGTCGATTATAAATCCAATCGCTCAATGCGCGCTCACCGACGTCGTTACTGTACACCGTGTTGCCCGCGTAATCACGAATCCAAATGGAGTCCCAATTCTCATTCATAAAGATTACCTGACTCAAATCAATCCCTGCACCCGACAAATAATTAGAGACAGAGGACTGGTTCTGGGTGGTGATGACGACCTTACACTCGTTGACTGCTGCAGCCACAATTTGGCGCAATATATTCTGAAAATTCGGCTGCCAAGTGATCACTAGATATTCCACTTCCTCCCATTCTGCCATCGTTCGTGACGGGCTCTGTAGGCGGGTCTGTGACTTTATTTTGCGTAAACGAAACACGCCCTAAACTGATTTTCTCGGATTGCGTTAACCCCTTAGGTAAGGGGGTTTGCGCCCAGAGCGATGGGACGATTAAAACACTCAGCAAGAGAAAAATTGAGATAGAACGGATCATAAAAATATATTTTTGGCAAGATAATTAAAAAGCCCTTGAGTCGTAGAAATTAACAAAGCTAAAATGCTTATAAAATCTTTGGCTACCAAAGAATCAGACCGGTCACAAAAACCAATATTCCGAGCAGCATGACCCAGAGGGTATAAGGCAGAAGCTCGCTGGCTTTTAATTTTGTAATGCCCAATAAGGGTAAGGCCCAAAAGGGCTGTAACATATTGGTCAATTGATCCCCGTAGGCCAAGGCCATAATGACCTTATTAATGGGCACTTTCAGAGCAATGGCCGCTTCGAGAATGACCGGCCCTTGGATGGCCCATTGACCCCCTCCCGAAGGAATAAATACATTGACAATAGCTGCGCTGACAAAGGTGAGCAGCGGCAGGGTTTGCGCAGAGGACAGGGCAACAAAATAATCAGCAATGGCCACGACCAAACCACTGTTTTGCATCACACCCATAATCCCAAAATAAAGGGGAAATTGAATCAAAATACCCGATGCTCCAGATATGGCCTGGTCTACAGCACTCAAAATACTCGAGATGCTGCCGTGCAATAAAAATATCAAGCCCAACATGAAAAAATTGAGCATATTCGGGGTAACAATCCCCTGGCTCAATGATGGCCCATAATTGTAAAAAAACGCCACAAAGACAGCCATACCAAAAACATACGCTAGAATCTTTGACTCATCCCAATTGACCTTAATCGGCCATGT
>JAYQIF010000002.1:0-346145 GCA_038141525.1 Flavobacteriaceae bacterium | reverse complement strand
GCGTATTAAAACCAATCAAAACTTTGACTTTACTTACGGACGTGTCGAAGTTAGAGCAAAATTGCCTTCTGGTGGAGGAACTTGGCCTGCGATTTGGCTTCTTGGATCTGACTTCCAAACCAATACATGGCCAGGGTGTGGAGAAATGGACATCATGGAACACGTCGGTAACAATCCTGATGAGGTCTTTTCTTCTGTTCATTATCCCGGAAATTCTGGGGGCAATGCCGTAACCCAAGGCATTAATGTACCCGGAGCAACAGAAGACTTTCATGTGTATGCTGTCGACTGGAGTGAAGATGCCATTGTTTATTCTGTAGATGGTAACGACTATCACACTATTGCCAACACGAGCCTCTTGCCCTTCGATAGTGACTTTTTCATTATCCTCAATGTGGCCATGGGAGGATCTTTAGGGGGCAATATTGACCCTAACTTTGATAGCTCAAGCATGGAGATCGATTATGTGCGCGTTTATCAATAATTATTTTTAATAACTCTTAAACTCTATCTTATGAAAACAAAATTATTTACAATCGCAGCTGCCTTGGGAGTTACCTTGGGTGTCGTTGCTCAAAACAGTGTTAGCGTTGATACCAACGCCGAATGGATTGGATACGCCAACGTTTTTGATCCTGCCACTGGAGACTTTATTTTTGGTGAAAACTGGGGTGTGGCTGACATCAAATCTACGGTTGACGCTAGCGCTGGAACCATTACTCTTCAGCCAAATTTCAACACCTATGCTGATAACCCAACCGATCCATTTTGGGTTGATCAAACTACGGGTCTAGGCGCTAAATTATTTGAAGGGAACACTTATGTTCAGGACGGATCCCTTGCCGGAGAAGAATTAACTTTTTCTGGGAATGTGAACAGCAACACGCTAGACTCTGACTACGACGCGCTTGCATTTATCAAGGTGTTTAACGCAAATTATTCTGTGCTTAAAATTGCAACGGCTCCACTATCTGGTGCCACATTTGAGGTTGTCTTTACAGACGTAGACCCAGCTGAAGACACTCATGTTCAATACGGTTTTCAAGTACTTGGTTTAAACGCTAATCCAGATAATGAATCAGCTCTTGGGAGTATCGTTGTAAGCGGTGGTGCCCTCAGCGCCAATGATTTCAATGCTCAATCTTTTAGCGTTGCTCCAAACCCGTCCAATGCGGTTTGGAATCTGCGTTCTGCTCAGTACGATATGACTCAGGTGGTTCTTTTTGATGTTTTGGGCAAAAAAGTGGCTCAATTCGATACTCCAGGAACTGCTTTGGCCATCGACAATAGCAACTTGAGCAAAGGAGCTTATTTCGCTCAAATCAGCACTCAAGAAGGAAGCACTACCATTCAGTTGATGAAAAACTAATTGCTTGTCACATTAAAGTGAATTCCGGCCAATAGCCATACGGCCGAACAAAAAACCAGCCCGGAAGGGCTGGTTTTTTTGATCCAAGTTTAAAAGTACACAAGTCATATAACGCCATTCTGCGTGGCTAAATCAGCAAGATTTTGGCCGACCTCAGCCCCAATAGCTACACCCATACCCCCCAAACGCACGCCACAATATACATTGGGTTCTAAGCTTTGAATGATCGGTTTTTTCTGAACACCTACGCCCATAATACCAGACCAACGCGCAGCAATAGAAACTTGTTTATTAGGCAAAATCACTTGGCGCAATAAATCTTCCAAAGCGCTTTGAATTTGTTCTGTAGTCGTTTCTAAAGTTGTTTTTTCTCCCTCAAAATCAAGATTGCGCCCTCCTCCTAGCAGAATACGCTGATCAATGTTTCTGAAGTAATAATACCCTTGAACTAAATGAAAGGTGCCTCTGATTTTTAACTCAGGAATTGGCTCGGTAATGAGGGCCTGAGCACGAGCTGGGGTAACCAGACCCTTTATGTAATCTTGTGTATAACCATTGGTCGCCAACAAGAGTTTTTTTGTCCTCATAGGACCATGACCTCGGGTTTGAAGTGCCACCTGGCCTTGGTCGGTGCTGTGCGACAACGCTTTTACTCCGCCCATAAATTGAACGCCACAGGCTGCTGCTTTTACGCTCAAAGCCTCCATGAGTTTGCCCGTATGAATTTGACCTTCAAATTTGTTCAGTATCCCATTCGGAGTAATTCCGGTAAAACCAAATCGGTTATCGACCTGTGAGAACACCTCATCGCTAGTTTCTAGGGCCTCTTGAGCGAGTTTATTGGCCCAATCCAATGCTTCAAAACATTGCTGTCTTAAATCGGTTTGATGTTCTAAAAAGTACTCGTAGCCTCCGTGCTCACTATATTGCATTGTTTGGGGCGGAATAATTGATTTTAATAGGTTCAGTCCCTCAGCTCTACGTCGTATCAATCTCACAAGCTCATCGTCGGTATGGGTATTTGCATCATCTAAGAGCTCCGAAACGCTTCCAAAACAGGCAAAGCCTGCGTTTTTTATGCTCGCCCCAGAAGGCCGGTCTCCCTGTTCGACGATCACCACTCTGGCCCCAGGGTCTTTAGCCTTAAGCTGAATCGCGCAAGTCAAACCGACAATACCAGAACCCACAATCAGATAATCGATATCCCGCAAAAAATAAGACTCCCAGTAAGATTGATTGTGGTTCATATTACAGTGACGTTCAGTCAGCTAAACTAAATAAATAAAAAACCCTCCACAAGGGAGGGTTATTGGTTAGTTATTCATCCATTTGCCACTCGTTCATAAACGCTGTGGTATAATTCCCCGCGACATAATCCGGATGATCCATCAGCTGTCTGTGAAAGGGTATGGTCGTCTTGATCCCTTCGATGACAAACTCATCTAAAGCGCGCTTCATTTTATTGATCGCTTCTTCGCGGGTCTGTGCCGTGGTGATTAATTTGGCGATCATTGAGTCGTAATTTGGCGGAATAGAATACCCGGCGTAGACATGGGTGTCCAGGCGTACTCCGTGGCCTCCAGGGGCGTGTAAGGTGGTGATCTTTCCAGGCGAGGGACGAAAACCGTTATGCGGGTCTTCTGCATTAATACGACACTCAATTGAATGCAATTGAGGCATATAGTTCTTTCCTGAAATCGGTACACCAGCAGCCACCAAAATCTGTTCGCGTATCAAGTCAAAATCTACTACCTGTTCTGTAATTGGGTGCTCTACCTGGATGCGGGTATTCATCTCCATGAAATAAAAGTTTCGGTGTTTGTCTACCAGAAACTCTATGGTGCCAGCACCCTCATAATTGATGAATTCAGCGGCCTTAATCGCCGCCTCACCCATAGCGTGACGCAATTCATCGGTCATAAACGGACTTGGGGTTTCCTCAGTTAACTTCTGATGACGGCGTTGGATCGAACAGTCCCGCTCGCTTAAATGACAAGCCCTTCCTCGACTGTCTCCAATCACTTGAATCTCAATGTGTCGCGGCTCTTCGATGAGCTTTTCCATATACATGTCGTCGTTGCCAAAAGCAGCCTTGCTGTCTTGTCGGTCAGATTCCCAGGCCGCTTGAAGGTCCTCTTCACTCCATACAGCGCGCATACCTTTTCCTCCACCACCAGCACTGGCTTTAAGCATTACGGGGTACCCGGTTTCAACAGCGACTTTTTTACAGGTTTCAAAATCAGGAATTACCCCATCGCTTCCAGGAACACAGGGCACACCTGCAGCCTTCATCGTGGCTTTAGCAGAGGCCTTATCTCCCATCTGGTCAATCATTTGAGCAGAAGCGCCAATAAACTTAATGCCGTGCTCCTCACAAATCTTAGAAAATTTGGCGTTTTCTGACAAAAAACCATATCCTGGGTGAATTGCATCGGCGTTCGTGATTTCGGCCGCAGCAATTATATTCGCGATCTTTAAATAACTATCCGTGCTTGGCGCTGGCCCAATACAAACGGCTTCATCGGCAAACTTCACGTGTAGGCTTTCGGCATCAGCTGTAGAATAAACAGCTACCGTGCTGATCCCCATTTCTCTACAGGTGCGAATGACACGAAGCGCAATTTCACCGCGATTTGCGACCAATATTTTTTTAAACATGCTTGTTTCTTGGGCCTTCTTAGGGCCTTTTGTTTTTTTCGACGGCATGATACTGGTTTTAAATTAAGCTGGATCGATCAAAAATAGAGGTTGATCAAATTCTACAGGAGACGAATCGTCTACCAAGACCTTTACGATTTTTCCAGAAACCTCACTTTCAATTTCATTGAATAATTTCATTGCTTCGATGACACAGAGTACCCCACCCGGGCTCACCGTATCTCCCACTTCTACAAAGACCGGCTTGTCTGGAGAAGGCTTTCTATAGAACGTGCCAATAATCGGTGATTTCACAGTAATATACTTGTCATTTTCTGCAGCAGTCTCTTGTGCTGCAGCCGCAGGGGCAGATTCAGCTGCTGGAGTGGGTGCTACTGGTACTGGAGCCTGCAAGGCTGGCGGAGCAGCATGCACTACTGCGTGAGGCGTAGGATACACTGGGGCTTCGACACGCTCGTTGTCACTCCCTGTTTTGATGGTGATTTTTACATCTTCCATCTCAAGTTTTACTTCGCTCGCGCCTGATTTGGCTACAAACTTGATTAAATTTTGAATGTCCTTAATGTCCATAAGTTCTGTTTTATATAAACTTTAATTTATGTTCCGTTATACGCCCAAGTTAAATAGGCCGCGCCCCAGGTAAATCCGCCACCGAAAGCAGCAAATACAAGCCCATCTCCTTTTTTCAGCTGAGATTCATAATCCATCAAACACAGTGGCAATGTTGCCGAGGTTGTATTTCCATAGCGCTGGATGTTCATCATCACTTTGTCGTCTGAGACGCCCATTCGATTGGCCGCCGCATCAATAATGCGCTTGTTGGCCTGATGAGGAACCAGCCATTGGATGTCCTGGCTTGTTAAGTTATTTTGCTCCATTACACGGCCGCAAGCATCAGCCATATTGGAGACTGCAAATTTAAAAACGGTTTTGCCGTCCTGAAACACATAGTGTTGTCTGTTAGCAACTGTCTGCTCGGAGGCGGGTAAGATAGAGCCGCCCGCGTCCATTTTGAGGTGGTTTCTTCCGATTCCATCCGAGCGTAAATATTCGTCTTGAAGACCGAGGCCCTCTGTGTTGGGTTCAAAGAGTACAGCTCCTGCCCCATCGCCAAATATGATGCATGTGGTGCGGTCCGTATAATCAACAACCGAGGACATCTTATCTGCACCAATCAATAATACTTTTTTGTAACGCCCCGATTCGATATAAGCCGCGGCAGTGCTCATTCCGTACAAAAAGCTCGAGCAGGCCGTTGATAAGTCAAATGAGAATGCATTGGTCGCCCCTATTTCTGTTGCGACATAAACCCCTGTAGAGGCCACCAACATATCTGGTGTGGCCGTGGCCATAATTAACAAATCTATTTCTTTGGGGTCGACCTTAGATTTTTCTAGGAGTTGTTGGGCAGCCTTTATGGCCATGTAGGAAGTTCCTTGACCAGGTTCTTTTAACAAGCGGCGCTCTTTAATGCCTGTTCTTGTAACGATCCACTCATCATTGGTATCGACCATGGTCTCCAAAATATCGTTGGTCAAGACATAGTCGGGCACATAGCCTCCGACAGCAGTTATGGCTGCTTTGATTTTTGTCATATGCTTTGGAATAAATGTTGTGCCTTATGAGCTAAAATTCCAATTTCAGGGGTGAAAAGTACTAATTTTTGGGCAAAAACGCCTCGATTTTGGTTGCTTTTGTACAATTTTTCGGCGCATAAAAAAACCCTCACTTTAATTCAAGTGAGAGTTTTAAGGATCGCTCTGTGCGTCCAAATTTTTAAGCCTCCTCGCCTACAGCGTCAATAACAACTTGACCCTTGTAGTAGAGTTTACCTTCATGCCAGTGGGCACGGTGGTATAAATGTGCTTCTCCAGTGGTAGGATCCGTAGCGATCTGAGGAACAGAAGCTTTGTAATGGGTGCGTCTTTTATCTCTTCTTGTTTTGGAGATTTTTCTTTTAGGATGTGCCATGGCGCAATATTATTTATCCGTTAATAGTTTTTTTAAATCGTCCCAACGTGGATCAACGTCTTCTAAATTATTTTGTTGCTCCCCTTGAGGTTTTAGTGCTTCTAGCTGCTCGAGTACTTCGCTTTTTAATGTCCCTTCCGCGATACCAGGATGAATTTTTTTGCTCGGCAAAGCCAACACAATTGATTCATAAATTTGTTGCTGAATATTCACCTGGTAGGCACCGTGTGGCAATATCAACAATTCATCTTGCATGTCGTCCCGCTCTTGACCAAACTTCACCACAAAATGATAGCTGCCGGCTAAAGGCAAATCAAATGGCTCATTTGTTCTGTCGCAAGACACGTTTACGGATCCGTCAAACATCAATTCAATTTCCAGCATGTTTGATTTTTTGACCAAAATAACTGTCAACTTTAAAGCTGCTTGATGGAACTCATCGTACTCAAAATGCTCAAAGAACTTTTTATCCAGATCAAAATCGTATTTGTGCTGGCCTATTTTTAGCCCCACAAAAGGAATGGTATATGCTTTCATTTCCTTCATGTGCAATACAATATTTTAATCTTCGGCCCTAAAAAAGGCGGTGGCAAAGATAGTAAATAATTTTATTTGCCTGAGCCTAATGGTGTTTCTTTTTGTGATAGGATTTTTTGGGGGATACTTCAAGCGGTGCCGCAGTTAATTCTCCATGCATTTTTCGATAACGAACAATGTTAATTGCTGTAAAAATCGACTCCTTAAATGAGCTGATATTGGCCTTGTTTTTTCCAGCAATATCAAAAGCTGTTCCGTGATCTGGAGAGGTGCGCACCCGATTTAATCCCGCGGTAAAATTGACCCCTGCCCCAAACGACAGTGTTTTAAAAGGAATCAAACCTTGGTCGTGATAAGCCGCCAGGACCGCATCGAATTGCTTGTATTGTCCAGACCCAAAAAAACCATCGGCCGGGTATGGGCCATAAATGAGTTGGCCTTGTTCGCGCATCGCATTTATGGTGGGCCCAGTGACTTCCTGATCCTCAATGCCAATGACACCTTGATCTCCAGAGTGTGGGTTAATCCCTAAAACGGCAATTTTGGGCCTAGTGATCCCGAAATCTTGGGTCAACGAGGCCATCATGGCGCTGGCTTTTTGCTTGATTAAATCTGCCGTGATGCGCTCAGGAGCCTCTTTAACAGGCACATGGTCGGTCAAAAGCCCCACTTTCACTTCCTCGGAAACCATGAACATCAAGGCAGAACCTTCAAGTTCTTGAGCCAAATAATCGGTGTGTCCAGGAAACTTGAATCCTTCCGACTGACTGTTTTTCTTGTCAATAGGGGCCGTGACTAAGGCGTCTATCTGTTTGTTTTTTAAGGCCTGAACGGCGCTTTTTAAAGACGCTATTGCCAAGGCGCCCGCCTTGGGGTCGATTGTTCCATACTGAACCTCGAAGGGTTCGGTCCAGGCGTTAAATACATTGATCTTTCCGTGATTGATTTGATTCAAATCATTGATCGCGTTCAAGTGACATTGCATCCCTAACTCCTTTTTATACCAGGTCAAGAACTTTATGTTGGCGAAAATTACAGGGGTGCACAACTCAAGCGCCCTGGGGTCCTCAAAACTTTTGAGCACAATTTCTGGACCAATCCCGTTGAGGTCTCCAATCGAAATACCTATAATTATCGCGTTGTTTTTTGCCATATGAGCGCTGTGGGTGTTACTTTTGCAAAGGTAAATAATTGACAACATGTTCACAGGTATTATAGAATCTATTGGCGAAATAATTGCGCTGAATCAGGATGGAGGAAATTTGCACATCACCTTGCGTTGCGATTTCACCCAGGAATTACAAATCGACCAATCTCTCGCTCATGACGGGGTTTGCCTTACTGTTGTGGACATACAAGGAGAACAGTACACCGTTACCGCTATTAAAGAGACTTTAGAAAAAACCAACCTCAGCCATTGGCAAGTCGGTGGGCTTGTAAACCTGGAGCGTGCGATGCAGCTCGGTGATCGTCTCGATGGGCATATTGTTCAAGGGCATGTGGACCTGGTTGGCCACTGCACTCTGGCTGAAGAAAAAGACGGAAGTTGGCATTATGTCTTTGCCTATGATAAAGACTCTGGGCATGTCACTGTTTCCAAAGGCTCAATAACCATTAACGGGGTGAGTTTAACGGTGGTGGACAGCGCTCCAGGAATCGTCGGAGTCGCGATTATTCCGTACACGTACGAGCACACTAATTTCAAATCCCTGAGCACAGGGAGTGCCGTAAATCTAGAGTTTGATATTATCGGAAAGTATGTGTCGCGTATCAGTCGCGGCTACGCTGGGACTTAATTTGTTTGTAAGCCCAATAAAGACCAAAAGCCACGCCAACCACAATGAGGTAGTCCAAATGTTGGTCAATAGGGAGTTCTCCGTCAGGTGGTGGTGTAACTTGAGCAAAAAGTGTAGTGAATAATAGCATCGCCATTATTGTTAAAAACTTGAACTCTGTAGTTGGGGCTATTCATATGGACCAAAGATAATTGAATTTTAAATTCTCGGAGTTAAAGCGATTAAAAAAAGATGAAGGGCTTGGACTCCCTCGTCTTTTAAGGCTATTCTTGAATAAAATTCATTATTTTTGGCGCGATTATTGATTATCCTTGCCAAAAAATATCTCATATGAAACACCACTCTTCTTTGCGCTGTTTTTAACTCCATTTTTTGTGTTCCAAGCCTTTGGTCAGGGGGCAGATAATACCGAAAATTCCTTTTCAGCCTCCGAGGATCTCCCAAAAACAGAACTGCGCATCAATGCCCTAGCACTTTTGGTAGGTCCCGCACTAGATGCTTCCTATGAACACGTGCTTTCAAACTCCAGTGGTCTAGGGGGAAGTTTGCTTTGGAATTTTGGTGGGGACAATTACGGCAATCAAAAATTTGCGCTCACTCCTTTTTATCGTTTTTATTTTTTTAACCAGAAAGACTACGGCGCCCGCGGACTTTTCGTCGAAGGTTTTTCTTCCTTGGCAATCGTTGAGCCTTATACTGAGTGGGTGGAGTTACGCGATGGTAGTTATATGGAACAAGATCAGGGGAATCAATTTCAGTGGTCTGTTGGATTTGCGGCTGGTCGAAAATGGATCAATCAAAAAGGTTTTTCTTTTGAAATCTTCTTGGGTGTTGGGCGCTATTTACTCAGTACCCAAACCACGGACGAGCTGCACCCGCGCATTGGGGCGTCCTTTGGTAAGCGATTTTAGTTAAAATTAATGCTGTACGCAGGAACACCCAAGAGCATGGGGGTTTTTCGCGTCCATTTTTTCATAAAAAAAGCCCTTTAAAAAGGGCCTAGATTCTATTTTTTCTGAAGGTCAGGTTAAACGTCCTTCATGACGCCTTTTACGGCCTCTGCTACTTCTGGAGTCACATCAATTTTGTGATACACTTTGGCATGACGAGCCACTGCATCCATCACTTCTTCGACTGCTCCAGACACTGTGAAGTCACAGTCATTTCCTAAATCTCTACAACATACTTGCTTCATTTTCTTTGGTTTTAGATGTTTCTATTCAAAGTTAGCATTAAAATGTTAAATAAAAAAGCCCCACATCGCTGTGAGGCCTTTGTTTTTCTTGTGGTCCCACCTGGGCTCGAACCAGGGACCACCTGATTATGAGTTTTTTTATTTTATTACTTATCTTGGTTAAATGAAAGCATTAATTACTCTTTTTCTGGGCCTTGCTGGTCTTTCCTTGGCCGCTCAATCCATTGTCAACACAGAATTAATCTTAAAGGATATTGATAGTACTTCCGCTTTCAACATTAATATTGAGGGCGATTTAAAATTTGGCAATATTGAGTTAGTTGAGGTCAATAATCAACTTACTTATGGCGCACAGTTAGGTAAAAATTTACTACGCATTAGTGTTGGCCATGAATTTTTACAAGAGAATGGAGAAAAACTCGCCAATGACTGGGTGGGACAGGCGCGACTCAATCATTTTTTAGGTAAAAATTCTGTGTTTGCGTTTGTTCAAGCACAAAACACCATCTCACTAAATCTAAAATCAAGATATCTGTTTGGCGCGGGATATCGACAAAGCATCATCTCCTCTGGGGAGGACCATCCTAATTACCTTGACTTGTCGGCAGGTGTATTTAAAGAACTCGAAGAATATACCCAGGAGGGGCAAGACAATCTAAACATCAATAATTGGCGTTACAGCATAAGTGCTTTCTCCAATTTAGCCATAACCAAAAAGCTTTCTTTAAACACAACAATTTACTATCAACTCAACCAGTCTAATTTTGAGGATTTCAGAATGTACCTCGAACCGCGCTTATATTACACTTTGGATAAAATATCCCTGTACCTCACCAATAGATATCGGTACCATTCAACCCCCTATGTTCCTGTAAACAGGGAGGATCAGGAATATTTATTTGGTGTTGAAATTTCTTTTTAATTTAGAGTGGCGACCCGGCGCTTATGACTGTAGGCCGATAAGACCTTTTATATGATAAAATCTGTTGAAAAAGCCTATGGTGATTTTCTACACGCACAAGAAATTGAGCGCAGAGAAAGTCATTCGTCGTATTACTCTAGAGGGTCGGATTTAATTTTTAGTATTTCTTCTGTCTGGCAGTTTATGAGGGAAATCTGTGTGAATCCTGCATTTAGGGACCAATGGATGTGCTCGCAGGGCGTTTTTGATGGGTTAAAGGATAACTCCGCGTTACAACAAGAGTCTCTTTTAAGACTTATCACGTTTTTTGTTCAAGACGAAAACATCGATAAAATAAAGTCGACAGGAAAAGGCCAGTTTTGGTATTTATTTGCAAACGCCGTAGCATCATTTAGTAACTATAACAACATGTACTGGGTGAGCTCAAAGGCATTAGAGATATTGCATAACCATGAGATAAACGGGGTGTCCCCTGTTACTCGTAATAAGATATTTCAAATTCGCCATCAAGGGAAAAAACTTCTGGTTTTTGAACATATGTGTCCGGCTACGCAGCTCATCAAATTAATATTAAAACAAAAAGATTTGATTAAAAACACGCACAATAAATGGTCGAGATTGACTTTAGATACTTCGATAAAAATAATGGTCCAAGAATTATTGCACGATTACGGTTTAGTGGCAATTGTTACAAAAGAAGAGGACCAAAATCTAAGAGGCGAGCTGAGAAATGAGTTGGATCTCACCAAGGAAGATTCATTAAACCAAATGCTAAACCGATATCAAGCCGCAGGAATTTTTCTGGAAAAAAAGCTAATTCCAGTTTATGGAAAGATGTATCGATAAAAACTCATTCTTAGGCTTGTTTCGGGATTCGTAGAAGAAATTATTGAAGGCCTGAAGGCTCGGAATGAATTGACCGGAAATGGCATTGATAACCGGCCGCAGCGACAAGCTAATTTATCCCCTTAACTGAAATTGAATGATCCGTTATAAATATCTTCTAAGATATAATGATTATCCTTGTGAACTTTCAATTTTTTACCCGCCTTAACTGTCTCTGAGGCGTCTTTGATTAAATGCTTTAAAGCCTCTGCATTTAGTGTAAAATGACTAATCTCACCTGTCAATTCATAAAATTCTTTACCCCAAGGCAATTGATATGATTTTACATTAGGGTCGTATTTCCTCAAATTCTCAGACAATAACCCTTTAATTACAGGTCTTTTGTAGTCTCTTTTGTAATCTCTTAAGATCATTATTGCCACATTAGGTGTTTTATTGTTGCCTGTTCCTTTAAAACCAAGGTTTGCAATTTTTGTTTTTTGGTATTTTATGGAACAACCCCCCGTAGGAGTGTATGTTAACTCATAACCTTCTGACTCAAAATGATTTTTCCAGTATAGCAAGAACGCTTCTGTTTCGCTATCTATTTCAACAGGCTTACGCCTTTTAATTCCTAACGTCGGATTTGCCTCTTGTCCATTTTTCATTTCTTTAATCCAAAAATCAAATCCTTCAAAATAAGTTACTGATCCGACCTTCGTTGACGATTGTTTTGCCCCCAGATCATCATCAACATTAGTAATGGCTGCAAATTCTAATACTGAAATTAGTTCATCATGAAGTGCCTCTTTTTGATTTCCGAATAATTCTCTCAAGAAGTTAAACAGCTCTAAAATATTGAAAACCCTCACCTTTAAATATCGGTCTTGTTGTGATACGCCCCATAAGATTTGCTCCCAGGGCTCATCGGTAAGTTCAGATTCTCCAACTTTTTGGATTTCTGCTCTGACCTCATCTAAGTCTAGATTAATTTTGTTCCCGAATGATTTATCCCAATCGAGATAATTTGAATTTTGAGTCAATAACCTGAAAATTTCGGGGTATGATATCTGAATCCCGAGAATAGCAAAAAGCAAAATTTTATTGACTTCGTCCTCTTGATCGTCATTATCATCAACAATAATTTTGATCAAGCTAAATGTGTTCAAATATCGCTTTAAACTTCTGGGGTTGCTTCCTACTGTATAGCCGACTATTTTTGTGATTTGAGACACTTCTTCATCAGTCACTTCCACGTCAAGCTCGTGAAGCTTATTCTTTAAAAAGGAATTGATGTTATACGCTCCAACAGGCATGGAGAAAGGCACCTGTATTATTTTGTCAAAAAAAGATCGGAATTCTCGCTCATTTTCTTTGGTTTTAGGGCCAAATTTAGACTCCAACCCCTTCACCACCACATCATAGTCAATAGCCAAAATAAACACACAATTCGGGATGTCAAATATATTCTTTAGAGACTCTAACACCTCTACAGCATCTGATGGCTGAATTCGGTCGAGATCATCCACAAAAAACACCACCTTTTTTACCGGATTTTTGTCATGATTTATTAACTCTTGAATAAGGTCGCTGATTAATTTTTTCACCTCAGCGATTTCGGCCACCACACGTTTGGAGTGTCCCGAAGAGCCCGCGGCGCCTTTTAAATCCAGTCCTGTTTGATTTGCTATAACTTGATTGGCCAGATTCCCGAAGAATTTGGTGGCCTTTTTGATTTTTTCGTCTGCTTCGTCCAATATTGTCCAATGATCACCACAGGATTCTTTTAGTTTTTCCAGCATACCTTTGAGCACACTAGGTGTGGTTTCTTGCACCCCGCGAAACATACTGTATTCCCAGGTATTTACCCACGAGGATGCGATTTGATTTCCGTTTTCATCGCTATTGAACTGCTCTAACAAAAGAGACATCAGTGAGGTTTTTCCAGTACCCCACTCGCCTTGTAAGCCTATTGTGATCGGAGTGTCGCTCTGAATAATGAACTTACTCAGAGATTTTGCGTACTTCTCTACAGACAGGAAGTCTTGCTCCAGCCTACTTATCGGGGAATCCGTGATTGAAGACATATTTTGGCTTAACTTTTCAATGTAATGTCGGCGTTACTCAGCACGTTGCCGACACATGATTCAAATTCCTTTTGAGCTTTCATCATGTCGCGTTCAAATTCTTTTTGCAATTTTTCGATATTCGACATCGCTCTTTTTAATTTGCTTTGATCGCTCGATTTAAATTTATAAACATGTCCTTTACTCGATTTCAATGAGCTTCTAGAGCTCAGCTCACCAAAAGTTGTTTTGATTGCTCTTCCCCCTCCTGGGCACGGAATTTCTGTTTTTTCTCTCTTTAAGTCCATAATGAAAATAATTTGTTTTTGTAAGTTAGTAATTATGTGTGATAAAAAAAACAGGGTTAAAAAAATGAACATATGAGAGAGCAAATAAGAGAAATAGTGAAGGTTAATGGGAATCATAGAATTTCTGTTTTATTCGATCGATTTATCACGGTAAGTATTGTATTGGCCATTGTTCATTTAACACTAGAAACAGAAAACGAATTATATCAAGCATATCAGCCTGTTTTCAGGATGTCTGAAATAATTCTGACGATTATATTTACTGTTGAATATATTATGCGTTTAATCGCCTACGATAAAAAGGTTCATAAAAACATCTTTTCTTATCTTTTTTCCTCTTCGATGTTAATTGATGTTATGGCGTTAATCCCGTTTTATTTAACGCTAATTCCGATTGATTTACGTTACCTCAGAATCTTTAGGTTATTCAGAATAGCGCGAATTTTCAAACTGGCCAGATACAACAAGGCCATAAATATTGTCCACGTGGTGATGAAGGAAAGAAAGGAGCTGCTCACTGTGAGTTTTATACTTATCTTTTTTATTCTTTATATCGTAAGCGCTCTAACGTATTATGTCGAAAACCCCGCCCAACCCGAGGCCTTTTCTAGCATTATCAGCACGATGTGGTGGGGTGTTGCTACCCTAACAACGGTGGGCTATGGAGATATTTATCCCATAACAGGCTTAGGCAAAATTCTCGGTGGAATCATTGCTATTTTAGGGATTGGATTATTTGCGATTCCTACGGGAATTATTGCGTCTGGTTTTCTTGAATATTTTGAAAACAATAAGGGCAAATAATATTTCTTCTTAAAGTGGCTTTCATCAGCCTCTTGTTAGGCACAAAAAAACCCCACATCGCTGTGAGGCTTTTCTTTTCCCTGTGGTCCCACCTGGACCTGAACCGTTTTGTTAAATTGTTGGTTATCAGTACTTTAAAGAATTTATTTTTGTCCCGTTAACCCACTAAATGGGTCAACTTGACCCACCGGTGGGTTAAGTTTCTTTAAACAAAAAAGCATTTGGGTAAGAACCTTATGGAACTTACTCAAGAAAATGTCTTCTGTCTTTTGGTTTTGAAAACTTTTTTAGATTGAAGGATTGACTTTCACCTTTAGGAATAGACAAAGGATTCCATTTTATTTCCACAAATGCCAATCATTACTATCTGTCCTACATGATATGAATAATGACAAAGTTGTCTGTTAATAGACTCGATAACCGTATGACCCTCATTCCTTATGTAACTTATTTTTATTGAAGTAAATCATGAAAACTAAGTCCACTCAAGAGTGTCAAACAATACATTCCATCCTTTTTCCCAAATTTCCATTAACTCCATTTTGGATTTAATTGAGTCATTGAATTCATCATCTCTATTTCTAAATTCTTTTTCTCCATCAGAATTTAAAAAATCTGTCCATCTAGAGACCATATTACCACTAAGATGTTTTACAATCGTGTTAATACTGTTTGTCTCTTTATTTATTTGAAATGACAATTTAATATCTGGAACCTGTTCAATTGTTTTTTCACCCAACTCCTTGTAATACCTGAATTGTAATAAAGAAGATTTTAAAAACGATGATGACATAGTGTAAAGTTAATATTTATGGTTTGAAATCCGAACCTTCTATGATATCAAGGTGTTTTGTTGAAAAACCTAGTTCAGGTCCCTAAAGAACTTGAACCTTTATGTTTCAAACCTGTTAATGTGTCGTAAAGTCCGTCAAGCTTAACCCACCATTTGTCCCACCACATACAAACAAAACAAAAAAAGAACCCCTAACTCTCTGATAAACAGATTATTAAGGATTTCTTTTAGTGGTCCCACCTGGGCTCGAACCAGGGACCACCTGATTATGAGTCAGGTGCTCTAACCAACTGAGCTATAGGACCAAAATTAGGCTGCAAATATAAGCAGTAATTCTTCAGTGCAAAACAATCAATCGGGGTTTATTTCTTGGCACAATTCCACCAAAACCCCGCCTACAGATTTGGGGTGTATGAACACCACCCATTTGTTGTCTGCGCCACGCTTTGGCTCCTCACTGACAAACACAAATCCTGCCGCCTTGAGCCGCTGCATCTCCGCCTTTATGTCCTTTACAGCGAAAGCAATATGATGAATCCCCTGCCCTTTTTTATCGATAAACTTAGCGATGGTCCCCTCGGGATCCGTTGAGGCCAGTAATTCTATTTTTTGAGCGCCCTTTTGAAAAAAGGCTGTGGTGACCTGCTCAGACTCCACCACCTCCGTTTTATAGCAAGGCGTGTCCAGAAGCGCTGTGTACAATTCGATGCTTTGTTCTAAATCAGAAACCGCAATCCCGATATGCTCTATGCTATTCATAAAATACCTTTAGCTCAAAAATAATAAAAACCCACGCCAAAGCAGTATTTATCCTATTTTTGTAGCATGGAAGAAAGTCAAAGGCAACGCAAAATCAGCAGTGTACTGCAAAAAGACCTCGCTCAGGTCCTTAACCGACTGCTCAAAGACAGTGGCACGAGTAATCTTATTGTATCCGTGACTAAGGTCTCTGTGACTGTGGACCTCAGTGTGGCCAAAGTCTATGTGAGCGTGTTCCCCGCCGACAAAGGCGCGCAAGTCGTCTCCGAACTTTCTGCCTTAAAACCAATTATCAAGCATCAAATAGCGCTGCTGACCAAAAACCAACTGCGCAAAATGCCTGATTTGAGTTTTTTTAATGATGATTCGCTGGAGTATATCGGCCAAATCGAACAAGCCGTAAAAGGAGGTCAAAACCCTATTGCTGATCCTTCAACTTTACTCGAGCGCCGAAAAAAGAGTTGATGGGTCGCCTCCCCTACTTTATTGCCAAACGTTATTTGCTGGCCAAACACAGTAGGCACGCTGTGGGTCTGCTCTCTAAAATTGCCATTGGCGCCGTTGCTGTGGCCACGTTTTCATTATTTATAGTGCTTTCTGGATTTACAGGACTCAAAGACTACGCCTTAGCCTTTACCAATATTTTTGACAGTGATTTAATCGTGACCCCTATTTCGGGAAAATCCTTTATTTACGATGATCCGCAGCAAAAAGCATTACAAGGACTTGCGGAAATCGAGGCTATTGGCCGCGTAGTCGAAGACAAAGTATTTTTGCGCTACAAAAACCAGGCCCGCGTCGCTACGCTCCGCGGCATCGACAGCGCCTACACCTATGTCACCCCTGTAGACACCCTGGTGTACACCGGAAACTGGTTCAATCCCGAGCGCCCCGAAGTAGTCCCTGGCTACGCCGTCGCTGCCGACTTGGCTTTGGCGGCCCGAGATTTCAGTAATCTGATTCAGATTTCAGCGCCCATTCCTGGAACTAACATTATGGCCGCCACCAGTCCAGATCAGGTTTTTCGCTCAGAACAAGTCGTGGCCTCTGGAATTTATGAGGTCAACGACCAGGTGAACGATCGCTTTGTTTTTGCTTCAATCGAGACCGCGCGTTATCTTTTTGGCTGGGAGAATAACCAAGTTTCCTCGCTTGTTCTGAAAACCTCTACTCAGGATCTTGAAGCCCTTAAAGCACAGATTTCTGAAGTTTTTGATGGCGCCGTGACAGTTAAAACCCGCGTCGAACAAAATGCGGCGCTCTACCGCATGCTCAACTCCGAGAACTTATTTACTTACCTGTTCATCAGCCTTATCGCAGCCATTGCGGTTTTTAACTTAACGGGGACATTAATCATGCTGGTGCTCGAAAAGAAAAACAACCTGCGCACCCTGTTTACGCTCGGACAACCTCTTGCGGACATCAAGCGCACATTTTTTGCTAGCGGACTCATGATGTGTGCCGTTGGCCTGGTCTTAGGGTTGCTGCTTGGGGTTCTTATAGTTTTAGGTCAATCGAGCTTTGGTTGGGTGCTCATCACAGAAACACTGCCTTATCCTGTCACACTGACTTGGGGTAATTTCTTGCTTGTGGCAGCGACTATTCTGGGACTCGGGATGCTCGCCTCTTTTCTTGGGGCACAGCGAGTCACGCGCCGCCTTCTGGATTAATGGGTAAACACCATAGAACTGAACTCCTGCTCAATTTCATCAAGGGTGGCAAAAACATCAGCCGAGGCGTCACTGGTAACGAGCCTCGTGCGGTAGGGTTTAAAATCTGGAATGCCTTTAAAGTAGTTTGTGTAGTGGCGGCGCGTTTCAAACACACCGAGCTTTTCACCTTTCCTGTCGATAGACATCTCTAAATGGCGTCGTGCGGCCACTACGCGCTCGCTAAGCGTGGGTGGGGTAGCGTGTGTGCCGGTCTCAAAGTAGTGTTTGACTTGTTTAAAAAACCACGGGTTCCCAATGCTCGCGCGCCCAATCATCGCCCCATCTAGACCGTACTGGTCGCGCATTTCTACGGCGCGCTGTGGAGAATCAACATCGCCATTACCAAAGACCGGGATATGCATGCGGGCATTGTTTTTGACCTCAGCAATCGGTCGCCAATCCGCATGGCCTTTGTACATCTGAGCGCGAGTCCTCCCGTGTATCGCGATGGCTTGACAACCCACGTCTTGAAGGCGCTCTGCCACTTCCACTATTTTAATTGAATCGTGGTCCCACCCCAACCGGGTTTTTACCGTAACAGGAAGTTTAGTGTGTTTGACCATGGCCTCGGTAAGCGACACCATCAGATCGATATCGCGCAGTATCCCCGCACCAGCACCCTTGGAAACCACCTTTTTTACAGGGCATCCAAAATTAATATCGATAAAATCAGGGCCGCTGGCCTCGACAATCTCCACACTGCGCAGCATAGACTCCATCACCGCACCAAAAATTTGGATCCCCACAGGGCGTTCTTTTTCGTAGATATCGAGTTTCATGACGCTCTTGGCGGCGTCGCGAATCAGGCCTTCGCTGGAAATAAATTCGGTGTAGACCACATCGGCGCCTTGTTCCTTACACAGAGCGCGAAACGGGGGGTCACTCACGTCCTCCATAGGAGCGAGTAACAGGGGAAATGCCCCGAGCTCGATATCACCGATTTTTGCCATGGCGCAAAATTACAGAATAATTGCTTAATTGAGTCGGCTGCGCTCTTGGTAGTCGTTCAGAGATTTTTGGTGTTGTTTTGGATTGTCTCCAAAACCATAACGCAGCGCCACCCAAACCATACGGGACTCAGGGCGCGGCATATAATTATTGTCCTGATTCAAGTACACAGAACTGACCGCAACGTTTTTGGTGTTAAAAATGTCGTCCACCCCTAAGCTAAGTGTGGCTGTTTTTGGAATAAGGGTTCTTTGATAAGATAGAGTCGACTCAAACATATTGCCGTAATCTAATGACCCCGATACGAGGTCAGAGATATAACTGTTGGTCCATTCTATGCTCCCCTTGCCTGGACCTAGTGACCACTGATTGTAGGCTTGTAGAAATAATCCTTTTGTGCTGTTGGTCTCTGCGCCGCCGCCGCTTTCCTCTGCAATAAATGTGTTTGAAATAAAATAGGCTGAGGCAATAAGGTTGGTAAACCAATTTCGGTTGAGGTTTTTCGTGTAAGACACATCAAAACTGTATTGGTAATAATCGAGGATATTTACGTCGGTTTGTCGGTAGATCTGATTCTGATTGTCCTGAAAGGAAATCAACTCGAGGGCGTTGTCGATTTGTTGATAATAGGCCTCAAAATACCAAGCCTGCCCTACGGTGTAGAAAAGATTGATCTTTTCCTCAATGGAAGGCACCAGGTTTGGGTTCCCTTGGTTATAATTGGATTCGTTCAAATAATAGCGAAAAGGATTCAGCGACTGATAGCGCGGTCTTTGAATTTTCTTTAAATAGCCGAGACCCCAGCTTTGTTCGCCTGGCAATTCTTGGGTCAGGGTCAGTTCTGGAAACCAATTCTCATAGCGCAGCTCAGGCAGGGCCTGCTGAGTGCTGAATCGGTCGATCTGGGTGTGTTCATAACGAAGTCCCGAAGCGATCGACCATTGCCCAAAGGAACGCTCCATGCGTCCATAGGCCGCAGCCACCTGTTCTTTATAATCAAAGCGCTCCACGGGCCCAATTGCGGTACTTGAATTTGGGGTCAAAGACCAGTTCGTTTTCGTGTCGACTTGAGTTCCTTTAACACCAAAGTCCCAAGACGCTCGGGCACTGTTGTGATGTATGTCTATTTGGCCGAGTCCTATGATGGTGTGTTGGTCCGAGCGTGTAGAAAATCCTTCGTTGCGTGTGTTTTGACCAAAAGGATCGTAATACATACTGCTTAGCCTCTGCTGTTGGTCTTGGGTGTAATCGATGTATTGCGCCGTCGTTTTTGCTGTGGTATTGTCATTTATAGTCGCCTGCCAAACCATGTCGGCGACATAATCTCTGGTATCAAATTCAGTATTGCTCTTGGTGGTAAAGGTTTCTTGAGTCAAGTATTGTGGGGTGAGCACCCGATTTTCTTGAAGGTTGGTAAAACGCTTGTTTGGGGTAATCACACTTTGCCCTGAGAGCGAAATCTGATGCTGTGTGTTGGGCGACCAATTCCATTGAGCGTAAGCCCGATGAGTGAGTTGGTCGGTAACTCTATTGAAATTACCGCGCCATATATTGGTGGTTTGCTCGGTCACCGGAGACATGTATCTGATGTAGGTTTCTTGATCTTTGTTTTCTTTTTTGGGCGCAACACTATAACTCAGGTACCACTGGTGCTTGTCGCGAGTCAATAAATGTGTGGTCGTCCATTGGTGTTTGGCATACACCCCTTGGCGATACATGCCACGCAGACTGCCTTTATATCCAGGACTTATACGGCGCGATGTAGTCAAGTTTAAAACTGTAGAAGCATCCGCGTCATAGTTTGCCCCGGGATTGGTGATGACCTCAACCGCTTCGATAAGTTTCGCGTCCAAGCCCTCCAAAAAGTCTTTGAGTTCACTGCCCGACAAATACAATCGTTTGTTGTTGAGGTAAATCGTTGTGGGTCTATTCTTTACAGTAAGTTCCCCGCTGAGCGCCACCACACCAGGGGTTTTGGTCAAAATGTTATAGGCATCTGTAGTAGACAGCGTAGTCTGGGCAACACGAAACGTCAGCCGCCCTGGGGCGCGCGAAATCTGCGGCGCTCTGGCGGTAACGGTTACCTCTTGAAGTTGTTCCTGGGAGGGGCTTAAACTAATTCGACCCAGTTCCAACGAGGGCCCAAGGGTTATCACTTGACTGTAATCCGTATACCCTAGAATTTGTGCATTAATATTGTAGCGTCCTTGGGGCAAATCGTCTATCCTAAATCGTCCGTCATCATCGCTAATGGTCGCAGCCACAATTTGTCCGGTGAATGTGCCAGAGTTTTCTTCGCCGATAGTCTCAGGTTCTTGTGAAATTACAATGGTCACAAAAGAAAGCGGTGTATTATCTTCTGTGATTTGACCGCTAACGGAGAAGGTCTGACCCCACAAAAAAGCCGGTGTCAGACTCATAAAAAAAAACAAGAATTTGGTCATTAGCGCTCGAATTCAAATTAAATTAACGAAAAATAAACCACATGCCACACCACTGTATGCCCCTAACTAGGTTTTTAGTCTATATTTGCAGCGCATTAAAGCCATAAGACCTTACAGTCGCAAGCCCTTGTTATGAAGCAGATTAGAAATTTTTGCATTATCGCCCATATTGATCACGGTAAAAGTACCTTGGCCGATCGCTTGTTGGAGTTCACTGGATCTGTCAGTGATCGCGAAAAACAGGATCAGCTTTTGGACAATATGGATTTGGAACGTGAGCGAGGCATTACCATCAAAAGCCACGCCATCCAAATGAATTACAGTCACCAGGGTCAAGATTATGTGCTTAATTTAATCGACACTCCTGGCCACGTGGATTTCTCATATGAGGTTTCGCGTTCGATCGCCGCTTGTGAGGGGGCTCTTTTGGTTGTTGATGCCGCCCTTAGGATTCAAGCAGAAACTATTTCAAATTTATATCTGGCCTTTGAAAATGATCTGGAAATCATCCCTGTACTGAACAAAATCGACCTTCCTTCGGCCAACCCTGAAGAAGTGACCGATGATATCGTTGACCTTTTGGGTTGTGCTCCAGAAGAAATTATTCCGGCAAGCGCCAAAACAGGCTTGGGCATTCAAGATATTTTAGCGGCAATTATTGAGCGTGTTCCTGCGCCCAAGGGCCACCCCGATGAGTCACTACAAGCGCTGATTTTTGATTCTGTGTACAACCCATTTCGTGGGGTCGAAACTTATTTTCGTGTGCTTAATGGTTCAATTGCTAAGGGCCAAAACATTAAATTCATGGCCACAGGCAAAACATACTTTGCCGACGAAATTGGTGCTTTAAAGCTCAATCAAGAAATACGAACAGAAATCAAAACAGGGGATGTGGGCTACCTCATCACGGGCATTAAAGACGCCCGAGAGGTTAAAGTTGGGGATACCATTACAGACGCCAAGCACCCAACCACAAACATGATCGAAGGTTTTGAAGACGTCAAACCCATGGTTTTTGCAGGGATCTACCCCGTGGACACCGAAGATTATGAAGAGTTGCGCAATTCTATGGAAAAACTACAACTCAACGATGCGAGTTTGGTGTTTCAACCAGAAAGCTCCGCCGCGCTTGGTTTTGGGTTTCGTTGTGGGTTTTTGGGGATGTTGCATTTGGAGATTATTCAGGAACGCCTTGAGCGTGAGTTTGACATGACGGTAATCACCACAGTGCCTAACGTTTCTTACCAAGCATTTACCAACAGAGAGCCAGATACACCAATACTGGTCAACAACCCTAGTGATTTGCCAGATCCTTCGACCATTAATCGTGTAGAAGAGCCCTTTATCAAAGCCAGCATCATTACCAAAGCTGATTTTGTAGGCCCTGTCATGTCCTTGTGTATTGAAAAGCGTGGACAAATCACTAACCAGACTTATTTGACTCAAGACCGAGTGGAGCTCAATTTTGATATGCCCTTGGCAGAGATTGTTTTTGATTTTTATGACCGCTTAAAAACTGTTTCTAAGGGTTATGCTTCTTTTGACTATACGCCTATTGGTTTGCGCGCTTCTAAGCTGGTCAAAGTTGATGTGCTTTTAAACAACACTACAGTAGACGCGCTTTCGGCTCTTTTGCATCAAGACAATGCCTACACTATCGGTAAGAAAATGTGTGAAAAATTACGTGAACTTATACCACGTCAACAATTCGACATTCCGATTCAGGCCGCTATTGGTGCAAAAATTATTGCTCGAGAAACCGTAAAAGCACTCCGTAAAGACGTTACCGCCAAGTGTTATGGTGGAGATATTTCTAGAAAACGAAAGCTCCTTGAAAAACAAAAGAAAGGTAAAAAGCGCATGCGTGCTGTGGGGAGTGTGGAAATTCCTCAGGAGGCCTTTATGGCGGTACTCAAGTTGAATGACTAGTACTTTACTGCTGCTCTTTTCGGAATCAAGACTTCCCTTTGACCGCCCTACTGAGCTCCTCTAAATCTTGAGGCTTGCCTAAATAAACCAGTGCTGACTCTGGGCCCACTTCGAAATTTTTGGGGTCGCAAATCACTTCGAGATACCCATTGGCACGTTTCAAAAACAAAGGCACCGTGTCTTTATTGTTGCTCAATATTTTTAACAGGCGCAAAAACTGGTCGATGTCCTCCACAGGCACCTCTTGAATAGACGGGTGTTGACGCGCCACCTCATCAAGCATGGTATAGTCGTGGGTGCTACAGAAATACTCAGGATTATCCAGGTCCAAGCCTTTTTGTTTTTCTTCGGCAGACATCAGGCGGAAGGTACCGGTCTCCCCAAAGGTTGCGGCAAACTTATTAATGGCCAATTGATTGATCTCGGCACTAGCTGTAAGCGCCAGCAGATAGCCCACATCACTAAGCTCTATGTTGCCGCTGAGGTCATCGGTATATATGTTAGCCGAAAAAGCCTCGAGGCCCAAGCTTTGGGCTTGAGACACATTGGTTTGGTTGGAATCGAGCAACACCACGTGTCTTCCGTTTTTTTGAAGATAGGCCGCGATGAGTCGCGAGACTTTAGAGGCGCCGACAATGAGCACCCCTTCTGAGGTTTTTAAAAAAACCCCTACCAGCACCGCAAACAAACGCGCTGTGGTCGCATTGAGCAGTACAGTAACCAAGACCACCGAAAACACAAGCGGCGTAATGTACTCTGCATAAGGCACCCCGAGCTGCACAAGTCGTGACCCAAATAGTGAGGCGATCCCCGCGGCCACGATTCCTCTTGGGCCCACCCAGCTAATGAAAAGTTTTTCGTTGAGTTTAAGCGGCGATCCTGCTGTGCTGATGAGCACTGAAAGCGGCCGCAGAACAAAAATCACTACCCCGAGTAAAGCTGCTGTCTGCCAATTATAGATCAGCATTAGGTCTGAGAGTTCGATGTTGGCTGAGAGTAAAATAAATAGAATTGAGATCAATAAAACACTCAGTGATTCCTTGAAATAGAGCAGCTCTTTGAGGTTTGGCAAGTTGCTATTGCCTAAGAACATCCCCATAACCACCACGGAAAGCAGGCCAGATTCGTGGGCAAATAAATCGCTTTGGACAAACACCAAAAGCACCGTAGACAGCGCCACCACATTCATCAGGTAGTGGGGGATCCATTGACGTTTGATCGAAAAATACAAAACATACCCAGCCGAGATTCCAAACGAACCCCCGATCAATATGATCTAGCCAAACTCCATCAGTGCTTGCTTGGAATACCCCACATCACCTCCGATACGGATGAATTCAAAAACCAACACCGCCGCTAAGGCCCCAATCGGATCGATTAAAATACCCTCCCATTTGAGCACGGCAGAAACATCTTTTTTAAGTGGAATATTCCGCAGTATTGGACTGATCACAGTAGGGCCTGTCACAATAACCAAGGCGGCAAACAAAAAGGACAATTGCCAATTTAAACCTATCAAGAAATGTGCTGCGGCTCCAGCGCCGATAAAGGTAATGGCCGCACCTAGGCTGATGAGTTTTATAATCACCGGGCCTACTTTAGAAACCTCTTCGCGCTTTAGCGTGAGTCCCCCTTCAAAAAGGATGATTCCAATGGCTAAAGACACAAAATAATACAGGTTTTCCCCTGGAAAAAGACCACGCGTCCCGTCCCAAATAGGTTGAATATAGGGTTGCCCGTCTATGGTAAACAGGGTTGAAATAGGCCCCACCAAAAGACCGATTAGGATCAGTGGCAGAATAGCGGGCAGCTTAAACTTCCACGCGACCCACTGCGCCAATATCCCTAAAACAATTATCCCTGCGAGTTCTACCATGTTTGTATATAATGCCCTAAAATACAAGAAAGTTTTTACATCCTTACTAGAGGTTTTGGTTATACAATTGTAAATTATTGCTTTTGTGGGGGTTTCGTGTTTTTGCAGCAGTTTTACGTTAGGCGTGCTTGAACCCTGTGAACTCCGATATTATTTTCTCAACTTGAGCTGCTGTATTTATAATTTTCTGTTAAAAAACCCAAATAAGTAAGCGGGCTTGCGGGCTATTATGAGGCCTTTTGCTAATTTGCAGACTCGGGAATCTATCCCACAACTCATGACCATATATCCTATTGATGC
Organism: Flavobacteriaceae bacterium; assembly: GCA_038141525.1. Classification (GTDB taxonomy): domain Bacteria; phylum Bacteroidota; class Bacteroidia; order Flavobacteriales; family Flavobacteriaceae; genus BACL21. The sequence goes on along the minus strand of JAYQIF010000002.1, from coordinate 320,933 downwards.
TGGTAATTTTAAGCTTGACGGCGGCGCCATGTTTGGTGTTGTGCCGAAAAGCCTTTGGCAAAGAACAAATCCAGCAGACAACAACAATATGATTGATATCGCAGCGCGCTGTATGCTTATCGAAGATGGTGATAAACTCATTTTGATCGATAATGGCATGGGGGATAAGCAAGGGCCTGATTTCTTTAGACATTATTACCAGTGGGGCGGGGCGACTTTAGAAAGTTCTTTAAAGCGTCATGGATTCACTTTTCAAGACATCACTGATGTTTTTTTGACCCACCTGCATTTTGATCATTGTGGCGGAAGCGTCTGTTGGAATAGTGATCGCAGTGGTTACCAGACTCAGTTCCCCAATGCTCGTTATTGGAGCAACCAAAATCATTGGCAGTGGGCGACCCAGCCTAATCGCCGCGAAAAAGCCTCTTTTTTAAAGGAGAATATCTTACCCATTGAGCAGTCAGGTCAACTGAGTTTTATTGATACACCCAAGGGGGATTTTGCTGAGCAAACGCCTTTGAATTTTGGGGTTTTATTTGTGGACGGCCACACCGAAAAACAAATGATTCCCCATATTGAATACAAAAACAAAACGCTGGTTTTTGTGGCGGACCTTTTACCTACCGCAGGGCACATACCCTTGCCTTATGTGATGGGTTATGACACCCGGCCACTGCAAACGCTGAGTGAAAAAGAAAAATTTTTAAATTTAGCTGCGGATCGCGGCTACTATTTGTGGTTAGAGCACGATGCTCATAATCCGATTATTACCGTTAAACACACAGAAAAGGGAGTGCGCCTCGACCAGGTTTTCTCTCTCGACCAATTTTTAAATTAAACCCTATGAGAACACCTAAGAAGATTTTTATCGCGTTTATCCCTGCCTTAATTTTAAGTGCCTGTGGACCGGCGCGTTTTGATGCCAACCCTGTTGCTGCGCCCAGTAGCGCAGTAAGCAAAACTGTTGATTTAACCGAGGAGCAGACCCAAGCTTGGGGTGCTGCTGACTTGTCTCAAGACACGATTGCTGGGATGAGCGTGGACAAAGCATACGCTGAACTTTTGAGCCAGCGCAAAAGTACCACGGTAATCGTCGGTGTTATCGACAGTGGTGTGGATATTGAGCACGAAGATTTAAAAAATGTGATTTGGGTCAATGAAGATGAAGTTCCTGGCAATGGTATCGACGATGATCGCAACGGTTATGTCGATGACATTCACGGATGGAATTTTCTTGGTGATATCGTTAAAGAAAACCTCGAGTATGTCCGAATTATTCGTGAGTTAGGCCCTGAATTTGAAGGAAAAGAAGCGGATGCTATTGCTGCTGATCGCGCCGAGGCTTACGCCCTGTACAATAAAGCTAAAGCCGCTTACGAAAAAGATTATACCGATGCGGCCCAAAACAAAGCGCGTTATCAAGGGATGTACGATCAACTGACCATCGCCCACACCCTGGTTACGGAAAAATTAGGTACTGACCAGTATGGCAAAGACGATTTGGCTAGCCTTACTGATCTAACGGAAGAAGAGCAAGGGCTAGTAGAGCGTTTGGGTCAAATGATGGCCTTTGGACCAAATATTCCAGCGGTACTGGATCGTCTCAACGGGGGTGTTGAATATTTCACAAACCGTTTGGAGAGCCATTTTAATTTATCCACAGATTACCGCGCCGCTAACCTTGGTGACGACGCGAATGACTGGTCGTCTAAATACTATGGAAACAACGATGTAGATGGGCCAGATCCTAAAAAAGAAGATGCGCGTCACGGAACACACGTAGCAGGGATTATTGCCGCCGAGCGCAATAACGGCATCGGTATGAATGGTGTTGCGGATAATGCAAAAATCATGGTAGTACGCACAGTGCCTGATGGAGATGAGTACGACAAAGATGTGGCTTTAGCGATTCGCTACTGCGTCAATAATGGCGCTAAGGTGCTCAATACCAGTTTTGGAAAAGGCTTTTCGCCACATCCAGAATGGGTTTGGGATGCCATTCGTTACGCCTCAGACAACGATGTGTTAATTGTGAACGCTGCGGGTAACGACGGTATGGATTTAGATCAAAACGAAGTCTACCCGAACGATGTGCGTCCTGGGGAAACTGAAGAAATCGGTAACACTTTTATCACTATCGGGGCCTCAACTCCTGAATATAATGATGGCTTGGTTGCTGGGTTTTCAAACTACGGTAAAGACAATGTCGATGTGTTTTCTCCTGGGGTAAAAATTTGGTCGACCACACCACTCAACACTTATGAATACCTTCAAGGAACCTCTATGGCGGCTCCTGCGGTTGCCGGTGTCGCTGCGGTGATCCGCTCTTATTTTCCTAAGCTAAGTGCGGCTCAAGTGAAGCAAATCCTAATGGATAGCGGAGTGGCTGGTCCCGGTGAGGTTGTTCTTGGTGGAGATCCAAGTACCAAAAATGATTTTTCGAACATTTCAAAATCAGGTCACCTCGTCAACATGTATAACGCCTTGATTATGGCCGACCAAATGTCTCGTTAATCAAAAAACTGAAGCAATAAATGAAATTAGTTATTTCAATTTTTTTGGCTGCTTGCTCTGTGGTAAGCAGCCAAAATTCTTTCAATTATTGGCAACAACATGTAGACTACACCATGAGTGTGGACATGGATGTCACCAATTGGCAATACACCGGAGAACAAAAGCTGGTCTACACCAATCATTCGCCAGACACCTTGACCCAAGTGTTTTATCATATGTATTTTAACGCGTTTCAACCAGGAAGCGAGATGGATGTGCGTTCGCGCACTATTGCCGACCCTGATCGACGTGTTAGAGATCGTATCGCTGGGTTAAGCCCCTCTGAGCAAGGCTTCCTTAGAGCGACAGCTTTAGCCCAAGATGGTATAGCGCTAGATTATTCTGCAGAAGAAACCATTCTGGTTGTGCCATTAAAAAAGCCTTTAGCCCCGCATGAGAGTACTGTTTTAAGCATGGAATTTCACGGCCAAGTTCCTGTTCAGATCCGCCGAAGTGGCCGCAATAATGCCGAAGGTGTCGCGCTTTCTATGACCCAGTGGTATCCTAAATTAGCCGAATTTGACAAAGACGGTTGGCACACTGACCCTTATATTGCCCGCGAGTTTTATGGAGTTTGGGGTGATTTTGAGGTGACTTTAAACATTGACAGCAGTTATGTCGTCGGAGGCACCGGGTATTTAAAGGAAAAATCTAAACTAAAAAAGGGGCGCACCAAATGGGTTTTTGATGCGCCTATGGTTCATGATTTTACTTGGGCTGCAGACCCAGACTATGTGCACGACACCTATCCCGGACCCGATGGCGTCACTTTAAATTTCTATTACAAAAACGACCCTGCTTTAATAGAAAACTGGAAAGCATTGCAACCAATTACTGCTGAGCTTTTGGATTATTTCAACAAAGCAGTTGGTCCTTACCCATACAAACAATACTCTGTAATTCAAGGGGGTGATGGCGGAATGGAATACGCCATGTGTACCTTGATCACTGGTGATCGTAGTTTTGAAAGCTTGGTGGGGGTAACCGCACACGAAATGGCCCACACTTGGTTTCAATTTTTACTGGCCACCAATGAAGCACTGCACGAGTGGATGGACGAAGGGTTTACCTCGTATATCTCCTCTCTTGCAGAGCACCAGGTGCTGAATCAAGATGGTGATCCGCTAGCGGGTTCCTCTCGCGGCTATAATTTCTTGGCCAACTCAGGCGCAGAACAACCTTTGAGCACCCATGCGGATCGCTATAACACCAACCGCAATTATGGCATTGCTGCCTACTCAAAAGGGGCTGTGTTTTTGGCCCAATTGGGTTATGTGGTCGGGGAAGATGTCCTAGCCCAAATCATTAAAGAATATTTCAAAACCTGGGCCTTCAAACACCCCGAGCCTCGTGATTTTATTCGCGTAGCTGAGCGGGTTTCTGGCCTGAATTTAGATTGGTACCTGCAAGACTTTGCCACCACCACGAACACCATTGATTACGGAATTGTTTCTGTTGGCGCGAGCGTCTCAACTGAAGAAAACTCTGGAGCCGGTGCTCAGAAAAACTCGGGGAAAACAGCTGGTGGCAGTGCTCAGAAAAATGCCGACAAAATCGTTACAGACTATGTGGGTGGTGGTCAAACCATCACGCTCAAGCGTATAGGCCTAATGCCCATGCCGATTGACCTACAGGTCAATTTTGCCGACGGCAGCAGTCGCTTGTACTACATCCCGCTGCAAATGATGCGCGGCGAAAAAAGCTTTGGCGACACCCTGGTAACCGTCCTGCGCGACTGGGCATGGGCAAGACCCACCTACAATTTTGATGTAGAAACCTCATCAGAAATCGTGGAAGTAATCATCGACCCTAGTGGGCGCATGGCCGATGTGCAAAAAGAGAACAATCGTTATGTTAACACCGACGCGGTAAGGTCCGGGAATTAATTTCTGTATTTGGTAAAACACCTTAGATTGAAGTCAGGCACAGAAAGAATCGCGCGTGTTGTGTATCTTTAGACCATGACAAATGGTTTGCCAAAACACGAGCGGCTCAAAGGACGGCATTGGTTTGGTGTCTTATTAGAACAAGGCAAGGGCATAAAGCGCTTCCCGCTTAAGCTTGTGTACACTCCTGTGGCTGGGGCGACTCAGCATTTATTTGGGGTGTCGGTGCCCAAGCGCAATGTGCCCACAGCAGTGAAGCGCAATCGAATCAAGCGGCAGATACGCGAGGCCTATCGGTTGAATAAGTCACTAGCTGGCACTCATGATTTTGGGGCCTTATTTTTTATTTATCAAGGGCGCGAGTCTTTGCCGTATGCGCGGATTGAAAAAGTGGTCAAAGAACTGCTTTTGCGTTATTGTGAATCAACCAAGAGTCAAGAAGAAACAGGAATCATTACTGAACGTCAAACAAGAAACACTAAAAACTAGTTGATGAAGCATCTATTTTCCATGTTGCGACAACTTGATGTTTTGCGTCAGGCCCAGCGTCACATCGCGCGTTTGATTTGGATTATTCCTGTAGGGTTGGGATTGGTCCTGCTCACTGGCGCGCGCGGGGGCTTGTTTGAAATCACAAAACAACTCGAAATATTCAATACTTTATTTAAAGAACTGTCTTTGAACTATGTCGATGAGACCTCTCCAGCACAACTTATGGATAAAGCCATCACTGGCATGCTCGAGGGTCTAGACCCCTACACGGTGTTTTGGACGGAGCAAGAGGTGTCGGATGCGCGCATTTCTAAAGAAAGTAACTTTACTTCACTGGGGGCTGGCTTCAAGCAGTTTGATGGTGAGTGGCTGGTTGTAGATATCGACCAAAACAGTCCGGCGGATAGCGCTGGATTGCGCGTGGGGGACCGCTTAATCGCTATAAATGGTGCGGCCTTGGCTCAAGACCTAGACCAATTATCTGGGCTCGTAGCGGCCAGCGGCGATAAAGAGGTGACTTTGAGCTACACACGCGACAACAAAACCACAAACATCACTCTAAACCCAGAAAAAAAGCGTCAAACTCCAGTTTTGAGTGCCAAACTCCTCGAGGATAATGTAGGTTATATTGCGCTAAAAGAGTTTAGCCCGACCATTTATACAGACACTAAAAAAGCCTTATTTGAATTAAAATCATCTGGGGCTACCGCGCTAATTTTAGATTTGCGCAACAATCCAGGAGGTCTACTTACCGAAGCAGTCAATTTAGTGAGTTTGTTTGTGCCCAAAGGCACTTTGGTGACTTACACCCAATCTGTGGTGCCCGAATACAATAACAGTTATGTCACCCGTCAGCTGCCGGCCGACTTAGAAATGCCTCTGGTTGTTTTGATCAACGCGCGCAGCGCGTCGGCTAGCGAAATCGTCTCTGGAGCCCTACAAGATTTAGATCGTGCTGTGGTTATTGGCGGGCGAAGTTTCGGAAAAGGCTTGGTGCAAAGGCCTAAGCCGCTGAGTTATGGCACCCAACTCAAAGTGACAATATCGCGTTATTATACCCCAAGCGGACGGTGTATTCAAGCTTTAGATTACTGGCAACGGGATGCCGAAGGAGAGCCAATTCGCACGGAACCCGACAAATACAATGCGTTTAAAACCGCTGCAGGCCGCACTGTCTACGACGGTGGGGGAATCTTGCCCGATAAAGTGTTTGAAAGCTCCAGTGATCATATGCTTTTGTCTTCCTTACTCAAGTCGCGCATTATGCTCGATTATGGCACCGAATTTATCAAATCACATTCTTTTGCGCGCGTGGAAGATTTTACCTTTACCGCCAAAGACTTTGACGGGTTTTTGGATTTTGTCGCTGCTCATCCCCAGACTATAAAAACCATATCTGAAGGGGTGTTTAAAGATTTTGCTTTGGCTGCCGATAAAGAAGGCTTAGCCCCCTTTGTAGACAAGGAAATTCAATCGATGAAAAAAAGCCTATTAAGTGCAAAAATTGACTTATTAAAATCAAAAAAAGAGGCGGTTCAGACAGTACTTATCGAATCGATATTGCCACGCTATTTTTATCGCTCAGGGCTTTACGATTACAAAACACAAAACGATCCTGAAATCCGCGCTGGCATTGATGTATTGAAAGACGCCAAAGCTTATACTAAAATTCTAAAACCTTAAGACATGAACGATTTTCTGTTGTTTTTCGAGCAGATGCCTGTGTGGCAAAAACTAGGATGGGTGGTTTTTTGTATCGCTGTTTTTTGGATTCTCGAGGGGTATTATCGCGATGTCAATAATGGTTATGACAAAAGCCAACACGCCAAAACAAACTTTGGACTCTTGTCTATTGTTATGCTCATTAATGTAGTTTTTGGAGTGCTCACGGCGGGTGTTTTTGTTTGGTTAGGACAATCTCATTTTGGGCTCCTTAATTTTATCGAGGCCCCTGTTTGGGTAGCGCTTATTTTGTCTATTATGGTCCTGGATTTAATCGCTCAGTACGGGGTACACTATCTATTACACAAGGTGCCATGGATGTGGCGCTTGCATATGGTCCATCACTCAGACAAACACGTGGATGTCACCACAGGAACACGTCACCACCCGTTTGATTTTGTCTTGCGGGAAGTGTTTGCCTTAATTGCTGTAGTGATTATGGGGATGCCGGTATCTTTCTATTTGTTTTACCGAATACTGAGCGTCCTGTTCACCTATTGGACGCACGCCAATATTGCCTTGCCTTTGAGGATAGACAAAGCATTGAGTTACTTGATCGTGACCCCGGGAGTGCATAAGTTTCATCACCACCGCAGTATGCCTTGGACCGACAAAAACTTTGGCAATATATTGTCTGTATGGGATCGACTGTTTGGGACTTTTGTTTATGGCGACCGCAACCAAATCGTATTTGGTGTAGACCGCGCCGATCACCTTAACGACCAGAGCTTTTTAACGCAGCTCGGACTTCCTTTTAATCCGCATGTTAAACCTCTAGAGGGCAATAATACTGAGACTAATTAGGGTCTTGATGGTTGATTTAGCTCATTTAGAGACAAAGCAAAGCTCGCCCTTAGAAAAATAACCGCGCATGACAGGGTTAACGAATGGTTTCCGCCCAACTTACCACAGCAATTATAACCCTATTTTTCTAAATATTCACCGTGTTGTGAAGCGTCTAAGCCGCGAAATTCTTGATCTTCACGGACACGCATCGATAGTAGAACATCTGTGATTTTATAAAGTGCATAACTCCCCACAAAAGTAAAAAGAGCCACAAGCACCAAGGCAATCATATGATAGGTAAAGGTTGTGGTTTCACCGTAAATCAGCCCCACTTCTTCAGCCAGAACAGCCGTTAAGATCATCCCAACAATACCCCCTACTCCGTGACTAGGGAACACATCTAAGGTGTCGTCTATTTCGGATTTCTTGTTGAGTCTAATAGCAAAGTTACTCACGATTGACGCCACAAAACCGATAAATATACTCGAGCCAAGACTCACAAAACCAGCCGCAGGAGTAATAGCTACTAAGCCTACGATGGCACCAATACAGGCACCAAGGGCAGACATTTTTCGGTTTTGGAAACGCTCCAAGAAAATCCATGTAAGCATACTGGTAGCTGAGGCTAAATTCGTGTTGGCAAAAGCAATTACTGCATCTGTGTTGGCCCCTAATGCAGAACCTGAATTAAAGCCGAACCAACCAAACCACAGCAGTCCTGTTCCTAATATCACAAAAGGAATGTTGACGGGTTTTTCAATACGCTCTTGGCGCTTACCTAAATAAATTGCTCCGGCTAGAGCTGCAATTCCTGCCGACATATGCACCACTGTTCCTCCTGCAAAGTCCAAAACACCCCATTGACGCAAAAGTCCTTCTGGATGCCAAGTCATATGAGCTAGTGGGGCATAAATAAAAATAGAGAACAAAACCATAAACAAGATATAGCTTCTAAAGCGAATGCGCTCGGCGAAGCTTCCTGTGATTAATGCGGGAGTAATAATGGCAAATTTTAATTGGAATAGGGCGAAAAGTAAAAAGGGGATATTCTCTGAAAATTCTGGATTTGGGCTCAACGACACTCCTTTGAAGGCGAAAAACGTAGCGGGATTCCCCACAAAACCACCGATACTCTCTCCAAAGGCCAGACTAAATCCAACAACAACCCAAAGAACACTGATCACACCAAGAGCCACAAAACTTTGTAACATGGTGGAAATTATACTTTTTCGGGTCACCATTCCCCCGTAGAAAAAGGCCAATCCCGGGGTCATCAACAAAACAAATGCGCTAGAAACTAACATCCAAGCTGTGTCTCCTGTGTCTATTGTGTCTCCCGGACCTAACCCATCGTAAGGTGTTCCTGCAAACAAACAAATTAACACTAAAGCCAGTAACACTAAAAAGTTAACTTTTCTTCCCATACCCCTTTATTTTTTATTGTTAAGAAGTAAAATTAACTTTTTTATATATAAACCCCTAAAAATTTAGGGGTTGTTGATAATTTTTATCATTTTTTTGTGAGGTATACCATCTTCTAGATATTCTTCACCTGTGGATTCAAATCCGTGGGTTTGATAAAAACGCTCCAAATAAGATTGAGCAGAGATATCTATTTGTTTCATCTTATAACGTTCCAATAAAGCAGAAATCGAAGCCTGCATAATGGTATGCCCTAATTTTTTTGAACGGTGAGATGAGACTACAATGACACGGCCGATTGAAGCATGTTCAAAATAGTCTCCTGGACCAAAAACCCTTGTGTAGGCAACAAGTTTGTTTTGCATATAACCCATCACATGCCACGCTTTTTGATCTTTATAATCCAAGTCTTGATAAACACAGTCTTGTTCCACCACAAATACTTCAGATCTTAAAGCAAGTATATCATAAAGCTCTGTGGTTGTTAAAACACTAAATTCTTTTACGATTAATTCCATGATTGCGATACAATTATATTATGCGGGGTTACACCATGGTTATTTAGGAGCATCTTAACGCTATCAGCTACAAGGAATTTTATTTACTCTATTTTGATGTCGTCCCCCTTCAAAAGGTTCGGAAAGAAATGTACGCACCATAAGTTTGGCTTCTTCCAAGGAAACGTAGCGTGCAGGAATACAAATTATATTGGCATCATTATGACTGCGCGCAAGACCAGCAATTTCGGCATTCCAACATAAAGCGGCACGAACCTTTTGATATTTATTAGCGGTCATGCATACTCCATTACCACTACCGCAAATAAGTATGCCTAAGTCTGCATTATTCTGATCTACATCTTTAGCTACTGGATGTACATGATCTGGATAATCTACACTATTGTTATGATCAGTACCATAATTATGAACTGTATGCTCCATTGATTTTAGTAGATCAATCAAAACATTTTTATACTCCGTTCCAGCGTGGTCATTACCTATGGCTATTCTCATATGACTTTAATTTATATGCTAAATGTACTTATTTTAATGGTGCTTTAAAGAGACTCTGTGTACAAAGTCTATAAAATAGTCAACATTATTGTTGATATCTCTACAAAAAAATCGCCTAACTATATTTGGTGTTGTCTAAAGTTTATGGAATTGTAATTTTTTTTCAGACACACACAAAATATCTCTCGAATTTTTGGATAATTTATCGATAGAAGACCAGGGGTATATAAACACCTTAAAAGCATTTAATTTTCAAAACACCATGTGGTTATGGTAAGAATTATTCTTGTTGATATCCTTTATGTAAATCTGATTTCTAGACCATTATAATTACAACATGATGTTAATAGAACGTTTATAGTATTTCAATAAATCAAAATACAAACAGTGATTTAAAAACTTATTGGGTTTATTAACATACTATAATAAAACACAATTCAATTTTAAAAAAACATAAAAAGATAATTTATGATATAATTCTTGTGAATAAAGATAATTAGGTTTCCTTTGAACAAGGCGATGATAATCACGTAACTTTAAACTTTATCATCCGCGATATATGGGGCAAAAAAAAAGAAGAATAAAAGGCAGAACCAAAGTCAGTCAATCGATAATTTCAGACTTTCTAAGTACTCATCCTACTCAAGCCTATAGCATTAAACAATTGGCTGCGGTCTTACAAATTCGCGATAGCAGCGGACGAAATCAGATCATCAAAAAACTGCGGAAATTAGAACAACAACAACTGGTAAAAGAAACGTCGATAGGCGTATTCAAATGGGCCCAACAAAAAAATTACTTGGAGGGTCAAATACAACTCACGGGTAAAGGCAAAGGATATGTTCAAATTGAGGGATGGGAGGAGGAAGTCGTCATCGATAAACGCCGTACCAATAGAGCATTAAATAAGGATATAGTTTCGGTTTATGTTTATAAGCGTAGACGCAATGGACGAATCGAAGGTGAGGTAGCTCAGGTATTGAAAAGACACCAAACAGAATATGTTGGTATCTATCAGCACGCCGATAAGTTTGGGTTTGTCATGTGTACTGGACAGAATCTTCACACTGATTTTTTTATACCGGGAACACACATCAATGGGGCTAAAGATGGAGATAGGGTGTTGGTCCAATTAGAAGGATGGGCCGAGCAAAGTGAGTCTCCTATTGCTAAAGTGGTCCGTGTGTTTGGACAGGCCGGTGGGCACCAATCTGAGATTCATGCTATCTTGGCACAATATGGCTTACCCTATGATTTTCCAGAAGACGTGATTAAAGCGTCTCAAAAAATAGATCCAAAAATTACTACCGAGGATTATAAAAAAAGACGTGATTTTCGTTCAATATTTACCTTAACTATAGATCCAAAAGACGCTAAAGACTTTGATGACGCTCTTTCTTTTGAGGTATTAGAAAATGATCTGGTGCGTGTAGGGGTCCATATTGCTGACGTATCCCATTATGTGCGTCCCGATACACTTATTGATGAAGAAGCTTATGATCGTGCGACTTCAGTTTATTTAGTAGATCGTGTAGTGCCCATGCTTCCTGAGGTATTGAGCAATGAACTTTGTTCTCTCAGGCCAGAAGAAGAAAAACTTTGTTTCTCGGCGGTTTTTGATCTCAACAAAAAAGCAGAAGTGGTGGATCAGTGGTTTGGAAAAACGGTAATATACAGTCAATTAAGACTGGCTTATGAAGAAGCACAGCACATTATTGAAACAGGTGATGTCACCATTCCAAAGGATATTTCCATAACTAATGCACCGCGTAATATAGGTAAAGAGGGTCTTGAGGCCATCAAAACAATGGACGTCTTGGCCAAGCAAATGCGCCAGCGTAGAATGCGCCAAGGGGCGATCTCTTTTGATAGAATAGAAGTAAAATTTAATTTAAATAAAGACAAGGATCCGGTTGGGGTATATTTCAAAGAAAGTCGTGATGCTAATAAATTAATTGAGGAATTCATGTTGCTGGCCAATCGTAGTGTTGCGGAATTTATCGGCAAACAAAACCCTAAAAAAACCTTCGTTTATCGCGTTCACGATGAACCGGACGACCAGAAAATTGCTGGATTACAAAATATAATCAAGCGATTTGGATATCAGTTAGATACCAAAAGTCGCCAAAGCACAGCCAAATCAATCAATCAATTATTGGGTCAAGTACAAGGTAAAAAAGAGCAAAATTTAGTCGATACCCTGGCGATAAGAAGTATGAGTAAGGCCGTATATACTACAGAGAATATAGGTCATTACGGCTTAGCTTTCGATTATTACAGTCACTTTACTTCGCCCATACGTCGTTATCCAGACGTTATGGTCCATCGCCTTTTGGAGCATTACTTAGACAACAACACATCGGCAAACCAACAACAGTATGAGGAGCGCTGTAAGCACTCGAGTGACCGAGAACAACTTGCAGCAAATGCAGAACGAGACAGCATCAAATACATGCAAGTTAAGTTCATGAGCGCTCATGAGGGCCAGGATTTTGATGGCGTTATTTCTGGGGTCACCGATTGGGGTATCTATGTTGAATTAGAGCACAATAAGTGCGAGGGCATGGTGCGATTGCAGGATTTAAAAGACGATCATTATCGATATGATGCTCAGGAATATGCAGTGATCGGGGAGTTTCGTAAGAAGGTTTATCGATTAGGCGATTCTGTGCGTATTCGTGTAAAACGTGCGGATTTAATTAAGCGGCAATTAGACTTTATTATGTTGTCCTAAGCAGGGGGTTAGAACTGAACGCTTAATTTGTAACTTAGCCAAATGTTGGATGGATTATGGTATGCCGCACTTTACGGGTTCCTGCTAGCTTTTGCGGTGGGGCCAGTTTTTTTTACCTTACTTGAGACCAGCATTACCAAAGGGTTTAAAGCAGGTTTATTCTTCGACCTAGGGGCAATTTTCGCCGACATTATTTTTATAAGCATCGCTTATTTTAGTACCAGTAAAATATTGGACAACTTAAGAGATGAACCGGGCTTGCTTATTTTTGGCGGTGCGGTTTTGATCACCTATGGCGTTATTTCTTATGTGCGCACAGCCAAATCATTCATTAAAATAGCCAGGGAACACTACGCGGTGAGTGTTAAAAAAAATCTTCCCAGCCTTTTTGTCAAAGGCTTCTTATTAAATTTTGTGAATTTTGGTGTGCTCGCGGGCTGGATTGGTACCATAATATTGGCTAATGCACTAACCAGCAGCGACCAAGGAGTGTTGCTCTTTCTAGCTACAGTGATAGGTGTCTTTTTCACAACAGATTTGATCAAAATTAGTCTGGCAAAAAACTTAAAAAACAAAATGACCCCGCGTGTTATTTATAAAACCAAAAAGTTTGTGAGCATAACCATTATTGTGTTTGGCGTATTGCTTTTGATTCAGGGGGTTTTACCAGAATCGATTCAAAAAAGTGTCCGTGATAAGTTACCCGATGCATTGGAGCAAACAAGTTTGAAGCAATAAAAAAACAGGGCTTTTTCATAGGAAAAAGCCCTGTCAAAGAGGCGTCTAGCGGATTCGAACCGCTGTACAAGCTTTTGCAGAGCTCTGCCTAGCCACTCGGCCAAGACGCCATTGTTAAGACGGCAAATATAGTAAGTTTCTTGAACTATATGCCCTTAATTTGCCTCAGGATTTAAGCCCTGCAACCTAGGCGCTGGGTTCTTAGTCTTATGTACAAAAACACAAAATTTATCGATCACTGCGCAGTATAATACTGACTCGATCTACATCGCCACCGATTGGAGGATTAATTTTTGATACCGTAACCTGGGACCACTCAACGCATTTTATGGTTTTGAGAATAGTTTGGTTGATGCGCAAAGCGACGTGTTCCAAAAGCTTGGAGGGCTGCTTCATCTCATCGACTACAATTTTATTTAACAACACATAGTCGGCGGTATCCTCCAGACTGTCGCTCAAAGCCGAGACACTAAGATCCACACCAACATGAAGTTGAACCAAATAGTCACTCCCAATAATTGTCTCTTCTGGCAAACAGCCGTGATGCGCATAAACACGTATGTCTTCTAATTTAATTTCTCCCATATGACTTGTTCTCCACGGTTAATAGACCTGAGGTCGTTTTACAAAAGTAAATAAATTAAGCCGGCGTTGCTGCGTACAAGGGCACAAAACAAACGCCCAAAAACCCACGAGTTGTCTTCTGGGTTGTGCTGCGATTTTGGTGTATATTTTGGTATCTTTGCCTTCTTAAAACCCCTGCTATGAGCGAAGCGCGCAGTTTAAATTTTATCGAGCACATCATTGAAGATGATTTGCGTTCTGGATACAAACAGAGCGACTTATGCTTTCGTTTTCCTCCAGAACCTAATGGTTATCTGCATATTGGTCATGCCTCGGCAATTTGTTTGAACTTTGGATTAGGACTGCGCTATAAGGCACCAGTAAACCTGCGTTTTGATGACACCAATCCCGCTAAGGAAGAGCAAGAATACGTCGATGCGATCAAAAAAGACGTGACTTGGCTTGGCTTTGAGTGGGCCAATGAGTGTTATGCCTCAGATTATTTTGGCCAGTTATACCAGTGGGCCGTGTACTTAATTGAGCAAGGTAAGGCCTATGTAGATTCTCAGGGCTCAGAAGACATCGCCGCCCAAAAAGGAACGCCCAACCAAGCAGGAACAAACAGCCCGTACAGGGATCGCAGTGTCGAAGAGAATTTGGCTCTTTTTGAGCAAATGAAAAATGGTGAGTGTGCAGAAGGAAGTCACGTATTGCGCGCTAAAATTGACATGAGCGCCAGCAACATGCTCATGCGAGATCCGGTAATGTATCGCATACTCCACAAGTCTCATCATCGGACAGGCGATCGTTGGCATATTTATCCTATGTATGATTGGGCTCATGGGGAAAGCGATTATATAGAACAGGTGTCGCATAGTTTCTGCACCCTCGAATTTTTACCACACCGAGAACTCTATGACTGGTTCTTGGACCAAATCCATGATGTGGCCAAACTGCGTCCAAAGCAACGCGAGTTCGCCCGCCGCAACCTGAGCCACACAGTGGTCAGCAAGCGCAAGTTAATGCGCCTGGTACAAGACGGAGTCGTCAGCGGCTGGGATGATCCGCGCATGCCCACAATTTCGGGCCTTAGACGACGTGGCTACACCCCCAAGTCCATACGTGCATTTGCCGACAGTATTGGTGTGGCCAAGCGTGAGAATTTGATCGATGTGGCTCATCTTGAGTATTGTGTTCGAGAGGACTTGAACAAAACAACAAATCGTGTCATGGGGGTTTTAGACCCCATACTTTTGGTATTGGACAATTATCCAGAGGGTCAAACGGAGTGGTTAACCGCCGAAAACAATCCAGAAGACCCAGAATCGGGCCATCGAGAAATACCGTTCTCGAAATATCTTTGGATAGAACGTTCGGATTTTAAAGAAGAGGCCAACCGAAAGTTTTTTAGATTGACCCTGGGCAAGGAAGTGCGGTTAAAAAATGGCTATATCATAAAGGGAGAATCAGTGGTCAAAAATACCTCGGGAGAAATTACCCAGATTCATGCGACTTATGACCCTTTGAGCAAAAGCGGCAGCAATAATCCAGAGGCATCACGCAAAGTAAAAGGAACCATTCATTGGGTATCCAAAGACCACGCGTTGGATGCTGAAGTACGTCTGTACGACCGTTTGTTCACCAGCGCGGCACCAGATGCAGACAAAGAGGGCGACTTTATGGATCATTTGAATCCAAATTCTTTGGAGGTCATCACGGCAAAAGTAGAGCCAGGATTAAAGCATTTGGCCGTTGGAACGCCCGTACAATTTCAGCGCACAGGATATTTTGTGTTAGACCCTGAGTCCACTGCTGAGGCTTTGGTGTTTAATCGCACGGTAACCTTACGTGACTCTTGGGGTAAACTTGAGCAGAAGTAACACCACGGGATTACCTTTAGCCTTATTCAGTACTATTGTCCTTGGGTTTCTGTGCCCTGGTATCGATGCGTTTAGATGGTTTTTTGTCGGTTAGCTGTTGATCAGGAGCTTCTTCGTTTTTTCCATCAGGTTTGATGCCAAAGGTTTGTGCCACTTGATGGCTAGCTGAAAATGAGGTGATCAATTGAGACAGCATATCGCTCCCAGCGTGCGGTGAATTAGGCATTAAAATTAAATTGCTCTGGGTGGCCTCACCAACAGACTGAAGGGTGTCGTAGTGCTGGGTCACTACCAATAAAGCCGATGCTTCTTGTGAATTGATCCCTACATTATTCAAAACTTCAACAGATTCCTCTAAACCTCGGGCGATTTCACGTCTTTGATCTGCAATACCTTGGCCTTGTAGGCGTTTACTCTCGGCCTCGGCTCTGGCTTTGGCCACGATTTTGATCCGTTCAGCCTCGGCCTCGTACTCGGCAGCGACTTTTTCGCGTTCAGCGGCATTAATTCGGTTCATGGCGGCCTTTACCTGAACATCAGGGTCGATGTCTGTCACCAAGGTTTTGATAATGTCATATCCGTAATCCAACATAGATTGATTGAGTTCGCGTTTTACCGCGATAGCGATGTCGTCTTTGCGCTCAAATACATCGTCGAGCTTCATTTTTGGCACTTCTGCCCGAACCACATCAAATACATAAGAGGTAATTTGATCATTAGAGTTCTCCAGTTTATAAAAAGCCTCATAAACCTTGGTTTTAATCACTTGAAACTGAACTGAAATCTTTAGGCGAACAAAAACATCGTCTTTGGTTTTGGTCTCGACAAGGACATCGAGTTGTTGTATTTTTAAGTTTACACGACCCGCAATACGATCAATTACAGGAATCTTAAACCGAAGCCCTGAACCCCTGATGCTTTGAAAGCGACCGAATCGTTCAATAATTACAGCAGTTTGCTGTTTGACAATAAAAATAAACGCCCAAAAGACAAATAATCCCAGGGCCAGATAGAAATAAAATAGAAAAGTGCTCATGGCGGCTGTTGTTTTTCCTCTAAGTTACACAATATTTGAACGCAAACCTGTTAAGCATTGGCCAGATTTGAACGCAAACTTGTCACGATTTGCCTAAACTAACCAAAGGCTTGTATCCCTGAGTTGATGCGCTCCAAACATTGCTCTTTACCCAATACCATCATGATGTCAAACACATCAGGTCCTTTCATGGCGCCCACTAAAAACAACCTTAACGGCATCATGACGGACCCCACCCCAATATCTTGGGCTAAGCACCATTCTTTAACTGAGCCAGATAAGTCCTCAGCATCGACCCAAGTATGTGCCTTAAGCACGGGCAAAAGTTTAGATAAGACCACGACGGTATTGTCTTTCACAGCGCGTTTCACGCCTTTTGGGTCATAGTTTGTCGGTGGTTCAAAAAAGAAGTCAGTGGCCCCCCATAAATCCTTTACAAAACTAACGCGCTCTTTGACCAACCCAACAACAAGGTTGAGGTCAACAGAGGCAGAAGGTTTTTGGTTATTCGCCAACCACTCATTAAACTCTTCTACGATTGACTGGTTGGAGCGGTTTTGGAAGTAATGATTCTGAAACCACAAGGCTTTATCAGGATCAAATTTAGCACCAGATTTTTGGACGCGTTCGATAGAAAATTGCGCGATCAGCTCTTCTAGGTCAAACACCTCTTGCTCCGTTCCTGAATTCCACCCCAGCAGCGCCAATAGGTTAACCACAGCTTGTTTACTGTAGCCTTGTTCTCGGTATCCCTGTAAAGGTGAGTCGCCCTGAGACCATTGAAGGGGAAAAACCGGAAATCCACCTGCAATACCGTCTCGCTTGCTGAGTTTACCTTTGCCAGTTGGTTTAAGGATCAACGGCAGGTGCGCAAACTCCGGAGCTTGCCAACCAAACGCCTCGTAGAGTAACACGTGCAGCGCTAATGAAGGCAACCACTCCTCTCCGCGAATAACATGGGTGATTTCCATCAGGTGGTCATCGACCACATTGGCTAAATGATAGGTCGGCATGCCATCGCTCTTAAAAAGAATTTTATCGTCCAAAACAGTACCCTCCACGACAACACGGCCCCTGATGAGATCCTCACAAACAATGCTGCGCTCTTGAGGTGATTTAAATCGAACCACATATGGGGGGTTTGCCGACAATAAGGCTTGAGTTTGTCCTGTGGTCAACGCCAAGGAATTGTTGAGCGACAATCGGTTTTGGGCGTTGTAGACAAATGTCTCCCCCTTAGATTCGGCGGCTGAGCGCATATCAGCCAATGAATCGGGCGTATCAAAAGCGTAATAGGCCCAACCCGAGTCAATCAACTGACCAACATGGGTTTTGTACAAAGATGAACGCTCACTTTGACGGTAGGGACCAAAAGCACCTGGCTTACCTGGCCCTTCATCGTAAGGTATATTCAACCAGTTTAAAGATTCTTCGATATAGGCCTCTGCCCCGTCCACATAGCGTGTTTGGTCCGTGTCTTCGATCCGCAATACAAAGGTCCCTCCGTGTTTTTTAGCAAAAAGATAATTAAACAAAGCGGTGCGCACCCCACCAATGTGAAGTGGACCGGTAGGACTGGGGGCAAAACGAACTCTAACGGTTTGTGACAAGGTCAATAATTTTGGCCGTAAAGATACAATACTAAGGCTTCATATCCGAAGGCACACGAGGGTTCATTATAAAAAACCAAAGCGGAGGAAATAAGCTCAACACAATGGAGGTGGGATAACCAAAAGGCAATTCAGGACTTGTTTGATGGTGGTCTAATAGCTGGTATTTTTTTTGAGAACGATAGTGGTGATCGCTGTGTCTGGTCAGTTCATATAACAGGATACGCCCCATCAGGTGGTTGCTGTTCCAGGAGTGTATTTCTTTTACAGGAGCATAGCGTCCAGAAGGTTTTTTAGGCCGCATTAAACCGTAGTGTTCGATGTAATTGGTGGTTTCTAATAAAAGCACAGCCACCACAGCGACCAACACCCCCCACAAGAGAGCATTCACTCCAAAAAAGAGAGCGACAAGAAGCAGGTACAACCCTTGAGCCAGGGCGTACCACAATAAATCATTGTGCCATAGAGCTTGAAGACCGCGCCGATTGCGAATTAGATTTTTTTGGAGTTTAAAAGCACTGCGGAGCTGTCCCAAAACAGAGCTCACCCAAAACAGATAAACGGGCTGGTTGTATTTTGCTGTTGCAGGATCTTCTGGGGTCGCGGCGTGTTGGTGGTGCCCATAGTTGTGCTCTATATAAAAGTGCATGTACAAGGCAGGGCACAAGAGGAGTTTGCCTATAAAACGCTCTGCCCGAGTGGTTCTATGGCCTAGTTCGTGTGCAACATTGATTCCGTTAGCCCCCAAAACAATACCTAAGGAGAGCCCGTACCCCAGCACGACCTCGAAGCTGTTTTGCGGGACAATATGCTCATAAAAATAGATCAGGAGCCCGAACACAATAGGTAGGTTAGCGTAGAGCAGTAGGTCAAAAAATCCCCACCTACTTTTTTTAATGCTGTCCTGTTGATCGAGATTTTGTTGGCTCTGCGGCAACAAAATCTCGAGGATGGGCACCAGAACAAACACATATATAATTGTGGCATAACCCCAATAGCCCCCAAAGCAGTGGAAAGAACAAACACAGCAGGTGTTGAATAAGCCGTCAAGTATTTTAAATCCTTGATGTTTAAAGGCACAAGAGCGAAAATTAAATTAATTTAGTAGCGCAAAATTTGTGTAAGTGAGTGACTACCAAGCAATAGAACAAAAACTAGGTGAATTTAAAAAAAAATTCTATCTCAACGAATTGTTGCGTGGAGGGATTTTTTTCGTGGTAATAGGGGTGCTTTATTTTTTGCTTACCGCGTGGGTTGAGGAGGTGTTTTGGCTATCCGGCACGATGCGTGCTGTTGTTTTTTGGCTTTTTGTCTTGGTGGAATTGGCTCTGTGGTTTTATTGGATCTGGCCAGCACTTGGTGTATTGCTGGGATCAAAAAAACCGATGAGTCATCAACAAGCAGCACGGTTAATCGGCACCCAAATCCCAGAGGTTGGTGATCGCTTGATCAACACCTTGGATCTTTTGGACCAAAAACAAGACACAGACCTTATATTGGCCAGTATCGCTCAAAAATCCAAATCACTTTCTCCTTTTTATTTTGGCAGCGCAATCGATTTTAAGGACAACCTTAAACACTCGCGTTGGTTGTTTTTGCCCATTTCGTTGTTCTTGATGATATGGGTTTTTGGAGATTTACCCTCGTTGTTTGCGAGCTATAAGCGGGTGGCGGCCTACAATCAGGAATTTGTGCGTCCAGCGCCGTACCAATTGGTTTTGCTCAACAAAGAGTTAAAAGCACGAAGTAACCAAGAGATACGTTTAGAGGTCGCGGCCCAGGGCAGCGTTTTGCCCCAAGAGGTGTTTGTGGTAATCGACGGTCAGCGCCGGACTATGGTGCCGCGCACAGCAGGGCAATTTGAACTTTTGATGCCCCCTCAACCTTCTACGTTTAAGTTTTATTTTGGCACAGAGGTGTACCGTTCGCCAGAGTTTAGTTTTGAGGTGTTGTATGGCCCAGAAGTTAATGGTTTTGAGGTTGAGGTTATCCCACCTGCTTATGCAGAGATGAGTCCAACCCTTATCGAAAATACCGGAAACATTAGGGCGCTGGCGGGCTCTGAAATTAAGTGGCGGCTCACGACAACACATACAGACCAAATTAAATGGTATAACGCCAAAGACACCTCTTTTTTAGTGCGCGCGGGAAATCAATTTGAGTTGACAAAAAAAGTATACCGCAATCAGAAATATTTTTTGAGTGCGAGCAATACTCAAGTGGGTTTTGATCCCGCCGTGGCCTACGATATAGAGGTGTATTCTGACAAACATCCAAAAATAAGTGTAGAAACCCTAAAGGATTCAATAAACAACCTAACACACCACAAGATCCTCGCGTGGGATGACTTTTTAGTACAAAGGATCGATGTGGTGTGCTACCCTACAGAAGACTCAAAAAACCAAAGGCGTTTACCGCTAGAGATTAATCCTCAAGCAAACACCCAAGGCGTCTTTTCGTTTCCTGGCGGATTCCAGTTGATTAAAGGAAAGACCTATCAATATTACTTCGAGGCCTGGGATAATGATGCTGTCTCTGGACCTAAATCATCGCGATCCAGCGTTTTTGGTCATCAGGAGGCGACCAGGCTAGAGACACAAGATCAATTATTGAGCCAGCAAAACAAGCAAGCCAATCAGCTCGAGGAGGCGATTAGAACCTTGGCCGAGCAAAACGATCAAGTCGAGCGGCTTGAGCAATCTGGCCGTCAAAAAGAATCGATCAATTGGCAAGACGAACGAAATTTGGACCGAATACTTCAGAAGCAACAACAACAACTTGAGCAATTACAGGAACAAACCAAGTCCTTAAAAAATATACTGGAGCGATTTGAAGAAAATCAATTGGGCGACAATCAAAATCTTGAGCAGTTAAAAGAGCGTATAGACGAACAGCAACAATCCTTACAAGAGCAGTCAGAGAGATGGCAGGAGTTGCAAGAGTTGCAGCAGCAACTTCAAGATGAGGACTTGCTCGAGGAAATGGCGCAAAGTCAACAGCAACAAAGAGCGCAGGAACAGAATGTAGAGCGTTTAGTAGAAATGACTCGGCGGTTTTTTGTAACACAAAAAATGAATCAAATAAGCGAGCAGCTCGATGACTTGGGAAAACGACAAGAGGCCTTGTCAAAACAACAGAGCGACAACCAGAATAACGGCGACAAAGAGCAACAGCAACAACAAGAGCTGAACGAAGAGTTCGAGAGTATTAAGCAGGCTTTGGACAACCTAGAGCAAGAGAACAACAAATTAAAGACACCCATGTCTTTGCCTCGAGATCCCGGTGGTGAAATGGATATTTCAGATCAGCAGAAAAAGGCGACCGAGGCTTTGCAACAAGGAGAGCCCGCTCAAGCACAAAAACCACAAAAGCAGGCGGGACAGAAGATGCAGGAGATGGCTCAAAAAATGGGTGCCCAAATGCAACAAATGCAACAACAATCCATGCAGGAGGACACGCAAATGTTGCGGCAAGTCTTGGATAACTTAATCGTGTTTTCTTTAGCACAAGAGGGCCATATGAATATTGCTCAAGATCGCCAACTCTCGGGCTGGTCGACCCCAGACTATATCAACAGACAAAATGATTTGCGTGACAATTTCGGACATATTGACGATAGTTTGTACGCTTTGTCCTTGCGACAACCCATGATTTCCTCACAGGTAAATCAATCCTTAGCCCAAGCGGGGTATTATTTAGACAAGACGCTCTCAGACTTGGCAGAGACCCGTTTTGCCAAAGCGGCTTCAGCACAACAGTTCGTTTTTACACAAGCTAATGATTTGGCGAATTTATTAGACGGTGTGGTCTCTAAAATGGAGCAGATGGCCATGAGTATGCCTGGTTCAGGTTCAGGCCAAGGTTCAGGCAGTCAAGGCTTTCAGTTGCAAGATATAATTCAGCAACAGCAATCATTGCAGGGCCAGCAGGGGTCCAAAGGTCAGCAACAAGGACAAAACCCAGATGGTTCGTCCCAGCCAGGGCAGTCGGGCCAAAAGGGGGCACAAGGCGATAGCTCTGGTCAGGGTCAACCCCAAGGCGATTCGGGTAAATCTGGCGGTAATGGATCAGGAGACGAGAAGGGTGCAAAGACTGGCGGCCAGAGCAAAAGCGGCACATACGGCAGCACAGCGGCAGAGCGAGCTGCTCAATACGAGCGATACAAACAACAACAAAAATTGCGTCAGGAGCTCGAGGACCGACTCAGGTCTCAAGGCTTATTGGAAGAAAATCAAGACCTTTTGCGTAAAATGGATCAGAATGCCCAAGAACTGCTGCGCGGAGGTGTGAGTAACAAATCTCGGGCGCTAATGAAGGAGATCAACTACCAACTGCTTAAACTTCAGGAGGCGCAGTATCAACAAGAAAAAGAAGAGCAACGAGAATCACAAACTAATACCCGCAGCTATGACCCTACTCAGCGTAACCCCTGGCGCACGGAACGCAGGTATTTTGAACAATTGGATATATTAATAAAAGACGCATTACCTTTGCAGCCTTATTACAAAAAACAATCTGAGCGATATTTCAAAATTCGCAGCACCATCAATGATCAGTTTTAACAGCCAGAACGATTATAGCCTAAGCGACACCAAACCATGGGTTTTATGGTTAGAGGAGGTTGTTTCACAAGAAGGTTATTCTGTGGGTGAGGTGGATTATGTCTTTTGTTCGGACGACTATTTGCTTGAGCTCAACCAAGAGTTTTTGAATCACGACACCTTGACAGACATCATCACGTTTGACAATAAGGTGGGGCAAACCGTATACGGGGAGATCTATATTTCTACCGATAGAGTCAAAGAAAATAGTTTAGAATATCAGGTGACCTTTGAGCACGAGCTAGCCCGTGTATTGGTTCATGGTGTGCTGCATTTATGTGGATATCGGGACAAAACAAACCAAGAGCAAGAAGTAATGCGCGGACGAGAGGATTATTGGATTAATTTGTTTAAAGTGTTGTAAATCAATGTTTTAAATTTGTTTCACGTGAAACAATGAGTTATGGATTCGAATTATGATGTTATAGTAGTTGGCGCTGGGCACGCAGGTTGCGAGGCAGCCGCTGCCGCGGCCAACATGGGCGCTAAAACCATGTTGGTGACCATGAACCTCCAAACCATAGCTCAAATGTCATGTAACCCAGCAATGGGAGGAATCGCCAAGGGTCAAATTGTGCGTGAGATTGATGCGTTAGGTGGTTATAGCGGCATTGTTTCTGATCAAACAGCGATACAATTCAAAATGCTCAATAAATCAAAGGGTCCAGCCATGTGGAGTCCGCGGGTACAAAGTGACCGAATGCGCTTTGCAGAATTGTGGCGCATGATGTTAGAGCAAACCAAAAACCTTGATTTTTATCAGGATATGGTTACAGGGTTAATGTATGATGGAGAAAGGATAACTGGAGTAAAAACATCATTGGGCATTGTGTTTAATGCGAGGGCTGTGGTCTTGACCAATGGCACGTTTTTAAACGGTCTTATACACATCGGCGAGAAGCAATTTGGTGGGGGACGCGCCGGGGAACGGGCTGCCACTGGCATAACAGAGGTCTTGATGGACCTGGGTTTTGATACGGGTCGAATGAAAACAGGAACACCCCCTCGCGTGGATGGTAGGAGCTTGGACTTTTCAAAAATGATAGAACAGCCTGGGGACCCCGACCCACAAAAATTTTCGTTTTCTGATCAAACCAGCCCGCTTAAAGAGCAGCGCTCGTGTCACATGAGTTATACCAGCCTAGAGGTTCATGATTTTTTGCGAGAGGGTTTTAATCGTAGCCCTATGTTCAATGGAGCCATTAAAAGTACAGGGCCTCGTTATTGTCCGTCTATCGAAGATAAGATTCATCGTTTTGCGGATAAAGATCGGCATCAGCTATTCGTTGAGCCCGAGGGCTGGAATACCGTCGAGTATTACATCAACGGTTTTAGTACTTCTCTGCCCGAGGATGTTCAGTTGCGCGCGCTCAGGGCGTGTGCGGGGTTTGAATCGGTGAAAATGTTTCGCCCAGGATATGCCATAGAGTACGATTATTTTCCACCAACGCAGTTAACCCATAGTCTAGAGACCAAAATCATCTCGGGTCTGTTTTTTGCGGGTCAAATCAATGGGACTACAGGTTATGAAGAGGCAGGAGCCCAAGGCCTGATGGCTGGGATTAATGCCGCTTTGTATTGTCGCGAAGAGGCACCGTTGATATTGCGCCGAGATGAGGCTTATATCGGAGTGCTCATCGATGATTTAATCACAAAAGGCACGAAAGAACCATACCGTATGTTCACCTCAAGGGCTGAATTTCGAACCTTATTGCGTCAGGACAATGCGGATTATCGATTGACCCCAAAAGGCCATGCGCTAGGCTTGGCCAGTGAGGGCCGACTCAAACGCATGGAGCAGAAATACACAGCGAGTGATGCGTTTATTGATTTTTTTAAGACAACAAGCGTTGTGCCGCAGCAGATCAACCCGATTTTAGAGCGACACAATTCATCACCCGCAGGACAAAGTGATAAGCTGTTTAAGTTTTTTTCGAGGCCAAACATAAGTATGGCCGACATGTGCGAATTGGCTTCGGTTTCGGAGTATGTGCATAAAAATGAGCTGGATGTTGAGGTGTTAGAACAGGTTGAAATACAAGTCAAATATTCGGGGTATATTCAAAAGGAAAAAAACAATGCGGAAAAGCTCACAAAGCTCGAGGGCATCAAGATTCCAAAAAGCTTTGACTACAGCAAACTAAAATCTTTGTCTTTTGAAGCCAGAGAAAAACTCACGGAAATTCAGCCAGCGACAATTTCACAAGCGTCCCGAATTAGCGGTGTTTCCCCAAACGATATCTCCGTCCTTTTGGTGTATATGGGACGCTAGTGTTCCACGTGAAACAAGGCAAAAATCATGGCAAAAAATAGACCTTCTCAAACTACTGTTCCCTCAGAAGTGAAAGATTATATGGTCTCTGGTGGGACCTTTGCGCTAAAGTGGGATGTCGCTACAAAAGCCTACAGAACACAGCCAAAACCAAAAGATCTGTCGCCCTATTATGACCACCCTGATTACATTTCTCACAACACTCAGGCTCAGGGTTGGCGTGCCAAGGTCTATCGTATGGTTCGCCGGTTTAATGTGGCGCTCAAACTAAAATGGCTTCAGTCTGCCGTCTCCTCCTGGGCGTACACTATTGGACTATGGTTGCGGCACAGGAGATTTTGCTGATGTGGCCAGGAGTGAATCTTGGAATGTTTTTGGCTTAGAGGTGAACGGTGCGGCTAGGGCGGTAGCTGAGAAAAGAAACTTGACGGTCTGGAAGGATCGACAAGAGTCTGCCAAGACCAAGTATGACGCCATAACCTTGTGGCACGTGCTCGAACATTTAGAAGATCCTGTGGAGGTAAAACAATGGATCGCCGAGAGGCTTTCTGAGCACGGTGTACTAATTGTGGCAGTGCCGAATCACCGATCTTGGGACGCTCAGCACTACAAAGAATTTTGGGCTGCCTATGATGTACCACGACATTTGTGGCATTTTTCAAAAGAAAGCATACACGCCATATTTGAAGATGATTTTGAACTGTTGCAGACACGGCCAATGTGGTTTGATGCAATTTATGTGAGCCTCTTATCTGAGCAGTATAAAAAGAATAGTGGCAGCGCCCTTCGTGGAATTCTTGTTGGTCTTTGGTCAAATATACGCGCGCTAAATACAAAAGAGCCATCGTCTTTGGCGTATGTCTTCAAAAAACGCAATTCTAAGCGGTTTAACAGCAAATAAACCACACCCTAACCTCAAACCAACTTACTAAACCCATAAAGCGCTTAGAGGGCGCGAAAACAAGTTGTTTTTAATAAATGTTTCCTATGGGTTGTTGGGGGAGTTATTGGAAAAACTAATTAGTGGCGCTTTGGTGAAGTAAGCGGGTCAAACGAACAGCGAGGTCGGTAAAAATGATCTTTGCATTGCCATTGCGTTCTATATGATGCTGCGCCTCTTCCAAGGCTTCTTGAAGAGGCCAAATATTGTTTTGGTGGATAAATGGAGCGAGTTTTGACAGCCGGAAGTCGTCGTTATATTCTTTGTAGTAGACCAATGCGTCTGCCTTGTAGTGTGTCAAAAACGCCTGACGAACCAATCCACTACAAAAAATAAGGAATGACTTTTGGGTTTCTCGCCCAAGACGCGCCATATGATCACTCCATTGCAGGAGCTCTTGAACGGCCTTTTTATTGCCCTTGGCTTTAAATGCTGCGCGCGCCCACTGTAAAAACCACTGTTCGTATACTGGATCATCTCCTTGGGCCTCAATATGTTGTTCTGCTTTGTAAAAGTCTCCGTGTGCTGTTTTGGCGATCGATTGCGCTGTGTTTTGATCTAAACTATGCCGACTCATTAGCGCTTGAACCAAATCGTTTTGTGATAGTAAAGGAAGGTTGAGCACCTGACAGCGCGAATAGATGGTCTTGAGTATTTTGTCTTGGTCCTCTGTCAACAGTAAAAAAACAGTCTTTTCAGGGGGCTCTTCTAGGAGTTTCAAAATTTTATTAGAGGACTCGATGTTCATTTTGTCAGCCATCCATATGATCATGACTTTATACCCCCCTTCATAGGCTTTGAGCGAGAGTGTCTTGGCCATTTGTTCTGTATCGGAAACGGAAATTGACCCTTGTTTGCCAGCCAAACCGATATGGGCATACCAGGCCATGAGTGAACCATAGGGTGTTTCTGTGGCAAAACTGCGCCATTGCGGTAAAAAGTCAAGCACTGCAGGAGATTTTTTGACGGTATCGGTGGTATTCACAGGATACATAAAATGCAAATCGGGATGTACCAAAGCCTCGATTTGATTTGAAGCCCTTTGATACTTTTGACCCTCGGGGTCTAGGTTTTGGCACAAAAGTGTTTTCGCGTAGGCCAATGCTAGCGCAAGCAGCCCGCTGCCGGTTGGTCCACAAAACAATTGGGCATGCGCGACACGTCCGTGTTCGGCGCTCGTTTTTAGGTGATTTTTCAGATGGTTTAACCCAATGATTTGTGTGTACTCCACTGAACAAATCTAAGAATTTTTCACAAGGCATAGACTCCGGAAAAACTTATATTTGTGGCAAATCAATCGATACATGAATACCTTAAATGATTTTGAATTTTCAGGCAAACGTGCTTTGATACGTGTAGATTTTAACGTGCCGCTAACCAGCGATCTAAAGGTCGCGGACACCACCCGTATTGAGTCAGCTAAACCAACCATTAAACACATAATCAACCAAGGGGGACGGTGTATACTGATGTCGCATCTTGGCCGCCCCAAAGCGAACGAGCCAGAGTTTTCTCTACAACACATTGTCGGTTCTGTCTCTGAAATTTTGGGCGTTCCGGTCACATTTGTGTCTGACTGTATTGGTGATCAGGTCCGAGACGCGGTTTCAGCATTACCAGAAGGCGGGGTCCTGCTTTTAGAGAATTTGCGGTACTATCCAGAGGAGCAAAAGGGAGATGCTGAATTTGCAAAATCCTTAGCGCAATGGGGGGATATTTATGTAAATGATGCGTTTGGCACAGCCCACAGGGCGCATGCCTCTACAGCGATTATCGCTCAATATTTTGAAGGAAAAAGTTGTTTCGGCACGCTTTTGGCCTCAGAAATCACGAACGTAAATAAAGTAATGCACAACGGGGAGTCTCCTGTAACAGCAATTATTGGAGGCGCCAAAGTATCTTCAAAAATAACCATTATAGAGCGTATTTTGGATTCTGTGGACCACCTAATCATCGGCGGAGGGATGGCTTTTACCTTCATCAAAGCTCAAGGAGGCTCTATCGGCACCTCGCTCGTTGAGGATGACAAACAAGAATTGGCTTTGAATATTTTAGCCAAAGCCAAAGCCAAAGGCGTTTCAGTTCACCTTCCAACAGATACCGTAATTACTCAAGAATTTAGCAATGAAGCTCAAACAAAGGTCGCGCCAATTAATGCGATTCCCGATGACTGGATGGGCCTTGACGCTGGCCCAGAGACCAGGAAGAGTTTTGCCAATGTCATTGCTCAATCGAACACTATTTTGTTTAACGGTCCTGTGGGGGTCTTTGAAATGCCCACTTTTGCTCACGGTACTATTGCACTCTGCGAGGCGATTGCCCAGTCCACTGAAAAAGGTGCTTTTTCACTCGTTGGCGGCGGAGACTCTGTAGCTGCAGTAAAGCAATTTAATTACGACGATAAGGTGAGCTACGTTTCTACAGGTGGAGGCGCCATGCTCGAAATGCTCGAAGGAAAAACCTTGCCTGGAATTGCTGCAGTGTTACAGTCATAAAGTCCACCAAAAAACCAAACTCATGAGGACCAAAAGCAGGGTTGGAATCAATATTAAATGGATTGTTGTTTTCTGTGTTTTAGGCATGGGAACAGGGGCTTTGATGGGTCAAAACAAACCCAGCGCCCCAGTTATCGATGTTCATCTAAAAACCCAAGACTCGAGCTTTGTTACCCACAGTGCTGAAGGTCAAAAACCTGATGATGTAACATTAGGCCAGCCAAAACAGGCAAAGGACTCAATAAGCACAGTACTAAAAAACAATCCTGAGGCGGCACAAATTGAGCGTGCCTGGTATGCCCTACTCAGCGAAACCCATCGTTTTGAGGAGCAGCAGCAAGCACTGATCACCCCCTGGGACAGTATTCCTCTGCACGATAGTTTGTGGTCTAGTGAAACGTTCAAAGCCAGACTCGAGGTCTTAGATCAAAAGACGCCCTTTCACATTACCTATAATAGCTCGCTTGAGCAGATTGTGCGTAATTATCTCAAAAACAGGAGAGCACAACTAGAGCGCCTTATGGGACTCAGTCATTATTACTTTCCCATGTTTGAAGAGGTGTTTGCGCAATACGGGTTACCTTTAGAGATGAAGTATTTGGCCATTGTGGAATCAGCCTTGGTCCCTACGGCAACTTCACGCGTTGGAGCGCGAGGACTTTGGCAGTTTATGTTTCAAACGGGCAAAATGTTTGACTTGAAGGTCAACAGTTATGTCGATGAGCGCTGTATCCCTTTAAAATCTACTATTGCCGCCGCGCAGTACCTGAATCAGCTTTATGATATTCTGGACGACTGGGATTTAGCTTTGGCCGCTTATAACAGTGGTCCCGGTAATGTTAGCAAAGCGATACGACGTTCTGGAGGACGCAAAAACTACTGGAATATTCGTTCTTTTCTACCACGTGAGACCGCGGGATATTTGCCGGCGTTTTATGCCACCATGTATATTTTTGAGTATGCCCCACAATACGGTTTAACGCCGAGCGACCCTCAAATTCATTTTGCGACAACCGATACTCTTGAAATCAAAGAAACAGTAGCGCTTTCTCATGTGGCTCAACTCACGCAAACCTCATTAGAAACCTTAGAGTTCCTCAACCCAGAATACACGCTTGGCCTGATACCCTACATAGAAGGTCGTCCCTACAGTCTACGCATGCCTGTTTCTGATATTGGAGTATTAGTAGAAAACAGAGACAGTCTATATGGATTGGCACGACAAGATTTTGCTCAAAGAGAACAACCATTACCAGAACTTGTTGATCAAAACAACCGAATACGCTATCGCGTGAAAAATGGCGATTATTTGGGAAAAATCGCGAATAAGTACGGTGTTTCTGTAGCCAAAATAAAGCGTTGGAACGGATTAAAAAGCAGCAATCTTAGAATAGGGCAAAGATTAACAATCATTCCCCGGCGCATCCCGGTCACCAAAACCACGAGTGGGTCAAAAAATAACAGCACAAAAACTTCAGATAAGGAGGTATATGTGGTGCAAAGAGGGGACTCTTTGTGGGGCATCGCTCAGAAGTTCCCCGGGATTACTTTGGAAGATTTAAAAAAATGGAATGATATTAGTGGTTCAGAGATTAAGCCTGGAATGACCCTGAGCCTAAAACCACAATCATGAAAAAATTTATAGCTTTTCTCGCGATGACCCTTGTTTTGGCCTGCGGCCAAAACACCACCACTGACCGCACCTATTTGCCAGAATCAGTGGGTTCTATAAACGCTCTTCAAGTCGTTGCCGACCCTGAACTCTGGGCAGGCGCATTAGGGGACAGTATCCGTACATGGTTTGCGGCCTCAACCCCGGGATTGCCGCAAGCTGAACCCCTTTTTGACATCAGCCACCTCGCGCCGGAGCACTTTACAGATTTTGCCCGTAGCTCGCGGCTTGTCCTTTCTTTGGCGGTGGCCGATCAGGACACAACCATGCTTAAAGCTAATGCCTTTGCGCGCCCTCAACTTTTAACGATTGCTCAAGGGAGCAGTGCAGAGCGATTAATGAACTTAGTTCAAGCCCAAAAAAACAGCTGGATCTCCCAAATGAAGTCTTTTGAACTCAAAGAGCGGCAGCGCCGCACTCAGATTTCTCCTAAAACCCCAGAAGGCTTGGCCCGGGATTTTGGGGTAGAATTCCAAATGCCTTCCGCCTATCGCATCGCTGCAGCGAATGAGGATTACTACTGGCTGAGAAAAGATCTTAGTGTCTAATGGTTCAACGAACATCATGGTATATACAGCACCCTTGAGCATGATCCCAGAGAATGCGGAGCATCCGGGTCGATACATTCGTCACATTCGAGATGCCGTCGGTGCGCGCCTTTTGCCCGTCGAAGACAACTCAAAGTTCGTGACAGACACGACCTATGTTCCAGAAATTAGCCTAGAGCGCATAGAGGGCCGACCTGCAATTATTTCACGCGGCATATGGACGCTGACCGATGCCTATATGGCTGGGCCATATTTGAACATGACCATTAAAGATTCACTGAATCAGCGCTACCTGATTTTAGAGGGGTTTAGTTACGCTCCATCAATGGGAAAACGAGACTTGCAGTTTGAGTTGGAGTCGATTTTAAGAACGGTAAAGTTCGTCGAAGCACCCTTGGATTAATTTCGGGCTTTTTCCGATTCAGTAGAGGCGGTAGATAAACCTAGGACACATTATTGCGATCACTTCACTAGGAGCGGGGAAACAACAAATAAACTTATTTATTGTCCTCAGCTTTGTCCGAGCTATCTTCTTTTGAGGCGTCTTTGAATTCTTTTATTCCACTGCCTAGCCCACGCATGAGTTCAGGAATTTTCTTTCCGCCGAACAAGAGCAGAACCACAATAACGATTAAAATGATTTGCGGGGCGCCGATCACCAAAGGCAAAAGTTGTGCAGTCATTGAGAGAGAATTTATTAGCAAATGTAACAAGAATTACTAACATAGGGCGTTTTCACTTTAAGTTTCAGAGAATCCGCGTACATTTGTTTTTATAAGCCGTAACACATGGCCCGCAACACTTCAGGCAAAAAAAGTTTCAGAAAAAAGTTGGTGCACAAATACCGGCTGCTCGTACTCAATGAGGACACATTTGAGGAGCGATTCTCGTTCAGGCTCAACAGACTCAATGTCTTTGTGATCACGGTGTTTTCGGCTTTAGGCCTCATTGTGGGGACAACCCTGTTGATTGCTTTGACTCCACTAAGAGAATATATTCCGGGTTATGCCTCCACACAACTCATCAAAGAGGCTTCAAGCCTGAGTGAACTCACCGATTCGCTGCAACAACGCTTGGCGACCAATGATGCTTATCTGCAATCGATACGGGAGGTATTGACCGGTAATTTAAAGCCTAATGCTCTTAATAAAGACTCGATTGTCGAGGCAGCAGCACGTGAGTTAGACGCACAACTTTTGGCGGCCTCGCGAGAAGATTCACTGCTTCGAGAGCGGGTACAACAAGAAGACAAATACAACCCTCTCAGCGACGAATCGGGGCAAGAATTAGTCCTTTTTCCTCCTGTTTCAGGTGTGATTACAGGCAGTTACAACCCAGAGGAGAAACATTATGCCATCGATGTTGCTACTGTAAAA
Organism: Flavobacteriaceae bacterium; assembly: GCA_038141525.1. GTDB lineage: Bacteria > Bacteroidota > Bacteroidia > Flavobacteriales > Flavobacteriaceae > BACL21. Next base: position 288,593 of record JAYQIF010000002.1, on the reverse strand, counting down.
AACACGCCTGTTAAAGCGACTGCTGATGGAACTGTTATTTTAGCCGAGTGGACTGCCGACACTGGATATGTCGTGGTCTTGCGCCATAAAGACAACCTCATTTCTGTGTACAAACACAATGCTTCATTGTCTGTGGCTCAAGGAGATCTCGTGCGCACGGGCGAGGTTATAGCGGCCTCTGGCAACACGGGATCATTAACCACTGGCCCCCATCTGCATTTTGAATTGTGGAGTGAGGGCTACCCCATAAACCCAACTAACTTTATAGATTTTAATTAAATGGGTCTAAAAGCATTTTTCGCAAAAATACTCGCTGCAAGGGCAGACAAAAAAATTAAGCGCTGGGCCAATGATCCCGTCAACACACAAAAAAAGGTGTTTGAGGCATTGATCAGAGATGCAAAAAATACCAAGTTCGGCCAGGATCATCATTTTGATAAAATAGTCAGTCATGAAGATTTTATCGCCAGGGTGCCGATCCGTGATTATGAAGCATTGCGGCCTTATGTCGATCAAATGGTGGCGGGACAACCCGATGTGTTGTGGCCGGGAAGGCCCCTGTATTATGCCAAAACTAGCGGAACCACATCTGGAGCAAAGTACATCCCCATTACTCAGGCCTCGATGCCGCATCATATTGAAAACGCCAAAAACGCTTTGCTGCTTTATATTCATCAAACAAAAAATGCCGGTTTTGTCTCGCGCAAGATGATCTTTCTTCAAGGATCTCCCGTCATGACTGAGAAAAACGGGGTACAACTTGGGCGTCTTTCAGGAATTGTGGCGCATTATGTGCCCAGTTATTTGCAGCGCAATCGAATGCCTTCGTGGGAAGTAAATTGTATCGAAGACTGGGAAACTAAGGTTGAGGCTATTGTAGAAGAAACAAAACAGGAAGACATGGCCCTGATCAGCGGCATACCCTCGTGGGTTCAGATGTATTTTGAAAAACTCATCAAGGCCTCAGGCAAGCCTGTGGGGGAGCTATTTCCAAACTTTAACTTATTTGTATATGGCGGGGTAAATTTTGAACCCTATCGTCATAAGTTTGAACAACTCATAGGTCGCAAAATAGACAGCGTAGAATTATATCCCGCTTCAGAAGGGTTTTTTGCATTTCAAGACCGCCAAGACGACACGGGATTGTTGCTCCAACTCGACTCAGGAATTTTTTACGAGTTTGTCAAAACTACAGAGTTTTTCGACACTGCACCTCGCCGGCACACCATAGAAACAGTAGAGGTCGGCGTGGATTATGTCATGATTATCTCAACGAATGCAGGACTTTGGGGCTATAATATTGGGGACACCGTTCAATTCACTAGCCTTAGTCCGTATCGCGTTAGGGTGAGCGGGCGACTCAAGCATTTTATTTCTGCCTTTGGAGAACACGTAATCGGTAAGGAGGTCGAAGAAAGCATGACCTTTGCCTTGCAGCAGTGTGGGGGGTCTATCTCTGAGTTCACTGTGGCACCACAGATCACACCACAGGGGGATGAGCTCCCCTTCCACGAGTGGTTTGTAGAATTTGAAACACTCCCGGGGGATCTTAAAATATTTGCCCAAGCGCTGGACGAAAAGCTACAAGCGCAAAATGTGTATTATGCAGACCTGATACAAGGCAAAGTCCTTCAGCCGCTGATCATTACACAGGTATCGAGCGGGGGCTTTAAGTCGGTAATGAAGAGCCTGGGTCGTTATGGGGGCCAAAATAAAGTGCCGAGATTATCTAATGACCGCGCCTTGGCGAACCCCTTGAGTGAGTGGGCGGCTAATTAGTCGTATCTTTGCTCAGAAAATGAGTCAACATACAGGACATACGCGCACCAGGGCTCAGGAGAGCTCTAACGCAATAGAGCGGGTGTACATCACCATGCGCCATTTGTTTAATCGGGGGTTTTATAAACCAATGGGCGTCAGTGGTACAGCACTTAGGGAGGCCCTTTTGACCCTTCGTCCAGAAATTTACGGATCTATCGCCGAGGACAAAATTGAGTTGCAAGGCTTGGTATATATTAAAGATCGCTTGCCATTTGGTATAGAACAATGTCAGTTTATCGCACTTACCAGTGATGAAGGATACGACAAGTCGCATATTCCCGCGATAATTCCTCCTAAGCGCCGCCGTCATTGCTACCGAATCGACGAGCAACAAATGAATATTGTCATTACACGCGGGCGTAGCGAGATTTACGATATTTTGACCCACCTGACTTTCATGTATATTGAGTCGCACAAAATCATGAAACAGGTTCTAGTGACCAAAGATGAGGGTTATATCCTCGGTAGAGACTGGCAGAAATTTGCCGAAACAGCGACTCAAAAACGCGAAATCACCCGGGCCCAGCGCGAACTCGCGCTCATGCATGCCGCGAGCTTCCTAGGCCGCACCTTTGAGGAGGTCCAAGCCATTTACCCTGCTTTTGCCCAAAAACAAGACCCAGATCATTTTATTCGATTTATTTATCATTTAGGTCAGGGCGCAATCGATGAGGTTATGGACAAAACAAAGGCCCGACAGATATCATTTAGCCCTGTGTTGCGTGAGCGCCTCGGACACCATATTCATGGTGAGCGCTGGGCCAAACGAATCAAAGAATCTTTGGTGACCATGGACGCCCTAAATCGCCCAATGCACATTATTAGTGCCAATATGCACAGTGTGATGAATGTTTTGTATGCTGCTAAAGCATTGCCCAAAGAGGCCGCCAAAAAATCAAGTGTGGCCTTGTACGAATACTTGAGCCAAAGCGCCAATGAGCAGGCCCGTCAAAAGGTGCAGGAGTACGCTCAGAAAAATGGGATGGTCTATTTAGACGACCAGAGCCAGGCCAATATCGATGTGCAGCTCATCGATTTGGGCAAAGCGCTTCCTGAGCGATATCGCGGTGGTGGCGCGGACGCACCTGTTTTGATTGTCATGGATTACGCCTTTGGCGAACAGGCCTATGAAACCATGGACGAGTTGCTCAAACCACTCACGATTTCGGGCAAAACTAAGTTCATGCCGGTCGAGTCGATTTCGATTATGGGCAAAGCAGGCATTTTGGAGGGCGGCAAAGGAGACATCATGATTCCAAGAGCCCATATTTTTGAAGGCACGGCAGATAACTATCCCTTTAAAAACAAATTAAAGCTCAAAGATTTCCAAGGCTTAAACGCCTATGCAGGGACTATGATTACGGTGCTCGGGACCTCTCTTCAAAACAAGGATATCCTCAACTTTTTTCACAATTCATCCTGGGACGTCATTGGTCTGGAAATGGAAGGGGCGCATTATCAAAAAGCGATTCAGGCGGCGGCAAAAATTCGCGGCAGCATCACCCCGTCGGTAGCGGTGCGCTATGCTTATTACGCTTCGGATAATCCTCTGGAGACTGGGAGCACTTTGGCCTCGGGGGGACTCGGAACTACGGGTGTGCGGCCCACCTATGCCATTACCGAAAAAATCATCGAGCAAATCACACAACAAGACTAGGGTCTCTGCGTTATGGGGTTGTGCTCAGTTAAAGTCGTCGGAGCCAAGAATAAAACTTGTTGACTACAGCTGGTTTTTTGAGCTGCGCTGTGGCTTAACCATGGATGGTTTTTAGCAGCTCAATCAGGGTTTGCCGCAGCAAATAACTCTAGAAATCATTGAAAATAACGATATTTGCCGCTAATGGAAACAAAAAATGGCACTGTGAGAAATGCAAAGTCAATCCTGGTCACAGGGGCGGCTGGATTTATCGGTTCTAATTATGTAAACCATTATGTGCCAGGCAGCAATGCTAAGTGGGTGGTTTTGGATAAATTGACCTATGCGGGAAGCCTAGAAAATCTTTCCGATTTAGCGGGTTTGCCCAATTACACTTTTGTCCAGGGTGATATTTGCGATCAGCAGTTGTTGGGGCGTCTTTTTGCAGAGCATCAGTTTGACACCGTGGTGCATTTTGCTGCGGAGTCGCACGTGGATAATTCCATAACTGGCCCGCGCGCTTTTGTGGAAACCAATCTACTCGGGTCTTTTGAGTTATTGCACGCGGCTTATGAGCTTTGGATGGAAGGGCCAAAAGCACTCAAAAGCCAATTTGCTCATGCGCGATTTTTGCATGTTTCTACCGATGAGGTATATGGCACCCTAGGCGAGACCGGTCTTTTTCGCGAAGACACCCCTTATGCACCGAACAGTCCCTATAGCGCCTCCAAAGCGGGCTCGGACATGCTCGCCCGCAGCTATTTCCACACCTATGGATTCCCTGTGGTGACCACAAATTGCTCCAATAATTACGGCCCGAATCAACACTGGGAAAAACTCATCCCAACCATCATTCGCAAGGCTATTTCTGGACAGGACATCCCGATTTACGGGGATGGCCAAAACATTCGTGACTGGCTCTATGTCTCGGATCATTGTAAAGGCATTCAAAAGGCGCTAGATCACGGAGATTTAGGCGAGACCTACAACATTGGCGGCCGCAACGAGCGCAATAATCTGTATATTGCCGAGCGTATTTGCACCGCTCTAGATGCGTTAAAACCAAAGGCTAAAGGGCAATATAAAGATCAAATTACTTTTGTAAAAGATCGTCCTGGTCATGATTTTCGTTACGCCATCGACGCCACTAAAATTGAACAAAACTTTAGGCTGGAAGGCTGAAGAAACTTTTGAGACGGGGATTGTTAAAACCATAGAGTGGTACTTGGCTCACCCAGAGCGTTTGTCACAAGAATAAAAAGTAATTGGTTTAACCGATCAAACAAACAGCACGAGAACAATCCATGAGACAAACCCCAAAAACCATAACGTCATGAAAGGAATAATTTTGGCAGGAGGATCAGGGACCCGACTACACCCGCTGACCTTGGCCGTGAGCAAACAACTCATGCCGGTTTACGACAAGCCCATGATTTATTATCCGCTCACTACCTTGATGTATGCAGGAATTCGTGAGATTTTAATCATTTCTACCCCAGAGGACTTGCCGCTGTTCAAGAAACTTTTGGGCGATGGTACGCAACTGGGTTGCGCCTTTAGTTACGCGGTGCAACCTGAACCCAATGGACTGGCCGAGGCCTTTATTATCGGCGAAGAGTTTATCGGGAAGGATAAGGTCGCCCTGATTTTGGGAGACAATATTTTTTATGGGGCAGGGCTCAGTGAGCTGATGCAGGCCCAAAACGACCCCACAGGAGGCGTGGTTTTTGCTTATCACGTTCAAGACCCAGAGCGCTACGGCGTGGTTGAATTTGATGATCAAGGCAACGCACTCTCTATAGAAGAAAAACCGAGCAAGCCCAAGTCTAATTATGCGGTCCCCGGGATATATTTTTACGACAATCGTGTGGTAGAAATTGCCAAATCCATTACGCCAAGTGAACGTGGCGAGCTAGAAATCACCGCCGTAAATAATGCATACCTCCAAATGGGTGAGCTCAGTGTTGGGGTGCTCGACCGAGGCACGGCCTGGCTAGATACAGGGACATTTAGCTCATTGATGCAAGCGTCGCAGTTTGTTCAGGTGATTGAGGCGCGTCAAGGCCTTAAAATTGGCGCTATCGAAAAAGCGGCGTATCGCATGGGCTTTATCGACCGAACCCAACTCAGAAAATTAGCCAAGCCGCTGCTTAAAAGTGGTTATGGCAAACATTTAATGCAATTGGACTGATATGGAGCGTATCGACACGCCTTTAAAAGATGCTTTTTACCTGATTCCCCCGCAATTTGAAGATGCGCGCGGGCTGTTTTCAGAAACCTATAATGCACAAACATTTCGCAAGGTCACAGGACTTGAAGTGAATTTTGTTCAAGACAACCAGTCCATTTCTAAATATGGCGTTATCCGAGGGCTTCATTACCAATCTGGAGCACATGCCCAAGCCAAGCTGGTGCGTGTCTCTGCAGGTAAGGTGCTCGATGTTATCGTGGATTTGCGCAAGGAAAGCCCAACTTTTGGCCAGCATTACAGCATAGAGCTGTCGGCGGAAAACCGCATTCAACTCTTTGTACCCAAAGGTTTTGCCCATGGATTTATCACCCTAAGCCCTGAGGCGACCTTCTGTTATAAATGCGATGCTTTTTACAATAAAGAAGCAGAAGGCGGAATTCTCTATAACGACGCAACCCTCGCCATCGATTGGCATCTAAAACATGAAGATGTTTTGGTCTCCGAAAAAGACCAAATATTGCCGACGTTTTTAGACGCTACCGCATGAAGAATATTTTGGTGACCGGAGCCAATGGCCAGCTAGGGCAAAGCCTTCGCCAGTGCTGCAGTGGATTTCCATCAATGAAGTTTCATTTTTGTGCCCGCCAGGACTTTGACCTAGAACAACCCGATCAAATGGCAAGTGTTTTGGATCGGCATCAGTTCGATGTCGTGATTAATGCTGCGGCTTATACCGCGGTCGATTTGGCCGAGAAAGAGCCGGACCGTGCTTTTGCCATAAACACCAAAGGCGTCACAGAGCTTGCTGCGTTGTGCGTATCACGTAAGATTATACTGCTCCACGTCTCTACCGATTATGTCTTTAATGGCCAGTCTCGAGTGCCTTATCCCGAAGATCAGACTACAGCGCCACTTGGGATTTATGGCCAAAGTAAGCTCCAAGGAGAATTGGCGGTGTCAGAGATGAACCCCGCCCACTATATTGTGCGCACGTCATGGCTTTATGGGCCCTATGGGAATAATTTTCTAAAAACTATGCTGAGGCTTGCCGATCAAGGTAAATCACTGACCATTACCACAGAGCAAACGGGTAGTCCGACCAGCACTTTGGATTTAGCGGATGCCCTTTTGAAGCTTTTAGAAATTCAGGCGCCTTATGGCATTTATCATTTCAGCAATACCGGACAGACCACTTGGCATGGCTTTGCTCAAGAAATTTTTAGACAAACCCATCAATTGGACCAGGTGCAACTTGCTGAAACCGCCGAATATCCTACTTTTGCACAGCGGCCAAAATACAGTGTTTTGGACACCAATAAAATAACACAAACCTTACAACAACCTATTCGGTCATGGCAAGAGGCTTTGACTGAGGTGATTCACCAATTATAATACATCATGGAAAAGCACACAGAAGAAGTCGATTTGTTTTACGTGTTGAAAAAACTCAAAAATGTTTATTTGGGTTGGCTAGCACGAGGCTATCACGCCGTTCAATTCCTAAAAAAATACTGGATCGTCTTGGCCATAATTGTGGTTGGCGGCCATTTTGGCGGTAAATTCTGGCAGCAATCTCAGCGCCCAAAGCGTCAAGCAGTGATGATTGTTCAGAATAATTTTGGTAGCTCGAGTTATGTATACGATGCTGTTGAGACTTTGAATATAAAATGTAAACAACTAGACGAGCGATTTTTAGAGCAGTTAGGGCTCAACACAGAAACCCCTGAAATCCTCGATATTATTATCGAGCCAGTGGTGAGTGTGAATGACCTTTTGAAAGTGAGTGAGCCTAACGATCGCAACATAGACACTTATATTTCCCGAATTGATATTGAGGAGGATTTAATGGTCTCAGAAATATTTTACCCACAATACCATTATCACAAGATAACCGTGGTCACCAACACCCCAGACTCCAGAGTTCTGGATAAGGTTCTGGCCTATCTTAACAGCAACGAGAATTTTAACACCATCAAGGAGGTAGTGGTCGCAGAGACAGACTTGCACATTGAGCGCAATAACAGGACCATTGAACTCATCGACGCTCTTTTTGCAGAATACTCTGGCAAAAATGAAACAGGGGTTGCAGTGCCTAATGAATTGAACATTCCTACCATACGGGTGAACAATACAAACCTCCACCAATTGGTCGAAAAGAAAAATGAACTGATCGCAAAAAACGAAGAGCTCATGACCGAACGCACCAAATACGGGTCAATTGTGACGGTGGTAAACAGCCCGCGATTGGTCATGACCGCCGAATTTTTAGACAACAAATCTACACTTATTCCTCTGGGTTTATTGTTTGTGTTTTTCGGATTTTTCTGGCTCAAGGGCTTGTATCTCAAAGGGAAAAAACACGCCTCAGAGGCTTAATCGCCTGAGCTTATCGAACCAGCCTATGAAGTTGTTGCCAGGCAATGCACATATAAACTCATTTACAGGGCGTAGCATAGGCGTATTGTTTTTGCGACTGTTGGGGGTGGGTCTATTTTTTTCGGGAACCCTTTATTTGACTAACGAGTTAGCTCCTGAGCTGGTAGGGCAGTACGATTACAGCCGTGCTCTTTTGTTGTTTGTTGGCGCAATCGCTTTATTTGGCATGCAGCAATCGGTAATTTTTTACTCAGGATTTTTTAGCGCACAAAACAACCTGGGCCAAATACGACAAGTCTATAAAACAATGTTCTTATTGGTCGTCGGCTTGTCGGTTGGCTTGAATGCGCTATTGTATGTCTTAGGACCAATAATTTCAGCCCTTGGATTTAAACCCATCGGCAGTCTGGTTTACCAGACCTTTACAGGTATTTTGTTTTATGCCATCACCATGCTCAACATTGATGTGCTGCGGGCTATTGATAAAATTTATGTCTCTGAATTGTTTCGTAATATTTTCCGCTACCTAATTTTCTTTTTAGGAGTGATTGCTTTGGTGTATTTAGGCCAACCACAGTGGCTCGTGTCTGTGTTTTTTTGGGCAGTTTTGTTTTGCTGGCCTTAACCTCGACCGGGATGCTTATTGTTTATTTTAATCAACCCCCGTTAAAAGTATTTAAGCACAGCCCTTCCATTAGCGCTCGAGCTATTTTAAAACGATCAGCCCCCATGGCCATTAGTGCGGCGGCGTTTTTGCTCATGCAGAGCTTCGATGTGTTGATGCTCAAACAATTTGAGAATTACACTGTTGTTGCTATTTATAGTGTGGCGGTGAAACTAACCCTGTTGTTGTCGGTAGCTTTAGCTTCGGTCAACGCGGTATTGGCCCCTAAAATAGCAGAAGACTATAATCGAGGAGACAAAAAGGCTCTTGCTGCTAAAATCAAAAAAAGCACCCGTTTGATTTTTGTTTCAACCGCCCCAGCTATTGTTATTTTGGCTCTTGGTGCAGATTGGATTTTGTCTTGGTTCGGTTCGGCTTACGTTGCGGCGAAAACCCCACTTTTGATATTGCTTTTGGGTCAGGCCGTAAACACCCTATGTGGCTCAGTGGGGGTTTATTTAAACATGACCAGCAAACAAAAGGTATTTCAGTGGATCGTGGCCAGCGCGCTTGTTTTGAATGTGGCCCTGAACGCTTACCTGATTCCTATTTATGGCATGATCGGGGCCGCTTGGGCGACGGCGGCCAGTATGATGGCGTGGAATATCATTGCGGTGGGCTATGTATACAAGATGGATCGTATCAAAACATTTTTAACGTGGTAGATAAGGATTTCAAGGTGGATTTTTTTGTCGTTGGTGCAGCCCGCTCTGGCACCACGACCTTGTATCAATATTTGTCACAACACCCAGAGGTTTATCTGCCTAAAGTCAAAGAGCTTAATTACTTTTCAAAGGTCAGTTCTAATCAGGCTCAAGACTACACCCCACCAAAACCTGGAAAAGAATACCACACCAAGATAATTCAAAACCTAGAGGGGTATAAAAACCTCTATGTGGAGGCTAAATCAGAACAGATTAAGGGCGATATAAGTCCTTCTTATTTATGGCATGAAGAAACTGCCTCCTCGATTAAGGCCTATAATCCAGAGGCAAAAATTGTGGTAACATTACGCCACCCAATAGAGCGCGCATTTAGTCATTATCTCATGGCCAAAAGTGTGGGCTATGAGAAAAACAAAGACTTTGAACAGGCCATACACACCCCACTTTCGGAGCACTGGGGGGGAGGAAATCGTTACTTAGAATGGAGTGATTATATTGGCCCATTAAAAGCTTATTACGGTGCTTTTCCAAAAAAACAGATCCATGTTATGATTTTCGAACAATGGGTCCGCGATCAGCAATCAGCGCTGAGTGAGTTGGCTAATTTTTTGGGAATTGAACATCACAACCTTGATGCTTTAGGAGACCAACACAACCAAATTTTGGCCTATAAACATCAAGGGGCTTTAAACGCAATGCGCACCCCTTGGGCGAGATCGTTTTTGCACGCGCTTATGGGCGAGTCTATGCGCCAGCGCCTAAAGGCATTTTTATTTGGAGGGGCTCCGTCTAATGAAGAACTCCCAGAGGAGTTAAAAAGCAGACTCATAAGCCAAAATATTGAGTCGTTAAGACAACTTGAGCAACTCATTCAAAAACCCATACTAGAGTTGTGGGGTATAAATAAGCGTTAATCCCAAACCTCCATGATCAGTCATCAACATAAAACCATATTTGTTCATATTCCCAAGGTGGCGGGTCAGAGCGTGGAGCAGATGTATTTGACGGATTTGGGACTCGATTGGTCGCAGCGCGGGACGTTACTTTTGCGCCCTAAAGAAAAAAAGGAGCAAGGGCCGGAGCGTTTAGCCCATCTTACGGCGGCACAATACACGGAATTTGGGTATATCTCTGAGGTCGACTTTAAAGGGTGTTTTAAATGGGCTTTGGTGCGCAACCCCAACCAAAGAGCCCTTTCGTGTTATCATTTTTTGGGGTACGCGCGTGTGATGAGTTTTGAAAATTTTGTCCAAAAGGTATTGCCGGGCAAAATAAAAGAGGAACACTTTTTTTTCTTGCCACAATACGATTATCTTCATAACAACCAAGGGCACTTGCTTGTGGATTACGTCGGGCATTTAGAGCGTCTCGATCAGGATTTGGTCTTGCCCAAACAAAAAAGCGGCATCGAGCATTTGGCCATGCCTCATGCCAATAAAGAACCCGGGGCTTGGAAACGGGTGATTCGGCTTTGGTTAGAACAACCCGGCTTAATCAAATATTTCGCTTTGGGTCATGACAAGAAATCCAGAAAAGAGGCCTTGACCCCAAAGGCTAAAGCAACTTTAAATGAGTTATACGCCAAGGATTTTGAGGCCTTTGGCTATGAGAGAGAACAATGAATCAGTTAACGGCTAAAATAGGCCTAGTGGCCATTATTATTGCCCTTTGGGTCGAGAGCGTCGAGCTGAGTTTTGTCGTGGCGTTTGGGGTCCTGTTGTTGCATTTTAACGGGAAGATCTCCCGTGGCTTGTCACAAATTGTATTGCTGATTTTGGCCATGATGGCCGTAGGCTCCTTAGGGATTATGACGCGAGAGGCAGGGCTTTATGGTTTTGTCAAGGATGTGGTTTATTTTTTAAGGCCCATGACGGTAATGTTAGCGACCTATTATGCGGTCCAAAAGTTAAAGTCCAAAGCCGATTTTTATAATTTAATTGTTCTAGTCGGTTTTGGCTTTGCGCTGATTCATCTCCTGGATATCGGGATTGGCTTATTGCGTTACAGACCGAACCTTCAAAAGTTTAGAGAGTTGTTTGGTAAGCTGAATCATGTGGAAATGGTCGCCCTGTTTTTGATTGCCACTATTCGTGACCTGCCCATTAAAAAGACGCGCTTCACTTTGTTTTACAAAATTGCCGTAGCCGCCCTGATTGTCTCGTTCTTGCTCTATTTTTCGCGCACCATGATTGTGGTGCTGTTCTTGATGATTCTGGCCTATTACGGTTATCTCAAACTCAATGCAAGAGGAGTGGTTATGGGACTTGCGCTTTTGGCCGTTGGTGCAGGGTTTGTGTTTTTCTTAAGTCAATATGAGCCAGAAGAGGTACAAAACCAAACCGTACTCACGGGCTTTTTGGCCAAAGTAAAAAATTCTTATACCGAGACATTTCAACCCATAAAATTTGACACTTACCTCAAAGATCGGCGATCGCTTTGGCCGCGCTGGCGCGCCTATGAGGCAAGCTTGGTGCTGAATGAAGTTGATCAAGAAGGCAAATGGATTCAAGGTAAAGGGTTTGGTTCAACAGTCGACGCTGGTTTTGAACTCAGGCTCAATGGAGAAATGATGCAGCACCTACCGACAGTGCACAATGGGGCCGCCTATGTCTATATGAAAACAGGCTTGCTGGGGCTGCTTCTTTATGTTTCAATTTTTATCGTGCTTTATCTTTACAGTTATTTAGACCCAAAAGACCCCTCACACAAATCTTACAATAGCGTGCTTGTGGCTGCAGGCTTTTATATGCTTGCCGCAACTATGGTGGTTACAGGAATTTTTAAGCCTTATATGATGGTCGGTTTTCTAATTGGCGGGTCTTTTGCCCTCAAAAAGGACGCGGCATGAAGATAGCGCTCTTTGGCACCAGAGGGATTCCAAATCACCACGGTGGGTTTGAACAATTTGCAGAGTGGTTTGGCCCGTATTTAGCACAAAAAGGACATGAGGTTTATGTGTATTGCTCGCACAATCACCCCTATCAAGAAAAGGAGTTTTGTGGAGCGAAGTTGATTCATTGCTACGACCCAGAGTTCAAACTTGGCACTGCGGGACAATTTATTTACGACTTAAACTGTTTGTTGGACGCCCGTAAACGAAATTTCGACATTTTGCTTCAACTGGGCTATACCAGCAGCTCGGTTTGGTATCCGCTACTGCCCAAAAACACGTTAATTGTGACCAATATGGATGGTTTGGAGTGGAAACGCTCTAAATATCACCCACTGGTGCGGCGGTTTTTGGCCAAAGCCGAGGCCTGGGCAGTCAAAAGTAGCGATTGTTTAATCGCGGATAATACAGCGATTCAGGTCTATCTCAAAGAGAAATATGACGTGTCTTCAACCTATATTCCTTATGGGGCTGAGGTGTTTGAAACCCCCAATGTCGGGACTTTAGATCAATACGGCGTGTCGCCCGGGGATTATGATTTGATCATTGCCCGCATGGAACCTGAAAATAATATAGAAACGATTTTAGATGGGGTGGCGCAAAGCAGCCGGCAAAGACTCTGCCTAGTGGTGGGCAAACACCAGGCAACGCCTTTTGGACGATATCTGGCCAAGAAATACGAAAACCAAGCCAACATTCGTTTTCTAGGAGGGATCTACAACCAAGAAGTTTTGGATAACTTAAGACATTTCGCCCATCTTTACTTTCACGGACATAGTGTCGGAGGGACGAATCCGTCTTTGTTAGAGGCTATGGCCAGTAAGGTCTGTATGGCCGCCCATGACAATGGGTTTAACAAAGCGATTTTGGGCCCTGATGCGTATTATTTTAGCACTGCTGATCAGGTACGCGCGCTTCTTGACCAAGAAACGGATTCAAAAGAACCCGAAGCAGCGGAGGTTATGATCCAGGCTAATGCTGAAAAAATCAAAACGCTTTATTCTTGGGATAAGGTTAATGGAGAATATTTGAGGTTCCTTAAATCGATTTATGAGCAAAAGCCTTAGTCATAGCACACAAAATCAGTTGATGAGTTGGGCTATAGGCCTGGTTTTGATCAGTGTGCCTATGCCTTATACTTACAGCTCTATCGCTCTGGCGATTTTGGGGGCGGTCGCCGTGATGGGCATGTGGCAACGACAGTTTAATTGGCGTCCGGCCTATCTGTGGCCTATATTGCTTTTTGGCCTTTGTCTGCTTTCGCTGTTCTGGACCCAGGATTCGGGTAAATCATTGCGAGGAATTAGCCGACAACTTCCTTTACTGGTGATGCCTTTGTCTTTTTTGTTTTGGCCAAAATTTGAACGTAACACTTGGCAAAAAGGAGTTTATATCGGTGGTGTTGCTGGAGCTTTGTTTGCGATGTTTGCTGTGGCGCGCGCTGCGCTGCGCTGGGCCGATCAAGGTGACTTTAGCCCGTTTTTTTACCACGAACTGGTCGATTTCTGGGAGCTTAATGCCATCTATATTTCGGCGGTTTCGGCGACTTATGTGCTGTTTTTTTGGCTGGTGTACTGGCCCGAAAAAGGCCGCAGCGCCCGCGCGCTAATCCTTGGCGGAGTGCACTTGGGTTTTTTGATTCTTTTGTCTTCCAAAAACATGATTTTTACCACACTGCTGGTTGGGTTTGCCGCCAAGGCTTACACCCATCGCAAGCGTATCAAGCAACTCATTATCCTGACGGTATTGGCGGTTGTAGCAGCGATGGCATTGTCGCAAACACCTTGGGGCACGCGATGGGCACAGCAACAATCTACCCCGATTGCGGATGCTTGGCAATGTGAAGGGTTTACCGATATTTATCCATGGACTGGCACCACACTTAGGGTCTTTTTTACCCGGGTATTTGTGGAGCAGTTAAGCGAGGACCAAGCCTGGCTTAAGGGCTATGGCATTAATGCGGGTCAGGCCAAAATCGCTCAAGGACAAAACAAATACTTTGTCTACTGCGGATACAATACTTATAATTTGCACAATCAATATTGGCAAACCATCTTTGAGCTTGGGCTGATCGGAGGACTACTTTTAGTGCTTATGTTAGGATACTTGGCCCGCGCTGGCGTGAAACAGCGCGATTGGTTCACCCTTGGGTTTGCTATTTTGATGGTGGCGCTTATGTTTACTGAAACCTACCTTTGGCGCCAGCGCGGGCTCATTCATTTTATGATCCTCTACCTGGCTTTAACGGCAGCGGTTCACCCTAATCCAGAGGCTTTAAAATCCAATCAGTCGCAATAACCGGATCAAAATCAATAAAACCGAACCATAACTGATAAAACCGAATCAAAACTGATAAAACCCAAAGAACAAACCCTAGATGAAGATTTTAATTGACGCACATAAAATCGGCGAAAAGCACGAAGGGACCAGCACCCATCTGATCGGGCTGTACAGGGCGTTAATGGCATTAAAACCAGATTGGGCGTTTGTTTTTGTCGGGCCTTATCTAGAGGCCATGCAAGAGGCCTTTGGTACTGGAGCAAATCGGCGTTATATCACGCTGCCCACCACCAATAAATTCAGGCGTCTGCTTTGGGACTTGCCCAATCTAATGCGCCGCGAGTCCCCGGATTATACCCATTTTCAATACATCAGCCCGCTTTGGCGTCCCACACCAACCCTGGTTACCATACACGATTTGTTGTTTTTAGAGCCAGAATTTAGACGACATTTTCCATGGACCTACCGCTGGCTCAATGGCTTGTTGTTTCGCCTGAGCGCCCAAAGCGCAAAATTATTGTGCAGTGTTTCGCCCTATGGACAAAGACAACTCAGCGTACGTTATGGAATTAAGCTCGATAAAATCACCATCACCCCAAATGCGGTCAGTGCCCAGGAGATGAGTCTTGAGGCTGCTAAAAAACGAGTGGCGCGTTATGGCTTAGACCGTTTTGTGTTGTTTGTGAGCCGTGTGGAACCTAGAAAAAACCACAAGGCACTGTGGCAGGCGTTTGAAACACTGGGTTTGCATCAGAAGGGATTTAAACTGGTACTTATCGGCAAAAAGGAATGGATGGATCAGGAGCTCGAAGGCGTTATGGCTCAATCGGACCCCAGTATGAAGCAATCGGTGCTTTGGCTTGAAAGCATCCCCCACGATGACCTATGGGCCTTTTACCGGGCCGCGACGCTTTTTGTGTATCCTTCACTCGGTGAAGGCTTTGGCATACCGCCACTAGAGGCGGCTTCTGTGGGCACTCCTGTGGTTTGTGCCCGTAATACGGCCATGGTCGACTTTGACTTTTTTCCTTATTTGGTCGACGTAACAAAACCAGAGGCCTTGGCAAAAGCTATGGAAAGTGCGTTAAATGACTCCGCTTATCCGGCCCAAGAAATCGCCCAGGAAATTCAGAAGCGTTATAATTGGAGGGCGTCGGCTAAGGGCACTGGCTGATGCTATTGACAACATTCAAAAAACCGCATAGAACATGAATTTTATCGGCGCAATAAGTCTGGCGTCCACTACAAACCATGAACAAATGCGAAAACCAACATTACCCTTGGCGAGTAACCAAAGAGAAATCATTAACTTAAGCCTTTAAAAATCAATCATGCGCGTTATTGCTTTATCCATATATCCGTATTTGTGTTTCGCGCTGTTTTTTACTCTGCCTTTTGATGATTATTTTAGGGCGCTCCCTAATATAATGCTCATAGCTCTGGCCCTAATGTTTCCTTTTGTTATGGACAAGACGCAACTAAAATCCGTACTGCGGAGTACTTGGATGTGGGTATTGGCGTTTTTGGGATTTGTGGTGGTACAATCTCTGGCACTGGGACGGTTTGACCAAGACGTTGTGGTCATTCAAAAAATGCTCTTGGCCGGCGCACTCTCTCTATTGCTTTATCCAGTGCGCGACAACCGCACCCTCATGCATGGAGTAATTTATTCCTCAGTGGCAGCCGTGCTTTATTCCATGGTGCAGCTGGTAATTTCGCTCAACCAAGGGGCTACTTTTGGATTTTTGGAGTCGGCCCATATCATTGAGGCCTTGCTCATGGACCGCATTTATCTTGGGCTGCTTTCGGTGCTGAGTATTATATTCTCCTATAAACTTCTGCGCAAAGAATTCGACCCAAACAATGGCTATTACCTGGCGAACATTGTCCTTCAGGCCGCTTTTATTTTGTTTTTGGTGTCCCGCATTGCCATAGTGGTTTTGTTGCTAAGTTTTGTTTTGAGTCTTTGGTATCGTCAAAAACGAGGGCCTCAGCTGCTATTTTTTGGCGGGTCCATTACCTTGATTGTGGCTTTGGCCTTTGTGCTGAGCAACGACTTGCGCAAACAGTTTTTTTATAACAATAACCCCGAACACCAGGAAGGGCTTTTGGCCAATACCATGGCTCTTGAACCGCGCATGGTCATCTGGGATTGCGCCCTTAATATCGCCCAAGCGGAGTCTGTTTCTCTTAGAGGCAATGGCTTTACCCAAACCAATAAAGACATGCTGGCTTGTTATGAAAGTGACATCGATAACCCTGTAAAAAAGCGTGGTTTTTGACCAAAAAATACAACGTACACAACCAGTTTTTGGATCTTTATTTGGGCAGTGGCGCCTTGGCGATGCTTCTGTTTGTGGCCGGCTTTATCCTCTGCTTTTTTAGACATCGCAAATCGCTTTATCCCACCGCCTTGTTGATGGCTACAGTGATTTTTCTCATGGCAGAAAATATGTTTCACCGCCAAATAGGAGCGTACTACATGGGACTGATTTGGGCTTTACTTATGTTTTTACCCAAAGATGAAAAGACCGAAAAACCTGAAAAACAAGAATAAAAGCATAGAAAAACCTTGTGGCATAACGTATTTTTGTGCCGCCGAAAAGAAAAAAGAACTAAAAAAAGATAACTCATGAAAATAACCGTAGTAGGAACAGGATATGTAGGACTGGTCACCGGGACTTGTTTGGCTGAAACAGGCAATGAAGTTTTTTGTGTGGATATAGACCAGGCTAAGGTCGATATGATGCGCGCTGGCAAAGTGCCGATTTATGAGCCGCATTTGGACGTGCTTTTTGAGCGCAACATCAAGGCAGGACGCCTGACGTTTACTACCGACCTGCACGAAGGTTTAGACCATGGGGAGATTGTCTTTTTGGCTTTGCCCACCCCAGAGGATGAGGATGGCTCTGCCGATTTATCTTATGTCCTCGGGGTTGCGGACAAGATTGGCCGTTATATCAGCAGCTACAAAGTGATTGTGGACAAAAGTACAGTGCCTGTGGGGACCGCAGAAAAAGTCACCCAAGGTCATTGGTGCTCACGCAAAATGCGATTTTGATGTGGTCTCTAATCCAGAATTCTTGCGCGAAGGCTTTGCTGTAGATGATTTTCTTAAACCCAGAGCGTATTGTGGTGGGCTCTTCGAGTGAGCGCGCTACTGCGCTGATGCAAAAACTCTATGCACCGTTTGTGCGTTCGGGCAACCCGGTACTAGTGATGGATGAGAAATCTGCCGAGCTAACCAAGTACGCCGCTAACTCATTTTTGGCGGCCAAAATCACCTTCATGAACGAGGTGGCCAACTATTGTGAAATGGTTGGGGCCGATGTGGATAAAGTACGTGTGGGCATGGGCACCGACAGCCGAATTGGTAAACGCTTTTTGTTTCCCGGGATCGGTTACGGAGGATCTTGTTTTCCAAAGGACGTCAAAGCCCTTCAAAAAGCAGGTCGTGATGCGGGCTATGAATTTAAAATTCTAGACGCTGTCATTGGGGTAAATAAGGCACAAAAAACCATACAAATACCTAAAATTTTGGCGCATTTTGGGTCAGGATCTCAAAGGGAAAAAAATTGCTATTTGGGGATTGGCCTTTAAGCCTGAGACGGATGATATTCGCGAGGCACCCGCTATCGATGTGATTAATGCACTGCTTAATCATGGCGCCTCAGTTGAAGCCTTCGACCCAGAAGCCATGGACAACATCCGCAAGCGTTTTGGCGACCGCATTAGTTTTGGCGACCATATGTATGCGCCACTTCAAGACGCCGATGCTCTGGTGATCTGCACCGAGTGGAGCATTTTTAGATCGCCTGATTTTAACAAGGTTAAGGCCCTGCTAAAGCAGCCAGTAATTTTTGACGGTCGCAACTTGTACAATACTCAGGACATGGAGCGCGAAGGGTTTAGTTATACCTCCATAGGAAGAAACGCAGTAGGTTCATGAGTAATACTAAAAGCAAAACGGTTTTAATTACAGGCGCCGCAGGCTTTTCTCGGGTCACACCTTTGCGATCGATTTATCGCCGAGGGCTATCGTGTTGTGGGTATGGATAACCTGATCACAGGGGATTTAAAAAACCTAGAACACCTGTTCGGTTTAAAGCAATTTACTTTTTTGCCATCACGACGTGTCGAACTTTGTGCACGTGCCAGGACCAGTCGATTATATCTTGCATTTTGCCTCGCCGGCGAGTCCGATCGATTATCTTAAGATCCCGATCCAAACCCTCAAGGTTGGGTCTTTGGGGACCCATAATTTACTCGGTCTGGCCAAAGAGAAAAAAGCCCGCATTTTGATCGCCTCTACCTCATAGGTTTATGGCGACCCTTTGGTACACCCACAAAAAGAAACCTATTACGGCAACGTGAACACCATTGGTCCGCGCGGGGTGTATGATGAGGCCAAGCGTTTTCAGGAATCCATTACCATGGCCTACCACAGGTTTCATGGCTTAGAGACGCGTATTGTCCGAATCTTCAATACTTACGGGCCGCGCATGCGTCTTAATGATGGCCGCGTAATCCCCGCCTTTATGGGTCAAGCCTTGCGCGGAGAAGACATTACTGTATTTGGAGACGGCAGTCAAACACGTTCCTTTTGTTATGTAGACGATCAGGTAGAAGGCATCTACAGACTGCTGATGAGTGATTATACGCAACCCGTGAATATTGGCAACCCTAACGAAATCAGCATTTTGGATTTCGCCAAAGAAATCGTTCGACTCACGGGATCAGATCAAAAAATAGTTTTTAAGCCTTTGCCGCAGGATGATCCGATGCAGCGTCAACCGGACATTGCTGTGGCCAAAGAAGTTTTGGGCTGGGAGCCCAAAGTAGGGCGAGCTGAGGGGATGGAAAAAACCTACGACTACTTTAAAGGGTTAACACAAGAAGAGTTATACCGCAGTGAACACAAAGATTTTACGGCACATAATCGCCATTAAATGATATATAAAACAGGACGATACTCGGGGTTTTTAAGGCCGATTTCTTATGCGATCGACCTGGCGATCATTCATTTGCTCGCTGCGCCCTTTTTTGAGCAGAGTTTTGTTTTTCTGAATTATATCCTTTTTGTGTCCTTTGCTTGGATTGCGATAGCACTGCGTTCGAGTTTCTACGAGATCTATCGTTTTACCAGGACCACCAATATCCTGGCTTTAGGCCTCAAACAAGGCGCTCTGTTTTTGCTCTTAGTCTTTGCTTTTTTTGGCTTTTATAGAGAAATAACGGCTTCACCTTGGGATATTTTGCGCTACGTTGTTCAGGTGATGGCCTTGATTACCCTCACTAAAATAGCCATCTATTAGTTACTCAAGAAATACCGCATCCTGCTCAAAGGAAACCTCAGGCGTGTGGTGATTGTTGGGCTGAATCAAAAGACCGATCAGTTGCGTAAGTTTTTTGAAGAAAAACCAGAATATGGATATGTGCTGCTCAAAACCTTTAATCTATCGGGACAGGGCGCCTACAGTCTGGAGCAGTGCCTCGACTATATCGATAACAATCAAATCGATGAGATTTACGCCTCTGTGGCCCAGCTGGACAACCCAACCATGAACCAGCTCATCGATTATGCCGACAACAACCTTAAAATCTTAAAATTTCTTCCAGACAATAAGGACATCTATAGCAAGCGATTAGACTTTACCTACTACGGGTATTTACCGATTATTTCGATGCGCAAAATTCCGATTGATGAACCTTTTAATAAGTTCGTCAAAAGAAGTTTTGACGTGGTCTTAGCGATTTTTATTATTGTGTTTATCCTGTCTTGGCTGACCCCGCTTTTGGGATTGATCATCAAACTCGAGTCCAAAGGCCCCATCTTTTTCAAACAAAAGCGCAATGGCTTAGACTACAAAGAGTTCTACTGCTATAAATTCCGATCCATGCGACCGAATCCAGAGGCGCATCTGCATCAAATCTCCAAAAATGACCCACGTGTGACCCGTATCGGACGGATTATCCGTAAAACCAGTATTGACGAATTGCCGCAGTTTATCAACGTGCTCAAAGGAGAGATGTCTGCCGTAGGACCTCGCCCGCATATGGTGAGCCACACGCACATGTATGCCGAGAAGATCGACAAATTTATGGTCCGCCACTTCATCAAACCTGGGATTACCGGTCTGGCACAGGTTAGCGGTTTTCGCGGTGAGGTAGAAGACGACAACCACATCATCAATCGCGTGAAATACGACATTTTCTATCTCGAGAATTGGTCGCTGCTTTTGGACATTAAAATCGTCTTCCAAACTATTTATAACGCCCTGCGCGGGGAAGAGAAAGCCTATTGATTTATGAGCCATTCGCTTGTGTCGATCATTATGCCTGCTTACAATAACGCGCGCTATATCGGGGCGGCGATAGAAAGTGTTTTGGCGCAAACTCATCCACATTGGGAGTTGCTTATTGTAGATGACGCCTCGAGCGATGGGACTCTTGAGCAGGCCCAAAGCTATCAGGCCAAAGACGCCCGGATTAAAGTTTTTGTAATGGGTGAAAACCAAGGCGCCTCGTTTTGTCGCAACTACGCCACCAAAAAATCTTCTGGGGATTTTATTGCCTTTCTCGACGGGGATGATCTGTGGATGCCCCATAAGTTAGAGCGTCAACTGTCGTTTATGCAGCAGCACGCATTGGGGGTCAGTTTTACCAGTTACAAGCAAGTGGACCTGGAAGGCAAAGACTAAGGCATAGAAGTATTAGCGCTATCCGAACTCAGTGCCGCCAAACAAAAAACCAACAACTTTGTGGGTAATCTCACGGGGATGTACGCCGTTGATAAACTCGGTCGCCTGATGGCTCCAGACATGCGTAAACGCCAGGATTGGGCCCTCTGGCACAAAGCCATCGTCAAGAGTGGAAAAGCAGCCAAAGGAATGCCCGAAATTTTGGCGGCATACCGGGTGAGCCCCGATTCTATGAGCGCCCGAAAATGGGGCTTGATTCGCCATAATTTTGCCTTTTATCGCCAATATTTGGGATATTCTTGGGTCAAATCTGCCCTTTGGTTGATGGTGTTTTTTGCGGTTTATTTTATCGAGCGCCCCCGTTATATCAAAAAGACTGAAGGGTTAATATGCTTGCTTGATTTTAGAAAGGTCGTGAAACATTGCGCTAGATTACAAAGTTAAAAATGCTCCGGCATCTGTTCTGGATGCCATTTTTTAAGTACATCAGAATCCTACAACCATCTTATGAAGCTGAAGCCTGGTCCATGAGATTAGAAAACTGTCGGAGCTTGCCCCGCTTACTGCGATCCAGCACAGCTTCATGAACCAAACTCACGTGGAGCCCTGCCCCCACATAATCCTCAAGGGCCTTTGTGATTGCTTTGGTTTCTGCAGTGTTAAGCGCTCGAGTGCTGACATAGCGGATCACAAAATGATCTATGTCGTGTTGTTCTACTACAAATTCCGAAACCGGGCTTTGATCGCTGATCACGGCCTTAGTGACATAATAAAAGGTGAGCCCTGGCACTTTTTTGCCTCCGGGCAAATGAGCCATATCATTGGTGCGCCCGAGCAGACCAGCCAGCTTTGGAGCGTGCGCGACAGATTCCTCGTGCCACTGGGCCAAATCTCCGATCTCATAGCGAATTAGGGCATGGGCTTTATTGTGCAATGCGGTTAAAATCACGCGCCCTTGTGGCCCAGGCGGCACAGGATTTCCGTGGTCATCGACCAGCTCCAGATAAACCGAACACTCGTTTACCGCCAAGGCCCCGGAGGGGTCTGCAATAGCGATTACCCCGAGTTCACTCGCCCCATATTCGTTAATCACAGGAACCCCTAATGCTTGTTCGAGCATGATTTTATCCTCCTCAAACAGCATTTCACTAGTGACAATGCAGGCCTTAAGCGTGGGGCAGAGGTCTTTGAGCACCACCCCTTTTTGGGTTAAAAATTGACCCAAACGCACAATGGATGAGGTATAACCGTTGAGGTAGCCAAATGGGTGTTTTTTAAAGCGCTCCACCATGACCTGCAGTTTAGTGTCCGAAAGATCAAAAATCACCATGCGCTGTCGGTGGGCGAGCTTATCCTTGAGGCGCTCTTTGTGACGCGCTAGACCTTTGAGTGGAATACCGTAAAAGCGTGCCTCGAGATCATGGCCCAGTTCAATGTCCCTGCCTAGATAAAGCTGTTTTATTTCTGCCCAACTGTAGGCATGAGCATAGCGATCTTTGACAAAAACAAAGGGGTGGCCACTGCTTCCAGAGGTTTTGTGTTTGTGCGTGTTTCGGGGGCCATATCCCTGGGCGTAACGCTCGGAAAGCGGGCGCTGTAAGTCGCTTTTGGTCATGATTGGCAATTGGGCCCAAAGCATCTCAAGATCTTCAGCAAGCAGAGCATCGATGAGCCCTGAACCCGATTTATCAGCACTCCTCTGAGTAGATTTGCCGCGTAGATGATCCGCAACAAGTTCACGATAAAAAGGGGAGTTTTCAAGATGGTGCCGTACTATAGCTTTGCGCTGCTGCCTAATCCAATCGAGCTTATCAGACGGGGACAAACCCTTTAAGTGAAGGTAATCTTCCTCCGCTTTTTTTATGGGGAAACCACTGGCCTGAAGTGTTCTTTCGAACCAACTCATAAATACGCTTTAGTCCCTGCAAAATAAGCATTTAATTTCGCTTGTGAACAACAGTCGATTCTAAGGGGAAACCTTTATTTTTGTCAAAACAACACGGGGTGCTGCGCGCGCGTTTGGGCTTGTCCAAACCTGTTTAGCAGGCACCAAAAAAGCAGTATTACAATGAATATATTGGTCCTGGGCTCAGGCGGACGCGAGCACACCTTCAGTCATCAAATCGCAAAAAGCAAAAAATGTGGGGCACTTTATGTTGCTCCGGGTAATGCGGGCACAGCGCAAATCGCTACGAATCTGCCCATTGGGGTTACGGATTTTCAAGCCATTAAAACTGCAGTAATCAGCCATAATATCGACATGGTGGTTGTGGGCCCTGAAGACCCGCTAGTTCAAGGTATTTACGATTTTTTCAAAAGCGACGATGAGCTTTCAGAAGTGATGATCATCGGGCCATCAGCGGTAGCTGCGGCCCTTGAAGGCAGTAAAGAACGGGCCAAAGAATTTATGTCGGCCCACGGTATTCCTACAGCTGCTTATGCGAGTTTTACGGCTGAAACGCTAGACCAAGGCAAGGCGTTTTTGGAGACATTAAGCCCGCCTTATGTGCTCAAAGCCGATGGACTTGCGGCGGGTAAAGGTGTATTGATTCTTCAGGACTTAGACCAGGCCAAAACAGAGCTTGAGGCCATGTTAGCGCATGCTAAATTTGGCGCAGCCAGCGCCAAAGTGGTCATCGAAGAATTCCTAGACGGAATAGAACTCAGTGTTTTTGTTCTGACCGACGGAAAAAATTATAAAGTTCTCCCTACGGCCAAAGATTACAAGCGTATTGGCGAGGGGGATCAGGGTCTGAATACCGGAGGTATGGGCGCCGTGTCTCCAGTGCCTTTTGCTACGCCGGAGTTTATGGAAAAAATTGAGACCCGTATTGTAAAACCGACGGTGGACGGAATCAAAAAAGAAGGTCTGGTCTATCAAGGTTTTATTTTCATTGGACTCATTAAAGTCGGGGACGATCCTTTTGTCATCGAGTATAACGTCCGTATGGGCGACCCTGAAACTGAAGTCGTCCTGCCCCGCCTACAAACCGATTTGCTCGAATTGCTTGAGGCCACATCACGCGGAACACTCGACCAGATTAATCTAGAAGTTACCTCTGAGTCTGCAGCCACGATTATGGCCGTCTCAGGAGGCTACCCAGAGGCTTATGAAAAAGGCAAGCCTATTTCTGGATTAGACCAAGTCGATCAAGGGGTCGTATTTCACGCGGGTACTGCGCTTGATGCCGGGGATGTTGTGACCAGCGGGGGACGTGTTTTGGCAGTGACCTCTTTGGATGAGGATTTCCGACAGGCTATAAAAAAATCTTACCAAACACTGAGTAAAATCTCGTTTGATAAGATGTATTATCGCAAGGATATCGGTTTTGACCTCTAAGAATCCCCAAGATAAGAATGTGAGGTTTGACTGCGGTCTTCTTCTCCGCTGGCGTTGAACTGGGCCAATTGCTTCATCCAGTAATAAAAGGCAGCAAAAAAGACTCCAATAAAGATCCAAGTCATGAAGTTTGCGCCCCACCAATTGCTCAATTCGTATTCGCGGATAGCATAAAGCGGAGTGAATAAAACAGCTTCAGCCAAAGATTCAATGCCTTCAAAAAAACCTTTCCAAGTCATAAGTCTTATATTTAGACGACAAAAATAGAGAATAGGGCTTATGTTGACAAGCTTTTTTGGGAATTCTAAAACCACGAATTATATACTGCTTGCGGTGGCTCTTCCCGTTGTTTTGGCATTGCGCTGGTGGGTAGAGGTCTCGGCAGGTCCTTCCTTGTGGCAAGTTCTGAGACTCTCAGGGCAGTCAGCACTCCTTATTTTGGCACTTTTACTTCTGGACTTTGTGATCCGTAAAAACAAATTAACCCAGCAAAACACTTATGCCCTGTGGTGGTTTTTTTGCGGGATTACGGCCGCAATTGATTTAGGAAACCTGTTGCAATCTGTCTTTTTGGTGTTGTCGTTGTTGGCCATGCGTCGTATAATTAGTTTGGCTAACGAACACAACTCAGAGAAGAAGATATTTGATGCGGCCTTGTGGATCATTCTCGTCTCGACCATATACCCATGGTTTTTGTGTCTGTTACTGCCGCTTTACATGGCCATTGCACAGCTCAATCAAGGCTCATGGCGCTATTATGTTATCCCGCTTTTTTCCGGTCTTTGTTTATGGTTGATTTACGCTGGGTCTCTGGTGATTTTCCCGAGTTTGGGCGGCCCGTATGGCGGCGCGTTACCATTATTGTCTTTTGAATTTGCCCCCATTTACTGGTCTTGGCCAAAAGCACTTTGGTTGCAATTGGCTTTGGGTTCTGGGGTTTTGTTACTCTTGGCCACTGTGATACGCTTGCCGTTGTCTTTTAAAGAAGGCACGAGCATCCGGCAAGGGCATTTTCAGTGGATTTGGCGGGTGTTGATCATGACTTTGGTTATTGCGGGAGTCTCGGCCGATCAAAAACAAGAGGTGTTTATTTGGTTGATTCTGCCGTTGACCGCAATACTTTATACCAATATTTTAGAATTACGACAGCCAAGTTTGCTGCGTGAGGTTTTGGCATTTTTACCACTAGTCTTTCCATTGACGCAACTCCTTTTAAAATAAAGTATCTTTGTGGCAAAGTTGCGTATATGTTTACAAAGAATGCCCTAGAAGTTTTTGAGCAAGTCATCACCCATTATCACATCGCGGATGATCCTTATCAATCATTTGAAAACCCCTTTGACGCCAAAACAGAGGTGTTGAACCATCTTTTGTATCGTAAATGTTGGATTGATACCGTGCAGTGGCATTACGAGGATATCATTAGGGATCCACAAATCGACCCCGTAGCCGCCCTGACCCTGAAACGGCAAATCGACGCTTCGAATCAGGACCGCACCGATATGGTGGAGTATATCGACAGCTATTTTTTAGATCAATACAAGGATGTTACTCCAAAAAACTCGGCAACCATCAATACTGAAAGTCCTGCTTGGGGGGTAGATCGCCTGTCGATTTTGGCGCTGAAAATTTATCACATGCGCCAGGAGGCTGAGCGCACAGACGCCAGTGAAGCCCATAGAGCGGCATGTCAATCTAAGCTCGATGTGCTGCTGGAACAGCGCCATGATTTGAGTACGGCCATTGAGCAATTGCTTCAGGATATTGCCTCTGGCGATAAATACATGAAGGTGTATAAGCAAATGAAAATGTAC
This sequence comes from Flavobacteriaceae bacterium, assembly GCA_038141525.1. Classification (GTDB taxonomy): domain Bacteria; phylum Bacteroidota; class Bacteroidia; order Flavobacteriales; family Flavobacteriaceae; genus BACL21. The sequence continues at coordinate 262,215 of JAYQIF010000002.1, read as the reverse complement.
AACGACGACGAGCTCAACCCAGTACTGCGCAGTCAAAAATAAATCGTGAGCCGCCCTCCACGACATATTGCTGTAGTGCGATTTTCTGCCATGGGTGATGTGGCTATGTTGTTTCCTGTTTTGCGCGCTGTTTTGGCGCAAAATGATCATGAGGTTACCTTGATCACGCGCCCTCAATTTGCGCCAATTTTTTCTTCGATCGAGGGACTTTGTCTTAAGACAGTCGATTTAAAAAATGATTATCGCGGTCTGTGGGGACTTTGGCAGTTGGCCCGTGAAATAAAGAGTCTTGGCCCAGATTATTTTTTAGACCTGCACGACGTGTTGCGCACTAAAATTATCCGAAGGTATCTTCGGCTATTAGGCCTGTCTGTGCACAAATTTGATAAAGGTAGAGCTCAAAAAAAACAGCGCGTAAAGGAGTTTGACCCTGGTGCTCCTTGGCTCAAGAGCACCCATGAGCGTTATGCAGATGGTTTTAGAGCCCTCGGACTAAAAGTTAACTTAGAACAGGAAGCCGTGTTCACGAACACCCTTGATGCAACATCTCAAGGCAAGCCTTCGGACCAAAATAACGACGAGAGGGGGCTTGAGAATTCGCTCATCAACGACCAGCGCCCCCTTATCGGGTTTGCGCCATTTGCGGCTTATCCTGGAAAAACCTATCCTTTGGACCTTGCCAAAGAGCTCTGCCTTGAGTTGACCCAAAAAGGCTATCAAGTTCTTTTGTTTGGCGGGCCAGGTCAGGAGGCCGCGGAACTGTCAAATATGGCCCAGGACATTAAGAACGCTACAGTGATTGCGGGGCAAAGAACTTTTGCTCAAGAATTGGAGATCATCAGTACTTTAAACTTAATGATTGCCATGGACAGTGGCAATGGCCATTTGGCCGCAAACTATGGTGTGCCGGTGATTACCCTTTGGGGCGCGACGCATCCAAGTCTTGGCTTTATGCCTTTTGGGCAAGAAAAAGAGCGACAACTCTACGCAAATCGCCAGCAATATCCAGAATTACCTACATCAGTATACGGCAATAAATTACCACAAGGATATAGCGATCTTATGCGCAGTATTTCTGTGGCCCAGATCAGCGCGAAAGTCGAGGAATTTTTGGGTTAAGCTTCGTCGTAATCTACAGTGAGCTGGTCGCTTTGTGCCAGTGTTTGACAAGTGAGTACAAGTCCTTCGGCTACCTCACTATCGGTTAGAATTTGATTTTTAATCATCTGGGCCTGCCCCTGGGTAACTCGAGCAATACAGGAACTACAAATACCTCCTTGGCATGAATAAGGCGGATCCAAGTCATTATCCAGCGCCGCGTCAAGTACCGGGGTGTTTTTATCAACATGCAGGACCGTAGTCTCCCCATCAAGTACCACGGTAAGAGCACATTGCCCTTCTTTTACGGCAACAGTGGCTTCAGTGCTGCTAAAAAATAGCTCATCGTGGATGTTTTCGGGAGAAGCGCCTAGCTCGGGCAGAATTTCCTTTAGGGTATGAATCATTTGCTCTGGTCCGCAAAGCAGGAATTGATCAAAAGAGATTCCTGCAAGTTCCTTTTGGAATAAGTGTTTTACCGTGCTCGATTCAATCCGTCCAAAATGCGTTTCTGGGACTGAGGCGCGTGAGTAAAACAGAATCATTTCAAAACGATCAGGGTGGGCTTGTTTCAAGCGCTGAAGTTCAGACAGAAACATGGCCTGCTCAGGAGATTGATTGCCGTAAACTAGTGTAAATTTTGCCTTTGGGCCCTGCGCCATGACCTCTTGGATCATGCTCATAATCGGGGTGATACCACTACCTGCAGCAAAGGCTAGGTAATGTTGGTTATCCGCTTCATCAGGATTTATGGTGAAATTACCCTCAGGGGCGAAGACGTTTAAAGAATGCCCTTCTTGTAATTGATCGTGTGCCCAAGTTGAAAAGAGTCCCTGGTCTACTTTTTTAATCCCTACCCTCCAGGTGTTCTGGTGTGGGGCTGAACAAAGCGAATACGAGCGGCGAACTTCAGCGCCGTCGATTTCTTGGGACAAGGTTAAGTATTGACCTGCTTTAAAGGCGAAGTTCTTTTGAATATCTTCTGGAACTGTAAAACTCAATTCTACAGCGCTCGGAGTTAATTGCCGTTTTTGAGAAACGGTCAAAGTTACTGCATGCGTCATGAACAATTTTTTTTCAAAAATACAAATTCGCAGAGTTAATTCAGCTTCAAAAAGCGGGATAATCCCCTATTTTTACGCCTTAAAACAGGCACTTGTCAAAAAAATGGTATTTTTACCCACCTTTGGTTACAACCTAATAATAAAGGCTTGAATTTAGAGTTAGCTTCTTTATAATCATGTATCTAGTGAAACGACATCTATCGCTCATTTTGTTTGGTTTGGCGCTTTTAGTACTCGGCTCGTGTTCGAGAAAAAAGACACTTTTGTCACGCGAAATTTTCATGCCGTTACTGCCGAGTTTAATGCGCTCTACAACGGAGGGGAAGCTTTTATTGATGGCAATGAGGAGCTCGCTACGACTTATCGCGATAACTTTTGGGAGGTCTTACCCGTGGAGCGTTTCGAAATTAAAGAAGCAATCATAAAGCCAGGAGAAAAGGGCAATCCAAATTTTAATCGCGCTGAAGATAAGGCCGCCAAGGCGATTCAAAAACATTCTATTTACCTCAACGGAAAAGAATACAACCCTCAGATTGATGAGGCCTATATGCTGTTGGGAAAGGCGCGTTATTTTGGCCAACGATTCATTCCCGCCATCGACGCATTTAATTTTATCCTGAATCGATATCCTAGTTCCAACAGCATTAACGAAGCCCGAATGTGGAAGGCCAAATGCAATATCCAGCTGGGCAATGAAGAAATCGCCATTAAAGAGCTTGTGGAGCTCTTTGGTAAAGAAGGCCTTACGGACCAAGATAAGGCGGACGCTGCGGCCATAATGGCACAGGCGTATATCAACCTAGACACCCTGCCTGCGGCTTTGCCTATGATCCAAATGGCCGCAAGCATGATCAAAGACAAAGAGTTACAAGGGCGTTACAGATTTATTGAGGGACAAATCCAAAGCCGACTAGAGCAGCCCGATAGTGCAAACCTGGCTTTTCAAAAAGTGATTGACCTTAAGCGCAATACCTCACGCTCGTATTATGTGCGCTCATTTTTGGAGCAGGTCAAAAATTTTAACTTTGCTTCAGGCGATACTGTGGCCCTGAAACAACTGCTTTGGGATTTAGGCCAGGATAGAGAAAACAGACCCTTCCGCGATGCCATTTTTCATCAGACAGGCAATGTCTACCGCATCATGAACAACATTGATACGGCCGTGGCTTACTACAATAAGTCCATAGAGTTTTACAACGAAGACAGACAACTCCAAGCGACAAATTACAGCACTTTAGCCGACATTAACTTTGACCTGGCAGAGTATCAAAAAGCGGGTAAGTACTACGACAGCACCTTGACTTTTTTAGAGGAAAACTCACGTACTTGGCGGCGCATGAAAAAGAGAAGAGAAAACCTCGCTGATGTCATCAAATACGAACGGATCGCTACAGTCAACGACTCTATTCTTAGTCTTGTTGCGATGAGTCCAGAGGAGCAGTTGGCTTACTTTAAAGCTTACACCGAAAAATTAGTCGCGGCCGCGAAAGAAGATTCTATTGCGGCGGCCAAGCGCGAAAAGAAAGCGCAGAACAATGAGTTTTACACCAAGAAGGCCAGTAAGAATACCAGTGGCGCAACATTTTATTTTTACAACAGCACTACGGTGGCTTATGGAAAACAAGAATTCAGAAGCATTTGGGGCAAACGAGGCCTTGAAGACAATTGGCGCAACGCTTCCAAGGGAACCATTACCCCTGGTGCAGATGAAATCGCGGCAGAAGAGGAAGGTGTGCCCATTGAGCGCCGGACCATTATGGACCCAAATACCTACATCGGCCGCATCCCGTCAGATTCCTTGGTGATCGATTCTCTAAAACGCACCAGGAACTTCGCCTATTACCAGCTAGGTCTTGTCTATAAAGAAAAGTTTAGGGAGTACCGTCGAGCAGTCGATAAACTCGAAAAATTGTTGACCTACCAGCCACAAGAGCGATTGATTTTGCCGTCCAAATATTATTTGTACAAAATATACGAGGTGCTGAACGATAAGCAGGCGGCGGAGTCTTGGAAAATGGACATTATCAATAACCATCCCGAGTCGCGTTATGCCGAGATTTTGAGAAATCCACGTGCTCAACTTGCCAACGACGCTTCGAGCCCTGAGTTCAAATACAAAGCCCTGTACAAACTATTTGAAGAAGGCGACTATCAACAGGTGCTGAGGCTTTGTGATGAGTACATCAACCTATATACAGGAAATGACATCCTCCCCAAGTTTGAGTTGTTAAAAGCTACGGCGCTAATGTATGTCGAAGGCTTCGAGTCTTATAAAAACGCCGTTAATTTTGTCGCCTTGACCTATCCACAATCTGATGAAGGCAAACAGGCACAAGACATTTATGGCAGAGTATTGCCATCGATGTCTTCTACAGAATTCAAAGCTCAGGGAGATCAATACAAGATCGTTTACCGATTTGATAGGGCACAAGTTCAGGAGGCAGAGCTCTATTTAGAAACCACCAAAGCGGCTCTGGCCAATTTCCCAAAAGAGCAATTGCAAGCCAGTCAAGACTACTATTCTCCGCAAGAGCAATTTGTCGTGATTCACGGATTAAAGTCTCCTTTAGGCGCGAAAGGTTTTGCCGAAACTTTAGCTGCGGATCAATCTTACGGTGTCGATCGTCCCTATTTTGTGATTTCCAGCGAAAATTATCGCGTGGTTCAATGGCATAAAAATTTAATTGATTATCTTGACCTTCAGAGTGTTGAGGCTAACCCCTCAGGACAGTAAAGTGGACAGGTATGTTTAGCGACAAAAAACAAAAACAATTTATGGAACCTTCAGTCAGTCAAAACAGAATAAACGAAGGAACAAAGCTTACAGGGGACATCACCTCTACAGGGTTTTTTCGTATTGATGGAACCATCGAGGGGACTATAGAAAAACCCTCCAAAGTGGTTCTTGGAAAATCAGGTTTAATCAAGGGCAAACTCGTTTGCGGTGACGCAGACCTGGAAGGCCGATTTGAAGGAGAGCTGCATGTGAGTGGGACACTTACGTTAAAATCTTCAGCGCGAATTCAGGGGCAAGTTGTTGTGGGTAAACTCTCTGTTGAGCCAGGCGCTATATTTAATGGGACCTGCAGTATGCAGGATGGACAAACGTCGAGCACAAAATCCCCTGTGTCCAATAAAAGCAGTTTGTTTGACCGACAGCACCGCGTCAAAAATTCAGAGACCACCGAGGCTACCTCAGCCTAGATTTTGCTCCCTTTGTTAACTCATCAGGCATTCATTTAACTATGCCAACCAAAGAAAACTCTTGGAAGCGTTGGTTGATACTCTCAGGCATAGGTCTTGAGATGGGCGTCATCATTTATTTAGGCCACCGCCTTGGCCTGTGGGTTACTTATTATTGGGCAATTATTTCAAAATTACCTGAGATAGTTGGCACCCTGGTTGGCGTGGCATTATCTCTGTACTTGGTGGTTCGGCAGACCAAAAAACTTAACGCTTAACGGCTCGAGACTTCTGCTAGAGAATAATACGCCTTTTATGCCAAAATCAGTAAGCACGTACGTTTATTTTATCGGGATCAGCGGATTGATTTTTGTCTTACACATCTTAGGACGACGGGTGATGTCGACGGATTTGTGGACCTGGATCATGGTGCAATCCTATGCGCTCAATGTTTTGTTGGGCCTGGGGCTGATTGCAGTGGCGCAAGGGTTGTTGGCGCGTCAATCGAGCTATGTCGGGTGGGTGTTTATTGGGTTGAGCGGCGTGAAATTCGTCCTATTTTTCGTCTTTATTTGGCCGCAAATTAGGCAAGACGGCATTACTTCTCAGGGGGAGTTTGCTTCTTTTTTTATTCCTTATCTATCCTGTCTGTTTATGGAATTAAGGTTTTTGTCCAAACGGCTTAATGCTCTGTAATTTAGGCTGAAATTACCTAGGTCAAAAAAACCACCCTTTTCCTTTTAGATTCTAATCAATAGTGGTATTTTTGCCGCGATTTTTATTAAGAGTTTATCAACATAACGAGGGATGCAAAAAAATCATTTAACCGCACTATTTTTCACTGTTTTTGTGTGTTTTGGCGCCTTGAACCTTTGGGCCTCGGACAGCAAAAAGAAAGGGGATACCCCAGAAGACCGTAAGAGCGAGGTAAGTGCCTATGTGAAACACCACAACTTGGACACCCATGATTTTGGATTATTCTCTTACACTGACGATCAAGGTCACCACCATACTGTTGGTTTTCCGTTGCCCGTTATACTTTGGTCTGAGGGGTTGCACGTCTTTTCCTCGAGTGACTTACACCATGGCGAGTCTGTCGTAGCCTCTAATGGTAAGTTCTTCAAACTCGACACCCATACCTATAAGATCTACGAAACAGATCAGGAAGGAAGCTTTAACTACGACGAAAACCACCACGTGACGAATGTTGCGCCACTCGATTTCTCAATCACCAAGAGTGTTTTTATGATCATGGTGGTGAGTGTTTTACTTTTTTGGATTTTCTCGTCACTGGCGAAGTCTTATGCCCAGAATCGGAGCATCCCAAAAGGGGTTGGTCGATTCTTTGAACCGATAGTGCTATACATTCGCGACGACATTGCCATTCCAAATATCGGCGAAGAAAAATACCAACGGTATATGCCCTATCTACTGACCGTGTTCTTTTTTATTTGGTTTTTAAACTTGTTCGGATTAACTCCACTGGGGATTAACGTTACAGGGAATATTGCGGTAACAACGGCTTTGGCCATCATTACGTTTTTATTGACCAATTTCACAGGGACCAAAGATTACTGGAAACATATTTTTGACCCACTCGGCCACGGTATGCCATGGGCCGCAAAAATCCCATTGTACATTATTTTAATTCCCATCGAAGTCTTGGGGATTTTCATCAAGCCTTTCTCACTACTCATTCGTTTGTATGCTAACATGCAGGCGGGACACATTGTACTGGGAAGCTTGATCGGATTAATATATATATTCCAAAACTGGATTGCTGGACCGCTTGGTTTTGGTTTGTCCTTTGCCATTTCTCTCATTGAGTTGTTAGTGGCGTTGTTGCAAGCCTACATTTTTACCATGCTTTCGGCCCTGTATTTTGGATTTGCGAGTGAAACACATGATCATGCCGTGGAGCATGATGGTGAGGTACAACACTTGTAATTAAAGAGAATGTTTAATTTAAATAAATATTAGTTATGACTATTCCAACTATTGTAGGTGCAGGTTTAGCGGTTATCGGTGTAGGTATCGGTATCGGTCAAATTGGTGGTAAAGCCATGGAGGCTATCGCACGTCAGCCTGAGGCTTACGGAAAAATTCAAACGGCGATGCTTATTGCAGCGGCTTTGATCGAAGGTATCGGTTTCGCAGCGATTTTCGCGGCTTAATTGACAAAATTTTCTACTGCCCCAACGGTTGGTTGGGGCGGTAGTTTAATGCAACCCACGCCTTTAAAAAGGCGACACGATAAATAAAAATAACATCCCGTTTATCGGGCCGTGATTATGGAAAAATTATTAGGAGAATTTTCAGTAGGCTTGTTTTTTTTTTGGCAAACACTTTTGTTTGTTGCCCTAATCTTATTGTTGAAGAAATTTGCTTGGAAACCCATTTTAGATGCGGTAAATGAGCGCGAGCAAGGCATTAAAGATGCTTTGGACTCTGCTGAGCAAGCCAAACAAGAAATGGCCAACTTGCAAGCAGACAACGAGCAGTTGCTCAAAGACGCCCGTGCCGAGCGCGATGCGATGCTCAAAGAAGCGCGTGACATCAAAAACAAGATGATCAACGACGCCAAAGAAGAGGCTAAAGGCGAGGCGGACAAAATGGTTGCTCAGGCACAAGCAGCTATAGAGAGCGAGAAAAAAGCAGCCATCGCTGATTTGAAGAGTCAGGTCGCAAGTTTGTCTTTAGAAATCGCTGAAAAAGTGGTCAAAGAGAATTTATCAACTGACGACAAGCAACAAAAATTGGTGAAGAACTTATTGAAAGATTCATCTTTAAATTAAAAGCATGGCAGGGAGTAGAGCAGCATTGAGATACGCGACAGCACTGTTGAGCCAGGCCGAAGATAAAGGTCAGGTAAACGCCGTTTTGGCCGATATGCAGCGCGTTTTACAGACTTTAGCGGTAAGTTCTGATCTTCGCTCGGCATTGCGCAGTCCCGTGGTTAAAACCGAGGACAAAGAAAAAGTAATGCGCGAGGTGTTCTCTGGCGCGAGCAAAGAGACCTCGGACTTATTCGGACTTTTGGCCAGCAACAAGCGTGTGGCTTTGTTGGGTCAAGTGGCCCAAGCCTTTGTGGACCTTTATCGCAAGGCCCAAGGCATTCAAGCCGCTAATGTAGTTCTTGCTGCGCCGCTTACGGGCGACCTAGAAAAACAAATTATGGCCAAGGCCAAAGCGATGACCGGAGGCAGCACAATAGAACTGACTACCGAGATTGATCCAAGCATCATCGGTGGATTTATTTTGCGCGTTGGTGATCTGCAGTATAATGCCAGTATCGCCAATCAGTTCCAAAAAATTAAACAAGAATTTAGAAAAAGTATATAATTCAATGGGCCTGGCCCACAATAGCTAAAACAATGGCAGAAGTAAATCCAGCTGAAGTATCAGCAATTTTGAAACAACAACTTAGCGGACTTGAGTCTACTGCTTCACTTGATGAGGTAGGAACGGTACTTACCGTAGGAGACGGTATCGCGAGAGTTTATGGTTTGTCTAATGCACAATACGGCGAATTGGTTGAGTTCGACAATGGCCTTGAAGGAATTGTACTTAACCTGGAAGAGGACAATGTCGGGGTGGTATTGCTTGGACCTTCAAAAGAGATTAAAGAAGGCGCTACAGTAAAGCGTACCCAGCGAATTGCATCGATCAATGTTGGTGAAGGTATTGTAGGCCGTGTGGTCAACACTTTAGGCCAGCCTATTGATGGTAAAGGCGCTATTGAAGGAGAAACCTTTGAAATGCCACTTGAGCGTAAAGCACCAGGGGTAGTGTTCCGTCAACCAGTAAACGAGCCACTTCAGACTGGGATTAAATCGATTGATGCGATGATTCCTGTAGGACGTGGTCAGCGTGAGCTTGTTATTGGTGACCGTCAAACCGGGAAGACTACGGTTTGTATCGATACGATTTTGAACCAAAAGGAATTTTACGATGCTGGTGAGCCTGTATATTGTATCTATGTTGCTGTAGGTCAAAAGGCTTCTACAGTGGCCAATATTGCCAAAGTTCTTGAAGATAAAGGGGCCCTAGCCTACACAACCATTGTTGCGGCTAACGCTTCTGACCCTGCGCCGATGCAGGTATATGCTCCATTTGCCGGAGCGGCCATTGGAGAGTATTTCCGCGATACAGGACGTCCAGCGCTTATTATCTATGATGATTTGTCAAAGCAAGCGGTAGCTTACCGTGAGGTGTCTCTTTTGCTTCGTCGTCCTCCAGGGCGTGAAGCCTATCCAGGGGATGTATTCTACTTGCACTCAAGACTTTTAGAGCGTGCAGCCAAAGTTATTGCCGATGACAATATCGCAAAAGACATGAACGACTTGCCGGCCTCACTCAAGAGTAAAGTAAAAGGTGGCGGTTCTTTGACGGCTTTACCCATTATTGAAACACAAGCAGGAGACGTTTCGGCCTATATCCCAACTAACGTAATTTCGATTACCGACGGTCAAATTTTCTTGGAGAGTGACCTGTTTAATTCAGGGGTGCGTCCAGCGATTAACGTGGGGATTTCTGTATCTCGTGTTGGGGGATCTGCTCAGATCAAATCCATGAAAAAAGTTGCAGGGACACTCAAGCTTGACCAAGCGCAGTATCGTGAACTCGAAGCCTTTGCTAAGTTCGGTAGTGATTTGGATGCAGCCACGATGAACGTCATCGAAAAAGGTAAGCGTAATGTTGAGATCTTAAAACAAGCACAAAACGATCCTTACACTGTGGAAGATCAGGTAGCGATCATTTATGCGGGTTCCAAAAACTTATTGCGTAACGTTCCTGTAGAAAAAGTCAAAGAATTCGAGAGAGATTATATTGAATTGTTGAACACCAAGCACCGCGACAGCATGGACGCCCTCAAGGCAGGTAAATTAACCGATGAGGTGATCGATGTGTTGACTCAGGTCGCTAAAGACTTGTCGTCGCGATACTAAGCCCAGACCGAGGAATAAATAATTGAATATCCACCGTAAGAAAAGCAAGCACACATGGCTAACTTAAAGGAAATCAGAAATAGAATCTCATCCGTAGGGTCTACCATGCAAATTACCAGCGCCATGAAAATGGTGTCTGCAGCTAAGCTTAAAAAAGCCCAGGATGCGATTGTGGCCATGCGCCCTTACGCTGAAACTTTGAGTGCATTATTGCAGAACCTAAGCGCCGCTTTGGATGGCGAGGCCAATAGCCCATACACCGAACAAAGACCTGTGAAAAAGGTTTTGGCGGTGATCATTACCTCGAACCGCGGTTTGGCGGGAGCATTTAACAGTAATGTGGTGAAGGAAGCAAAAGGCGTTGCAGAGCAATTCCCTGATGCAGCGGTTGACTATTTTACTTTGGGTAAGAAGGGAGATGACGCACTGAATAAATCAGGCAGAGTTATTGAGAACAATAACGCTATTTTTGACGACTTGAATTTTGAAGCCAATGCAGCCATCGCTCAGCAACTTATGGAGAAATTCGAAGCGGGCGCATACGATAAGATTGTATTGATTTACAATAAGTTCAAAAATGCAGCGACTCAAATTGTCATGAATGAAAGTTTTCTGCCTTTAGAGTCTCAGGATCAAGAACAGGACAATGGGACGAGCACGGACTTTATATTCGAACCGTCACAAGAAGATATCGTTGCTGAGTTGATCCCAAAAAGCCTCAAGACACAGTTGTTTAAAGCACTTCGCGACAGTGTGGCTAGTGAGCATGGTGCCCGTATGACGGCCATGCATAAAGCTACCGACAATGCCAAAGAACTTAAAGACAGCCTAACCCTAGAGTACAACAAAGCCAGACAAGCAGCAATTACCAATGAAATTCTTGAAATTGTTGGTGGCGCAGAGGCCCTAGCAGGCTAATTGCCAAGGTCTAGTAAGGTACGCATTACGGCTTTAAAGTAACCCATTAAAACACCACTAACCTCCCCATTGGGGAGGTTTTTTTATACCTTTATGGAGAAGAAATATTTGAGTGTATGAGACGTGTGCGTTGGGCAAATCTAATGGTAGGGCCATTCAATATATTGGCTATTGGTGGAGTTGTTTTGATGTTTAGTGTCGCCAGTTGTCGGGTTGGTATGGAATCGTCTCACGAAGAATTTGCGCCTTTTCAAGTCATTTGGGCTGAAGCGCAGCCCTGGGTGTCGGGCATGCCCGAAGGTCCCTCCGGAACTCGCCTTAGTTTTGAACTGACCCCACCAAGTGCTGAGGTCCGATTCAAAAGCGTATGCTACAGGCAACAATCTACCGTACTGACCAACAGGCCCGGTAGACCTGATGAGTTTAGCGCGAGTTATGAGCGTTCGCCGTCGCAGACAGAAACGCCAGACCAAGGCTGTGGATTGCCTATAACTTGGCAAAATGAGGCTAAGATGACAGACCATGCGGTGTTGATTTATGAACAAGATGGCCATGATCATTATTTTGTGATTCGGGATATTGTGCTTAAGCCCGTGTTGGCATATCCCGGCAAACGTTGAACTTAAATCATGAAGAACGAGTAATAACAAAAAAAATGCTGATGCTTAATCATGAACATTAAATTAGTCAATAAATCAGGACACCCTGATCCGTCTTATGAAACAGAGCGTTCTGCAGGGATGGATTTGCGTGCTGTAGCTAACGAGCCAATTACCCTCGCCCCAATGCAAAGAACAATTGTCAAAACGGGCTTGTTCATTGAACTCCCAATTGGTTACGAGGCCCAAGTGCGTCCCCGCAGTGGTTTGGCCGCCAAAAAGGGCATTACCGTTTTGAATGCTCCAGGCACAATCGATGCGGACTATCGTGGAGAGATTGGGGTCATTTTAGTGAATTTATCCGACAGCCCATTTACTGTGGAGCACGGTGATCGTATCGCACAATTAGTGATTGCAAAACACGAGCGCGCCGTGTGGCATGAGGTAGCATCATTGTCAGAGACCGACCGTGGAAGTGGAGGCTTTGGCAGTACAGGAGTTCGATAAAATGGTCCATAATATCAGTTAATATAATGCTCAGCTAAATAGAAACACACCCATGAAAATAATTGTCCCAATGGCCGGTCGCGGGTCCAGATTACGCCCACATTCTTTAACCGTTCCAAAACCGCTTATTCCCGTGGCAGGCATGCCGATTGTCCATCGATTGGTTCGTGATATTGCCGCCTTGATGGATGAACCAATTACCGAAATTGCATTTGTTTTGGGCGACCCAGCTTTTTTTGGCCAAGATGTAGTCGCTGCCCTGGAGAGTTTGGCTAAGGATTTAGGCGCTAAGGCATCGATTTACAGGCAGTTAAATCCTCAAGGCACTGGTCATGCGATTATGTGTGCAGAGCCCTCTCTTGAGGGGCCAGCAGTAGTGGCTTATGCCGACACTCTTATTCGGGCGGATTTCGATTTAGACAAATCGGCCGACAGTGTCATTTGGACCAAAAAAGTAAAGGATCCACAGGCTTATGGCGTAGTGGCCTTGAATGACCAAGGTCATATTACGAATCTGGTAGAAAAGCCTCAGGAATTTGTCAGCGATCAAGCAGTTATTGGCATATACTATTTTAAGGACATAGGCGTATTGAAAACCGAACTCCAGCAAGTCATCGACCAGGGCCTTACCCATGGCGGGGAGTATCAAATCAACGATGGGATCAAAGCGATGATCGCTCAAGGAAAAGTGTTTAAGACCAGCACAGTAGATCATTGGATGGATTGCGGCAATAAAGAGGTCACGGTCGAGACCAATACCAAAATGTTGGGATTCATGCATGAAGACGGCTTGCCTATGCGCGGTCAAAATGTCGTCTTGGATCAAACAGAAGTTATAGAGCCTTGTTTTATTGCCGATGGCGTTGTCCTTAGGGGCTCTAAGGTTGGCCCCCATGTGTCGATCGGGCCAAATACAGTAATTGAAAATTCAACACTCGTCCGCAGTATTATTCAAGGGGAGAGTAAAATCACCAACGCTACCCTCAATGAGGCCATGATTGGCAATCATGTGATTTTTGACGGGAACTTTACCAAAGTAAGTCTTGGTGATTATACCAAAATGGAATGAAGACTATAGGCTCGACATTGCTTGTTCTGCTGCTATTGGCTCCTCCGCTTTTTGCGCAAAGAGACACTACAGCGCTCAAAACGGCTCAAAATTTAAAGCGCTTTATGACTTTTTATTTGGAGTCTATAAAACATCGTGCTATGGAGAACCCTGATTTAGCTTTGAATGCTTTAAATACTGCAGAACGTATCCAAGACTTGAATGACGAGCAAAGGGCTGCCATTGCTTATGAACAAGGTAAAAACTACGCTGTATTGACCGATTATAACAGGGCCATTGCTGCCTACAAACAGGCCCAAGCTCATACCGATTTTAATTTTGCAGCGCAAACTAACTTGTATGACATCTATCACCGCCAAGGGGCTTATCAAGAGGCACTTGGCGTGGTCAAGAGGCTTTCTGAGGTAGATGAAGATTATTGTGTGGATTTAATAAAACTCCATATCGAGACTGGCGCTTTGGATCGCGCCCAAGTTATTTTGGACAGTATTACAGAGGCATGGGGAACCACCGATGAACTGCAGACCATAAGTTTGGAGTTACAAACGCGACTATCGAAAAATAAAGACCGTACGGCGGTTTCAGGCTTTAGCCAAGCAGACTACAATCGCTATATGACCTTGCTTCAAGATCAGGCACTAGATGAGGCCATAGTGCTTTTGGAAGGTTTAGTCAGCGCCCAAAATTTAGAACCAAACATTAAGGCTCAGGCGATTGAAGCTTTTGCAGCCCAATCTCCGGACCAGCAATATCATGAGGCTTTCGATCGTTTGATTCCAAAGTTAGAGACGGCAGAACATCCGGCCATAGAAGTGGCACTTGGGCGTTATTTTTTGGATCGATTGGACATTCAAAGTGCTCAAAAGCACGGAAAGAGGGCTATAGCCCTAAACTCAAATCATAAGGAGGCGCTACTACTTATGGCCAGCATCGATTATGCCAGAGCTTCTTTTGCCTCAGGACTTGAGTATGCTGAAATGGCTTTAGCCTTATACCCGGCAGACCCGTGGTGCTATCTTTTAGTTGCCCGTGGATATCGATATTCTGGCATGCTAGACTTGGCAGAAATACAATTATTGTCCGGATTAGAGTTTACCTTAGCAGGGTCAAGTCAATATCGCCGTCTATGTCTTGAAGCATCCGCCATTTATAAGGAGCTCGGGCGTCAAAGAGAGGCAGAATCTTGGTTAGAAAAAGCAGAGCAATGAGTCAATTTAAGCGTTATACCTTGTGGATTATTGGAGCTGGACTATTGCTCTCAGGCTGTCGTTCTGTTGCAGATTTGAGCCGTAATACACCTAACCCAAAATGGACCTCAGCTCAAGTGGTTAGAGCGCATAAACAGACACGTCCAGAGTTTAATTATTTAGCGACACGGGCTCAGCTCGTTTATAAAACAGAAAATCAAGAGCAAAAAATCACTGTATCATTGCGCATGAAAAGTGGGGACACTGTTTGGATGAAGGCCAGTGTATTTGGGGTTACCTTAGCCAAAGCTATGGTCACCAAAGATGAGGTGTCTTATTACGAAATGCTCAATAAAACGTATTACACTGGGCCATTGGAGGAAATTTCCCGCTGGCTGGGTTTTGCAGTGACAATAGAGCAGCTGCAGAACATTCTTTTAGGCCAATCGGTCTTAACTATGGAGCGCAGTACTGATCAAATTGTGGACAGTGACAGTTATGTATTAGGCCCCATTGACACGGGCATTGGCTGGAATTTAACCAATTTTATACGCCCAGATAATTTTAGGCTTAAGCGTGCTGAGTTAGCAGCTACAGGAGTTGTGCCTACAGCGGTTTCGTTGAATTATGGCCATTACAACCAGGTAGGACAACAGCATTTTCCAAAACAACTCAGCATATCTGTAAACACACCAAAATCAAAGACGCAAATCAGGCTGAATTATAAGCAGTTCGATTTATTGGATCGACTTAATTTTGGTTTTGTGATACCTAAGGGATTTAAACCGGTTACCCCGTGATAAGAGTGCTTTTTAAACCTTGTTTCATATGTTTACTGGCACTGTTTTTGGGGGCCAATGCGCTCGCGCAAACGGAACGTCAAAAGGCTTTGGAGCAGCAGCGCTTAGAAATACTCAAAGAAATAGAATCGATCAATGCCTTGCTTTTTGACACGAAAGATCAAAAAAGTTCATTGCTGTCTAAAGTCCAAAGCCTCGATCAAAAGATTCAAACCCGCGAGCGCCTGATACGACTGACCAATCAACAGGCCAACTATCTCACGCGTGAAATCAATAAAAACATCAACACCTTAGATCAACTGCAGGAGGAACTCAAACAACTTAAAGAGGACTATGCAGCCATGATCGTTCAGTCCTATGAGAGCAGATCTGACGAGAGTAAACTCATGTTCATTTTATCCTCAGAGAACTTTTTACAGGCCTATAAGCGCCTGCAATACATGAAGCAATACAGTCAATTTAGAAGAGCACAGGGCCTTGAGATTGAAGAGCGTAAAAAAGAATTGAGGGCTTTGAACGAGTTATTGCTGGTCCAAAAATCAGATAAAGAGCAGCTGGTAAAAGAGAGCCGTGCAGCTAAGGCCAAACTTGACCAAGAGCGTAAAGATCAGCAGGGGCTATTGGCAGAACTCAAAAAAGATGAGCGCACTTACACGGCTCAAATTAGAGAGCGGCAAAAAGAAGCCACAAGGATTGAACGCGAAATCGATCGTCTAATTAAAGAGGCTATCGCCGCAGCGAATAAGGCCAAAGGGAGCACAACCAAAACAGCGACTTTTGAGCTTACCCCTGAGGCTGAGGCCTTGGCTGCAGATTTTAAAAATAACAAAGGACGCCTCATTTGGCCAGTGGCTAAAGGTCGGGTCATTACCCCATTTGGAAAAAGGAGACACCCACAATTTCCCAACGTAACTCAAAATCACAATGGGGTAGAAATTATCACTGAAAAAAGGGCGGATGCTCGTGCAGTCTTTGCAGGAGAAGTATTGCAAATTCAGCAACTCAAAGGGGCGAATAAAGCGGTTTATGTGCGCCACGGTAATTTTATCACCATCTACAACAACTTAGTGGAGGTCAAGGTAAAAAAAGGACAGAGGGTCTATGCAAAACAACCGCTGGGCACGGTATTCACGCATCCGACAACAGGACAAACTCTATTAAAGTTTTTTGTTTATCAGAACACGCAAAAACTGAACCCGGCGGATTGGATTTATAAAATGTAGCGTAGCGCCTTATTTTTAGACGCTTATACGTTTTTACCCTTGAGCATCTTATTCCAGTACAGATAAGGCAACATAAACTTCTTCAACATCCACAGGCGCCAATGTTCTTTGGCGCTGCTGAAAATCCAATAATCAGTGGATAATGATGGTAACCATTGTTATACATGCCACTAGGTTTGATCAAGCAATTAAGGTTTGATCAAATTAATGAAGAGTTCCCGACCGGCCCGTTGTGGGATGGAGTTATACGCTGCTTCAAAAGTGTCTAAAGCGAAAATAGGGCCGAAATATTCTGAGATATTCTTCTTTACTGCCTCCGAATGGAGGAACATCTTTATTTAGTGGGGCGTCGAATAGCAGGCCCACCAATCGTCCTTTGGGCTTTAATAGTTCGGACATATGAGCGGCATAGTCTCGTCTAAGGTTCGGGGTTAGTGCGCAAAAGAAGGTTTGTTCGAGTATTAAATCGTATTGGTCCTGATGTTGAAAAAAATCTGAACAAATCAGGTGCTCCTCTGGGAAGCTTGGACATCGCTCTTTAATATTATCCAAGGCGAGTCCGACCAATCCAGTACATATACCTGTTTAAATCCCTTTTGATGTAGATATAGAGCCTCGTGGCCGTTTCCTGCGCCAGGTATTAGGATTTTTAGGTCAGTCTTCTTTAATGAGTCGGTATAATCCTTCAGCGGCGTTGAGATATGACCTATGTCCCAACCGGTATCTTGCGCACGGTAACGCTCTTCCCAATAAGGAGCGTCAAGTCCTTTTACGGCCACTGTTTAGTAACTTGACCAGGCCATGTATCCACCAGCCAAGTCATAGACTTTGTCAAAGCCAAGAGAGATGAGTTGGCGGGCAGCTTTCATACTGCGGTTCCCTGAGCGGCAATAAAGATATACCGGCTCGTGTTTGTCTAGTGCAGATATTTCTTTGATAAAGTCCTGTTGGTTAAAAAAGTCTACGTTTTTAGCACCTTCAATAGCGCCTTGAGCATACTCTTCAGGAGTGCGCACATCGATCAGGACAACATCTTTGTCTTGTATGGCCTCAGCAAACTGGCTTTTGTTTAGTACTGAAATAGCATCGGAGCTCTGTGCAGAGGAAGTGTAAAAGCTTGAGAAAAACGACATAAGTATCAATAATTTTTTCATAGTTAATTGTTGTAGACTCATCAGTAAGGGGCCTCACAAAGGAGGCTTAACTGAGATTGTGATCAAATTTAGATTATGTTTTATTAGTAAACAGTAACAATAGTTACACAAATAAAAAAGCACCTTGCCCAGGACAAAGTGCTTTTGATGGTAGTGTTTATTACAACGTCGAAGGACAAACGTAATCTGTTTTGGGCAGTGTAGTTTCTGCAATTGCTTTAAATCCACCGCTTACATCGATCAAGTTGTGGATGCCTCTACTCTTGAGGATTGAAGCAGCGATGACACTGCGATACCCTCCAGCACAATGGACATAAAATGGCTTGTCTTGAGGGAATTCGGCCAAGTGATCGTTCAGAAAATCTAGTGGCGTGTTGTTGGCACCTTCCACGTGCTCTGATAAATATTCAGTTGACTTACGCACGTCAAAAACAGAAACTTCCCCGTTTTGATATTCTGTCGCAAGCGCCTCAGCAGAGACAGACGAAATGCTGTCGAATTCTTTTCCAGCAGCTTTCCAGGCGCCAAAACCTCCCTTTAAAATCCCAAGTGTCTGGTCAAATCCAACACGTGAAAGACGGGTTACTGCTTCTTCTTCACGACCTTCTGGAGTAACCAACAAAATTGGTTGGGTAACATCTGCGATCAATGCACCGACCCATGGGGCAAAGGTCCCATCAAGACCGATGAAGATCGAACGTGGAATATGTCCTTTGACAAATTCATCTTGATGGCGCACATCGAGAACAATGGCTCCTGTTTCATTGGCGGCAACTTCGAATGCATCAGGGCTCAAATGTTGTGTTCCTCGTGCTAAAACATCGTCGATATCTTCATACCCCTCTTTGTTCATTTGAACATTCAGCGGAAAATATACTGGAGGTGGCGCTAATCCATCAGTGACTTCTTGAATGAATTCTTCGCGGGTCATGTTGGCGCGCAAAGCATAATTCATGTTTTTCTGATTTCCTAGGGTGTCTACAGTTTCTTTCATCATGTTTTTTCCACATGCAGAACCGGCACCATGTGCAGGATAGATAATCACGTCATCTGCCAAAGTCATGATTTTTGTGCGTAAGCTATCAAAAAGCATCCCTGCGAGTTCCTCTTGGGTCATGTGGGCTGCTTTTTGCGCTAAATCTGGACGTCCAACATCACCCAGGAACAACGTGTCTCCGCTAAATATAGCATGGTCTTTTCCTTCTGCATCTCGTAATAAGTAAGTGGTGCTCTCCATAGTATGTCCTGGAGTGTGAAGCGCGATAATGGTTATATCACCCAACTTGAATTCTTGACCGTCTTCTGCATTTATCGAATCAAACGAAGTTTCTGCGTGTGGCCCGTAAATAATTGGGGCCCCAGTTTCTTTGGAAAGGGTTAGGTGACCACTTACAAAATCAGCGTGAAAATGGGTTTCAAATACATATTTAATGGTGGCCCCTGATTTTGTTGCACGATCTATATAAGGTTGGACTTCGCGAAGAGGGTCAATAATCGCAACTTCGCCTTTACTCTCGATATAATATGCTCCTTGCGCTAAACATCCGGTATATATTTGCTCGATTTTCATAAGATTTACATTTTATGTGAAGGCTACAAGGCCTAGGGTTGTTATTATTTGTTGTGCTAAGTTAAGCACTGATTTTCAATTATTAAGTAACACAAGTTACAGTTTTAAGCGGCATCTTTGCTTAGAGCAGTTCGCGCAATACGATAAACACGCCCATCACTAAAACAAACCATCCAAAGCCTTTTTTTAGTTTTTTGCCAGGGACAATTTGACTCAGTCGAACACCAGCAAAAATTCCAATTACAGAAAGCCCTGCAAAAACCAGCAAAAATCCCCAGTCAATATCGATGACTTGAATGTCTCCTATAAATCCAATTAAAGATTTGATGGCAATGATCAAAAGAGAGGTTGCTACAGCCTTTTTCATGGGTAATTTTGCCAGAAGTACCAGGGCGGGGATGATTAAAAAGCCCCCTCCTGCACCGACGATTCCAGTGAGTATACCGACCACAAAACCCTCGAGTAGAATTAGGGGGTAATTGTATTGAGGTTCTTTGTTTGCACTAGTGTCCGATTCTTCACGTCGGTCTCGAATCATTGAGACCGAGGCTAAAACCATGATAATGGCAAAAAATACCATTATCCCTACATCTTTAGATAAACTCCAGGAGCCTATACTGAACAAGGGATCAGGAAGTGCGGGGACCAGATACCTTCGGGTAAGGTAAACGGCTATAAATGCGGGTAGGGCAAAAATTAATGCTGTTTTAAAATCGACTAACTTTTGACTCATATTCTTTAAAGTCCCGGCAACGGCCGCCAAACCAACGATAAACAAAGAATAAGCTGTTGCGATTACGGGCTCGACACCAAACAAATAAACGAGCACAGGAAGGGTTAGGATAGAACCACCCCCACCAATGAGCCCGAGCACTAAACCGATGAGTATTGCGCCGAGGTATCCTAGAAGTAAATGAATTTCCATAATGAGATTTATGGGCACAAAGATATAGGCTCTATTTAGATGCTTGCGTAACTCAAGTTACACGAGCCATAGTTTAATCCTTATCGAGCACCTCTATATTGTTGCGATGAAGTTTAATCGCCCCGTCATTTTCTAAGGTCTTCAGTAAGCGTGAAATAACCACACGAGAAGTATGCAAGTCGTAGGCAATTTCTTTGTGCGTCGTGTGTAGCAAGGAATTGTGGGTGACAGCAACTTTATTTTTTAAATATTTCAATAGGCGTTCATCCATGCGCAAAAAGGCTATAGAATCAATGCTATCGAGCATCTCCATAAGCCGATTGTGATAGCTTTCGAACACAAAATTTCTCCAAGACCGGTATTTCCCAGTCCATTCTTCCATTTTTTGAACGGGAACCATAATGAGCTTGGTTTCCATCTCTGCCACAGCACGAATTTGACTTTTGGTATGTCCCAAACAGCAATTTAAGGTCATGGCACAAGTATCGCCCTGTTCAAGAAAATACAACAATAATTCATTGCCCTCTGAATCCTCACGAATAACTTTAATCGCTCCCGACAACATCAAAGGCATTGATCTGATATACTGTCCAAAATCAATGAGCATAAATCCCTCTGGGACCTCTCTCAATGTGCCGACCTGATTGATTTCTTCGATCAAGGACTTCTCAAAAAGACCACCATAACTTTTTTGAAGCACATGCAGCATGACGAGGAAGATTTATTGTTCAAAAATAGCTTTTAATTCTGTAGCATCTTGGGCCTTGAGTTTTCCCGCCAGCACCAGACTTAGTTGTCTGCGGCGTAAAGCAGCAGCATAACGCTCTTGTTCAAGATCGGTTTCAGGACGAATTTCTGGAACTTCGACGGGATGCCCGTTTTCGTCTACAGCAACAAAGGTGAAAATAGCTTCATTGGCTTTTGTCCGCTTACCACTTTGTCGATCTTCAAGTAAAACGTCAATAAAGACTTCCATAGAAGTTTTAAAGGCTCTAGAAATTGTCGCTTCAACAGTGACCACGCTACCTAGAGGAATGACTTTATTGAAGGCCACATGATTTACGGAGACAGTGACCACAATTCGCCGACTGTGTCGTCTTGCTGCGATACTCGCAGCGCGATCCATACGGGCCAATAATTCGCCTCCAAACATATTGCCCAAAGGATTGGTTTCGCTGGGTAGTACTAAGTCAGTCAAGGTCGTTTTGGACTCTGAGGGGGTTCTAGGGCTCATATAAAAAGGGATTTTTGTGCTTATTGTATCAGCAACCAGGCCTCTTTGTTTTCTGCAGCCCGAATTTTTGATAAGGCACTTAAGGCTTCACTGCGATCGGCATATGAAGCAAACACGACCTGATGTAATCCGAATTTATTTTGACCAATGATGCGCGCAGTGTATCCTTTTTCTGTGAGCTGATCAACTTTTCGAAAAGCATTTTCCTCTATACGAAATGCACCGGCAACGACATGATAAGGGCCTTTTGGCGCTTCAACAATTACTGAAACTATCGCAGGATCTATATTTGGGGTAAAAGTAGCTTGTTGTATTTGCTCTTGAACAAAAGCTTGAGCTTGTACCTCAAGACTTTCATTATAGGCCATGACCGTTTGATTATAACGATACGTGGCCCCGTAACCGCCTAAACTCAAAGCAATAAGTCCAACAGCAGCATAGCGCAACACATTTCTTAATTTGTTGTCAGCACGATTTATCGGAATAACCGGAGGCTGGGACTCTGTTCGCTTTATAGGGTGTGTCAGGACAGAAGTCAAGCCAAATGATTGGACGGCCAAATTCATTTGATCTGCAGCTTCGAAACGCAAAACCCCTTGCTCTGTTATTTCAAAATGGCCCAATGGAGCGCATTCAAAGGTGTTGTCGCGAGTTAAATTTTCTAAAAGTCGCGCACTAAAAAGTCTGATTTTTTCTAGGGCTAGGGCGTAGGTTATGCCCTCTGAATGTGCGATATGATGCGCCAATAACCCATCATTGGTTTGGAGTTGTCTGTTGAAAAACACAGTCTTCCCTGGAGGAATCAAGTTGCCGTTAGATTGTATGACGGCGCTATGATTTCGGGTGATAAAGGCCCCAAATCCGGGTAAAATCACGCATTCATAACGATAAAGGAGTTGTTTTATGTGTTTGAATACTTCCATCTAAACAAACTTAATTTTTTTTTCAACGGCAATCAACCTATAGAGGTAATAATTTTAAACAAATAAAGTTATCCATAAAATAGATGCTCCCCCTGCTTTTATTGTAATAAATATGGAACAGGTTAAAGTGTTGCGCCAGCTTTATGCGTTACATCAAACAAAAGGGATTGGGGCTAAATCTGCAAGAGCCCTGGTAAATTTTTTTGGAAACATTGCTGCGGTTTTTGAATTTGATAAAATGCCCGATGGGCAAGATCAAAACCCCAAACTCATGGCCTTAAGGGCCGGGATTAAGCAGTTTATTGCCACTTCAGACTGTGAGTCGAGTGCCCAAAAAGAAAAGGACTTCATTGAGCGGAACAAAATTGAACTGATTGAGCTTGGCTCAGAAGATTATCCTGCATTGTTGTCTGAGTGTTGTGATGCCCCTCTGGCTATAATGGTTCGCGGTAGTTTGCCGACATCTCCTTTTTGGATTAGTGTTGTGGGCACCAGGAGAGCTTCGGTTCAAGGGCTTGACTTTTGTCGTTCGATTATACGCGAACTTGCGCCATTAAATCCGGTAATCGTGTCTGGGCTGGCCAAAGGAATTGACTATTGTGCTCACCAGACGGCTTTGGAATTAGGCTTGCCTACCGTAGCTTGTTTGGCCCACGGCTTAAATCAAATATATCCTAAAGAGCATTATTCGGTTGCCCAACAGATAGAAAAACACGGGGCACTTTTGACGGAGTTTTGGTCGCAATCGCCCTTTCATGCGAGCAACTTTTTACAGAGAAATCGTATCATTGCCGGCTTGAGTCATGTAACTCTAGTGATTGAATCTGCGGATAAGGGCGGTAGTTTAATCACGGCTAAATTTGCTAATGATTACAATCGGGAAGTTTTTGCGGTGCCCGGTAATCCCTACCAAAGGGCCCACCAGGGGTGTAACCAATTAATTAAAGATCACCAAGCCCATATGGTAACAGAAACGGCCGATATCGTCCGTATTATGGGTTGGAGTCATTGTCATTCAGAATCAAAGTTTAATGTCGACATTGACTCAACACAAAGGGCTATATTGAAAAGTGTTTACCTTAAGCCTTACATTCATAAAGATGAATTGTCCCGTGTGCTTAACTTGAATGCCGGGATGATTCAAGGCGCTTTGCTTCAATTGGAGTTATTGGGGTTGTTGTTGACACAATCGGGATGTTGTGTACTCAGTAACCGAGGTGTTCGCGCACTCGATTGATCACGCCACGAGCCACAGATTCTGCCTTTTTGGCCCCAACGGCGAGCAATTGATCAAGTTGATTGGTATCGTAAACGAGTTGGGTATATGCCTCTCGCTGGGCACTGAATTTATCCATAATCAGCTCAAAAAGGGCTTGTTTGGCATGTCCGTAGCCATAACCACCATCGGCATATTTTTGGGCCATGTCTTGGACTTGATCGGGTTCGGCTAGGAGCTGATATAAATTAAAAACATTGCATGTTTGAGTATTTTTTGGTTCCTCCAAAGGGGTGCTGTCCGTTGCAATGCTCATTATTTGTTTTCTCAGGGCCTTTTCGGGCAAGAAAATATCAATCACGTTATTTTTTGATTTACTCATTTTGGCTCCATCTGTGCCTGGGATGAGCTGCGTAGATTCTGATATTTTTGCCTCGGGAAGCACAAATAAATCTTGCCCAACTTTAGCGTGGATACGCGATGCCACGTCTCGGGTCATCTCTAGGTGTTGTAATTGATCCTTACCTACAGGCACAATCTCTGCGTCATAGAGTAAAATGTCCGCGGCCATGAGCATGGGGTAAGTAAAAAGTCCTGCGTTCACGTCCTCGAGACGCTCAGCCTTGTCCTTAAAACTATGGGCTAGTGTTAGGCGTTGATAAGGAAAGAAACATTCGAGGTACCAGGCTAACTCTGTGGCTAAAGCGACGTCACTTTGTCGGTAAAACACGGTTTTATGTATGTCTAAACCAAAAGCTAGCCAAGTTGCTGCCGTCTTATAAGTATTCTCTTTAAGTAAAGCACCATCTTTAATTTGCGTCAAAGAATGGAGGTCTGCGATAAACAGAAAGGATTCATTTTTTGGGTTATTTGCCATTTCAATAGCCGGCATAATGGCCCCCATTATATTTCCTAAATGAGGGGTTCCCGTACTTTGAATCCCTGTTAATATCCTAGACATTGTTTTTGCTTTTTTACAAAGGTAAATTTTTTGTGTTATCCGCTTAATTCAATTCCTTATTTTTGAGCACATGAAGCCTTGGAAATACTTGTTAATGCCCTTTTACCGCGTGTGGTTCTACATCTTGGTATTGGTCGGGATCACCTTGTTCTCCCCACTTTTGTTTTTGGGAACAGTGCGAGAAAAATGGTATAAAATTTACTTCACTGGAGCACGATTATGGGGTATGTTCGTGCTTTTTGGCATGGGTTTTATACCAAAGGTAGAGTGGCGCACCAATTATATTCCTGGCGCTAGCTACATGTTTGTGGCCAATCACGTATCGATGATAGACATCATGCTTATGCTCTATGTGGCCAATCGGCCTTTCGTTTTTGTTGGAAAAAAGAGTTGGCGAGTATTCCTATTTTCGGGTTTTTCTACCGAAGAGGATGTATTTTGGTAGATAGAAGCGACCCAGCTTCACGCAGATCAGTTTATATTCAGGCTCAAAAAAGATTGTCGAATGGCTTGGGCATTTGCATCTTTCCAGAGGGCGGTGTGCCTGATCCAAAAATAAACCTAGCCGCGTTTAAAGATGGCGCTTTTCGGTTGGCCGTAGAACACCAAATACCGATAGCGCCAATGACTTTTGTGGATAACAAAAAGCGTTTTCCCTACTCATTTTTTGATGGCAGTATTGGAACATTAGGTGTTGTTTGCCACCCAGTGATTGAAACCCGTGGACTTACTTTGGAGGATCGAAAAAGCCTTAAGGACCAAACTCGAGCGCTCATCGAAAGTGAGCTGCTTTCTTAAATTAGAATTGAAATTGCAGACCACTTAACAGTACGAGCTGATAGGGGGCAAAATCCACACTGGCGTCTTTAAAAGTACCGAGTTGGTATTTAAAGGTTGGTTCGAACTGTAGGTTGAACCCATCGAATACCTTATACCGGAGGCCAAGGCCAAGGTTTGTCGAAAAACTAAATTCACTGAGATTATTTAATCCTCCGAGAACATATCTGTTTTGCCCATCATTGACACTTACCTCGTTATTGTTTAAGATTAATCCGGAGACCCCACTGACGACTGAGAGTTTTACCTTTTGGTCAATTAAGGCGTAGGAGAGCTCAACAGGAAACTCTAAATAATTCAAGTTGGCACGAAGTCTGGTTTCTCCTGAAGAAGATTTTAAATTGAGCTGATTGTACGGATTAGTTGGTGGGGGGCTGGGGTTTGCGGGCAGCGTTCCTTTGTCAAAGACACTAATGACGTTTCGGGTATCGTTGTAGGACACCGAGCTTAATCCAAAAGATGCCGGTCCAGTCGCAATTTCAATATCTTGAGTAGTGTACCCCATGGCTACACTGTTTATTCCAGCCCTAAGTACCAGCTTGTCATCAAATGCTATATTGACCCTTAATCCATAACTAAAGGTTACATCGCCCTGGCGTTTGTTGTCCGAAAAACTAGGGTCGAAAACCGAACCTTGTGTTAAGCTGTTGTAATAAACGGGACCTGCCACAGGCATCACAGACCATGTTTGGTTTTTGGTTTTTTCTTTTATGTCTTGAGATTGGTCTTGTTCAGCAACAAGGCTGGTGACAGATTCTGTGGATGTATCTACCATCTTTGCGCCGTCAGAGCTTGTGGACTCTGACACTTTTATTGACTCGGTGCCAGTGATGGCAATTTTGCTCGAGTTTTGGTGCGCTAAAGGGTGTCCACCCTGGGCTGTTGTCTTGCCGCGCTGTTGTGAATCATTCACAGAATGAGGCTCTGTATTTGTGGCTACAGCTGTATGTTCGGTATTCAATTGGTTGTTCTCTCCTGATCGTTTGTCAGATGTTTCGACTGACTTAAACTGTGGTTTTGTTCGCGAGGCGATCTGTTGGTTTTGACCTGTATGCGCTGAGGTAATTGAAGAGACATTGTCTGCAATGGGCTCGCTGGTTTCGGACATGAAATCAGGTTCAGAGGCCGAATCATTGGTTTCATCCAATCCGATGGCAGCCACCACAGGGGATGAGTTTATTTCTTGAGCCTCCTGTTCAGGCGTATTGTTTAATTCTGAACTTTTTTCTTTTTGGGTTGTGGTATTATCTTTTTGTGTAACAGGATTAATAGCAATTTGGACATCTTTTTCCTGTGTAGGATTCAAAAGAAGAATTAGCGCTAAAGAGGCCGCAGTAGCCACAATCGCTCCAGATTTCCACCAAAGCGGAATAATTTTAGCTCGTTTTTTGTCGCGTTTGTTTAATTCGCGTTCTATTTGAGGCCACAAATCACGCTCAGGCGACCTGTTCAAGTCGCCTAAACCATCTTTCATTTGTTTTTCCCAATGATACTTCATTTTAACCTAACTATTCTTGTCCTTGTTAAGGGCATTTATCTTGTGTTGTAAGAGTTGTCGTGCTCTGGCCAAATTGGACTTTGATGTGCCATCACTAATGCCAAGCAAACCGCCAATTTCTTTATGAGTATGTCCGTCTAAGACATACAAATTAAATACCAAGCGATAACGCTCTGGCAACTCTTCTATGAGACTCAATAAAATAGGCAGAGGGATAGAGGCTGATGGATTATCTTGGTTGTCGGCTAATTTTTGTTCCATTAAGTCGTCGGCAGGCAAATCATACAGTCTTTTTTGTCTGTACTTTTGCAACACCGTGTTAATGGCAATCCTTTTCATCCAGCCTTCAAATGAACCTTTGCCTTTAAATTGACCAATACGCTGGAAAATCGTTATGAAAGCATCTTGGAGATTGTCCTCGGCTTCCATGTGATTCGGGGCGTACTTTAAGCACATTCCATACAATACCGAGCTGTATTGTCGGTACAACAATTCTTGTGCTTGTCGGTCGTTATCCTGACACCTTTTTATGAGCTCTTCTGTAGACAAATACGAATTGGGTTTTTATCCATAGGCGTAACGTATGGCACATTTCGCATCTGACTCTACGACAGTAAGATGCTAAACTGTTAAAGAGGTTGCGTCGGTCAAAAAATTTACGATGCCAGAGTTTTGATGGCCTCTTTTATTTTGCCTTCGAGCTCCTCCATGAGTGCTGGGTTGTCTGTCAACAAAGTTTTGACCGCTTCTCGTCCTTGTCCGAGTTTAGTGTCATCGTAACTGAACCATGAACCACTTTTTTTGATGATTTCGTAATCGACACCAAGATCGATGATTTCACCAATTTTTGAGACACCAGCGCCATACATGATATCAAATTCAGCAGTTTTGAATGGCGGGGCAACCTTATTCTTAACGATTTTAACGCGCGTTTTATTACCAACGGCTTCACTATTGTTGTCTTTAAGTTGTGTTGAGCGACGAATATCGAGTCGAATAGAGGCATAAAATTTAAGAGCGTTCCCTCCTGTGGTGGTTTCAGGGTTCCCAAACATTACACCAATTTTCTCACGCAGTTGATTGATAAAGATGACCGTACACTTGGTCTTACTAATGGAGCCCGTAAGTTTTCTGAGAGCCTGTGACATCAAACGCGCATGTAACCCCATCTTGCTGTCTCCCATCTCTCCCTCGATTTCGCTTTTAGGGGTGAGTGCGGCTACTGAGTCAATGATGATAATGTCAATAGCACCACTGCGAATTAGATTATCGGCAATTTCTAGAGCTTGTTCACCGTTGTCGGGCTGAGAAATGATGAGGTTTTCAATGTCCACACCCAGTTTTTCGGCATAATAGCGATCAAAGGCATGCTCGGCATCAATAAACGCTGCGATGCCACCATTTTTTTGAGCCTCAGCAATCGCGTGCAGTGTAAGTGTCGTTTTACCCGAGGATTCAGGCCCGTATATTTCTACAACCCGACCTTTAGGATAGCCGCCTACACCGAGTGCTAAATCAAGGCCTAGTGAGCCTGTCGGAATGACCTCTACCTCCTCTATTGCGGAATCGCCCATTTTCATGACAGCACCTTTTCCGTAGGTCTTATCTAATTTATCTAAAGTGAGTTTTAATGCTTTTAATTTAGCTTCTTTTTCGCTGCTCATGATTTGATTTTTAACGGTTACACATTGATAGCGCTAAGGTAATATTAATCCTGAATGAGGACAATGTTTGGACCCTTCTGAACCCCTTATTTTGTTAACACCCCATCGGATTTATAAATTCCAACCTTTAATTGGCCATCAGCACCAATTTGGGCGCGGTACATCCCTGCTGTGTTAAACCGCATTGAAATGTTACCACTTTGGTCCATGGCGATCACCCCGCCGTCTCCGCCGAGCTCTGGAATTTTTTTGTCAATCACAAGGCTTGTAGCCTCTGCGAGATTCATTCCGCCGTACTGCATCATGGCAGCGATATCGTGAGCAACCACACCTCTGATAAAATATTCTCCCCAGCCGGTAGCCGAAACGGCACAACTGGAATTATTGGCATAAGTCCCTGCGCCAATCACTGGGGCGTCACCAATGCGGCCAAAACGCTTGTTTGTCATGCCGCCAGTCGAAGTTCCTGCAGCGAGATTGCCCTTTTTATCTAGGGCAACACAGCCGACAGTGCCAAATTTTGAGTTTTTGAGCACAGGGTCAAAGAACAAAGAGGCTACGTCAGACAAGAAGGTCTCTTTTTTATCGTTTACTGAAGCTTGGTCCTGAGCGGATTGAACTCGCTTTAAATGGTCAAAACGGCTTTGTGTGTAAAAGTACTCCTGTGAGACCATAGGGAATCCTTGCTCTTTGGCGAAAGTCTCCGCTCCCTCGCCATACATAAATACGTGCGGGCTTTGTTCCATAACAGAGCGTGCTAAATCAATAGGATTTTTTATGTGCATGACCCCAGCAACGGCACCAGCATTTAACGTAGCGCCATCCATAATTGAGGCGTCTAGTTCGTTTGTTTGATCATTGGTAAACACGGCGCCTTTGCCTGCATTAAACAGCGGGCTGTCCTCTAAAATATTAATGCTTGCGCCTACAGCGTCCAAAGCACTCCCTCCTTGTTCGAGTATTTCATGGCCCGCCTCGACCGCTTTAGTCAAAACTGCGGTATAGGCAGATTCTAAGGAATCTGACATCTGACTTTTAAGTATGGTTCCTGCGCCTCCGTGTATGGCGATCGCAAATTTCTGCGTTTTTTGGCTGTCAGAATCATCATTTTTTACCGATGAAATGCAAGAAAAAGCGATTAAATACAAAAAAATTGAAAAAAATTTGAAAATTTTCATTGACACTGATTTTGAGCTTAAATATACTAATAAAATACTATATATCAATGAGTTAAAGTAAATAATATCCTGCCGACAGACTAAAAAAACACCCTATTTTATCGATGAAATGCAAATAATTACGATAAAGTGTTGTGTAATTCGGAAATGTGCGTATCTTTGTAATGAATCAAGCCCCAAATTTGATTTACCCCGAATTATGAAACTAGTAACCTACAGCCTTTTGGCTTTGACCCTCGCCCTTACCTCTTGCTCTACAGAAGAGCTTGTAGAAACTCAATCTCCAATAGAATTCACTATCGATTTAGACTTGGCCCAAGAGACCGATGCTCAAATGGCTAGTGAGATTTTATTTTATGTCAATGAGTACAGAAGTACTTTAGGACTTGAGCCAATTATAATGGACAGAACCTATGCTTCTGCTTACGCTGTAGAACACACCAAGTATATGATCCAAGAAAACAGAATCAGCCACGACGGCTTTAATGATCGTGCTGAGGGACTCAATAATCAAGGTGCTCAAGCTGTTGCCGAGAACGTTGGTTTTGGTTACAGTTCAGCTCAGGATTTAGTGAATGCTTGGATCAACAGTCCATCACACAGAGACACAATGGAGGGCAACTACACCCACAGTGGTATTGGTGCTTTACAAGATGGCTCTGGGGTGTATTATGTGACTCATCTTTTTTATCGCAAATAGGTTTCTATTTATTCGGAAGGTTGGGCCCGCGTCGCCAAAACTCATTAGAGTGGGGCGATTAGCGGGCCTTTTTTTATTTAAGTTTTTTTGGCTTACATTTAATCAAACTTAGCATTATGGCGATCGCACCTCCTTTTAACTTGACCCAATGGATTGAAGACAATAGAGCTTTATTAAAGCCCCCAATTGGGAATAAAAACCTATATGTTGACGCAGATGATTACATTGTAATGATCGTGGCAGGACCTAATGCCCGTAAGGATTATCACTATAACGAAACAGAGGAATTATTTTATCAAATTGAAGGTGAAATTACGGTGGTTATCCAAGAAGATGGCCAGCGAAAGGAGATGAATCTCGGCCCTGGAGATATGTATTTACACCCAGCCAAAGTACCTCATTCGCCCGTGCGCAGTGCGGGATCTATTGGCCTTGTTATTGAAAGAAAACGCGCTGGACAGGGCTTTACCGATGGGCTCATGTGGTTTTGTGACCAGTGTAATGCCCCGCTACATGCCGCTTATTTTGAGCTTAATGATATTGAGAAGGACTTTTTGCCCCATTTTAAGACGTATTACAATTCTGAGGAATTACGCCACTGCAAATCCTGCGGCCACACCATGGAAACAGACCCAAAATTTTCCAATCAATAAGTGCTCATCAGTTAAGTTAGGCTTATTATTGGTGAATCCATATAGGGGTCATAGATCAAAAGACGATATATTGACTATCGGCATTGGCCTTGGATAGAGATTATTGTACTTTTGCACAAAATTTATCTCACGACCATGACAAAAACTACCACAACAGTCGATATTCAAGCGGTACTCAAACAACTTGGTGTTGCCCCAGAAAACAAAGGAACTTCAACAGGAAATACTTGGTTTGGTTCAGACCAGTTAATCGCCTCACATTCTCCAGTAAATGGCGATTTAATTGGAAAAGTTTCTGTGACCACCCCAGAGGATTATGCCAAGGTAATGGAAACTGCGACCAATGCATTTAAACAATGGCGCGTTAAACCAGCACCGCAGCGCGGGGAAATTGTTCGTCAATTTGGGGAAGAATTGCGCCGATTAAAGGAGCCACTCGGCCAACTCGTTTCTTACGAGATGGGTAAAAGTTTGCAGGAAGGACTTGGGGAAGTTCAAGAGATGATTGACATCTGTGATTTTGCTGTGGGACTTTCGCGACAATTGCATGGATTTACTATGCATAGTGAGCGATTTGGTCATCGCATGTATGATCAGTACCACCCAATCGGGGTTGTAGGAATCATTTCGGCCTTTAATTTTCCGGTAGCCGTATGGTGTTGGAATACGGCACTGGCTTGGATTTGTGGTGATGTCTGTGTGTGGAAGCCGTCTGAAAAGGCGCCACTTTGTGGGATTGCGTGCCAAAATATTGCGGCTTCTGTTTTTGCCAAAAACAATTTACCAGAAGGACTGTCTTGCCTGATTAACGGCGATTACAAGGTGGGTGAAATGATGACTCAAGACAAGCGAATTCCTTTGGTTTCGGCCACAGGGTCCACCCGAATGGGTAAAATCGTGGCGCAAACCGTCGCCGAGCGATTGGGACGTAGTCTTCTTGAATTAGGAGGAAACAACGCCATTATTGTGACCCCGGATGCCGACATTAAAATGACCGTAATTGGTGCGGTTTTCGGTGCTGTGGGCACCTGTGGTCAGCGTTGTACCTCAACACGTCGTTTGATTATTCATGAATCTATTTATGATCAGGTCAAAGAAGCTTTGGCCAGTGCCTACAAGCAGTTACGCATTGGGAATCCTTTGGACCAAAACAATCACGTGGGGCCTTTAATTGATAAAGATGCCGTTAAAATGTATGAGGCCGCTTTGGAAAAAGTAGTTGTTGAAGGAGGCTCTTTATTAGTTCCAGGGGGCACCCTCGATGGCCCAGGATACGAAAGTGGATGTTATGTGAAGCCAGCGATTGCTGAAGCGGAGAATCACTACGAAATTGTACAGCACGAAACCTTTGCCCCAATACTTTATCTCATGAAGTATTCTGGGAGCGTCGAAAATGCCATCGCTCAACAAAATGGGGTGGCACAGGGTCTTTCGAGCGCTATCATGACCAATAACCTCAGAGAGGCTGAGTTATTTTTAAGTCATGCCGGAAGTGACTGTGGTATTGCTAATGTCAATATTGGCACCTCAGGAGCTGAAATTGGTGGTGCCTTTGGTGGTGAAAAAGAAACAGGAGGCGGACGAGAATCAGGAAGTGACGCCTGGAAAGTCTATATGCGCCGTCAGACCAATACCATTAATTACACTACAGAATTGCCTTTGGCTCAAGGGATTAAGTTTGATTTATAGTTGCCCGAGGGATTAAGCTTGACGTCCGAGTTCATTCCCCTGGGTAAAGACTCGGCAGTGGATCACTTTGCCAAAACGCTTTAGTCTCTGTATTGATCATGCTCAATGAGCCCTGAAAAGCGGCTCCCGTATCTACGTTCCACACATTAGAAGCGCGAAAAGGAGTGGTAGCGCCGATGCGCTGCACAGGGGTGTGCCCTATGTAAATTTCCTTGTAGAGTTTGAGGCGTTCGGGATATTGCCAGGAGTCTTTGTCGTTCAACTCGTGCGCTGCTCTTGCGGTTTCCCAGAGACTTCGGTCCCAATAAACCATATGCGCGTGAAATTCTTCCGCAGGACCCTTTTGGATGTGAAAAACCAGCATGGACAAAAAGTTTCATTGTCAGACTCAATGTAGTTTTCCAACTGATCCAAAAATTCAATATGCTGCGTGATTTGCTCAAGGAACAATGTTTATAGGCATCGATTGAGCTTTGACCGCCATGCAAAACCCAAAGCTCCGGCGCTTTGCCATATTTTAAATAATCTAGGCAAAGCGCGTCATGATTGCCCCGCACAAAACGACAATTGTATTGGGTAGAGAGGGCCATGAGCAACTCAATGACCTGAGGGCCTTCAGACCACCCATCGAGATAATCCCCGAGGAAAATTAGCTGATCCTGTGGCTTTAGCGGTGCGCGGCTAAGTAATTGCTCTAAAGCCCGCGCGCCCCCGTGAATGTCACCGATAACATACTGAGTCACTATAGATTACTTTTGTTGACTATGGTACTTGAGGCTTGATCCAAACACATGACCATGAGATCGGCAATATTGACATGGGCAGGCCTGCTGAGCACAAAAACAATGATTTCGGCAATGTCTTGGGCGGTGAGCGGTGTGAACCCCTTGTAAACTTGTTCGGCGTCGGCGCGCGTGGTGTCGCCTTTAAAGCGTACCTGGCTGAACTCTGTCTCGACCAAGCCAGGATGTATGGCGCTGACTTTAATGCCTTTGCCATTGAGGTCGATACGCATCCCGTGATTTAAGGCATCTACAGCATGCTTGCTGGCACAATATACATTGCCTTTGGGATAAACTTCTTTCCCTGCGGTGGAGCCAATATGAAGAACATGGCCTCGGCCGCGGCTAATCATACCGGGAATAACAGCTTTAGAGACGTACAACAGCCCTTTGACATTAATGTCGATCATGGCGTCCCAATCATCTGGGTCACCATCTTGAATAAAGTCTAGTCCGTGGGCATTTCCAGCATTATTGATCAAAATATCAATCTGATTAAATTCTTCAGGGAGCTGGGTCAGTAAATCAAAAACGCGCTCACGATCACGAACGTCAAAATTTAGTGTAAGGACAGGGACAAGACGTTCAAGTTCTTGGGTAATTTCCTCAAGTCGCTGGTCTCTTCGCCCGGTAATAATTAGGCGGCAGCCTTCTTGCGCCAGGGCCCTCGCCGTGGCGAGGCCAATGCCTGAGGTTGCTCCTGTAATCAGAGCGGTTTTATCTTTGAGTCGTGTCATGATTTGTCTTCTTTTAATTAAGGGACTTTATGGCCTTGGCTGGCTACCAGAAGTTCAAACCAATGAACTTCAGAAAGTTTGATTTCGGCCGCTTTAGCCGCTGAAGCCAGACGATCTTTTTGGGTGGTGCCCACTACAGGAATAATTCCAGAAGGATGGGTCATGAGCCAAGCCAACACGATTTGATCTTTGGTGGCCTGATATTCGGCGCATAATTTATTGAGCACTGCATGAATACGGTGGGTCGATTCGCTTTTATCTTTAAAAACCCTGCCGATGGGACTCCAGGCCATGGGTTTGATTCCTCGGGTCATCATGTGGTCCAAACTGCCATCAAAAAAAGGGCTCAAATGGGTCAATGAGCATTGGATTTGATTGACTTCTATCTGGGATTGTGTGGCAATGAGTTCGGTTTGACTGGGCGTAAAATTCGACACTCCAAAGGCCTTGATTTTACCCCGTTCCTTTAGGGTATTTACTGCCTCGGCTACGGCTTCGGGGCGCATGAGTGGACTGGGGCGATGCAATAAAAATAAATCCAAATAATCGCAGCGCAGGTGCTCAATCGATCGCTCAGCACTCTCTATGATATACGCTGTGTCGTACTGATAATGCTTTACCAAATGTGGCCTTGCCTCGCAGGCATATTGTATCCCGCACTTACTGATGATTTGGAGTTCTGACCGAGAAATTTTGGCCTGATCTAAAGCCTTGCCAAATTGTGCTTCGACCGTATAGTCTCCATAAATATCGGCATGATCAAAACTGGTGAGTCCTAGGGAGACACACTCCACTGGATGAGGTCTGTCATTTCAGAGGTGTCGAAATTACGGCGCCAAGAGCCCCAATCCATGCATCCAACAATAACAGAAGAAAATGCATTTTTCATAACAAAAAATTTATTTAAAATTAGGTATTTTATTGAGGATAAATCGCTGCCAACCCCTTTATTTATCGTATTTTTTAACCAATTATTAACAAGGCAATTGATGAATTATCATCAATTTGCGACGTGAAATTTAAGATGGACCTAAAGTGTTCGGTCTTTTTTAATGGAAGGATGCAGTTATGGAATCGAATCAGAACCCACAGGATTTAGCAACGCTTAACGAGATGATCGAGCGTGAAAGTGCCATTGTAAGTTTGCTCGCTCAAGAGATGAACAAAGTTATTGTCGGCCAGAAACATATGATTGAGCGATTGCTCATCGGGCTTTTATCACAAGGACACATCTTGCTAGAAGGCGTGCCAGGATTGGCGAAAACACTCGCCATTAACACACTGTCCAAAGCCGTGAAGGGCTCATTTAGTCGCGTGCAGTTTACGCCCGACTTACTGCCTGCCGATGTGATTGGTACGATGATTTACAACATCAAAACCAATGATTTTAGCATTAAAAAAGGCCCCGTTTTCGCCAACTTTGTATTGGCTGATGAGATCAACCGAGCCCCGGCTAAAGTTCAATCGGCCCTTTTGGAGGCCATGCAGGAATACCAGGTGACCATAGGCGATGAGACTTTTAAACTGGACCAACCATTTTTGGTGATGGCCACGCAAAACCCAATCGAACAAGAGGGAACTTATCCGCTGCCTGAGGCTCAAGTAGACCGTTTTATGCTCAAAACCGTGATCGATTATCCTGCTATAGCCGAGGAACAACTTATCATACGTCAGAATTTAAATGGTGGACTGGAGTCTGTGAAGCCGGTAGCCACCCTTGCCCAAATCAAAAAGGCGCAAAAGGCGGTTCGTCAGGTTTATATGGATGAGAAAATAGAGCGTTATATTCTGGACATTATTTTTGCGACCCGTCGTCCCGAGGACTATAATCTAGCAGACTTGAAGCCGCTGATCAGTTACGGGGCTTCCCCGCGCGGAAGTATTAACCTGGCGCTTGCCGCTAAGAGTTATGCTTTTATTAAAGGGCGTGGTTATGTTATACCAGAGGATGTCCGCGCGGTAGTCGATGACGTGCTGCGTCATCGCGTGGGGATTACTTATGAGGCGGAAGCCGAGGAAGTGACCTCGGAAGCCTTGATTCATCGTATTGTCGATGTCATCGAAGTGCCTTAAACCCTAGGTCCCGATAACGAAATCTGGGAAAAGCAGGTTAGCATCAGGAAACCGATAAAAAGCAATCATCGAAGAAGAACTGATTCCAACAGTTGAATTAAACTAAACTCCAGTATTGTGGATACAAAGACCCTTTTAAAAAAAGTACGTGCGATAGAAATCAAAACACGACGACTCAGTGATCACGTGTTTGGTGGAGAGTACCATTCGACGTTCAAAGGGCGCGGAATGACTTTTAGCGAGGTGCGGGGGTATCAATACGGAGATGATATTCGCGCCATTGATTGGAACGTTACAGCCCGTTATAACGAGCCTTTTGTAAAGGTTTTCGAAGAAGAGCGCGAGCTTACCTTAATGCTAATGGTCGACGTGAGTCAATCTGAGCACTATGGGACTCAAGAGCAGTTTAAAGGAGAAATGCTCACAGAAATCGCGGCGACTTTGGCTTTTTCGGCCCTACAAAACAACGATAAAATAGGACTCATCCTGTTTACCGATCAAATAGAATTGTTTATTCCTCCCAAAAAAGGAAAATCACATGTATTGCGCGTGATTCGTGAACTTTTGGAGTTTAAGCCCGAGGGTAAAAAGACCGATATCGGTGCGGCGTTTAAATATCTGACCTCGGTGATGAAAAAAAAGGCCATAGTTTTTGTGCTCTCGGACTTCATTAGCGCCCCCTTTTTCTCTCCACTGCGCATCGCGGCCCGTAAGCACGATGTTACAGGGA
Source organism: Flavobacteriaceae bacterium (assembly GCA_038141525.1). Taxonomy (GTDB): domain Bacteria; phylum Bacteroidota; class Bacteroidia; order Flavobacteriales; family Flavobacteriaceae; genus BACL21. Next base: position 225,094 of record JAYQIF010000002.1, on the reverse strand, counting down.
TTCGGGTATACGATCAAAGCGAGGCTGCTTTGCCGAATTTAGGGATGGTCGAAATGCTCGATCGAGAAACAGGGGCCCGACAGCTGATCCACACAGGGAGTAAAGCAGTTCGGCGAAATCATCATTTGGCCTACCAAAAAAGGGTAGCGGAATTTCATGAGGCGTTTTCAAAGTGCGGCGCGGGAACAATTGACTGTAGTTTGCAGGAAAGCTATGTGCGCAAACTACTGGGTTATTTTAAAAACAGGGCATAATTACAGTGTATCTAAAGACAACAAATAGCACTTTTGGTTCAGGCCTGTCGGCCTGCGCTGGCTTTTTGCCGTGTTGCTGTGTTTGACCCAACTCGGGGTTCAGGGGCTTAAGGCTCAGGTTCAGGCTACGGTGGACACCACTCAAATGCGGATTGGTGAAGAGCTGGAGTTTTTGATTCAAGTCCAGGCCGACAGTACAGATTTTGTGATGTTCCCCGAGGGAAAATCTTTTGGTGCTTTTGAGGTCATTCGCAGCTACGAGGTAGATACCATAAAAGACCAAAGCAATAAAAGGCGATGGCAACTGCGTAAAAAATATGGATTGACTCAGTTCGATTCAGGGTATCATCGCTTGAGTAAACAGCGGGTCATGATTAACGACAGTGCCTTTGACACGCCAGAATTTGATGTGGCCGTTTTGACCATACCCGTAGATACTACCCAACAACAGATTTTTGCCATAAAGCCCTCGGCACAAGTGCCTCTTGAGAGTGGTCCGCTATGGCCTTGGGGGATTGTTTTAGGGGTTATTTTAATTGTGGTAGTCATTTGGTTTTGGCGCAGAAAAAAGGGAGCGGGGCAAGCACCGCCACCGCCACCTCTTCCTCCCTATCAGGAGGCTTGTCAAAGGCTTGAGATCATAAATTCTCGTGAATCGGATCAGGATTTCGCGTTTAAAGAACGACTACAGCGAACTCACCGATATTTTAAAAACGTACATTCATCGTGAAATTGATTCAAGAGCTTTAGAGAGCACCACCGACGAGCTTTTAGACCGTTTGGCCCTGCACCAAATGGGGGATCATTTTAGTATAGAAACTCAGACCATAGATGACTTAGGTCAAATATTGCGCCGAGCAGACTTGATCAAGTTTGCCAAGGCACAGGTTACTCTGCAGCAATGGGATTTGGACTATTCACAGGCCAATGTAATCATAGAAACACTAAAAGCGAGGATTCCTGAGCCCGAACAAGACGATGAGCAGGCGGCCTTAGACGCAGCGGCCAAAGCAGCATTATTGGCGAAGAAAAAACGCAAGCGTCGCCTTATATTCTCAGCGGCCGCCTTGTTTGCCGCATTGGTCGCTTATGTTGTTTATGTGGGCCCACAAGAGGCCAAAGATCAAATTTTTGGCAACGCAATGCGAGATATGGCAGAAGGGTCTTGGTATAAAAGCGAGTACGGCGTACCAGCAGTGATCTTGGAATCACCAGAAATCTTGGTGCGTAAAATATATAACCATCCCGATCAGGACAGTCTTTCAGCGCGGGGCACGGCAATTTTTGAGGCCTTCACCTTAGAAGACGAGTTTTACGTAGCTGTGACCTCCACAGAAGCACAGCCCCAAGAAAATTGGAATATTGCCATGGCTTTAAACCGCTCTTTGGTCTTATTAGAAGAGCAAGGCGCAAGAACGCTCATTGTCAAAGACGAGTCTTTTGAAACCCCGGAAGGGATTAAAGGACTTCGGGCTTATGGCAGTTTTTATGTGGCCAATGCCGCGGGTAAGGTCGGCAAAGAACAGCATCAGTACGAGTTACTGGTTTTTGACCAGCAGGGCGGCATACAGACGGTTATGGTCGCTTATGTAGATGATGATAGATTTGCTCAAGGATTAAAAGAACGTATTATTAATTCGGTGTCTTTGGAAATCCCCCAAACCCAACAAAAACCTGAGGCGCCATGACAAGAACCTTTGAATTTGTTGCTCCGGAATGGTTCTGGTTTTTGGCCTTAGTGCCTCTTCTCGTGTTTTGGTTTTGGAAAAGCCGTAGACGCCATAATGCCGAATGGAAAATCTCTGCGTTAAATACTGCCGATCAAACCAGCAAATTTTGGGCTTTGGCTAAATCATTTCTTTGGGTCTTGCGTATTGCTGCTGTGGTTTTGATCGTCATCGCTCTGGCCCGTCCAAGATATGTGGATCAAAGTACGCGCATAAAAACCTCGAGAGGAATTGACATTGTCATGGCTATAGACGTGTCTGCGAGTATGCTCGCACGCGACCTTAAGCCAAATAGACTAGAGGCCCTTAAAGAGGTCGCCGCCCGATTTATCGATAACCGCCCCAACGATCGTTTGGGCTTGGTCGGAATACGCAGGAGAAAGTTATACGAAAACACCGCTTACCAGCGACAAAGTATTGGTGTTGTCAGCACTCAAGTCTATCGAATACAACACTATAATCGAAGGAGGTACCGCTATTGGGATGGGGCTCGCTACTGCGGTTAATCGACTCAAAGAGAGCCGCGCAAAAAGCAAGGTAATTATTTTGCTTACTGACGGAGTGAATAACTCTGGCTTTATTGATCCGCGCACAGCAAGCGAGTTGGCCGTAGAATTTGGCATTAAGGTCTATACTATCGGTTTAGGATCTAATGGACTTGCCCTTTCGCCTGTGGGCATGCGCCCTAATGGTCAGTTTCAATATGGAAAAGTCCCAGTGGAGATTGACGAGGCCTTGCTTCAAGAAATTGCCCAAACCACAGGAGGACTGTATTTTCGGGCGACCAATAACTCAAAGCTAGGAGAGATTTATGACGAAATCAACAAACTAGAAAAAACGGAAGTTGAGGAATTTAAATATCAACAGTATGATGAGGGGTTTCGTCCACTTATTCTCGCAGCTTTGGGGCTGTTGTTTTTTGAATTTCTTATGCGTCAAACCTTATTTAAAAGTTTTATTTGATGTATCAGCTCGAGGAACCAAAATACTTTTATGGACTTGCGATAATCATCGTGGCGCTAGCCCTTTTTGTGTGGCGGATCCTTTGGCAAAAGTCTGTGCGACGTAAGTTTTTCTCCCCCAGAGCCATCGAACGACTCGGACCAAATCAGTCCATTATTAAATCCTGGATGAAATTCAGTCTTTGGGCGTTATGTATTGCGTCATTAATGATCGCCCTTGTCAATCCAAAGCTCGGAACGAAAATAGAAACAGTCACCCGTCAAGGGGTGGACGTCGTATTTGCCGTAGATGTGTCCAAAAGTATGCTGGCCGAAGATGTAGCGCCAAATCGACTGGAAAAATCCAAGCAGCTGGTCACGCAGATCATCAATAATCTTGTCGGAGACCGAGTAGGAGTTATTGGATATGCCGGCAGTGCTTTTCCACAAGTGCCCATTACAACCGACTTTGCCTCGGCTAAATTATTTTTGAGCAACATGAATACCGATATGGTTTCCTCTCAGGGGACGGCGATCAATGAGGCCATCAATCTATCAAAGACTTATTATAACGATCAAGAGCAGACCAACCGAGTTTTGTTCATTGTGAGTGACGGGGAAGATCATCAAGGAAACGATCAAGAGGTTGTGCTTGAAGCCGTGGAGGCAGGGATCCAAGTATACACCATTGGGGTGGGTAGTTCGGCGGGCGCCCCAATTCCAATCAAGCGCAATGGTATTTTGCAATACTACAAAAGAGATGAACAAAATAATCAAGTCATCACTAAGCTCAACGCCCAGAACTTACAGAACATCGCTGAATGGGGAGAGGGCAAGTACATTGATGGGACCCAAACCAAAGAGGTCGTGGCTCAGGTGCAGGATATTCTCAACGCCATGGACAAGACCGAGTTTGAAGCCAAGCAGTTTACAGACTTTAAAGACCAATTCCAGTTATTTTTAATTCTGGCTTTGGGATTACTGTTGGCCGATTCATTCATGTTGGAGCGCAAGACCAATTGGTTAAAAAAATTAAATTTGTTTAATGAGCAAAGTGATGAGGATTAGAATTGATATGAAAAAGATCATTTTGTTAGTGGTGCTGACACAGACAGTGCTTCAGGCTTCCCAGCTCAGTGCCCAAGAAAACCCCGCTGTGCAGACGCCAACGATGCAAGAGGCACAAGCTGCGCTTTCTAGTGGTGCGACCCATCTGGCCGATGGTTCATTTGCTAACGCAGAGGCGGATTATCGTAAGGCTCTAGCTCTTGGAGAGCGAGAGAATGGTGCCTTTAATTTGGGCAATGAGTATCACCTAAGAGGTCAGAACAAGGAAGCCCTGTTTAGATTTAAGCAGGCGGCCAAAGACGCTTCCTCCTACGACCATAAACACCGTGCATTTCATAATTTAGGCAATGCCTACATGAAAGAGAAGATGTATCAAGAAGCCGTAGAGGCTTACAAAGAGGCTTTGCGCAGCAATCCTCAAGACGATGAGAGTCGTTATAATCTTGCTGTTGCTCAGGATCTTTTGGATAAAAATCCACCGCCGCCAGACGAAAACAAGGACGACAAAAAAGATCAAGAAGAAAAAGAGGATCAAAACCAGCAAGACCAACAAGATCAAGATGGGGAGAATCAAAATGATCCTAATCAAAACGATCAAAACCAAGACAATCAAGACAATCAAGACCAGCAAGATCAAGGGGATGATCAGAAAGATCCTAAAGATCAGCAAGGCGATGATCAGGGAAATAATCAAAAGCCCAATGATCAAAATCAAAAACAGAATCCACAACAACCTAAGCCCGGACAATTGTCTCCACAGCAGATTAAAAACCTACTAGAGGCCATGAATAATGAAGAGCAAAAGGTGCAAGACAAAATGAATTTGAAAAAGGCCAAAGGGGCTAAAGTAAAACGTTCAAAGGATTGGTGATATGAAGGGGTTGTTGAAATGGACCATACTTGTTTTTGTTTTTTTCGCGCCTCTGGGGATCGGTGCTCAGGTCGAATTTGTGGCCAAGGTCAGTAAAAAAAAACTGGGACTTAATGAGCGCCTTCGTATCGATTTTGAGATGAATGAAGACGGCGATAATTTTGAGCCGCCAAGTTTTGAGGGCTTTAGAGTCTTAGGGGGACCCAATCAATCCATCAGTAATTCATGGATTAACGGAAAGCGATCTTATTCAAAAACCTATAGTTTTTTCTTGGCTCCATTACGCAAAGGCCCCATTACAATAGGACAAGCCGCCATAGAAATCGATGGAGAGCGTTATAAGTCTGTTCCCGTGGAGGTCATCGTTACCGAGGCCGTTGAAATTCCTAAGGATGGAAATAATGCTGATTATTTGGCCAGTGAAAACGTGCATTTGGTGGCAGAGGTGTCCAACACCAACCCTTATTTAAACGAGGCCATTACGGTGGTGTATAAACTGTATGTTTCCAATCAGGTCAGTATTACCAGCAACTGGCGCGAAATTGACTCACCTAAGTACGCCGACTTTTGGAGCCAAACTCTGGATCAAAAAGGTCAACTGCAAATTTATGAAGGCCAATATCGCGGGGAAGATTATCGCTATGTAGTTTTGCGCACAACCGTCTTGTATCCTCAAAAGACGGGAGAACTGAGTATCGAGCCACTCACTTTGGACGTGCCTATTGATGTGCGTTCAAATCGAAGGGACTTTTTTGGACGATTTATGACCACGCGAGTGAATAAGACTATATCTGCGGGGCGGAGAACCATAAATGTAAAGCCATTGCCCATTGAAAATCGTCCCGAGGACTTCACTGGTGCGGTGGGTAATTTTAATTTTGACACATCTATTTCCCGAACCGAACTCGACGCTCAAGAGTCTTTGGAATACAGTGTTACTGTACGTGGCCAAGGAAATCTTAAGTTATTTGAGATGCCAAAACCGCAATTCCCGAACGCATTTGAGGTTTATGAGCCGGCTCGTAGTGATAAAATCAGTACCCGTTCTGATGGGATGCGCGGCTCGGTTTCGGAGGTATATACCCTTGTGCCTCAAAATCAAGGGAATTACCCAATAGCAGACCTCACCCTTTCTTATTTTGATCCAGACCTTGAGCGCTATGTTACCAAAAAATCTCAGGAACATGTGGTTAATGTGATCAACGGTCCGAAACAAGAATCTTTGGCACAGAATACAGAAAAGCAAGTTACAGGGGCCGTTACTGTCGATACAGATCGTTTTAGATACATTAAACTCGAGTCAGATTGGGTCTCAAGAAATCCAAAACCATGGTTCGGTACCTGGGCGTATTGGCGATGGGTTTTTGGGCTTGTGATGCTCATTCCATTATGGTTTACCATTAGACTCATTCGGCAGCGTTATTTAGGAGATACTGCAGCACGAACAATGCGTCAGCACAAGCGTTTGATTGCAAAATATCTTAGTGAAGCCAAAGCCGAGCAAAATAATCCTTCGGCGTTTTATGCGTCATTGGAACGTTCGTTGCATCTGTTTTTGAAGGCCGAATTAAAGCTGGAAACCTCTGGGCTTTCTAAAGAAAATATTCGGGCACTAATGACTCAGCGTCAGGTTGAGCCAGAGGCCATAGATCGATTAATTGGTCTAATTGAGCGCTGCGAACGGGCGCGATATGCACCAAGCACTGCTGTAGATGTGCAAAATGATTACAGTGAAGCCCAAGAAGTAATATCGATGGTCAACAGTACAAAAAAGTGATTAATGGCAACGAAAAATGATCAATAGCACCAAAAGATGATGTGGAGAATAATATACATATTGGTTTTCTTTTCACTTTTTATCCCACAGAAGGGGATGAGTCAAGGACAGGCTGATAATTGGTTTGATCAAGGAAATCAGCTCTACAAAAACCAGCAGTATAAAGAGGCAATCATGCGCTGGGAAGCAGTGCTAGAATCGGGGGTACACAGTGGGGCCATATACTACAATATGGCTAATGCTTATTATTATCTCAATGATGTTGCATCGAGTATTTATTATTATGAAAAGGCGTTGGAACTCGCTCCAGATGATCTCGAAATTAAGGCCAATCGCGCTTATGTACAAAACGCATTGATTGATGTCGTTCGGGAACAACCCAAGACCTTGTTTCAAAAATGGGATGAGGCAGCAGGACAGTTACTCTCGGTCCAGTCATGGGCCTGGCTAGGGATTGTTTTTATCGCACTTTTTGTATTTTCTGTCTTGAGATTTGGCTGGGTTGAGTCTCCTGTAGCCAAAAGACTTAGCTTTGTGTTGGCTGTTTTGAGCCTCGTGCTTTTTATAGCCGCTATAGGTTTGGGGAACAAAACGCAATCCTACGGTCAAAATTATCGTTGGGCCATAGTTTTTCAGCAAGAAATGAGTGTGCGCTCGGGGCCAAGATTGAGTGAAGAGGCATTATTTGAATTGCATGCTGGCACAAAACTCAGATTGTTACAGAAACAAGATCAGTGGCAAGAGGTAGAGCTTTCGGACGGCCGTCGTGGCTGGGTTCTTGCTCAAGATCTCAAAGCATTATAGCCGTTCTAGATGATGTTCAGCTTTGATTCTTTGTCGTCCAAAATAATCATGGATTACGGTTCCTGAGGTTCTCGGCTTTGTTCCTGGTTTTGTTCTTGGTCTGCCCCCCACGTTCTGGTCCAAAAATCTTGAATCATAGGGGTGATTGTTGGGGCAAAACCAGCAATTAGCGCATAAGATTTGGCCTCGGTTTTAGTGTTTTCAGGCAAGAGATAGTCATCGAGTTGTATCTGCGTAAAAAACCACAGCACATAACTCATAATTAGAGCAGTCTGTGCGGCATAGAGGATGGCCCCTAAAAGGCGATTGATCCAACCAAGCGCTACCAGACCGGCGATTTTTGTGACCCATTTGCCCAAAGTGACTACAGACATCACCGTCAGGACAAACAACAGAATAAAGGACACCCAGTCTGCATTTTTTTTAGTCCAATCAAACCACTCGGTAAACCATTGGGCTAGGTCTCCTGTAAATTTTAAGGCAATGTAGATCCCAAGAATTAAAGCCAAAATAGAGGCTAAAGTCTGGATGAGTCCTTTTCGGAGTCCCCAAAAAAATCCTAGGGCCAATAGGATTAATACTAATAGGTCGAATAAATGCATGGCTTTGGATGTATTGTAAAGATAGGATTTCTTGGTAAATGAATATTATTGGGCTTATTTTTGTAGCATGTCACGAGATGTATTACTCAAGCAACGATGGGGTGAATTAGTGGAGCGATTGAGCGCCCAATTTTCTGATGGAGATCCGCTGGATTTGGACGCCATCATTTATTTGGTGGGGGTTCAAGAATTAGGGCAACTCCACCGTCGTTTTAAAAAAGACGAAAAGATTAATCTCATGCATATTGCCATTTGTAAGTTGCTCGAACCCTATGGGTATTACCGTTTTGATTTTGTAGATGAACAGGGCTGGCCACATTACAAGAACATCGAGCCACTACCAGCCTTAAAAGCGGGAGAACAGGCTGTGCTCATGAAAGAAGCCATAGTACAGTATTTTTTAGCCCAAAAGCTGATCGATTAGTTCTGGATAAAATCCCTATTTTTACGCCTTCAAACACACTTATCGATGATCGATAAAATAAACGAACACATTGCCAAGGTCGCCGAATTTCAGGGGCAAACTCAAGAAGAAATCGAAGCCTTCCGTATTGCTTATTTGGGCAAGAAAGGCTTGTTGAATGAATTTTTTGCCGCCTTTAAGTCTGTTGCACCAGAACAGAAAAAAGCATTTGGACAGGCCGTGAACGCCCCGAAAAATGCTGCTGAACAGCGCGTTAAGGATTGTAAAGCGGCTATGGCGCAAAACGAAAATCCACAGGGTGTATATGGGGACTTAACTCGGCCAGGCATGCCGCAAAGCCTTGGGGCCAGACACCCGATTTCTTTGGTAAAAAACCGAATCATTGATATATTCTCGCGCATCGGGTTCAATGTGTCTGAAGGACCAGAGGTTGAAGATGATTGGCACAACTTTACTGCATTAAATTTGCCGGAGTATCATCCGGCACGTGACATGCAGGATACTTTTTTTGTGCAAACCAATCCTGACATTTTACTGCGTACGCACACTTCTTCGGTACAAGTACGCTATATGGAAGAGCATCAACCGCCAATCCGTACGATCTCACCCGGACGTGTTTACCGCAATGAGGCCATTTCTGCCCGTTCACACTGCTTTTTCCATCAGATTGAAGGGCTCTATGTCGACAAAGACGTGAGCTTTGCAGACCTAAAGCAGACCTTGGCGCATTTTACTACCGAGCTCTTTGGGACCTCCAAAATACGCCTAAGACCGTCTTATTTCCCATTTACAGAACCTAGTGCTGAGGTCGATGTTTATTGGGGCTTAGAGACAGAAACAGATTATAAAATGACTAAGGGAACAGGTTGGTTAGAAATCATGGGTTGTGGTATGGTGGACCCTAATGTGTTGAAAAATTGCGGTATAGATCCCGAAGTCTACTCTGGCTTTGCCTTTGGTATGGGGATCGATCGCATCGCTTTGTTGTTGCATCAAATCCCAGACATCCGATTACTCAGCGAAAATGACATGCGCTTTTTGCAGCAGTTTAAAAGTACTTACTAAATCAGTCTAGTTTTTCGGTCAAAGCGGCAAACACCTTTTTAGGGGATTTTCCCTCATAAAGCACTTGATAAACTGCGTTAATGATCGGTGTTTTGGCTTGTTTTTTTCCTTTCTCCACATTCAACACATAAGCGCTTTTGGTGGCGTAATACCCTTCGGCGACCATCTTCATTTCCATCATGGCACTTTTTACGGTATAGCCTTTGCCAATCATGGTGCCAAACATTCTATTGCGGCTGAAAACAGAATACCCCGTAACGAGTAAGTCTCCAAGATAAGCCGACCCGTTGATGTTGCGTTTCATGCGGTGCACCTTTTTGACATAGCGCTTCATCTCACGGATGGCGTTACTCATCAGTACGCTTTGGAAGTTGTCTCCATAACCCAAACCATGAGCAATTCCTGCAGCTAGGGCATAGATGTTTTTTAGCATGGCCGCATACTCTGTACCCATAATGTCATCACTGACCGAACATTTGATATAACTGCTGCTTAGGGCTTGAGCCACCATATTGGCGTTGGATTTTTGGGCGCAAGCGATGGTCAGATAGGAAAGTCGCTCTAAAGCTACTTCTTCGGCATGACAAGGCCCGGTAATCACCCCGATAGAGTCCATAGGCAGGCCGAAATGTTCATTGAGGTGGGCCCCAACAATCAAGCTGCTTTCCGGAACGATCCCTTTGATGGCCGAAAAAACCAATTTACCAGATAGAGGTGTTTTAAGCTTGGCCAATTCACTGCTGAGAAATGCCGAGGGTATGGCCAAAATGACCACTTTGGCCTGGCTCACGACATCATTAATGTCATCGCTCAAAACGAGCTGATTAACATCAAAAGAAACCGAACTTAGATAATTGGGGTTGTGTTCTTCTTGGCGGATGTGTTCTATGGCTTTGGTATTGCGCATATACCACCCCACTTGAGCTTGGGTTTCGCAAAGCATTTTTACAATGGCCGTGGCCCAGCTTCCGCCGCCAATGACGCCATAGTCAAATGTAACTGCTTGTGTCGGTTGCTTCATGGGACTAATTTAATGAATTCTGTTGGGCCAAATTATATCGGCACGAACTTTTAGACCGCACTGCGCAAACGACCAGGATGATAATTTTGATGACTTTCATCGCACAAAAAGAGAAAAATAAAATTTAACAAGAGATTATGATTTATCTGGCAATTTGAACATTAACCCGGCGTTATAAAAATAGATGTTTTGGTTCTCGAACATTTCGGGAGCCGCAAAAAAAGTAATTTTTTTGGTTGGTTATTTAGTTAGCAGAACCGCTGGGCTTTGTCAAAGGCCCGGCGGTTTTTCTATTTGTAAAAATTCATCTCATCGATGTAGCGCCATACGTTTTCAGGAAGCATGGGCCGAATATCCGCGCCAATTTTAATATTCTTTCGAATAAATGTTGAGGACAGTTCAAAAATAGGGGCCTTGACCTTTGTGATTTTACCACTGAATTGAGTTTGATCATCGCCATTGCTTTGGCCATTTGAACTCGTGACTCTGGGGTAAACTAAAATTGGAATATGCTGCAGGATCCACTGGTAATTTTTCCACTTGTGCAGGTGATCCAAGTTGTCTTGCCCCATGATGAGCGCGAAAGAAAGATTAGGATTTTGCTCTTGCAGCACGGCTAATGTGTTGACCGTATAATTGGGCTGCGGCATATCAAATTCGACACGGCAAGTTTTGAGCCTGGGGTAATCCTCAACGGCAATGTCAACAAGTGCAGCACGATGATAGTCGGCCAAGAGGCTTTTTTTGTTTTTAAGGGGATTTTGCGGGGTTACTACCAGCCAAACTTCGTCTAAATCACTGTGGTGTGCGAAGTAATGGGCAATATTTAAATGTCCGATATGAATCGGGTTAAAGGTCCCAAAATAAAGTCCAATGGTTTTATTTTTTGCCATAATGAATCTATCGGATATGATTTAAAATTAAATCTTGAGCTTTGTTGATGGCCACATTCAATTCATCATTAATCAAGACGTGATCAAATGAGGGGGCAAAGGCTAATTCTTCTTGCGCTTTGTCCAGACGCAGTTTGATTTTTTCATCATTTTCGGTGCCGCGTCCTTTGAGCCGCTCAGCCAGTACAGAGACACTCGGGGGCTGCACAAAAATTGCCAAAACATCAGCGCCAAAGGCTTTTTTGATGGACATGCCTCCTTTGACGTCTATATCAAATACCACATTTTTCCCTAGGTTGCGCAGACGTTCTACCTCTTTTTTTAAAGTTCCGTAATACTGACCGGGATAAACCTCCTCCCATTCGAGAAAATCACCTTGGTCAATAGTTTTTTTGAATGCTTCGGTGCTGAGAAAGTAATAATCCTTTCCGTCTATTTCATTGCCTCGCGGTGCACGCGATGTTGCCGAAATACTGAAGGCAAGATTGAGTTGTGTATTGTGCATAAGGGCATGAAGAATGGTCGTTTTACCGCTGCCCGAAGGGGCCGAAAACACAATGAGTTTGCCGCGTTTAGGCATTATAAAACGTTTAATACTTGTTCTTTAATTTTCTCTAATTCATCTTTCATTTGAACCACGAGCTGTTGTAGGGTCGCGTCGTTGGCCTTGGAGCCAATAGTGTTGATTTCTCGACCGATTTCTTGGGTAATGAATCCAAGCTTTTTGCCGTTTGATTCCTGAGACTCCATGGTACGCAAAAAATAATCAAGGTGATTACTCAGACGCACAGTTTCCTCTGTGATATCGTATTTCTCGAGGTAATAAACCAATTCTTGCTCAAATCTATTTTGGTCAACAGTTTGCTCGAGTTCTTGAACGGCCTTATTCAGACGCTCGCGTACTTGAGGAATTCTATTTTTTTCTTGCTGATTAACTTGGTCTAAAAGTTTACGAATAAGATCAATACGAGCGCGGAAATCTTCAGCCAATACAGCGCCTTCTGCAGCCCGAAATTCCTCTAGGGCCACCACTGCCTGGTCGACTCCTTCAAGTAGGGCTTGTGCAGTTTCTTCGTCTATGGTTTCACGCTCGGTCTGAATACTCTCGGGTAGCCTCAGGGCCATTTGCAGGCGTTCAATCTCTGGTCCTTGAGCTAGGGTTTCTAATTGAGCCATGTACGCTTGGATTACAGGGGTGTTTAACTGCGCAGAACGTTCTCCCCCCGTGGACTCCAGATAAACTGAAAGGTCTATTTTACCTCGCTTTAACGCTTTAGCGATTCGGTCCCGCATCAAGAGTTCTTTCTCACGAAGCGCTCCTGGAATACGTGCATGTAGATCGAGTCCCTTACTGTTGAGGGATTTAAGTTCTATAGTAATTTTTTTGCCCGGAAGTGCGAGTACGCTTTTGCCGAACCCTGTCATTGAATAAATCATATCAAGCCATCATTGGCTAACAAAGGTAAGGAATCTAGTCCTTTGGGGGTGTATTTTTTGGCCGACCCTTTTTGTCGTATCGCTGATTTAAATAACGCTCGGTGCCTACGATAATCAACAGCAGAAGCCCGGTATGGGTAATCACTGTGGCCAAGAGCAATTGCTCGGGCCAAATAAAATAATAAAACAGCGGCAGGAGCATGCTCCAAAGCCCGAGTTGGACGCCTAGTTTCATGGAGTAATTATTGGCGTCTTCCCAAACGGTCTCATTGGCCATAGAGCGCGCTGTTCTGTACCCATAAAGATGGTTTATTTTCTTGGGAGGAAAGGCCCGAAAAATCAAAAACAAAGCGAGCATAAACCCACAATAGCCCAGACTTAAGAATAATTCATTTTCAAGAGCCATACAAGTAGAAATTGGTTTAACCTAGATCGGCAAGGATCAAGATGATTCCTGTTTTTAGTCAATTAAATGTTTGATCTTCATATTGCGATAAGACACTTTGTCTCCATGGTCTTGCAATCCGATATGTCCTTTTGGGAACTTACCAAATACGGGCCAGTCGGCGAACTTGGATTTCAAAACCATTGCGTCCCAATCCGGACCATCAAGAGAAAATGCAACGATTTGATGCCCATTCATAAAGACCAAACCTCGATTAATTCTGTGATCCACGCGCAGCACGCAATGGTTCCATAAGCCCGCTGGATTGGTGTGATCCGCGGATGGTGCAATCATATCGTATAAAGCGCCTGCTGTGTGTGTGCCTTCGCCTACAAAGGCATCAGGGTGTTTAGCATTATCCAAGACTTGAATCTCTGGTCCTGATTGATAGGCTTCGGGATAGGCAGGGTCTTCCATAACCCCCCAAAAGATCCCACTATTGCCTCCTGAGGCAATATTCCACTCTAAAGAAAGCTCAAAGTTGAAAAAGACATCTTTGGTAATGATGTTTTGCCCACCCTTATCGCCAGGGGTAAAGACCATCGCACTATCTTGAATACTCCAAGCCTCGGGCATTTCCTCAGAGAGGTAACCACGCCAATTGTCGAAATTGCTTCCGTCAAAAAGGATGATCCACTGATCTTGAGGAGTCTCTTGTTCTGTGGGGACTTCTTTAGTCATGGATGGTTCTGATTTAGGTTTGTTTTGGCAAGAGGCCGTCAAAGCCAGGGCTAGTGAAAGGGATAATATTGTTTTCATAGAGATAATAGGTTGTTTAGTCTAATGGACGTACCCAAACATTTCTGTACGATACCCCACTGTGGTCGTTGTGATCTTGAAGTTTTATCGGGCCTGGGCCATGAGGACTCACCTTTGGCCACCCAATATATTCTGTGGTTCCTTGCAAATCAAAGCCATCTTGAATCAAAACCCCATTGTGGAGCACTGTAATATTGGGGGCTACGCTCATATTGCCTTGCTGGTCAAATTCTGGAGCGTGATAGATAATGTCATAGCTGTTCCAAGACCCAGTTGGCACGGAGGCCATGACCAATGGGGGGGACTGTTTGTACAAAGAGCCCACCATACCATTGACGTAAGTCGGGTTGTCATTGTTATCCAGGACTTGGACCTCATAGCGATTCTGTAGATAGACCCCACTGTTGCTTTTGGCCTGTCCACTTGCTGTATTTTCAGGGTTGCTGCGCCATTCCACATGGAGTTGCACACTGCCAAAGTTGTCTTTGGTTTGTATGTCGCCAGTACCATTGGCTACGGTCATGCTTCCGTCGGTATTTATGTTCCATTTTGCAGCTGTGCTGTCCACTGCGGAAATCCATCGATCTAAATTGCTACCGTCAAACAAAATGATGGCGTCACTCGGCGCCCCATTTTGACCAAACGGGTCCACTTGATTTGGAACTGGCTCCCATACTTCGGTTTCTTCGGGTGTTGTTGGTTCTAGAGCAGCAGCCGGCGCTTCTGATTTTGCTGGCTGCTGGGGTCCTTGGCCACAGGCCGCTACCAGGGCGAGTAGGCCGATGATTGCGTAGTTTGTTTTGGTCATTTTGGTCGTGTTTAATGTTATTCATTTTTTACTCTGGGGCCGTGTCGCGCTGTATAGCATACCCGATTTTTAACTTGGCGAACCTTGATGCTTTTCTTATGGATTAATTAAGGCGTCAAAATATGTTTATTTAAAGCCCCAAGATTTTTTTGAGATGTTCTTGATCAATTTCTGCACCGGCAAAATCGTCAAATCGTTTATTGGTCACCTCGATGATGCGGTCTTGAATGAATTTAGCCCCCTCTCGAGCCCCTTGCTCTGGACTCTTGATGACGCACTCCCATTCCATGACGGCCCAAACATCACAGCCGTATTCGGTGAGTTTGCTAAAAACCGATTTGTAATCGATCTGGCCGTCTCCTAAAGACCGATAACGACCTGCACGATCTTTCCAGTCGCCATAACCTCCGAAAGCGCCTCGTTTGCCATCAGGATTAAATTCGCTATCCTTCACGTGAAAAGCTTTAATGAACTCATGATAATGATCTATGTAGGCCAAATAGTCCAGTTGTTGTAGCACAAAATGGCTCGGATCGTATAGAATATTAACCGCTTTGTGATTTCCTGTAGCTTCTAAAAAGCGTTCAAAAGTCACCCCATCGTGAAGATCTTCTCCAGGGTGAATTTCGTAGCAAACCGCTACACCATTGTTTTCAAATTCATTCAACAGAGGCAACCAACGTTTAGCGAGTTCTGCAAAGCCGAGTTCAACAAGCCCGTCAGGACGCTGTGGCCAAGGGTGCCATGTGTGCCAAAGTAATGCCCCGCTAAAGGTGGCATGGGCCTTAAGCCCTAAATGACCGCTGGCTTTGGCAGCACTAATGAGTTGGGCTCTGGCCCACTCGGTGCGTTTCTTGGGATTATTTTTGCAGTCGTCCGGGGCAAAATTGTCAAACATTAAATCATAAGCAGGATGCACGGCTACGAGTTGTCCTTGAAGATGGGTGGAAAGTTCAGTGATTTCCAGGCCGTAGGATCTGATTTTACCCTGAAGCTCATCACAGTAGTCTTTGCTTTGGCCAGCGAGAGTTAAGTCGATGAGTCTCGATTCCCAAGTCGGAATTTGTATGCCCTTGTATCCTAGGTCTGCCGCCCATTGACATAGCCCATCTAGACTGTTGAAGGGCGCTTTGTCGTCCATAAATTGGGCTAAAAATACTGCAGGTCCTTTGATCGTTTTCATGATTTTAATTTATAGCGTTTTTTAATTTCTAAAGTGTTTTCCAAACATTGCCATCGGCGTGAGACGCCACGGCAGTTTCGATAAATTTCATGCCACGTACCCCATCCTCCATAGAAGGGAATTCACCGTCTATAAAAGATTCCCCACGAACGGCCTTAGCCATACCGCGATAAATATTGCCCATAGCGTCAAAAATTCCTTCCGGGTGCCCTGGCGGGAGTTTGGTGCCTTCAAGTGAAAAAGCACTATTATATCCGTGGCCGGGCTTGAGGATTTGCGCAGGTTGACCGTCTTTGAGTAGGGTCAAGTAGTTTGGGTTTTCTTGTTCCCATTTCAAGGCGCCCTCGCGTCCGTAAATCGCTAAACTGAAATTGTTTTCCTCGGCAGTGGCGATTTGACTGGCGCGCAACACCCCTTTGACGTGTTTGCCCAGACGCAGCAAAACCGTGCCATCGATATCCATTTGGTTGTCGTCGTACAAATGGTTTAGGTCGGCCAAAATGGAGTCTATTTTTTGACCAGTAACATACTCAAGCATTTGGTAGGCGTGCACCCCAATGTCGCCCATACAACAACTGATTCCTGACTTAGCAGGATCCAGACGCCAAGTGGTAGACCTTTGTTTTGGATCGTGAATGATCGGATTGATCCATCCTTGATAATATTGGGCATCGACTTTTTGTATTGTGCCGATAGCCCCATCTTTGATCATGGCTTTCATTTGACGAATCATCGGATAACCAGTATAGGTATGGGTTAAGGCAAAGAGCACGCCTTTGTCTTTATGAATTCGCTCTAAAACCAAGGCTTCCTCATGGGTCATGGTCATGGGTTTTTCACAAATCACATGAAACCCGCTTTCCATTAATTTTTTAGCCATCGGGAAATGCAAGTAATTTGGGGTAAGTACCGAAAAAACTTGAATGCGCTCTTCTGCCGGTAAGGCCAGTTCGGCCGCAACCATGGTGTCAAAATCAGGATAAATACGGTCTAAGGGCAGGCCGATTTCCTCGGCAAAAGCTTTGTTTTGCTCAAAATCTGGATTAAATACTGCTCCAGTAAGGGCATAGGCATCG
Organism: Flavobacteriaceae bacterium; assembly: GCA_038141525.1. Taxonomy (GTDB): domain Bacteria; phylum Bacteroidota; class Bacteroidia; order Flavobacteriales; family Flavobacteriaceae; genus BACL21. The sequence goes on along the minus strand of JAYQIF010000002.1, from coordinate 207,939 downwards.
AACATCGAAGCGGCTACGCGGTGCAGCACTCCGATTAATGAATCACCGCCCCCGCCCAGGACACCCCATCTTATTTTTCGACTCATAATATTTTCTTTTTAGCAATTTTTAAAAGTGATTACTCCTTGTATTCTATAGTTTCATTTTTAAACAGTACCGCAAAAAGGACAAAGACCACTACAGCGAACAATGCAGGCATTTGCCATACTGAGGCCCAATCGTGCCCCCTGCCGTGACATTAGCATCAGTGATGAGTCCAGCGATGTAAAATCCGCCGAGCATCCCCACGCCATAAGTGGCTAGGGTGATCAGCCCTTGAGCAGCGCTTTTTACTTTTTCTCCCGGCCTTACTGTCGGTATAAATTTGGCCCGAAACAAAAAAGAAGTCATAACAGATGCCGTGCAGTGCAATGCCGATCAGTAGCATAAAGACCCCTTCTCCCGCATCACCATAAGCGAACAATAGATAGCGCACGGTCCAAGCAAGCATGCCCACTAGAATGGTCATTTTGAAGCCAAACTTTTTGAAAAAATAAGGTAACAATAACATAAACAATACTTCAGAGATTTGTCCGATGGTCATTTTGCCGGTCGCATTTTCTACACCAATCTCAGAAAGAAATTGATTGGCATGCTGATAATAAAAAAGCCAAAGGCACGCAAATCAGCACTGAGGAAAGAAAGAACACTAAAAAGTTTCGGTCTTTGAGCAGTTTAAGGGCTTCAAGACCTAAAATATCACGCACGGTAATCTTGGATCCGTCATCGGCTTTGGGTGGAGTTTTTGGCAAAGTAAAGCTAAAGACACCCAAAATCGCAGAAGCAATGGCCACCATTAAAAATGTGTTTTGAAGCAGCCCTTTATCTCCAGCGACTTCCGGATTTGGATCCCAATGAAAAATATAGCTAATGGCCAATCCTGCTGCAATCCATCCAATGGTGCCCCAAACCCGGATGTGCGAAAAGTCTTTGGCCGGATCTTTCATTTGGTTAAAGGAAACCGAATTTACCAAGGCTATGGTCGGCATGTAGCCGATCATATAGCCTAGGACATAAGGATAAAAACTACCGAAATCTGTGGATTGATACATTTGGTACATTAAATAGGCTCCGATCAAATGCAAGACGCCAAGGATGCGTTCTGCATTAAAAAAGCGGTCGGCAATTAGGCCAATGATGAATGGCGCAATAATCGCTCCCCAAGATTGTGTGGAGTAGGCCATTGCGGTTTCTGCACCACTGGCTCCTAAATTATTCCCTAAAAATGTGCCCATAGTGACGAACCATCCCCCCCAAATAAAAAATTCGAGGAACATCATCAATGAAAGCTGAAAGCGAGTTGTGGTATTCATGGTTAGTTGTGTTAGTGTTGTTTAATCAATGAATTAGTTAGTCAGCACGGTTTCAATAAGTGACTTAGTCGCTTCCATTCCTGGGAACGGATCGGCGTCGGGTCCTTCAAATTCTACACCGATAAAGCCTGAGAAACCTGAGTCTCTTACGATATTTAAAATTCTTGGAAAATCCATGCTGGTCTCGTTACCCTCTGCATCAAAAGCATAACTTTTAGCGGAAACTCCATGCGCATATGGCATGAGTTCTTCGATTCCTTGATAGCGATCGTATTCTTCGACACAAGGCGCGTCCCATCGCTCGTCATTTTCACGACGTAGACAGAAGTTTCCAAAGTCCACAAGCGTACCACAATTGTCCATGGCAACCCCTTCCATAACACGGCTTAGAAGTTTTGCATTGCTTGAGTGCCCTCCGTGATTTTCGACTAACACAGCGATATTTTTATCAGCAGCGTAGGTGCTCAAGGCCTTGAGGGAGCGCACAGAACTTTGTGACCCAAGCTTCTGGGTCAGAAGCGCCAAATAGATTAACGCGAATGGCGTGACAGCCTAAGAATGCCGCTGCATCAACCCATTTTTTGTGATTGTCCACGGCTTGTGACAGTTTCGGCCTCATCGTCTACAGAAAGGTCTCCTTCGTCATCGACCATGATTAATACATTTTTCATGCCTAGGTCAATCACTTCGGCGTTTTAATTCTTTTAATATAGCCTCTAGGCCTTGATCTTTCATCGGATAATTGACCATCGTCTCCAACATATAGATGGTTGCTAACGTATTCAAGCCCAGTATAGCCTAGATCTTTGGCTACGGAGGCAAAATCCATAGGGTCAATAGTGCCGTCCCAGATTTGATTGTGGATAGACCATTGGGCTAGAGAAATTTCAAAGCTTTGCTGTGGGGCCTCTTGAGGCGCCTCTTCTGTTTTTTTCATGTTGTTTTGACAGCTCATCAAAGCAAATGCAGCGCCGATGGCCAATAGTTTTTTTGGTGTCATGTTCGAGTGTTTAACAGGTCGTTTGTGTAAATGGTCTTCTAAGATAAACGATTTTTTGGTGAGTTGGTTTTAATCACTGATCGGAGTTCTTTTTTTTCAATTCGAAATCGTTTTCGTTCTTAAATCTTACATCATTATTCGTGCAGGACTTGGTTAATCGGCAAAAAAAGAAGAAATTAGAACACTCGCTTTTGAAACACTTCAATTCAAAAGGGCGTTATTAAGACCAATAATTAAACAATCTAAAATATGGCAAAACCGAACGAACAATTCGACGCAATCGTCGTGGGTTCAGGTATTAGCGGCGGATGGGCTGCTAAGGAACTTTGCGAAAATGGCCTGAAGACGCTCGTTCTTGAGCGTGGGCGCATGGTAAAGCACATCGAGGACTATCCTACAGCAAACAAAGATCCATGGGATTTTGATTTTAAAAATCGCCGTACCGAAGCAACAAAAGCGACAGGTGAAACAAAATAGAACGGGTTACACCACTCGTGATGAATCTGCGCATTGGTTTGTTGATGACATCATTCACCCGTACAATGAAGTAAAACGCTTTGACTGGATTCGTGGTTATCACGTAGGGGGGCGCTCTATAATGTGGGGTCGCCAATCTTATCGTTGAGCGATATTGATTTTGAAGCCAATAAAAGAGAAGGGGTTGCTGTGGATTGGCCAGTGCGCTATGCGGATATCGCTCCATGGTATGATAAGGTTGAAGAGTTTATCGGTGTAAGCGGCGAGGCTTTAGGAAAAGAAGTGCTGCCTGATGGTGTCTTCTCTCCACCGATGGAACTGAATTGCGCTGAGCGTGATTTGCGCGAAAAAATTGATAACAATTATGATGATGGTCGTGTACTGACTATCGGAAGAACGGCCCACCTTACTGGGGACAAAGCCCATGATGGCCGTTCAAATTGTGTTTATCGCAATCGTTGTATTCGTGGATGTCCTTTTGGGGGATATTTTAGTAGTGTTTCTTCAACTCTTCCTGCGGCCGAGCGCACCGGTAATATGACATTGCGTCCAAATTCGATCGTTCATGAAGTGATTTATGATCCTCAAACACAACGCGCTACAGGAGTAAGAGTAATCGATACGGAAACAGGAGAAAAACTTGTGTTTAATGCCAAAGTGATTTTCTTGTGTGCTTCTGCGATTGCCACAGCGAGCATATTACTCCAATCCAAAAGCGAGCGTTTCCCTAACGGAATGGGGAATGATTCTGGTGAGTTAGGACATAATATTATGGACCACCACTTTAAAGCGGGAGCTTTTGCCGAAGTGGAAGGTTTTGAAGATCAATACTTTAAAGGCCGACGCCCTAATGGTATTTATATTCCTCGATTCCGAAATATCGGCGGAGTCACCGATCAGCCCAATTTCTTAAGCGGTTATGGTTATCAAGGTGGTGCTTCAAGAGGGACCTACGGAGACCAAATTGCCGAGATTGGTTATGGAGCAGATTTAAAGGATCTTGGTAAGTCGTCCCGGAAAATGGAGCATGACCCTTATGGGCTTTGGCGAGTGTTTGCCGTATCATGAAAATAAAATGGTATTGGATTACGACCAAAAAGATCAGTGGGGTCTGCCTACGGTAACTTTTGATGCCGAGTGGAAAGAAAATGAGTGGGAAATGCGTAAGGACATGGTGCAACAAGCCATGGAGATGTTAGAGATGGCTGGGTATAAAAACATCCGTCCTTGGGATGATCCAGGAGCGCCAGGGCTCGGAATTCATGAGATGGGAACCGCGCGCATGGGACGAGATCCAAAGACCTCTGTTTTGAATGAAAACAATCAAATTCATACAGTGCCTAATGTTTATTGTACTGATGGTTCATTTATGACCAGTGCAAGCTGTGTAAACCCATCACTCACTTATATGGCATTTACTGCGAGAGCCGCAAACCATGCCGTGAATCAAATTAAAAAGGAATCCTGATGAATAGAAGACAAGCTTTAAAGAACTTAGGATTAGGCGGCGGCGCTTTAGTAGCGACACCTGCCATAATCAGCCTGCTGCAGAGCTGTGGTTCAGGTACAGGATGCCCCTGCATTTTTATCTGACCGCAGAAGCTAAAAGGCTTGAAAAGCATGGTCGATTTGATCATCCCTTCAGACCTTGAAGTGCCTGGCGCAGTTGATGTTGGCGTCCATCAATTTATTGATATGTATTGGGCTGAGGTATTGCCATCGGATGAACAAATTCCTGCCCTTGAAGATGAGTTCACCAAGTATTCAGCTTCGGCAAGACAGAGTGAAATCCGCAAAGGATTTGCCGCATTGGCCCGTGTGCTCGAGCGCGATCATCAAACGGATTTTGATAGTGCCAGTAGCGAAACCTATGACGCCTTATTGGGACACTATCTCAAAGCGGACAAAGCACAGGCGGATCAGTGGTCCAAGGAGTTATGGGAGTATCGAGACGCTTTAGAGACCGACCCTCAAGCTACTGTTTCAGATGATGTTATGGCTAGTGCACTGATTCACGAGGTGCGTAGCATGACCATTTGGACGTGGACGCAAACCCAAGAAATAGGCGAAAACTTCTTGTGGTATGATCCTGTGCCTGGGGTATACCAAGGTTGTTTGCCTACCTCAGAGGCTGGCAACGGCAAGGTGATGTCCCTGTAGATACACGACATCCATATGATTAAAAAACCCGCCAAACTGGCGGGTTTTTTAATGAAATTTATTGAGGTAATTCCCTGAACATAGCGGTTATTGAGCGCAGGCAATAAGGTACTGTGGTCAAGTTACCAACCGTCATAGCGGCGACCAGCAAGCTCAATAGTTAGGGCGCCACCGATCAGGGCGCTACAGTCAAGGTGCCGCGCATCATGCCGGAGTGCCCTGGAAAACTGCAGATGAAGTCATAAACTCCTGGTTCAGGGGCATCAAAGGTGATGACATCGGTATGACCTCCGCCGAGCATTTTTGTGTGGGCAATGACTTGAGCGCCATCATTGGGAATCCAGTCAGCAGCAGCGCCTGCCGAGGCGGCCTCGTTGGCAAAACCAGTAATATCGGTGCCTGGTTTGAGTAAGACAAAATTATGCCCCATGACTCTTTTTTCCAATTGCCCAATATGGCGCAAGGTCAAAGTGATTTTTTCTCCAGCTTTGGCCATGAGCTCTTTTTTGTCGTACTGCATCATGTCGTTGCCACTCAATGCGAGTACTGTCCCAGTAGGTGTCGTGGACTCTGTTTTAGTTTGTCCTATTTTGAGGGTCGGTTTTTCTTCTTTTTTTGTTTCGCCGCAGCTGCTGATGATCAGTGTAAGGGCGGTTGCTATTAAATAAGTTCTCATTTTCTGATTTGTATTAAGCCGGTTGGGCTGTAAAAAATTTGCTTACTCTAGTTTCATTATAATAAGGGCCGGAAGGCATATAAAACCCAACATGACCCCCATATTTTGGGGTTTCAAGATAAATGTTTTTTGAGCTTTGCGCAAGAGCTCTGGGAAGGCAAGCCTCAGACAGAAAAGAATCGTTTAAGGCGTTGAGTAACAGTACCGGCTGCTCAATAGTCCCGAGGGTATTTATGGGGCTATTTTTCTGATAATAGTCCTCGGCGTTTAAATAGCCGTGTACGGGAGCGGTGTACAGATTGTCAAAATCTTTTAGCGAGGTCATGGCGCGGGGTGCATCTATAGATAAATCCATAGGAAAAGCACGTTGTTTTTGACGGTATTTGACTTTTAGGGTGGACAAAAAGACCCATTGATAAGCCCGATTGTCCCAATGAGCAAGTCGCTCTATGGACGCGCTTAAATCGAGGGGTGTAGATACAGCCGCTGCTGTATAGATTTGCCGATAGTATCCTTTTTTTGCGCCCAGATAATTGAGCAAAAGGCTGCCGCCAAGACTGAAGCCTACGGCATAAATTCGCCGGTAGCGATTTAGGGTTACTATGTGCTGCACCACCTGATCTAAATCCTCTGTTTTTCCCGCATTGTAACTCTGCAGTTTGAGATTATCAGCTCCAGAACACCCGCGAAAGTTCATTCCACAAACATCAAACCCTTGTTCTAAGAGGGTTGCTGCTTGACCACGCATGTAGGAGCGATGCGCATTACCTTCTAATCCATGCAATAAAATAACCACTGACCTTGCTTGGTTTGTGTTCTTGTCCTGAGCAAAAGCCCAGTCTAAGTCCAAAAAATCGCTATCGTCTAAACTTAGCCGCTCCCTTTGAAATTCAATCATTGGGGCACGTCTAATTTTGGCCGAGTAAATTGTCGAAAAATGACCGTTTTTAAACCATCCTTTGGCTTGATATGGCGAGTTAAGTAGGGGCATAGGGTGGAGTTATCGTCGGCAAATTTAGATAATTATCTGGCAAATCAGGCCTGAGTTTGCCCCGGCTTTTTTGGTACTCTTTTTTGGCTACTGAGGTAGACGCCGACAAATATCATCAGTGCCGTTATACAGCGCAAAGGAGTGAGCTGATCAGCGCCCATAGATAAAGCCACGATTGTAGCGACTACGGGCTGCAAGTATATAAAGGCCCCGATAGTGGAAGGACTCAGGTGTTTTAAGGCATAAATATTAAACAAATAAGCCAAAACGGTCGTTCCCAAAACTACAAAGGCGAATTGAGCAATCACCATCAGGGACAAATCCGTCCACTGAACTTCCATGAATTCCTGATAGCCCAAGGGCAGATTCATTAGGACAGCGACGACAAAAAAGTAACGCATCAGGGTCAATACGTGATATTTTGCGGTAAGCGGTTTTACCAAGATCAGATAAATCGAGTAGGAAAGGGCGTTGAGTACAAAATAAAAATTACCCAGCGGAATATTTGGTGCATTGAGTTGCTGAGGTACTTCAAGAAAGATCAGTCCAAGGGCCCCGGATAATCCCAGAAAAATACCCAAGGTTTTTTGCCAGACAATTCGTTCTTTCAAAAAGAGACGTCCCAAAACCAGTAATATAACGGGAACCAAGGTAATCACTACCGAAGAATTGATGGGCGTGGATAAGGACAGACCCTTAAAAAAAGAAGTCATATTCAGGGACATCCCAAAAAAAGCACAGATCAATAACAGCCCCCAATCTTTACGGGCTAAGCGCTCTTTGGGCCCAAAAAAAGACAAGACCAAAAAAGCAATAGCTGCGCCCAAAACTCTAAGTAAAATAAAGCCGTGAGGCTCAATAATGTCGGGCATAAGCCCTTTGGCAATGGTGTGATTGATCCCATAAATCACCCCTGCTGCTGTGGCCGCCATAAGGGCCAATGTTCGTTTAGAAACCCTAGAGTTAGTCACGAGCAAAAATGGTCTGTGCGGCCTGTTCGACGGTCGCTTTGGCCGAACCGATAAAAATTTGGTCGTCCCAAATCAGTACCGGTCTTTTCAAAAATGTATAGTGCTCGAGTAGCAGCCTTTTATAGCGCGCTTCGTCCAAATCCTCGGCGCCGAGTTGCCGCTCGTGGAATAACTTAGCTCTGCGACTAAACAGGGCTTGATAACTGCCCGAGCGTTGATGCATCTGATTCAAGTCTTCGAGGGTGAGCGGATTACTTTTGACGTCTTGCATGTCGAAATCTCTGGGCAGGCCCCATTGTTTGATTATTCGTTTGCAAGTACTGCAGCTGCTCAGATAATAAAGTTTTTTCATGGCTTTAGCGTTGTGGTTTAAGCGAAATACGCCTTGTGTTTTGTATGAGTTTGTCGCCAGCAGGAAGCAATAAGCGACCGCTAACCTGAAGGGCCAAAAGATGATCATTGTGCCAATGGGCGATGACTTCTATTTGTCCATTATAAGACTCTGCCATTTCGAGCTGGGGTTTATAATCCAGACTCACCCAGAGATATTGATTCATGCTTTGTTCAATGTTCAAATCAAAGTTTGGTCGATCGCTTCCCAAATAAAGAGCGTCAACAATCAGGCTGTCTCTAATTGTGTTTAGTCTATTGATTAAAGTCGTGTCATTAGAAATAAAATTAGGATAGGCTATGGTCAGATCGGGACACACGCGTCCATGGCAGATGTTAAGGTCACGAGCGCTGATTTGAGCTTGTTCCCATGAGATTTCTGGCAAATGGTCACAACCCAACCCTAAGAGCAAGGGCAAGAAAACGATAAAGGACCTAATAAATTTCACGCGGTAAAAATACAATTGTTTTCTCTTTGCAGGGGTTTCTATTTCACTTGGGAATCCCTTACTTTTGTGTCAAGCAAACAAGACTATGAAATTCAACACCAAAGCCATTCACGGGGGCCAACAACACGATCCCGCTTATGGGGCAGTGATGCCACCGATTTATCAAACCTCTACTTATGCTCAAAGCACCCCGGGAGGGCATAAAGGATATGAGTATTCTCGGACACACAATCCAACTCGGGCTGCCTTAGAAGCCGCTTTAGCGAGTATAGAAGACGGAACCTATGGCTTGGCTTTTGGGAGTGGTTTGGCCGCCATTGATGCGGTAATGAAACTACTGAGTCCTGGTGATGAGGTGATTTCGACCAATGATTTATATGGCGGGTCTTATCGCTTGTTTACTGAGATTTTTAAAAAATTTGGCATTAAATTCCACTTTGTAGGCATGTCCGATGTTTCTGCTATTGAGGACAAAATCAACAGCAATACCAAACTGATTTGGGCGGAGACACCAACCAATCCGATGATGAATGTGGTCGATATCTCAGCCTGCGCTACCATAGCGAAAAAACACCAGCTGCTTTTGGCCGTAGACAATACTTTTGCAACTCCTTATTTACAACAGCCTTTGACTCTAGGGGCGGATATTGTCATGCACAGTGCCACCAAATACCTGGGAGGCCATAGCGATGTGGTTATGGGGTCCCTAGTGGTTCGAGATCAAGAGTTGGCCGAACGCCTTTATTTTATTCAAAACGCCAGTGGCGCTGTATGTGGTCCTCAAGATAGTTTTTTGGTCTTGCGCGGGATCAAAACACTCCACGTGCGCATGCAACGGCACTGTGAAAACGGTCGTGCGGTCGCGGAGTTTTTAAAAACTCACCCCCAAGTAGAGCAGGTTTACTGGCCTGGATTTACGGATCATCCTAATCACGAAATTGCGCGGAGTCAAATGCGTGATTTTGGCGGAATGATTTCTTTTGTCACCAAAGACAATGATTTCCAAAAAGCGATTGCTACAGTGGAAAAGCTCAAGGTGTTTACACTAGCCGAGAGTCTTGGTGGGGTGGAAAGTCTCGCCGGTCATCCCGCGAGCATGACCCATGCGAGTATTCCCAAGGAGGAACGTGAAAAAACGGGTGTTGTAGATTCCTTAATCCGACTGAGTGTTGGGATCGAAGATGCCGAAGACTTGATTCAAGATTTGGCTCAGGCGCTCGGGGATTAGGGCGTTAATTCAGATAGAACACACCACCGAAGTTAATCCAAAATATCCAGTCATTGGCTTTGTTTTCTGGCACGGGGACTCCGTTGCCTAAACCCAGTGCCTGGGTGTTGTATTCTATCTGAGGATTCAGCCCGTCGACCCAGTTCGAAAAGTAATATTGCCAGCGCCAATCCATCAAAAAATCAACGGATTTGCTAATTTTATAACGGGTACCAACACTGGTCACAATGCTCCAAGTAGATCCGCCGGCTTGTTGAAAACTGTAGTAGTATTTATCGGGAGTGGTAATTGGTGTGTTTAGGTTACCAAAGTCACTGTAGGCGTAAGGATCAAACCCAACCCAATGCAATCCCGCTGCAAAATACGGGGCCCATGGCTGGTCTTGAGCCATAAAATCACGAATACTCCAGATATAATATTCGAGTTGAACCCCAACATCAAAAACAGTACTGGACCCTTTCATGGCGCGCAATTGATCCGAAGTAAATGAAGTTGCCGATGAACTCACCCACTGACCAAAGTGCTGAAAATTAGTTTTGTGCAGGGTAAGTTCGGTACGAATTTTAAAGCGATCGTTAAAATAGGTGTCCGGGTTATAACATTGACAATCGGCGCGATAAGCAAAATTTACGTAGTGTGCCAAGGCAAAACCCCAGCCAGTATTACCAATGTTCGTGGCAAAATTACCGCGCTGGCCGTAGTCTCCGTAAAAAGCGACTGGCCCTGCGACTACACCCAATTCATTCGAAAAGCCTATGGGTATCCCACCACCTCCTGGACTGTCCCGTTGGCCAAGGGCGTGAAGGCTCAACAGCAGTGTTAAAATGGAAAGGAATAATTGGGCACTACGGCGCATACATTGGCTATTCATTGCTCTCAAAGATAAAAAAACATCTCACACTGCATGTTAAATTAAAGCCTGTGTCTTTTGGCAAAAAAATGTCAGCAGATTTACCGAAGTGATTTATATTTGCATAAACCAAAAATTAAACAACCGATTTTTGACAATATCGCAAAAAGAGAGTCGTAGAGCTTGGCTAAATTGTCGAATAATCAACTTTTCATAGCTTTATCTAATTATAATTCTTTTTTAGTGAAACAATCGATTCAAGATTTTATTTCGCGTATTGCAGAAAGAAATCCCAATGAGCCTGAATTCATGCAGGCGGTTACCGAGGTAGCAGAGACGGTGATCCCATTTATCGAAGCAAACCCCAAATATCAAGGGTATAACCTTTTGGAGCGCATGGTTGAACCAGAGCGTACAATCATTTTTCGCGTCCCATGGACTGATGATCAAGGGCAAATCCAAGTCAATAGAGGCTATCGAGTTCAATTTAATTCAGCAATAGGTCCTTATAAAGGGGGCCTAAGATTTCATCCTTCAGTGAACCTGAGTATTTTGAAATTTTTGGGTTTTGAGCAAATGTTCAAAAATAGCTTAACTACCCTACCCTTGGGTGGCGGCAAGGGAGGCAGTGATTTCGATCCAAAGGGAAAAAGCGATGCTGAAGTCATGCGTTTTTGTCAAAGTTTTATGACCGAGCTCGCCCGTCACATCGGCCGAAACACCGATGTGCCTGCAGGAGATATTGGTGTAGGAAGCCGAGAAATCGGTTATTTATTTGGCCAATACAAGCGTTTGCGCAACGAATTTACGGGAGTCCTGACCGGTAAGGGCTTGAGTTACGGCGGCTCACTGATTCGACCAGAGGCAACAGGATATGGCAATGTCTATTTTGTACAAAACATGTTGGCGACCAAAGGCGAAGAAATTTCGGGTAAAACTGTGGTCATATCTGGTTCGGGTAATGTGGCTCAATATGCAGCTCAAAAAGCAATTCAGCTTGGCGCCAAAGTAGTGACTTTATCGGATTCCTCGGGTTATGTTCATGACCCAGAGGGCATCGACCAAGAAAAACTGGCCTTCGTACAAGAGCTCAAAAATGTCAAAAGAGGGCGCATTAGTGCTTATGCAGAAGCTTACCCGAGCGCACAATTTGTGGCAGGCAAGAGACCGTGGAGTGTGGTTTGTGATGTTGCGCTGCCTTGTGCCACTCAAAACGAGCTCAATGAAACTGAAGCACAGACTTTAGTGAGCAATGGATGTATCTGTGTGGGAGAGGGGGCCAATATGCCTTCTACACCAGAGGCTATTGAGGTTTTTCACAAGGCTAAGATTCTTTTCAGTCCAGGCAAAGCTTCGAATGCTGGGGGTGTCGCTACTTCAGGACTTGAGATGTCACAGAATTCACTCAGACTTAATTGGGCTTCAGAAGAGGTGGATGCTCGATTACAACAAATCATGAATGATATCCATCAGGCTTGCGTGACTTATGGCACAGACCACAGTGGCTATGTCGATTACGTGAAGGGAGCTAATATTGCTGGTTTTGTCAAGGTAGCCGAAGCCATGATGGCACAAGGAGTGGTTTAATTACTTCATATTTTTTCCGATAAAAGGCCCCTGATAGGGGCTTTTTTTTTGAATGAAAGCCTCCATTAATCATGGGGGTTTCTACAATAAATAGTAATTTTCGAGGTTTAAAGGGCGAGTACAGCAGAATGAGATTTTATCTACTGATATTAAGTTTTTTTGGGACACTTATGGTTATGGCCCAGTCTGAGACAGATCGATGGGCTGGTTTTTTTTCATACAACAACATTAAGGATGTCGCCTATGCGGACAACAAGGTTTATGTTGCCGCAGAAAATGCTGTCTACACCTATGATATATGGGATGAGTCGCTCAGCACAATTACCACAATTGATGGCCTTTCTGGAGAATCCATTACTCAAATTCATTACAGCGATCAATTTCAAGTATTACTGATTGGTCATGACAATGGCCTGATAGAATTAGTGCCGCAAGGACAAGATGATGTGATTCAAATTGTGGCGATATTGGACAAGCCCAGTATTCCGCCAAACATCAAATCAATCAATCACTTTTATGAGTATCAGGGCAATATTTATGTCGCCACTGATTTTGGGATTTCTGTTTTTGATTTGTCTCTAATGGAGTTCGGAGACACCTATTATATCGGCGAATTAGGCAGTACGATTGCAGTGAATCAAACCACAATTCTCCCCCCTTACATCTATGCCGCAACAGGGCAGAACGGCATTAAAAAAGCGTTACTTGACGGACCAGACCTAATTGATTACGCCTCTTGGGAGACGGTGACGGGTGGAGGTATTGTCGCTATTCAGACCTTAAATGACGCGGTCTATTTTGCGCGAACAAATCAAAGAGTCTTACGCCTGGTGCCGGAGCCAGCACAAATTATGGCAGATTTTGGATCCGACCCCATAGTGGATATGAGGGTCAACGGCAGTGTTTTGACCATCACAACAGAATCGAGTGTAAACACTTATGGGGCAGATTTCACCCCGCTGAATATTTTAGAATTGCCGGCAGACCTAGAAGATAAATTTTCTGTGGGTTTCGGTTTTGCAAATCAAATATTTGCAGGAACAGACGCCAATGGACTGCTCGAGCAAGCCAATGGCCAATTTGGTTGGACTTCGATTGGTCCACAAGGCCCCTTGTTCAACAATCCATTTTCTATTGACGCCTCTGAAGGACAGCTGTGGGTGGGTTTTGGAGAGGTCACAGTAAGCTTTAACCCATATCCTTTGAGCTACAGGGGGCTGAGTCAATTTCAAAATGACAGTTGGCACAATATTCCTGCTTCAGAACTTTTTGGGGCCAGTGATATTGTCCATATGAAGATCAACCCCATGGACCCCAAACAGGTCTTTGCCTCTTCCTTTCAATTTGGTCTGTTAAAACTCACAGAAGGGACACCGGAAATACTTTATGACCAGAGCAACAGTAGCTTGACTATTCCGTCCGAAAATCCTGCTGCTGGTCTTAGGATTTATGGGTCAGATTTTGATCGAGACAATAATTTGTGGTTTGTTCAATCAAAAATTGACCAAGGACTTTTGCGTTTGAGCCCTTCGGGTCAAATTGGGAAAATTGATTTGTCGGGAATCATTAACGCTGAGGACGAATTGGCTTTGACCGATGTTAAGGTGAGTCGCGAAGGCTATGTGTTTTTCGGTTCTGCAGAAAACGGTCTTATTGGGTTTAATCCAAACGGCAGCAATTTTTATCGAATTACTGAAGGGGCCGGTAATGGCAATTTGCCGTCGACAGATGTGCGCAGTCTTGCTTTTGATAAAAACAACCGTTTGTGGATCGGAACCCGAGAGGGGTTACGAGTGCTTTACAATACCACAGGATTTTTTCAAAGCGGTAACAATGTCGAGGCTCAGCCCATCATTATCTTGGAAGAGGGGGTAGCGCAGGAATTGTTATTTCAACAATCAGTGACGGATATTGAAGTAGATGGATCTAACAATAAGTGGATTGCCACAGCCACCTCAGGGGTGTTCTACCTCTCGGCTAACGGACAAGAGACCCTGCTTAGGTTTACCAAAGAAAATTCACCCTTACCGGCCGATAATGTGCAAGACATCGCCATCGATGGCGCGACGGGGCGCGTTTATTTTGCCACGACTAAGGGACTTGTCGCTTTTGAAGGCTCTGCCACAGATCCACAAGATAATTTAGCAGGCGCCTATGCATATCCCAATCCGGTGCGTCCGGGCTTTCAGGGACAGGTAACCATAGATGGACTCACGGCCGGAGCCAATGTAAAAATAACCGATATCGAGGGGAATTTAGTGTTTGAGACAAAAAGTCAAGGAGGAAGTGTCCTATGGGATACACGGGCCTTTGGTCGTCACAAAGTCGCTTCGGGGGTTTATTTGGTCTTGATTAATTCAGAAGATGCTATTGAAACAAAAGTCCTAAAAATCATGATCGTTCGCTGATGAGGGTCGACACGCCAGCTATAGTCCTCTCTACGGTGCGCTATGGAGAATCCGACGTTATTGTGAACCTGCTTACAGCCTCCTCGGGTTTGCGCAGTTATATGATTAGGGGGTTACAAAAATCTAGAAAGGGAGCATTTCGTCCCGCTATGTTTCAACCGTTAACACAATTACAGATTCAGGCCATGCATCGAGACAAAGGCCAACTCGAGCGTCTGACCGAAGCTAAAGTCGTTAACCATTATATAAATTTGCACAGCGATATTGTGAAAAGTTCCATGGCGCTGTTTCTTGCAGAAGTATTTAAAATGACCCTTCAAGAGCAGGAACCGAACCCAGAATTGTTCGCGTTTTTAAGTGATGCCCTCATCGCTTTGGATCGTGCCGATACGCCCATGAATTTTCATTTGAAGATTGTTTTAGAACTGCAACAATTTTTGGGCTGTTATCCTGATTTTGAAGGTCAAGAGTTACCGTATTTTAACCTCGAGGAAGGCGTCTTTCAACTCAAGGACACAGGCAGCACACGACAGGGCAGCGTTGTTCAGGATTTGTGTACTCTGGCCAAAACACCTTTTGGACAGCTCGACCAATGGAAAACAACCACACAACAAAGAAGAGTACTGCTTGATTTGCTTATGGATTATATGCAAAGGCACGCAACAGGGTTCAAGCGCCCTAAATCCATAGAGGTTTATCGACAAGTCTTTGGATAGGCTTCAAAATTGAGAAATTAGGCACTATTTCGGCTCGCGTTTATGTTTCCAAACAGCGATCGAGTCACCATTTTTTCATACACCGCTAAATCGGGGTGGTCTCCTCCCTGATTTTGAATATCCTGAATACTGCGTAGGGCATATTGTTGTATGGTTAGAAGTGGCAGAACGATACGCTCGCGTACACTAATTGAGGCGCGCATCGCTCTTGCCTCCTCCATGAGTTGTTCTAAGCCCGATACCTCTAATAATAACTCTTTTGAACGCAGGTATTCTGTATGAATAAGCTGCCAAAATTCCCCAAATTCAGGGTCGTCTTTGAGGTACTGAGTCAGTGGAAAATAACTTTTACTCAAACTCATCATACTGTTTTCCAGAAGGGTTCTAAAAAATGCTGAGGTTTTGTAAAGTTCTTGTAGTTCGGTCATTTTACCTTGAGCTTTTAGGGCTTCTAGGGCGATGCCTACCCCGTAAAATCCGGGGACATTTTGTTTGAGTTGACTCCAACTCCCTACAAAAGGAATGGCGCGTAAATCGCTGAAATTCAATTTATCACTATTGCCACGCTTGGCCGGCCGACTCCCGATATTGGTTTTGGCATAATATTTAAGGGTGCTGATTTTTTCTAAATAAGGCACAAACTTTGGATGACGCTTAAAATCTTGATAGGCCTGGTAACTCAATTCTGCCAGTTGTTCTAAAACAAGACGCTGATCTGGGTCAATATTGGCCTGCTCTGGCGCAAAAATTTCATTGGCAATACCCGAGCTGATGAGTTGTTCTAAATTGTATTGACAAGCATCAAGGGTCCCGAAATTTGAACTGATGGTTTGTCCTTGTATCGTGAGCTGTACCTCTTCGTGTTCTATGGTGTTGCCTAGCGAGGCATAGAATTGGTGGGTTTTTCCACCACCACGTGCTGGAGGGCCACCCCGACCATCAAAAAACAGGGCCGTAACTCCATGTGCTCGAGACACCTGGGTCAAGCGTTCTTTGGCGCGATAAATCGCCCAATTGGCCATAAGATAACCACCGTCTTTGGTCCCATCGCTAAATCCGAGCATTATCGATTGGCGATTGCCTCGTCGCTTGAGGTGTTTTTGGTATTCGGGGTTGTTGTACAAGGTCTCCATAACCTTTTCTGCTTCTTTGAGGTCATCAATGGTCTCGAATAAAGGAATGACATCGCAATTGGGCTCTTTCCAATCGCACAGACGTATCATGGCAAAAGCTTCCATGACATTGACTACACTGCCATTATTGCTGATAATGTAGCGTTCGCAAGCCTTGGCCCCGTTTTTGGCCTGAATATGTTTCATGGCATAGATGGAGGCCAAAGTTTGCTTACCCATTTCGTCCTGAACCTGATCGGGATCTACTGCATCGTGCAGTTTGCTGAGTAATTGTACTTTTTGATCCGCCTTTAAAGAGTCATAATCCTCGGGAATCAAATTGGGATAGGCTTGAGCTATGGCCAATATGGCTTTGGTGTGAATGCGTGAATCTTGACGGATGTCCAAAGAAGCAAAATAACAGCCAAAGAGCTCGAGTTTTTCAATAAGTTCCTCCACTAAAGAAACAAAAAGCCCTTCGTGATGATTGTCGAGAATGTTTTTCAGAGCGCGTAAATCCTGTAAGAACTCTTCTGTGCGATCTCCGGCGATTGGTAAATTTGGGTTGAGCTCTTGGGCGAGTTTTTGTTCTAGTTTGATCACCAAAGGCTCGGCTTGATCGAAGGTAATTCTGCGCCTCATTTTACGCACATCCTTATAATAATTTTTCATTAGGGTTCTGCGCAATCGAGCTGCCACTTCAAGGGTGATTTCTGCCGTTACAAAAGGGTTACCGTCGCGATCTCCTCCTGGCCAAAACCCGAGGTTAATGAGTTCATTGGGCAGTGGCTCCCCGTCAAAAATATGTGTTTTAGTGAAACGGTAGATATTGTGCGCCGCTTGGTAAAAAACATGCTCCAAATACCAAATCAGGCTTACTGCCTCATCAAAGGGACTGGGTTTCGATTTTTTGAAAAAGGGTGTTTTTCCTAATTGTGCTAAAAGGAGTTTTATATCCTCGAGCTGATTTTTTTCGATGGCTTTGGCCAAATCGGTAATGATCCCCAGCACAGAACCTGGATAGAATTGAGTGGGGTGCGCTGTGAGTACGGGACGTACTTTAAAGCGCTTGAGGTAGTTTTTTAAGGCCTCTCGCTGATTTTTTTCTTTTGCTTCGTCCTTGATGCTGCGCAAGGTCCCTCTACCTTCGAGGTTATTGATGATCGAAAAGGTCGCTTCTTCTATGGCGTCAAAAAGAACGACTTGACGCTCGATATATTGAATGAAATTAAACAATAAGTCGATTTGTTGTTTCTTATCAAACTCCGGGCGGTATTGCTCAAAAAGTTCCGCTACGATTTGAGAGGGGTTTTTTCCTTGTTCATAACCTGAAACACAGAGCTGTTCAAATAACGGCAGTAATACCCCTGTTTTTGTGATGGAATCAAAGGGTAAGGTCATAAAGATGCTGTTGTAAATTTGATATTTACTCAGCACATGTTTTTGAAATCGTTCTTCTTTGGTGTGTTTCATAGCTCGGGAATGATGGCCAAATTTACGTAGAGTATTAGGTTTTCAGAAAATTAATGGCAGTAAGAAATAGCTAATCAACAGAATTATGGTCAGAGACATTAGATTCAGCCAAAATCCCGATCGGACCATTTGAGCCACGCTTACATGTCCGCTGGCAAAAACTATGGCATTGGGTGGAGTGGCCATCGGCAACATAAAAGCGCAACTCGAGGCCAGGGTCACGGGTATGACCATAGACAATAAAGGTTCCTCTAGGCCTAAGGCAATGCCCGCAATTACTGGTAAAAATACAGTGATCAAAGCGACATTGCTCATGAGCTCGGTTAAAAATAACACTAAGGTGACTAGGGCTACAAGTATGAGAGCTGGTGACCATTGGTCTTGATGGCGTATAAAGTCTTGAATAGCGTCGATAAAGCCACCTTGAGCCAAGGCGCTGGCTAAGGCGAGTCCGCCACCAAAAAGGATTAAAATTCCCCAAGGAAGCTTGGCGGTATCGTCCCACTGCAGGACACAAGGTTTAGGCCCTTTTTGAACCGGTATGGCAAACATGGCCAAAGCCCCGAGCATAGCAATATGGGTGTCGGTTAAGGACAGATCAGGCCACCAATGATTGATTTGTCCTCGAAGCACCCACGCAAAAACAGTCATCAAAAACAGGGTCAATACGGCCCGCTCTTTGGGCCCGATGCGTCCCAGCGCGCGAAGTTCATGCTCTATGATGTCGTGCGCACTGTTCAGTAAGCCGAGTTTGCTGGGAAAGGCCAGGTGCACAATGATCCAATACGCCACCAAAAGGAGTATTGCCGACAAAGGGACGCCGAAGGTCATCCATTGAAAAAATCCAATATCTAATTGGTATTGTTCATTCAAAAAGGCAAGCATCACACTATTTGGCGGTGTGCCTATCAATGTAGCCATACCTCCAATATTGGCTGCGGCAGCGATCCCGAGCATAAGACTCAAGGCAAATCGTTTGAGTTTTTTCTTTTTTGTCTTGGTCTTTTTTTTGACAAGTTGATACACCGACAGTGCCATAGGAAGCATGACCACTGTGCTCGCGGTATTAGAGATCCACATCGAGAGCAGAGCGGTGGCGAGCATGAACCCAAAAATCACTCCGTTTGCTCGAGGCCCAGTAAGGCGCAAAATATGTAAGGCCATGCGCTTGTGGAGGGCTACTTTTTCGAGTGCCAAAGCGATGACAAACCCACCGAAAAAAAGAAAAACAATGGGGTTGGCATAATGAGCCGTGACCTGACCAATAGCATTGATGCCAAGTAAGGGAAAAAGAACAATAGGCATGAGGGCTGTGATTGAAATGGAGACCGCTTCGGTAATCCACCAAACGACCATCCAAAGACAAGCCGCAAGAATTTTATCCATCAAGGGATCAAATATGGGTTCGGGCAACACAAGGATTATGCCAGCCAAAAAAGGCCCAAGAGCTAAGGTGATCAGTTGTTTCATCACACCAATTTAAGCAATGCAATTAAATTTGGGCGCGTAAGGCCAATATTAGATTGCGCCCTGCAGCCGAAATCCCCGAACTATAGGTGCGGTAGCGCTGATCGGTGATGTTTTCGATACCGGCGATAAGGTCGATATGTTCATCGAGAGAATATTGTGCTTTGAGATTCAGCGTTTGCCAAGCTGGGGCATACGTATTGCCATTGGCATCGAGTGCATAAATCTCGGTTTTAGATCGTTCTTCTACCGCCAATTGGTCGTGACTAAAGCCTCCGCTGTATTGTGCGTAGCCCTGAACGATGAGGTTTTGAGCGCGAAACCAAAGGCGCGTTGCTCCAAACCAGGGTGCGGCATGGCGCGCTGGACTTGTGGTCCCATCATCCATCTCTTCGGTTCCTTTTTGCCAATTTAGGTCAGAGGTAAGTTCGAAGCCCGAAGGCAGTTTGAGTTCAAAGCCAGTGTGTATCCCATAGACCTGGGTTTCTGAAGCGTTTTGAATGGCTTGAACCCGACTCAGTACCCCATCATAGACAATTTCTGTAGCTCCATTTAGGGCATAATCTCTCCGCGTGAGCGCATTGTCGAGCTGCGTGAAATAACCACTAAAGTCGAGTTTTAATTTTTTACTGAGCATGTGCGCCACTCCCAAATCCCAGCTTATGGCGTATTCGGGGGCGAGATCTGGGTTAGGAACGACCACAGCTCCTGGTTCAGAATCAAAGATTTTGCCCATGTCGTCGACGTTTGGGGCTCTAAATGCAGTGGCTATATTGCCGCGAAAGTTCCAAAGTGAGGACGGTTTGAATACAAACCCGAGGCTGCCGGTTAATGCGCCGGTATTGAGTGTCGTCCGCTCAAAAGGTAGTGGATAAAAATTGGTGTCAAATTCTGCCTCAAGGTCAATACCATTATATCGTAGCCCTGCCTGTGTCATTAATTCAGCGGTCCATTGGTGTTGATATGATATATATGCGGCATAGGACTGCCAATCTGCTTGAGGGTAACGTGAGGGCCCAGGCGCACTTGTATTTGTGGTGATATCGGTTTCGACTCCAGTCGATTCTACTTCATCCAAAACCCATTCAAAGCCGTAAAAAAGCGAACCTTTTTTGCCCAGTGTTTTGCGCAAATCAAGATTAGCCGAATAGGCGACTACATTTTCGGTACGATTTTCTTGAATAGGGTCATTGAAATTTCTACTGATACGACTTTCTTCAAAATTTTGTTGTGCCAGGGTAAAGGTCATTTCCGAGAAAATCCCTTGAGGCGCCGTATGATTGGCATTGAATTGCTTCATGCTCCACTTCTGCGGACCATAATCCCACTGACCATATTGAGGTAAACCCTCTTTTGTTCGCAATTGACGATCGTATCGGCTGTATGCCGAAGTTTCAGAGTGGTGATAAGCTAGGTTTAAATTCCAATTTGAATTAGGACGATAGAACACCTTTTGCATTAGATTACTTTGGTTGTAGCCCGAAGGTACTTGACGATTTGGATTTGAGTTAGGCCTTATAAGATCTTGACCGCCCACATGCGTTACATAAAATGGCCTGAGAAAATCTGTTGGGCCGCGTGTCCCCTGACGCAAATCGTCAAAATTAGTTCGTGTGAAACTCGAGGTTAGTGCCCATTTTTGATGACCCAGCTGAAGGTCCGCATGGGCGGTACGCTCGAAATTTGCTGAAGCGACGCGCGTAAGCCCGCTTGCCGAGACAGAAAGCCCCTTGCTTTTGGAATATTTTGGGCCTAATGTCTCGAAGCTCATGACCCCACCAATGGCATCAGAGCCATAAAAAATAGCATCCGGACCTAACAGTACTTCAGCGCTTTGCATGGCCAGGGCGTCCAAAGAAATTACGTTGTGTAGATTGCCTCCGCGAAAAATGGCCGTGTTCATGCGCACACCATCCACAGTGTAAATGAGCCGATTGGTTGCAAACCCTCTAATCATTGGGCTTCCCCCACCTTGCTGGCTTTTTTGAATGAAAACGGCCCCGGAATTGCCCAGTAGGTCTGCAGCGGTTTGTGGATTTTGTAGTACGATATCCGCAGATTTGACCCCGATAACTTTTAAGGGACTCTTGTCTTTGGGTTGTCGCCACTTGGTGGCGGAGACGACCACTTGATCTAGCTCTGTATTGATGGGATCGAGCAAGAGGTCAAAACCTTGAGCTTTCAATTCGTGGTAATCTATCTTTATTTGGGTATAACCAAGGGCTTGAATTAAAAAGTGGGCTTGTGATGAAAAGGAGTCTAGATGGGCTGTTCCATCGAGATCGGTCCAAGTGTATTGATCGGTTATCGTATCCAATACCGTTGCGTGAACTATAGGTTGGAGTGACTTGCTGTCTAAAATATTTAAGGTTTGTGCCGATGTAAGGGAGCAAAGCAATAGGCTCAGCACAAAAAGAACTTGACGCATTGAGTAATCTTAATGATTAGGGTTTATTCAGTGATGGCTTTGTCTTTACAAAAACCGTACCCTAATTCACTTTTATTACTTTTTTTCTATCACCCGAATTAACTCACGGACAATTTCTGGGTTCAGTAGGGTACTGGTATCGCCAAGAGCATCAAAATTATTTTGTGCTATGTTGCGTAAAATACGCCTCATGATCTTTCCGCTTCGTGTTTTTGGTAATCCAGGAGTGAAGACCATCTCATCGAGTTTGGCAATTGGTCCAATCTGTTGGGCAATGGATTGATTGATTTCGCTTTTGAGCGCATCTTGATCACGTGGATTTTCTTTAAGAATAATAAATCCAAAAAGACTGTTGCCCTTTATTGGATGTGGTACGCCAATGACTGCACTCTCCGCAACCAATTCGTGTTCATTTATTGCGTCTTCAATGGGTGCGGTCCCCAAATTATGACCCGAGACAATGATCACGTCATCGACACGGCCGGTGATGCGGTAATTGCCTTTAGCGTCTCTGGTAGCGCCATCACCAGTCATGTATTTATCCGGCTGTGCGCCAAAATAAGTTTGCACATATCGCTGGTGATCTCCCCAAATTGTTCGTGCCATAGAGGGCCAGGGATGTTTGATAAAAAGCAGGCCTGAGGCTTGGGCATCACTGATTTCATGTCCATTTTCATTCAGTAAAACAGGTTGTACTCCCGGCAACGGTAGCGTAGCAAAAGTTGGTATTGCTGGTGTGATGCCGGGAAGCGAAGTAATCATCACCCCTCCAGTTTCTGTTTGCCACCAAGTATCGATAATGGGGACTTTGCTCTGACCAATGTATTTGTAGTACCACTGCCAGGCTTCATCATTAATGGGCTCACCTACTGTTCCTAGTACTTTAAGACTGGACAAATCATAGGGAGTGACGTAGTCCAAAGATTCCTTGGCCAAGGCCCGAATGGCTGTCGGTGCGGTGTAGAATTGTGCGATATTATATTTTTCAATAATGGCCCAAAACCGACCATAATCAGGGTAAGAGGGTACGCCTTCAAACATTACAGTTGTGGCTGCATTGGCTAATGGGCCATAAATAATATAACTGTGGCCTGTAATCCAACCAATATCGGCAGAACACCAGTATATGTCATTTTGATGGTACTGAAAGATATTTTTAAACGTATAGGCGGTGTAGACCATGTATCCACCACAGGTGTGCACCATACCCTTTGGTTTACCCGTCGAGCCCGAGGTGTACAAGATGAATAAAGGGTCCTCGGCATCCATAATTGTCGCGGGACAATGTTCAGAGGCTTGGTCGAGCAAGGGCTTTAACCAGAGGTCTCTGCCTTCTGCCATATTGATTTTTTGATTTGTTCGTGTGGCTACCAAAGTTCTTCTAACCCCGGGACAATCTTCTAAGGCTTGGTCAACGATTTTTTTCAAATCTATGGTCTTTGCCCCTCTATACCCACCATCGCTGGTGATGACCAAAGCGCTATCACAATCATTGATACGTGCCGCTAAAGCACTTGATGAAAAGCCTGCAAACACCACCGAATGTATCGCGCCGATACGAGCGCAAGCCAAAACACTTATGGCTAATTCTGGAATCATCGGGAGGTAAATACAAACGCGGTCCCCTTTTTGTACTCCTTGATCCTTAAGAACGTTCGCCATTTTATTGACCGACTTGGCCAGGTCCGAATAGCTGATTTTTTGGGGGGCCTCATCCGGATTATTTGGTTCAAAGATGATGGCTGTTTTGTCTGCATGATGGGCCAAATGGCGATCGAGCAAATTCTCCGTGATGTTTAATTGTCCGCCTACAAACCACCGAACTTTACTATTTTTTTTATCCCAATCAAGGGTTTTATCCCAAGATTTTCTCCATGCAAAGTTGTTTTTGGCGATTTCGTCCCAAAAAGCCTCAGGACGATCAATACTATAATTGTAGGCTTGTTCGTAGGCCGTTAAACTGTCTAGATGATAATGATTCATGGCGTCTAATTTGTTGCTTCAGACTGGCTGATTTTAAACGGTCATTTTGGCCAAGTCCGATGGATACTACAAGTCTTTGAAGATACAAAAATTGACGAAGTACGAATTCATAAATTCCATCAAACTCCTTTAAAGTTAAACGTTTAAAATTACCGTTTGAGGGTCAAACTATATGATGTTTGCAGAGTCAATCTGTCTATTGGCAGGCATTATTAACTGTTTAATATTTAAAATTAGAATTATGAGTACGTTAAGAAACAAAGTACAGTTGATCGGAAATTTGGGCAATGATCCAGAAATTGTAACTGTGGCCTCAGGTCGAAAACTAGCAAAGTTTTCTATGGCCACTAATGAGAGTTACAAAAACAACAAAGGAGAACGCATAACCGACACACAGTGGCATTATGTGGTAGCCTGGGGAAAAACCGCCGAACTGATAGAACTTTATTTGGGCAAAGGCAAGGAAGTGGCCTTAGAGGGCAAGCTCGTCACCCGATCGTGGGATGATCCAGAGGGTCAGAGACGTTATGCTACCGAGGTGCATTGTCACAATTTGCTCATGCTTTAAGTTTGACAGTTATCTGGGCGGCGAAGGCCGCCCAGATTTTTATATCATTAATTTAACGCAATCATTACCTTTGTCGAAATTAATGTTCAGGCAATGACGGAAAATGGGACAATAGAATTGATGGCACCCGCCGGAAATTTTGAATCACTGCAGGCAGCAATTGACAATGGAGCGGATTCAGTTTATTTTGGCGTGGATCAGCTCAACATGCGCGCTCGCGCCAGCATAAATTTTACTATAGAGGACTTACCAGAAATTGTAAAGCGCTGTGAGGCTAAAAAGGTACGCACCTATTTGACCCTGAACACCATCATTTATGATCACGACCTCTCGATCATCAAGACATTATTGGACGCGGCAAAAAGTGCGGGTATTACCGCAGTAATTGTTATGGATCAAGCGGTAATTGCCTATGCCCGTCAAATAGGTATGGAGATACACATCTCGACACAAATCAATATCACCAATATTGAGACCGTTAAGTTTTATGCAATGTTCGCCGATACAATGGTGATGAGTCGTGAGCTGAGTTTGCGTCAAGTCAAGAAAATTATTGACCAGATACAGCGCGATGACGTTCGAGGTCCCAGCGGAAGACTGGTTGAGGTAGAAATTTTTGGTCATGGAGCCCTGTGCATGGCGGTGTCGGGCAAATGTTATTTGAGTCTCCATTCTCATAACTCTTCGGCGAATCGTGGAGCTTGCAAGCAAAATTGCCGCAAGAAATACACGGTGATCGACCAAGAGAGCGGTTTTGAAATCGAATTGGATAATGAGTACATGATGTCCCCTAAGGACCTCTGCACCTTGGATTTTTTAGATCAAGTGATCGATACAGGGGTTAAGGTATTGAAAATCGAAGGTCGTGGTCGCGCACCTGAATATGTTGCGAAGGACATTAAAACCTATCGAGAGGCCATTGACGCTCATGCGGCAGGAAATTTTAACAAGGAGAAGGTTACCTTGTGGATGGGAGAACTTGAAAAAGTATACAATCGTGGTTTTTGGAGTGGGTATTACCTGGGTCAAAAACTCGGTGAGTGGAGCGAAGCCAATGGCTCTAAAGCGACACAAAAGAAAGTATATATCGGTAAGGGCGTACACTTTTTCCCAAAATCGAATATTGGTGAATTTAAAATAGAAGCCTACGATTTAAAACTAGGAGACACGCTCCTGATCCAAGGGCCAACTACGGGTGCTCAGGAAATCGAGCTTTCAGAAATGCTGGTAAACGATAAGACACAAGAAACAGCATCCAAAGGAGACAGCATTACGGTTCCATTACCCTTTCGTATTCGTCCATCGGACAAACTTTATAAGGTGGTAAAAACTCAGCACGCTACGGCATAAACTAATTTTATGGTCATTATTACGCTGCAAAGACAAAAATGTATCGGCTGTAATTATTGCGTTGAACTGGCGCCAGAGCAATTTCAAATGTCCAAAAAGGATGGCAAAAGCGTCCTTTTGCACGCCCAAGAAAAGAAGGGGTTCCACACCTTAAAGACTCCAGATGCGATGGCTTATCAGCCGAGTAAGGAGGCGGAAAAAGCTTGCCCAGTAAACATTATTACCACCAAGCTTGTGTAAAGGTTACAACTCCTTGTGCTGCTCATAAAACTGATGCTACAATCGGTGTTCAACTTATTAGAAATTAACTAGAGCAATGAGCCTTCTGAACATTTATCTAATCGATGACCCAGCGGCAGTAGCCTGGTCTGGGGTAACAAAGCGCAAGCTTCCGTCTGTGTCCTCGGCCATCAAAATCATTCCTTGACTTTCTGTCCCTCTAATGGCTCTAGGAGCAAGGTTGATCAGCACACAGACTTGTTTGCCCACAACCTCTTCGGGTGTAAAATGCTCAGCAATTCCTGAGACAATCGTCCTCTGGTCGATACCAACGTCTACCTTTAAAACCAGTAGTTTGTTAGCTTTTGGCATTTTCTCTGCACTTAAAATGGTCCCCACGCGCAGATCCATTTTGGTGAAATCATCAAAATTTATGAGTTCTTTCTGGGGGTTATTTATCTGTTCCATCGGCTGATTGTCAATTTTAGTTTGGGCCAGTTTTTCGCGCTGTGCCTCCATTTCTGTGTCTTCAATTTTTCTAAATAATAGCGGGCTTTGCGCGATTCTATGACCTGGCTTTATGTATGGATGGTCTTTTTCTATTTGGGCCCAGCTAAGGGGATGTTCACTAGAATTTAAGTCAAGAGATTCTTTGAGTTTACGCGATGTAAATGGCAAGAAAGGCTCACTGAGCACGGCCAAAGCCGACGCAATCTGCAGGGCAACATACATGATGGTAGCTGTGCGCTCGGGGTCGCTTTTGATGAGCTTCCAGGGTTCCGCATCTGCTAGGTACTTGTTTCCGGCACGGGCTACATTCATCAGCTCTGATTGAGCCTCACGAAAACGGTAGCGCTCTATGGAATCGGCTATAACCTTTGGATAGGCCTTGAGTTGACTCAAGACCGCCTCATCTTCTTGTGCGTAATTGTGTGCTTTTGGAACGACTCCATTGTAATATTTATGGGTCAATACCGAGACCCGATTGATAAAATTACCAAAGATGGCTACAAGCTCATTGTTGTTTCTTGCCTGAAAATCTGCCCAAGTAAAGTCGTTGTCTTTAGTCTCTGGGGCATTGGCTGTTAAGGCATAACGCAGGACGTCTTGCTGATCTGGAAAATCAACTAAATATTCGTGCAACCATACTGCCCAATTGCGACTCGTGGAGATTTTATCCCCCTCTAGATTCAAGAACTCGTTAGCTGGAACATTGTCCGGTAATATATAGTCACCATGAGCCTTGAGCATGCTCGGAAAAATAATACAGTGGAATACTATGTTGTCCTTACCGATAAAGTGAACCAATTTTGTGTCTTTGTCTTGCCAATAGGGAGTCCAATCGACCGCCGTATTTTGTGCCCATTCTTTAGTTGCAGAGATATACCCTATCGGGGCGTCAAACCAAACGTAAAGAACCTTTCCCTCAGCATTTTCTGCGGGTACTGGAATCCCCCAGTCTAGGTCACGTGTTACAGCTCTTGGACGCAGACCATCATCAATCCAAGATTTACACTGACCGTAAACATTGGGCTTCCAATCAGATTTATGTTCTTTTAAAATCCACTCCTTGAGCCATGCTTGATGCTCATCCAAGGGTAAAAACCAGTGTTTTGTCTTTTTACGCACCGGTGTGCTACCCGAAAGTGTACTTTTTGGATCAATTAAATCGGTAGCGTTATGACTCGTACCGCATTGTTCACATTGATCCCCATAGCTCTCGGTGTTGCCACATTTGGGACAGGTACCGGTCACAAAGCGGTCGGCCAAAAATTGCTGTGCCTGGGCATCATAGAGTTGCTCGGTAGTTTCCTCAATAAATTCACCTTTGTCGTGTAGATCTTTAAAAAACTCTGACGCTGTCTCGTGGTGTATCGCTGCTGAGGTTCTTGAATAGTTATCAAAGCTGATCCCAAATTCTGCAAAACTTTTACCGATAATCTCATGATAACGATCCACTACGGCCTGAGGGGTAACCCCTTCTTTTTTGGCCTTAATGGTGATCGGTACTCCGTGCTCGTCACTCCCGCAAATAAAAACGACATCACGTCCTTGAAGACGCAAATAGCGGGTATAAATATCGGCAGGGATGTACACGCCCGCCAAATGACCTAAATGAACAGGGCCATTGGCATAGGGCAAAGCTGCGGTAATGGTATAACGTTTCGGGGTCTGCTTCACGACTCAAATTTAAGCCGTAAAAGTAATGATTTAGCCCGAGGATTCCATCTAATGCGTTATTGAGATTGGCGATGCCTGTCTTTGTCCACTTTCGGGTTGTGGCCCCAGGCCTGATGTCTATCGAATCATTATCGACTTACTGTACTGTTGTCCGGCAAAATTAATGCGGTAGATATACTGCCCATAACTCAATCGAATACCTGCCGCTTGACGCACATCAATGCTGTGTCTGCCTGGGAAGAACATGCGGTCAGCCAGGGTAACTAATTCGCGCCCCATGATATCGTAAAGCGTAATT
This sequence comes from Flavobacteriaceae bacterium, assembly GCA_038141525.1. Classification (GTDB taxonomy): domain Bacteria; phylum Bacteroidota; class Bacteroidia; order Flavobacteriales; family Flavobacteriaceae; genus BACL21. Next base: position 179,605 of record JAYQIF010000002.1, on the reverse strand, counting down.
CTGCCGTGTGCTGTTTGTTGCGTTTCGAGCTCTATGAGGGTTTGATTGTTTTGATATACGGGACGATGGGTAAAGCGCAAAAAGGTTTAGGGTCGCCCGTACTTAGGGCTTGACACTCCAGACCTAAATCCAGAGTCTGATAGTTGTGATTCAGCAATATCGAATCGATCACCTCTTGATCCAAACAAAACCAGTTAGCGAGTACCGACGCATATACGTCTCGTAAATCCGAAGACGGGATTAGGTTGTCGTAATCATCCCAAGTCAATAAATCTGGGTGGTCTCCCACAAAACCACTGCCATTTAATGCGGGGCCAAACAACATCATGGGAGAGGCGGCACCATGATCTGTCCCAGCAGAACCATTTTCGTAAGGTCTGCGGCCAAACTCTGAAATAGTCATGGAGAGCACTTTTTGGTCCCATCCGCCAGAGCCTAAATCATCGTAAAATGCTTTAATCGAGCTCGATAAGTCTTGGAGTAACGATTGATGTTGGTAGCGCTGATTGGCATGAGTATCAAAACTGCCGAGCGAAACCATGTAGACCTTTGTACCCAGCCCTCCTTTGATCAGACGAGCTACTGCAGCAAGCTGTGTTGCTAAATCGCCGTTGCCGTAATTGGCATTATTGTTAGAGGCCATATAGGCATCGTGTATGACTCCGGAGTAAGTAAAGGTCGTATTTGCTGCGGCTCGCAAAAAGGTGAGTTTATCGCCATAAACACAATCGGGGACATTGAGTACATCATGCAAAGCCCCATTGGCGCCAACAGTTTGAAGTTGCTCGATATTGGCGAAAGTAAAGGCATAGTTATTGTCGAAACCGTCAAAAATTAAATTACCAATATTGCCCACCTGAATTGCTGGTGGTGCCGCTGGAGGGTTGGTCAAATAATCTGGGTATAAATCCTCAAAATAGCGTCCCCACCATCCAGTTTGTTCTTCATATTGATGTTCTGCAGAAGCCCAAATATCACTGGATCGAAAGTGAGAAAGATTTTGATCAGGATAGCCTACTCCGTGGACTACTTTCATTTGTCCGTCGCCCCATACAGATTCCAAATCATTCATGTAATTTGGCAAGCTGAAGTCGTCATTGAGCGGCAATAAATTTGGCTCAAAGTGTCTTAGGTTAGGCCGCAGATTGGCATAAGTGGCGTAATCGTAAACTGGCACTATGGTATTGAGCCCATCATTACCGCCATTCAGGCGAATGATGACCAATATGTTATCGTTTTGACTTTCGGAAAGAGCAACAGTCAGTGGCGTAGCCTGAGCCGCAGAGACCGATTGTTTGCCCATGAGCATACTCCCTCCACCAACAAGTCCTAGGGCCTGAATAAAACTGCGGCGTGACCAATAGTCATGCTCATGGTTGTGATGCTCGTGATCGGCCTGACCTGAATTTTTATCTTTTGAAAATAATTTATCTTTCTCCATGGCCTTCTATTTGAGTTGAAATTCTGGCCAGGTGGCCAAATGACTTAACAATAGTAGCACTTGATACGGCGCTTCGGCCCAACTCAAATTCCACAGGCGATCATCGTAGTAGTTTTGAGGAATTTCCCACTTAAAAACTTCTAAGGCAATATCGTAATCTGTTTGAGTGAATAGTTCCCGAGCATGAAAATGATCGACAATCACCTGAGTGATGTAGGCAGGATCATTGCTGTCGTCTGACAAACTAATGGCCAATGACCTGAACCGCTCCTCTTGACCACTGTCAAATAGTAAATTTAAATAAGCGCGAAACAGGGCCCAGCGCGCGGTAATAGTCGAGGTGCCAATCCAGTCTTGATCTCCTTGCCAGCCAGCAACGTCGGGTGGGTTAAACATGATTTGACCCAACACAGCAGCGTAATAAATAAAGGCCTCCATGAGATCATCATTAAATAAAAAGCTCGACTCGTTAACGAATTGAAAAATCAGGTCGAAAGGACTTTTAATGATTACGCCTAATGCTTTTTCATCAAAAAAATGCTCGCTTTTAAATAGCTGTTTGAGCACAGGGACTAGATCGAAATTATTATCCAGCATGGTTTGCGCTAGAGGAGTGATAATATCGGTTTCAATCATCACATCGACATCTGGGCTCACAAAGTACCGATATAATTTGCGACAAATATATTGGGCGATGAGTTCGCCCCGCTCTTGAAATAGAATATCTATAACATCGTGGTAGTTCCAGTTTCCGGTTTGGCCAAAAATGGTCTTGTCTCCACTAAAAAAAGTATTGGTGTTAAAGATAATTGGCCCTCCGGCCTGAGGGCCTTAAATTCCAACCCGTCAGGGCCTTTGAGGTTTCTACAATATCTTCTTGAGTGTATCCGTTGCCTTCGCCTAAGGTGAACAGTTCAAAAAGTTCACGAGCGTAATTCTCGTTGGGTTCCGTATTGGTATTTTGAAAGCCATTTAGGTAAATCAGCATGGCTGGGGTCAGACCCATGCCGTGAACCAGGTCCTTAAAGTTGCCTAAAGCATGCTGTTCTGCAGTACGAAAATATTGAAACAGATATGGGGAATAATTATATGAGGGGAGTTCCGTCACAAAATGATTCAGCCAAAAAAAGATCATTCTTCCCTTTAGCCCCGTTGTAACCATAAGATTTCCGGTCTCAATTCTGAAATCGTTGATGTATTGCGGATTTTCTTCTGTGTAATTACTAAAATCACTAAATCTGTAATAGCCCCAAACAGGGTCCTCACGCAGTGGTGCATTGGCTGCACTGTCGACAATTTGATCGACGAGAGCTCCTGGACTTGCATTGACACCGACATTTATGTTGTTTAAATCTGTTCCATAGCCCAATCGTCGATAGCAGTGTTTTACTTTGGCCTTATTCCAAGGATTATCCCCTCCGGGCACATAGGGGTCCAATGTGCTAGAGTTACAAGAGATGGCGTTAGTGTTCAATTCTAATGAGCTCATTTACAGTCCAATTTATGAAATATTATTTATTAGACAGCACTTGGTGAGAAATGTTTAACTTTATAATTCTTCCCAAAATATTTTTATTTCAAAATTTAATCCATAAAATGGAGTTTACAGACATGACCTCTAAATTCAATGACCCTAAATTTTCTGAGTCTCGGATCTCGGCAGGGTTTCGGTCCGCGAGCGCGTCACCGGCCAAGTTTTCCTCGCCTGATTTCTTGGTGCCTGGAGATTTGGTGGCAATCATTGCCACGGCCCGTTTTGTGACTGAAGAGGACCTTCAACAAGCCAAAGATTACTTGAAAATATGGGGTTTTGAGGTCATTTTAGGCCAAAGTGTAGGGGCAAAGCACCATCAACTCGCAGGATCGGACACCGCGCGCGCCAAGGACCTGCAGTGGGCTCTGGACCATCCCCAGGTAAAAGCCATCTGGTGCGCGCGCGGGGGTTACGGCACCATCAGAATTTTAGATCAGGTCAATTTTGAGGGATTTAAACAACATCCAAAATGGGTTATCGGTTACTCTGATGTCACGGCTCTGCATGCACGATTGCAATCATTAGGATGGGCGAGCTTGCACGCCCAAATGCCTTTGGCCCTTGGTGAAAAATCAGAGGCCACCGCTCAGACTATCGGTCAGGCCTTGACGGGACAGAGCTACACTGTAGCATGGCCCGTAACTTCAAGAAAGGACGAGACTCTGACAAGGCGCGTAGGTGCGGTCACCGCCCACGTTGTAGGGGGTAATCTATCCTTGATTTACAGTCTTCTGGGCAGTGAGGATTCGATTGATACCCGCGGAAAAATTCTCCTTCATAGAAGACCTTGATGAATATCTTTACCATATCGACCGCATGATGCACGCCCTCAAGCGCAGCGGTATGCTCCGGAATCTAGCCGGGCTAATTGTAGGCGGTATGACCGATATGAACGACCATGCAATTCCCTTTGGCTATGACACGCGCCAGATTATATGGGCGGCTGTGGCTGGGGAATCTTACCCTGTAGTTTTTGACGCGCCCATCGGCCATCTGCCCGACAATCGTGCGTTACCCCTAGGACTCCCCTGTACCTTGACGGTTACTTCAGACAAGGCTGAAATCCGGGTCCATGGCGCAGCACAATGATTTAGGCCAGTGGGGCGAGCAAGTCGCCGAAGAATTTTTGCGCGCCAAGGGGTTTGCAATTCTTTTTAAAAACTACCGAACAGGGCGTTTAGAATTAGACCTCGTTGTTCAGGATTGTCCTTCCGAGATCGTTATTGTTGAGGTGAAAACCAGGTCTACTGTGCTATGGCAGGACCCCATATCCGCAGTAAATAGACAAAAACAAAAGCACTTGATTCGGGCGGGTCATCAATTATTACATCGCTTAAATGCCATCGATGCAGCAGTTCGCTTTGATTTGATTTCTGTTGTTGGGACGCCACAGGACTATAAAGTAAGCCACATCGAGGATGCCTTTTACCCGTTTTGAAGCAGTAGGCGTAGATGACTTAAGGCCGTGGCTACCGTGGGGATTTTCTCGACGGTCAAAAGCAGACGCAGGCCGTTTTTGGTTTGTTTTTCCTTTAATTTCATTTGGTCACCGCTGTGGGTTTGTACCACTTGAATGATATTTTGGAACACCGGGGTTTGATAGAATGGGCTTTGCTGATCTTGTATGAAATAGCCGATCATGCGCTTATTTTTCAAAACTACCCGCTCAAGACCAAGTTCAGCGGCAATGAGTTTGAGTTTAGCACACTCCAAAAGATCTCGAGCCGGTGGCGGAAGGGCCCCAAAACGATCGATGAGATTGTTCTCAAAGACGATAAAGTCCTCTGCTTTACTGAGTTCGTTGAGCTCGGTATAACACTGAAGTCTTTGGGTGACACTGTTGATGTAGTCCTCAGGGAAGCGCAGTTCAAAGTCGGTGTCCACCACGGTATCTCGAGTAAAGACTTTTTTCTTAGCCAATTGATCTTTGTAGAGGTCTTTAAACTCTTTTTCTTTGAGTTCTTCAATGGCCTCGGCTAAGATTTTTTGATAGGTTTCAAAACCGATTTCATTGATAAACCCGCTTTGTTCACCGCCGAGCAGATCTCCTGCGCCTCGGATTTCAAGATCCTTCATGGCGATGTGAATTCCACTGCCTAAATCACTAAACTGCTCCAGAGCCGTCATGCGTTTGCGCGCCTCGTCGGTCATGGCCGAATAAGGTGGCGTGATGAAATAACAAAAAGCTTTTTTGTTACTGCGCCCCACGCGCCCCCGCATTTGATGCAGGTCAGACAGCCCAAAATGGTGGGCGTTGTTGATCAAAATAGTATTGGCATTAGAAACGTCCAATCCATTTTCTATGATGGTGGTAGAGACCAAAATGTCATACTCGTTCTCCATAAAGCCCATCATGATGGATTCGAGTTTTTTGCCGTCCATTTGTCCGTGTCCTACAGCAATTTTAGCCTCTGGGATCAGTCTTTGTATGACCCCTGCGAGTTCGTGAATGTGTTCAATTCGGTTTTGTACCACAAATACCTGACCACCACGAGAGAGCTCATAATGTATGGCGTCGCGCAGCAGGGTTTCGCTAAAGCGGACCACTTGGGTCTCAATCGGGTAGCGGTTTGGCGGCGGGGTGCTGATGACCGAAAGGTCCCTTGCGGCCATCAAACTGAATTGTAAGGTTCGCGGGATGGGTGTCGCCGTCAAGGTGAGGGTATCGATATTTTCCTTGAGGGTTTTGAGCTTGTCTTTGACCGCAACTCCAAACTTTTGTTCCTCGTCGACAATGAGCAGACCAATGTCCTTGAATTGCACCGAGGCATTGACCAGCTGATGCGTCCCGATGACAATATCTAGTCGCCCGTCTTTGAGACGTTCTAAAACATCCTTGCGCTCTTTGGCCGTACGAAAGCGATTTAAATAATCGACATTGACGGGTAAATCCGCCAGACGTTTTGAAAAGGTTTTAAAATGTTGAAAAGCCAAAATAGTGGTGGGCACGAGCACTGCCACTTGCTTGCCGTTGTCCACTGCTTTAAACGCGGCGCGAATAGCAACCTCAGTCTTACCAAAGCCGACATCTCCACAGACGAGACGATCCATGGGTTGAGAGCGCTCCATGTCTTTTTTAATGTCATTTGTCGCTGAGGTCTGGTCCGGAGTGTCTTCGTATAAAAAAGACGATTCTAGTTCGTGTTGGAGATAAGAATCTGGACCAAAGGCAAAGCCCTTTTGCATCCGTCTTTTGGCATATAATTCTATGAGGTTAAAGGCGATTTGCTTGACCTTTTTCTTGGTTTTGCTTTTGAGGTTTTTCCATGCGGCACTGCCTAATTTATAGAGCTTTGGCACAGAGCCGTCTTTACCATTGAATTTGGCGATTTTGTGTAGTGCGTGTATGCTCAGATACAAAATATCGCGATCCCCATAGACCAGTTTTATGGCTTCTTGGGTTTTGCCCTCCACCTCGATTTGTTGCAAGCCCCCAAAGGTTCCGATACCGTGATCGATATGGGTCACATAATCCCCGATTTGCCATTGGGAGAGTGCTTTGATACTCACGGCTTGTTTTTTGGCCAAACCGTTTTTGAGTTTGAACTTGTGGTAGCGTTCAAAAATTTCGTGATCTGTGTAACAGGCGATGCCCTGATCGTTATCCACAAAGCCTTGATGAAGAGAGAAGACCTCGATACGATAGCCTTCGACGTCCTTGGTGCTGTCCTCAAAAATATCTCTAAATCGTTTGGCTTGCGCCTCTGATCCACAGCAAAGAATCGTGGTCATCCCTTGGCGATGACTCGAATTTATATGATCAATCAGCAGATTGAATTGCTTGTTGAACGAGGGTTGAGGACTTTGATCAAAACTCAGGTCTGGAGCGGTATCGCTTTTTGGAACCAAACATATATTGTCTGTATTCTTGAGGTCTTTGTCCAGCAGATTTGGGTCACAAAAAAGTGCCTGGGGCGCAGACCACTTGAGCGGACTCTCAAGTTGGTTGTAATGCTCGGTTGCTTTTTCAAAAAGCCCTTGCATTTGATCCAAAATAAACTGTCGATCTTGTAATACAACCAAAGCCTCGGGCCCCACGTAAGACAAAAAGCTTTGCCGCACCACTGCTCGGGACTTTTCTCCGACATCAGGAATGATAGAAATCTTGTTTTTTATGTCTATGGATAGCTGAGTTTCAATATCAAATTCGCGGATGCTCTCAAGGGTATCCTCAAAAAATTCGAGCCTATAGGGGTGATCGTTACTGAAGGAAAACACATCCACAATACCCCCACGAAGCGAAAATTCACCAGGCTCAGTGACGAAATCCACGCGTTTGAACTGGGCTTCGAATAGTAATTCATTAAGTCCATCAACATCGAGCTGTTCCCCAGTTTTTAATTTGATGGTATTTTGCTTGAGCGTTTTCTTAGTCACCACCTGTTCAAACAGGGCGTTGGGATAGGTGACGATCAGGGCGGGCTTTTTGCGACTGCTCAAATGAGTGAGCACCTCAGAGCGCATCAGGACATTGTTGTTGTCCGTCTCCTCGATTTGATAAGGCCTGCGATAACTGCCCGGATAAAATAGCACATGCTCTTGATCGAGCAGTCCTTCGAGGTCATTGAGCAAATAGGCCGCCGTCTCTTTGTCGTTCATTACGCAGACCATAGGTCTTTGCTGCTGCAAAAAGATCTTGGAAATAATCAGACTTTGAGCGGAGCCAACAAGACCAGAAACGCGCGTGATCCGTTGATTTTCGGACAGGCGTTGCCTCAATTTTTGCCAAGGCAAAGACTGTTCAAATAGGGCGGATATGCGGCTGGGCACCATCGGGCGACAAAGATACTAACTGGCTTCGTACAGCAAAACAATCCCATGAATTTTTGACGCCAGAAAAAAAGAAATCTGCCTGACAAATTTTATATTTGCAGTCTAACACCAAACCCATGTCATTTACAGATTTATTCGAGAGCGGGGAACACCGCAGTAATTTAGGTCATTTTGCTTCCTTAGTTTACTTAGCCGAGAGTCATGCAGGCCTTGTTGAGTCTGAACTTGCTCTTTTGCAGCGTTTTGCCCGCAAGCTCAATATTACTGATGATGAGTATCAAGAGATACTCAAAAATCCCAAAAGCTACCCCATTAATCCACCTAGCTCTTCGATTAAACGTTTGGAGCGCTTGCTCGATTTATTCAAAGTGATTTTAGTCGACCACAATATCGATGCCCACGAACAAATTTTGATTCAGCGCTACGCCATTGGGTTGGGCTATAGTGAAGCTGATGCAAAGGCCATAATCAAGCGTTCCATTGAAATTTTCACTGGAGGTCTTGATGTGGAAGACTACCAGTACCTGCTTAACAAGAAATAAGGCGCTGCTCTAAAGGCAAGTGCTCGATCTCAGTTTTCGAGAGTCTTTTAATCTTACTCTAGGATTCACGGGTTTTGAACCTAGAGATTGGTCTTCTCGGGATAAAGCCCCATAAAGTATTCTGCCTTTTCGACCATAGAAGCGCTGCCTCCGATAAAGGGTGTTCTTTGGTGTAATTCTTTAGGCTCGATATCCAAAATTCGGCGATAACCATCGCTCGCTTTTCCACCGGCTTGTTCTATTAAAAATGCCATGGGGTTACACTCGTAGAGCAGTCTAAGTTTTCCATTAGGATCTTTGGAGGTGTTTGGATATATGTAAATGCCGCCTTTAATCATGTTGCGGTGGACATCCGATACCAGTGATCCAATATAGCGTGAGGTGTAAGGCCTGTCCTCCTCTTCTTTTTGGCAGTATTTAATATAATCCTTTATGCCCTGAGGAAAGTGCACATAATTCCCTTCATTGACCGAGTAGATTTTACCGGTTTTTGGAAAGCTCAGATTCGGATGTGACAAATAATAAGTCCCTAATGCAGGATTTAAGGTAAACCCATTAACCCCGTGCCCTGTCGAATAAACAATCATGGTTGAGGTGCCGTAGATGATATAGCCGGCCGCGACCTGACGATTGCCTGGTTGTAGAAAATCCTCAAGAGATACCGGGGTCCCTGCCGGAGAGACTCGTCTGTAAATCGAAAATATAGTGCCTACTGAGACATTAACATCGATATTACTGGATCCATCTAGGGGGTCGATAAGCACCACATATTTGTTCTCATTTTGGCCATTGCGGCCTTGAATGGTGATAAAGTTATCTTCTTCTTCGCTGGCAATACCACAAACGATTTCTCTATTAGTCAGGGTTTTAATAAATGTTTCGTTGGCAAATACATCGAGTTTTTGCTGATCCTCACCCTGCACGTTCACCTCACCTGCTTGCCCAATAATATCGACTAATCCCGCTTTGTTTACTTCGTGGTTGACCACCTTTGCGGCAAGGCGTATAGAGTTAATCAAACGCGATAATTCACCCGAAGAATACTGAAATTCACTTTGGTTTTCGATGATGAATTCGCCGAGGGTTTTGTTCTTTTGAACAGCCATAAGATTTGGTTAGGAAATTGATGTAAATATCGGGATTTTTGATAAATACATCCGATATTTGTTCCACAACCCTGGCTATGGAACCCTTGATTCGTTTTGCTACCAAAGATGATGCTCCCGCAATTTTGCGTTTGATTCAGGGGTTAGCAGACTTTGAAAAAGCTTCAGATCAAGTCGTCATTACTGTTGAAGATCTCGAAAGAGATGGTTTTGGAACCGACCCAAAATTTTGGTGTTATGTGGCAGAGGTTCATTTAGAACAGAAGGTTGAAATTGTGGGTATGGCTTTATTTTATCCGCGATACTCTACTTGGAAAGGCCCGACCATTCACCAAGAAGATTTGATGGTTCAAGAAGAGTTTCGGGGTCAAGGTATAGGCACGGCCTTGTATCGCAGCGTATTGTCCTATGCCAAGGCGCGTGGCGTAAAGCGCGTGAATTGGGAGGTGCTCGATTGGAATACACCAGCTGTAGATTTTTATGAAAAATCTGGTGCCAATGTTTTAAAAGAGTGGCGCGTTGTGTCTATGGACGGTCACGCCTTATCAGCATATTTAGAATCATGAAGGTATATAAATTTGGCGGGGCTTCTGTAAAAGATGCCAAAGGGGTTAAACAGGTGGTCCATGTTCTTAAATTAGTTGAAAACCAGCCCCTTGTGGTAGTGGTTTCGGCCATGGGCAAAACCACCAATGCCCTGGAGAAAGTCGTGCACGCTTACCTCGATAATGATCCAGATTGTGAGGCATACATATCCGAAGTATTTGCTATGCATTTGGCTGTTGCCCGGGAATTATTCGACAAGCCGAGTCATCCTGTATTTGGGGCACTCACGAATATGCGTCAAGCATTGAGTGATTTTATTCGTCAAAACAAAGCCACGGAACACGCCTTTGTCTATGATCAAATCGTCAGCTATGGGGAACTGCTCTCCACCACGATCGTCAGTCATTATTGCCAAGATTCGGGGATTGATATTCAATGGCTCGATGTGCGCCAATGCATCAAAACCGATGCGACTTATCGTGAGGGGACGGTAGATTGGGTAGCGACTCAAAAGGCCATAAAAGAAAACCTAAACCCCAAGGGTATGACCCTCACTCAAGGGTTTTTAGGCAGTGAGACCAAGCATAATTTCACCACCACTTTGGGTCGAGAAGGCAGTGATTATAGCGCAGCGATTTTTGCCTATTGCCTCAATGCCTTGAGCGTCACCATTTGGAAGGACGTGCCAGGAGTGCTCAGTGCTGACCCAAGATATTTTAAGGAAACGGTCCTGCTGGAGCAAATTTCTTATAGCGAAGCCATAGAGCTAGCTTTTTACGGCGCTTCGGTGATTCATCCCAAGACCCTGCAGCCGTTACAGCGCAAAGAAATCCCACTTTTTGTAACACCATTTAACGATCCGCAGGCTCCTGGAACCCGTGTGGGCACTGGCCCTGATCTAAAGCCTAAAGTGGGTTGCATCATTAAGAAAGAGCAGCAGGTATTAATTCAATTATCGGCTTTGGATTTTAATTTCATGATGGAGAACCATATTGGTCAGGTCTTCAAATGGCTGCATGCCTATCAAATGAAAGTTGAATTGATTCAAAACTCGGCCATTAGTTTTTCGGTTTGTGTGGACAATAAATACAAAAAACTTTCCCAGCTGGTTGGGCATTTACAAAAGCAATTTCAAGTGGTGGTGCATCCGAAAGTCACACTTTTGACCTTACGGCACGCCTCGTCAAAAATGGTAGCCAAGGCAATTCAAGACAGAGAAGTGCTCTTGCGACAAGAAAGTGGAAATACCTTACAACTTGTACTTCAAGGTGTTGACTAATGGAGACTTTGCGTATCTTTACAACTAACCAATCAATAGTGAACTAGGCGGTGGGATTAGTCAATGCAAAGGAAGTAGCCAGGGCCATTAAGGTGGATCATTTGGGAATCATCGGTACCGCCATGGGCTGGGGACTGATGCGGCTTTTAAAAATCGCGACGCTCAATAAAATTTACGACCGCAATAAGCACTTCAAGGATCTAGAGTTCATCAATCGACTTCTTGAAGAGTTTGAGATTAAATTTGAAATCCCAGAGGAGGACCTGAGACGTCTGCCTAAATCAGGACCTTTTATTACCATTTCTAATCATCCCTTGGGGGGTATTGATGGCATTTTGCTGCTCAAGCTATTGCTAGAACACCGACCACATTTTAAGATCATCGCTAATTTTTTGTTGCACCGTATTGAGCCGCTAAAGCCATACGTCATGCCGGTGAATCCTTTTGAACAGCATAAAAAAGTGGCAGGCAGTGTGGCAGGGTTTAAAAGTGCTATCAAACATTTACAGCAGGGTCATGGTCTAGGGATCTTTCCAGCAGGTGAAGTTTCTACCTATCGCGACGGTAAATTGCTTGTCGATAAACCGTGGGAAGTGGCCGCAATGAAACTCATCAAAAAGGCTGAGGTCCCTGTAGTGCCTATTTATTTTCACGCTCAAAACAGTCAGTTGTTTTACCGACTTGCCCGCGTGAGTGATACCTTGCGCACGGCGAAATTACCCTCCGAGCTTTTGACCCAAAAGCAGCGGGTGATCCGCGTGAGAATAGGTCGTCCGATTTCTGTTGAGGACCAAAAAGAGCACGAAAGCCTCGAGGCGTTTACTGCATTTTTGCGCAAAAAGACCTATGTTCTGGCCAATCCCTATAAAAAGAAGCCCTTGCTCGGTCAGCTTCCATCTGCAATCAAACTGCCAAAGGCGCCTAAATCAATAGAAGGGCCTGTTGCCCCCGCACTTATGGCCGATGAAGTCGCTCTACTCAGGGAGGGGTCGAGTCGGCTACTGGTGAGTAAAAACTATGAGGTTTTTCTTGCTAGTCCTGAGCATATTCCTCATGTACTTAAAGAGATAGGACGATTGCGTGAAATAACTTTTCGAGAAATTGGTGAGGGCACCAATAACGCAACCGATCTAGACCCATATGACACCTATTACCAGCATTTATTTCTTTGGGACAATAAGGCCCTTCAAATCGCAGGAGCCTATCGCATGGGGCTGGGTCAGGACATTTTCAAACGCTATGGTATCGATGGTTTTTATCTGCAAAAGCTCTTTAGATTTGATCCTGAGCTGCATGATTTTATGGCTCAGTCCATTGAAATGGGTCGGGCTTTTGTGGTGAAGAACTACCAACAACGCCCCATGCCGTTATTTCTGCTTTGGAAGGGCATTGTGCATACCACATTGCGCTTTCCCGATCATAAATACCTCATCGGGGGCGTCAGTATTTCCAATAAATTTTCGGAGTTCAGCAAGAGTTTGATGATTGAATTCATGAGATCCAATTACTACGATCCTTATTTGGCACAATATGTCAAGCCTAAAAAGGAGTACAAAGTCAAACTCAAGGATGGCGATAAAGACTTTATTTTTGACGCCACCGAGGCGGACCTCAATAAGTTCGATAAAATCATCGATGAGGTGGAGCCAGGCAGTTTGCGCCTGCCAGTCTTGCTAAAAAAATACATCAAGCAAAACGCAAAGGTCGTGGCCTTTAATGTAGATCCTTTATTCAACAATGCGATCGATGGATTGATGTATATCAGAATCGCAGATTTACCCGAAAGTACGGTGAAGCCAGTGATGGAGGAATTCCAAGCGGAGCTGGAGCGCAAATATCAAGAGGCGTCAGAAGGGGAATAAAGAGTTAAACGTTATTTTTTGACTTGAGATTCGTAGCGCATTATCCAATCTTGTGGCGTCATCTTTCTGGCATAATTCTGCGATAAGCGCCAAGGGGTATTTGATCGGGTTTTTTAAACCGAATACAGCTTTTGCCCATATCGAGTTTTGTTTTACTGTGCTTGGGATACTGCTGTCGAAACCAACTCAGCAACTCTGGATCGGCGTATATGCCCATATGATACAGGGCGATAAAGTTTTTCTGGTTGGCGATATTGATAAAAGGCAGGGGTAACTCAGGGCTACAATGATAGCCGTCAGGATAAGTTTCAAAAGGCACCACATAACCAATCATGCCATAGCTGATGACTTCCTTGAACCCCTCGGGTAAGTTTTTCAGAACAGTTTGACGCAAAGCCTCAAAGGCGTCTTTGCGCTCCTTTGGGACTTGGGCGATATAGTCTTCTGGGGTCTTGAAATTGTTGGCCATAATCAGTTAGTTCAGGGGAAAATGATTTTGGATTTTAGCCACGATTACCCGGGCTAATTTTTCTTTGCTCTGATGCGTCCAGCCAGCGATATGTGGCGATAAAATGACGTTGTCTAAGGCCAATAAGGCTTTAAGCGCCTCTGGGGGATCTTGGCTGAGTAAGTTTTCAAAGGAGCTGTGCTCGTATTCTAAAACATCCAGTCCAGCACCGAGAACCTTGCCATGTTTTAGCGCATGAACAAATCTGCGGTGACTACTGATCGCCCTCTTGCCGTATTGATCAAATAAATATTGTGGGTAAACCGATCTATGAAGTCCGCATTGACCATAGATTCGGTCTGTGGAGTCAACGGCGTGTGTAAACTCACTACTTGTGCCTGGGCAAAAAACTCTTCTAAACTTACTTGATGGGCATTGTCATCGCCTACACCGGGCTCAATGTCATAACAGATCACGGGGCAATCAAATCCGCGCAGGGTTTTAGCAAAGGCTTTGCCCATATGGCCATAGCCAATGATGCCTACGGTATGCCCGGAGAGCTCTACGCCGCGGTTGGCCTCACGCTGCCATGATCCTTGACGCAATTGACGGTCGGCGCGATTCAGATTGTTCATTAAATTCAGCAAAAGGCCCAAAGCGTGTTCGCCAACCGCGGTGCTGTTGCCCTCTGGGGCACTGATGAGTTGCACCCCTTTTTCTGCGGCATAGTCGATGTCGATCGCGTCGAGTCCAGCGCCAACACGGGCAATGAATTTTAGATTTTTTGCAGCGTCCAAAAACGCTCGGTCGATAAGAATCCTACTGCGTATCACTACGCCCTCGAAGTCTTGAATTATCGACAAAATCTCTTGTCGATTCAAGCGATACCCCTCTATATTTTTATAACCTAAAGCGTCCAAATCGGACCACAAAACAGGATGGTTTTGATCAATGTGAAGAACATTCATAGAACGTAATTAAAAACCGAGGATGAGTTTGGCAATCAAAAAGTAGATCAGTATGCCAAAAACATCGTTGCTGGTCGTGATAAAGGGCCCCGTAGCTACGGCTGGGTCAACACCTTTTTTGTCCAAAAGCATGGGAACAAAAGTACCGACAAGGGCCGCTATCAAAATAACCACAACCACAGCAATGCCGATACTGATAGACTCAAGATAAGTCGTGTTAAAAAATAAGTGACTAAAAACCAGGACGATCAATGCAATACTTAGACCGTTAATCAGGGCCAGGGCGGTTTCCTTAATCAGACGGGCGGCTATATTGCCTTTGAGGGTGTCATTGGCCAAACCTTGTACCACAATGGCGCTGGATTGTACCCCGACATTACCCGCCGTAGCCTGAATTAAAGGCACAAACAAAAACAAATTCGGAAAGTCAATGAGTATTGTGCCAAACCCATCAATGATACTGGCGGCCCCAATCCCCCCAAACATACCGATAAGCAGCCACGGCAAACGTGCTTTAGTGAGTTTTCCTAAACTGTCATCAGCCTCAACATCGGCGCTAATCCCCGCGGCCATTTGGTAATCTTTTTCGGCTTCTTCTCGAATAAAATCTACAATATCATCAATGGTTACACGCCCTAGGAGAACCCCAGCCTCATTGACTACAGGTATGGCTTCAAGATCGTATTTCTGCATGATGCGGGCGACCTCTTCTCCATCGGTGTTGTCGGTGACATAATCTACCTTGGGTATATAAATGTCTGCAATACGCGCTCGCTCGGGTGCCGTTAGAAGATCTTTTAAAGAAAGACGGCCTTTGAGGATTCCATCTTTATCGACTACATAAATTGAATGGACACGTGTTACGTTTTTAGCTTGTCGACGCATCTCACGAATGCAACCAGCGGTAGTCCAAGTGTCTTTGACTTTGACCAATTCTTTGGCCATGAGCCCCCCTGCAGTATCCTCGTCATACTTGAGTAGTTCCACAATATCTGCGGCGTGCGCTTCGTCCTCTATACGGTCGATGACTGTACGCTGTATGGCAATATCGAGCTCTGAGACAACGTCGGCCGCATCATCGGTATCCATTTCTTCAAGCTCACGAGCAATTTCGTTGGGCGATAGACGATCGAGAATTTTTTCGCGCACATCATCGTCGAGCTCCATCAGGGCTTCAGAGGTGACATCACTCTCCAGAGATTTAACCAAATAAGTGGCGTAGTCTATTTCTAAGGCATCGAGAACTTCTGCGAGGTCTGCAAAATGAAATTGCCCCATAAGGTCACGTATGGCTTTACGCTTTTTTTGCGCAACCAACTGCTCAACATTCTCTAAGAATTCAGGAGTGAGTTGAAATGCCATCGCTTTCCAGTTTTTGGGTTAGCGTAATGAATTCCGCAACGGATAATTGTTCCGGACGCCTAGCAAAGATACTATCTTCTTTGAGTTTTTGAGAGATATTGAAGATTTTTAAACTGTTGCGCAAGGTTTTACGCCGCTGTTGAAAACTGGTTTTCACCACTTTAAAAAACAATGCCTCGTCACAGGGCAGTTCAATGATCTCATGACGTTTGAGATGCAAAACACCCGAATCTACCTTTGGTGGGGGGTGAAATACTCCAGGAGGGACAGTAAAATGATATTTTGTTTGGTAAAAGGCTTGAGTTAATACAGAAAGTATACCGTAGGTTTTGCTGCCAGGGGCGGCGCATATGCGTTGGGCCACTTCCTTCTGAAACATCCCGCAGAATTCAGGGATTTGATGTCGCCACTCCAGGGTTTTAAAGACAATTTGAGAGGATATATTGTACGGAAAATTACCTACCACGGCAAAAGGTTCTTGGCCGAACAGCGCACTTAAGTCCTCCTTTAAAACATCTCCATAGCGCACAGTGAGTTTCTCTTGGGGGTAGTACTGATTCAGGTAATCGATAGATTCTTGATCCAGATCAAGGGCGGTAAGCCTCCAGGGTTTGTCTATCAAAAACTGGGTGAGCACACCCGTACCAGGACCTATTTCTAGAAGTTGGATGTAGCCTTCACCACTGAGTAAATCAGCGATGCGCTGAGCAACACTAGAATCCTTTAGGAAATGTTGGCCGAGATGTTTTTTGGGACTGACACTCATGAGAATTCTTGAATCACATCGAGTTCTGTGCGAAAAGCGATAAATTTTCCAGCAAATGGAGCGCTTTTTGCCCGCATATTCTCGGCATCCTCGACATAGTAATTTTGAAGTACCGCTTTATTGTTACATCGGTATTGAACCGAATATGTGGGGCCGCCTAAGTCTTGATCAGTGATTACTTTGGTCATAAGCGCACCGATAAATTTACCTGTAGCGATCATTTCGGGAATATGCTCTTGTCGCATCCAATTGAGCCATTGGGCTTCAATTTCGGGCTCCAGGGTGATCGTGACGTTGTATATGTACATAGACTTAAGTGCTTTGCGCGGTATTTAATTAATTTGATCCCCACGTAAGGTTCTGTATTGTTTCTGAGCCGCAATAAAATAGATGCTGTCGGCATGATTAAAAATGATGTCTTCGAGATAGGATTTGGCCTCCTGCGGGGCATTGAATTCACTGAGCATAAGCTGGGCCAAAGCATAAAGCGCATCATCGATGTAGACACTATCCGGGTATTGACTAATGAGGTTTTCCCATCGGTCTTTACCCAGGGACGGCGCCTTAGTGAGCACGTAAAGCTGACCCAGATTATAGAGGACATCATCGGCAAGACGATCGGTTTGTTCCTCTTTTGAAGTGTTTCAAGCGCCTCAATGGCTTGTGGGTATTTTTTTTGATGCATCAGTAATTGAGCCGAAGCAAACTTTTTTAAGGCAGTTTGTGTCGAATCTTCCAAAGTGTTCTCGCTAATGGGTACGTTGAGGGCGATGGCATCGTTGGACATTTTTTGTGCTGTAGAGGACTTTAGGACCTTTAACTGAGTTTGTGCCCACTTAAAATCACCACGAAAATAACTCGTTTGTGCTTCCTTAAATTTCGCTTCTTGAGCTAAGTCATCATCTTTGAGAACGCTTTGCACCAAGGCGTAGTTGATCAATGCGTCGTTGTAGCGTCCGTTAAACACTAAAATATCTCCCAGGAGCAAACGCAATCGTCCCTCGGCATAAGATTTTTGTGCTCGATCTGCCGCTTGACCCAAAAGTGCTATTGCCCTTTGATTTTCATTGTATTCAAAAGCCAGAAAATCGGCATAATCCAGCAATAGTTGGGTCTGGTCTATGGATGGATATTCTTGAATCAATTGCGTATAGTTTGAATCAACTTGATCCAGAGGACGCTCCTCTAATTGACGGTCTATGCGCAAAATCTGGAGATGGGCAGAGAGGCGCTCACGTGGATCCACGGCATGACTTAAAACATAGTTAAATATGGTTTTGGCCATTTTGAGATTGAGATCGTTCAAAGCGGCATACCCGAGTTGTTTGATGCCATCTAAATCCCCTTCACTGCGCATGAACAGGGCTTTTTCTTGAACAAAGGCCTTAAAATATTCCTTTTGCTGAGTAAACAACCAACTCAAAAGTTTATTATACAAGGGCTCCTGTCTCTCGGCCAATCGTTTGAGTAGGGCCGTTTTGAGCATGACATTTCCAGGGTTTAACGGGTCTTGAGTGACATAAGTCTCAAGATAACGCTGGATGCTTGGAATATACCTAGGCGTGGCTTCCATCAAACTTAAGTAGGTTTCAAACATGGGCTCTAGTGCTCCAAGCTCGCCAAAAACCCGTGCTAATTGCAGGTTGTAATTTTTTTCTGGAAATCGTTGCATGACCCCTTGGTAGAGATCCCGAGCAGATTCTAAGAGACTCAAATCGCTGAGTGCTTTGCCGATAGAAATGGTATAATTGGGTTGCTCAAAGGCATACTCGAGTGCTTTGTCGATATAAACTTTGGCAGAATCTCCTTGACGCTGAATGTTGAAATTATTGGCCAGTGCCACAAAATACAAAGGGTAGACTCTCTGGCCTTTTGTTCTGGCTTTGAGTAAATTTTCGGCCTCAGAAAACTTACTGAGTTGTTGGTAAGTCTTGACCAGGCCTAAAACGTATTTTGGTTGGCGTGGTTGCTGCTCGACAAGGCGCTGGTAAAGGGTCAAGGCTTTATCGTAAGCCCCTTGTTCAAAGTAGTTTTGGGCCAAATACTCTTTTTGTGCCCAAACCGGAGCACAAAATACAATCATGACCAAAACAAAAATCCGAAGTCTCATGCTTTAAAGATACCACATGTCTCGAGATGGACAGACGTTCGCTGTAAAAATCCTTATCCCTTAGGGGCGGGAATAAAGTCAAATCCGCAATAGGGGACCAAAACCTCTGGGATTTTTATGCCCTCAGGTGTTTGACAATTTTCGAGCAGGCCTGCCATAACTCTCGGTAAAGCCAAAGCGCTGCCGTTGAGCGTATGAGCCAATTGATTTTTACCGTTGGTGTCTTTAAAACGCAATTTGAGTCGGTTGGCTTGATAGGTTTCGAAGTTTGATACCGATGATATTTCTAGCCAGCGGTCCTGTGCCGTTGAAAAGACTTCAAAGTCATAGGTCAAAGCCGATGTAAAACCAAGGTCTCCACCGCACAGCCTCAAGATGCGATAAGGTAATTGTAGTTCGCTCAGAATGTCTTGAACATGCTCGACCATACCCTCCAAGGCGGCATAACTATGGTCAGGGTGCTCTATACGGACAATTTCTACTTTGTCAAATTGATGCAGTCGATTGAGACCGCGTACATGGGCGCCATAACTTCCGGCTTCTCTTCGAAAACAAGGGGTATAGCCAGTGCAGCATACCGGGAGGTCGCTTTGATTGAGCAAAACATCACGAAATAAATTGGTTACAGGCACTTCGGCTGTAGGAATCAAATAAAGATTGTCTACGGTAACATGGTACATTTGCCCCTCTTTGTCGGGTAATTGACCGGTGCCAAAACCCGAGGCCTCATTCACCAGGTGTGGGACTTGATATTCTGTATACCCCGCTTTGGTATTTTTATCCAAAAAATAAGCAATCAGGCCACGCTGTAGCCGCGCCCCGTAACCTTTATAGACGGGAAATCCTGCCCCAGTGATTTTGACCCCTAACTCAAAATCAATCAAATCGTAAATTTTGGCGAGTTCCCAGTGTGGTAGCGCCTCTGGGTGTAACGTAGGAATTTCTCCTGACTCCAAAACCACTTGGTTGTCGTTTTCGCTGCTGCCAGAGGGCACCAATGCATTTGGAATGTTCGGAATGGTCCAGAGGAGCTCGGTGAGCGCTTGAGCAGCATCCCCGAGTTGCTCCTGCAAGGTTTTGGCTTGTGCCTTTAGGGCAGTGGTTTTTTCTTTGAGAATATTGGCTTTTTGTGGCTCACCATTTTTGAACAATTGGCCTATTTCTTTTGAAAAAGTATTGGATTGAGCCAAAGTCTCGTCTAACTGAGCTTGAGTGGCACGTCTTTGTTCGTCTAATTTTAAGACGCGCTCAAAAACTTCTCTGGCATCAAAACCCCTTTTGGCCAAGGCCTCAATGGATTG
The DNA here is from genome assembly GCA_038141525.1 of Flavobacteriaceae bacterium. Taxonomy (GTDB): domain Bacteria; phylum Bacteroidota; class Bacteroidia; order Flavobacteriales; family Flavobacteriaceae; genus BACL21. Next base: position 159,567 of record JAYQIF010000002.1, on the reverse strand, counting down.
ATCGTATTGCTCTCGAATCTGGGATACTTGTAACATTTTGGCTGAGTTTAGCGGGTCAAATTTAGCGAAAATTAGGTGCTTTTGTGGCCCCAGGTAGATTCTTTGTGAGAATTTACTCAAAATGGACTCGGTAGAATCCAACTGTGATGTCGCCAGGGGTCCCAGGGTTCTTCAGCGAGATTCACATCGGGATCAATAAAGGGCGCGTACTCACGATCGTTGATGCTCACACGGCTTCTCACATAAACTTCTACCGTGCGGCCCTTAGCCGCTTCGATAGACTTTATTTTTTGGGCCATTTGCCAAATAAAGTCGGGATGAGTTGCGAGCATTTTGCGTTGTTTTTGGGTCACTAAATGCTGCAACGGATACACAGATTTTATCCCAGTGCCAGGTTCCATCACATAGAAACTTGTAATGCCTTTACGGGCACGGAGCATCATGCGCCAACTCATGCGGTGCCCCTCTTCAGTCCAAAGTACCGCGTCTTGAATCAGATGATGACGTAGCGGTAGCACAACCTGTATTACGAGATAAAGCACGATAAGTGCCGGGATCCAGTGGTTTGAGGGATTATGCTCAAGACCTGCTCTGCTTTGGAAATCTCCTCGATTTTCGAATCGATGGGTCAGCCAGTCGAATTTTTCTCTCAGGGTCTGAGGTGAGAAAAACAAAAAGGCAAACGCAATACTCATATACGGAAAGATGCCGATTTGAAAAACAATGGAATTGAATAAATGAAATCCAAGAGACAACAAAAAAGCAAAAACTCGTGTGCGTCGCCAGAGCAGAGCCGGAATAATCAGGGCGTCAAAGAAAATACCGCCCCAAATGAGTGTTTTTTGAAGCAATTCAACTTGGAGCCATGGTCCAATGATCGGATAGCTTTTTTTGCCTTCCATAAATACGGCAATTACCCCTCCATCGAGCCAGTCGGGATAGAGTTTAGCCAAGGCAGCGTAGGTGAAGACAATCCACACCTGACCAATCATCAAGATCAGGACCCAATAAGGCATCAGTGTACTTCGTTTAGCCGTTTTTAGGGCGTCCCAAGACAAGTCTTTGGCTGCAGGAAGGAAAACCATAATCCAAGAGAGCAAGCACAACAGGTAGTAGTGATTGTTGTAGGCCGATTTTTGCATCAAATAAGATCCCGTCCAGAGTAAAGCAAAAAGAAACATACTGCTTCGATAGCGAAAACCAATCATAACCCCAACACCACAAAGACCCATGAGGGCATAATAGAGATACATTCCGTAACCCGGCAGGGGTTGTAGCCATTCAAAACCGATGAAGCTAAAGGTAAAGCTCGGGGCGATCAAAACTTCTTTCACCCACCCCGTGAATATGGCGCCAAAGGACTCTAAAGTGATCAGTAATCCAAAGGCGATACGCCAAAGCATCAGCCCGATATTGTCGACCGATTTAAACCACACCTGTATTGAATTTTGTAATAAGCTTTTGGGCTTGCTTAACATCGGCAGCAATCGCATTTTTTAAAGCCACTAAATCGGGAAATACTTTTTGGTCGCGAATTCTGTCCAGCAGCTGAAGTTGTATATTCTGGCCGTAGAGATCAGCAGAAAAATTCAATAAATGTGTTTCAATCCGCTGCTCTACTCCACCGACCGTGGGGTTAGTGCCAATATTAGTCACCCCAAAAAATTCCTGTCCCTGAATTCTGGCCTTGCTGAGATAAACGCCTTGGTGAGGGATTAATTTGTAAGATTCCTCAATGATAAAATTCGCTGTAGGATACCCTAAGGTGTGCCCGATAGATTGGCCTTGAATGACCATACCACTCAAGGTGTAAGGACTGCCCAGATAGGCATTAGCGGTCCCCACATCGCCACAGTCCAAAGCTTTGCGAATTTTAGTTGAACTTATAGCCACTTGGTCTTTTTGTTGTGCAGAGATTTCTTCAACTTCAAAGTCGTAGAGGTTTCCGTATTCTTTGAGGTCTTCAATATCGGCAGTACGATTGCGTCCAAACCTGTGATCGTAACCGATAATTATTTTTTTTGCCTTGAGTTGATTTACTAATAAATCACGCACGTATTCCACGGCCGTTTTACGTGAGAATTCTTTGGTAAAGGGGCGGATCACCAGATGATCGATGCCCAAAGCCTGCAGGAGTTGTGTTTTTTCCTCCAAAGTATTGAGCAGTTTTAGGTCGGTTTGTTTTTGGACAACCATTCTTGGGTGGGGAAAAAAAGTCAAGAGAACGGCATTTAAATCGCGGGCTCTCGCTTGATTTACTACTTTTTTCAAAATCGCACGATGACCCAGGTGTACTCCATCAAAAGTACCAATGGTCAGTACACTCCCTCGTTGAGGATGGAACTCTTTAGCGTGCCTATGTACCTGCATCTTATGTGCCATTGAATTGATTCATCGTTCGTGCCAGTCCACTGAGTCCAAATGCAGGAATGATTTCCAGGCATTTTTGGAGCCGTTCAGGCAGTAATGTTTCCTCCTGCTCTGACCATTTCCCCAAGACGTAATCCACTTGTTGTCCTCTGCCAAACTCATTGCTGATTCCAAATCGAAATCTCGGGTAAACAGTTGATTGTAGCGTATTTTGAATGTCTTTTAGACCATTGTGCCCGCCGTCACTACCTTTTGATTTAAGTCTGATTGCTCCGAAAGGTAAATTTAGATCGTCCGTTATGACGAGTAACTGTGCCAGTTCTAATTTTTCTTGTCTCAAATGGTATAACACAGCTTTGCCGCTAAGGTTCATATACGTACTGGGTTTGAGCAAAACAAAAGTCCTCCCTTTAATCTTGAACTCAGTGCGGTCTCCTAATTTTACAGTTTCCCACTTGAGTTGGTGATGGACCGCAAAATAATCCAAGATTTGAATGCCAATATTGTGTCGCGTATGGGCATACTCCGCGCCGATATTGCCTAAACCAACAATGAGAAATTTTTTCATAAACACAGTCTTGGTCTCTCTCAAAAATGGAGCACGATCTAAGTGTAAAAATAAAAAAAGCATCCCGTTAGAGGATGCTTTTCAATACAATTCTGAGCCGTTAGAATTTAAGACTCAGCAGGAGCTTCTGCGGCTGGAGCTTCTCTGCAGCTTCTGCACCATCCTCATCCTCTTCTTCGTCATCGACTGAATCATCCACAGCAGCACGTGAGGTGCGTACCTGACAGATTACTGTATTGTCTGGATGCATGATTTTGAAATTTTCTTGTTCTATCGAACCGATATACATTTTGTGACCAATACGCATCTCTGTAATGTCTGCCTCGATAAAATCAGGAAGATTTGCAGGTAATGCTTTAACCCGTAGTTTGCGATTTACGATGCGTAGATTTCCACCGTTTCGTACCCCACGAGAATTTCCAGTAACACGTACGGGAATCTCTAAGGTAACTTCCTTGTCTTCAAAAATTTGATAGAAGTCAATGTGTAAGATACGGTCCGTTACAGGATGGAACTGGATGTCTTGTAGAATACATTCTACTTTTGATCCGTTATCTAATGCAATTACGACTGTGTGTACATCGGGGGTGTAAACTAGGTCCTTAAATGCGATTTCATCTGCTGAAAAGTGAATGGGCGCATCTCCTCCGTATACCACGCAAGGAACCTTTCCAGCATTACGTAGGGCCTTGGTTGCCACCTTACCCACGCTTTCTCTTTCGAGTCCGTTGATTGTAATTGATTTCATTTTGTTTTAATAAACGTTAACCGCAATACGGGCTTTTCCCAATGCGGGGCGGCAAAGGTAAATTTTTATTTTGTTTTTTGCTAAAGGTGAGTCCGTTTTTTCGGCTGCGGGCAAAGGTTTATAGGCTCAAAGCGCGGTGATTAGAATTATCGTTTCAACGCTATTTGATTCAACGTACGCTACATGATGAATTTTGAACTGATGGACTGGTTTTCATTGACCCGCACCATAACGTCTGCAAAAAGATCGGCACAGCTCAAAACCCGTATTTTGGGACTCTCTTGTCGCAAAGGAATTGAATCGGTAATGATGAGCTCCTGCAGTTGCGATTGTTCTATCCGCTCGTAGGCCTTGCCTGAAAGTATGGGGTGCGTACAAATAGCGCGGACGCTCAGGGCACCGCGTTCCATCATGACATCGGCAGCTTTGGTTAGTGTCCCCGCAGTATCGACCATATCGTCAACCAGTACCACATTTTTCCCGGCCACATCACCGATGAGTTCCATGTGTTCGATAACATTGGCTTTTGCTCTTTGCTTGTAACAGATAACAACATCACTGCTCAGCGCTTTGGAATAAGCATAGGCTCTTTTGGACCCCCCATATCCGGAGAGGCAATAGTCAAGTTCTCGAGATTTAGCGATTTCAAATAGGGCAAGGAAAATCGTCGAGGCAAATAAATGATCCACCGGTTTTTCAAAAAAGCCTTGAATTTGATCAGCGTGCAGATCCATAGTGATAATTCTTGTTGCCCCTGCCGTTTCTAGCATTTTTGCTACGAGTTTTGCAGCAATTGGCACGCGTGGTTTGTCTTTTCGATCTTGTCTGGCCCATCCAAAATAGGGGAGCACGGCGGTAATGTGTCTCGCTGAGGCGCGTTTGGCAGCATCCAGCATTAAGAGCATTTCCATGAGGTGGTCGCTGTTGGGAAAAGTGGAGCCGATGATGAAGACTCGGCTTCCGCGCACTGATTCTTCAAAAGAGGGCTGAAATTCTCCATCGCTGTAGGTCGAGGTGATTACGTTACCCAAGGGATTCCAAATGATTTGGCTATTGATTGAGCGAGTTCTTGACTTTGCTTACAGGCAAAGATTTTTGGTTGAGGTGTGGATGCCGACATGTTTTTAAGGTAATAAATTACAAATGTAATTGTCTGATTGGCATAACACAAAAATGAGTCGCAGAATTACTAACATTTTGAAAATATTGTTTATTTTCGCCGTCCATTTAAGCCTTGGTGGCGGAATTGGTAGACGCGCACGACTCAAACTCGTGTTCTTCGGAGTGTGGGTTCGATTCCCACCCAAGGTACTAACCCCTCAGAGTTTTCTGAGGGGTTTTTTTATCCGCTTGATTATTTAATCCCGGGAGGCAAGCATCATTTTTCTATATTCGTCTGGGGTACAGTTATTTGATTTTTTAAATATTTTAAAAAAGTTCGAAAGACTGTCGAATCCGGATTTTTGTGCTATGTATTCTATTTTGTAATGGCGCTGAGACTTTAAAAGTTCTTGAGCCATTTGGATTCTACTTTGGTTTTTCATTGCCATAAAGGAAGTGTTTTTCATTTTTAGAAAGCTTCGAATATGATATTTGGATTGTCCAATGGCTCGTGCGAAATTGTCAAAATTACTCTGAGGATTGCCAAAAAACTTTTTGTCGACGGAAAGAGAATGGATTTTCGTTTCTATAGCTTCGATAGATTTCTTTTGGGAGTTGCTCTTTAGATTGTTCCGCATTGATAAATGGAGATTCCTTGAGATAACCGCGGCTTAATTTTTTTGAATCATACAGTAGTTCGGGATATCGTGCTAATTCTATAAAAAGTATAGTGAATAATATAAAATCGGTAAGTATGGCCAGGTTAATGAGCCAATTTCTGTAGTTGTCGCCATAGGCTACCAATGTTATGTGAATTGAATAAACGAAGATTAAGGAAATTAAAACCCATGAGATACGTTTGAGGGCGATCAGGCTTTTCTGAGCAATAGCTGATGTGCCTTCCTCTTTACGGATAAGAATAAGTCCAAAAATCAGGTAAGACAAGAAATGTATGCTCCTAAAAAAGTAAGCAAATTCTGTGCTGAAAAGTAGATTAAAGCTCATGGTCTTCTGCAATGTTGGATCATTGATGATATTTTGCACAATGATCAGTTTTTCGTCTATTGGGATGATCAGGTACGGGGTAATTGAAATTAATTGTACCACAAAAGGTACGAGGTGTAAGCCGTCTAGCCAATGTATTGGTTTGTTGCCAATGGAATAGCGTATGAACAGAAAATAGCTTGGGCCCGCCAGTAGATATAATGGAGTTGCGTGTACAAAAAGCGCAACGGCGATATCGAAAAAACCTTGGTTATTGATGCTTAAATGGGCAATGGCATGTATAACGATAGTCAATAAGGTTAAGTAAAAAAAAGCCAATAACGGGCTTTTTATGTTTTTGAAAAACAGGTATATAAGTAACGTTATGGGAAATATTGCCGCTAAGTTCATAATTATGCTTTTTAAAAAAGAAAATACTTTTTTTTAAAACAATTATACAAATAGACGATTTTTCTCATTGCTAAACAAGCGTTGCGTACTTTTGCACAAAATGCAGACAAGACAAAGCTCTTTCGGCAAGTTAAAATTGATATAAATCAACCAATTACATATGACAGCAATTTTATCTTTTTTCAAGAAATCTGCCATAATCGGCTTCATTCTTTTGGCAATGATTCCTGCAATGGCGCAAAACATCATCACGGTTCCTTTTGTTGACGGCTTCATCGGCGTACAGGGAGCCAATCCTCAAACGGCTGAGAACGTCCAGAATTTCTCTACCCTTGGAATTGAGGTGGCGTATTTTCAACAAAACAGTTCGGGGGCCATTTTCGAAGTTCAGGGTAACGATATCGTCGGTACCGTAATTTTGGTTTCTTCTGTCACTGGTCAAACGATGGATGTGCCCGGGGCTGTCGTATGGCGGGTCACGAGTATGGGAAACATTGAGGTCATCGGGTTCATACCTGACCCGGCTAACCCAACCACTAATTTATCTGATATTGGATTGGCGGCTTATTCCATTGATGCGAATTCCAATTTTGGTTTGCGTCTGAATTCAAGTACATTTCCTATTGTAGACGGCACAAACATATCCGGTAACGCTGCGACAACAGGGCTACTTGATGCTCTGAACGCTTATTTAGCGGAGGTACAACTAAACGCGCCAACGGGTCCTGTAACGGCTAATGACTTAACCACTACAAGCACCACTCCGACAATTGGGGGCACGGTGACTTTGGGAGCGGGAGAATCTTTTTCGGTAATTGTTGACGGACAAACCTATGATACAACCAATGGAGTGTCTATAGTTGGCAACAATTGGACGCTTACTTTACCTCAAACCCCTCTTGGGACTTATACCATTACAGCAGTCATTACTAATCCGTCTTTTTATACCTTAACTGATTCGGCAACACTAGTAATCGAAGCATGTACTGTTCCAGAGATTTCCATGACGACTTCGGCCGGAACTTCATCGGCGACCAATGATGGTACTGCTTCTGTAGTGGATAGTTCTCTAACAATTTTGCAGCCAGAAGCCATTACTGGATTGACGGTTTCTGTAGAGAATTTTCAGACCAACGACGTTTTAGCCACAACAGGAACCTTACCTGCCGGGGTGACTTCGTCATTCAATTCAACCACTGGAGTTTTAACAATTACAGGGGCCATGTCTGAAGCAGAGGCACAGACCATTTTACGCGGGGTAACCTTTGCAACCACAAGCGGGGTGCTTACCGACAGAAGTATTTCTTATGCCTTTGGTGCAGTTCAGGCTTTTTCGGGTAATGGACATTATTATGAATATATATTAGATCCTGGTTTAAGTTGGGATCAAGCTGTGGCTGCTGCTGCTGCCAGCAATTTTTACGGATTGCCTGGTTACCTTGCAACAATTACTTCACAAGCGGAAAATGATTTTATCGCTCAGAAGTTGAATGGTGATGGCTGGATTGGTGCTAGTGACCGAGATGTAGAAGGAGACTGGCGCTGGATGACAGGGCCTGAGGCAGGAACCTTGTTTTGGCAGGGGAATGGTTCAGGTGCTCCAGTAGGCGGTAACTTTAATGCATGGGATACCAATGAGCCAAACCAAGCCGGAGAGGAAGACTATGCCTACATGTTTGTCATTGGCCCGCAAAGTGGTCTTCCGACATGGAATGATTATCCACTGGTCACAGGGTTCTTTGGTGTAGTGCCCGGTTATGTTATCGAATACGGTGGTATCGGTAACGAGAGTTGTTATGTTTTATCAGCGACTAAAACGGTTACTGTTTCTGCTTGTACAGACCCCGATGTGCCGACAATTACCGGTGATGTTGTGGGTATTTGTGAGGGATCTACAACCACGCTTACAATAAATGGTAATTTAAATGACGCCACACAGTGGGCAATATACACAGGAAGTTGTGGGGGTACTCTAATCGGTACTACGACCACAGGCACCTTTGATGTAGGTCCTGTTGCAGACACTACTTATTACATTCGTGGAGAAGGTGGTTGTGTGACGCCAGGAGTTTGTGCCACAGTGACTGTGACCTTGGACGCGACCACGCCTATTTCGATCTCAAACTCAGTTTGTGAAGACGAAGGCTTACAATGGGTAACCTGGGATAGTGTAAATTCAGGACAAGCCGACGGAGTGCTTTATGGCACAGTGAATACGACAATGACCCACTCTGCAAATGGTTTATCCACAACACCGTCGATGTTTAATCATCCTGAGTTCCCAGCTCAATATAATGTACCGAACGGTACAACGCTTAGAAATGACTTGGCAGGAACCTTTACGGTCACTTTAAGTGAGCCCATTACTGATTTACAGGTAGCCTTCTCTAGTATTGGAAACCCATCGACACCTGTACCAATCAACTTTTCACAACCTTTTGAGGTGATTTGGGCCAATGCGGCCGTAAATGTTACCTCGACTACCTCGCTAACGGGTAGTGAAGGATTTTGTATTCTGAAATTCCCTGGAACTTTCAGTACCCTGAGTTGGGACTACTTGGCCAGTGAGACATATATGAACCTTGCTTTTGGAGCCAACAGTTTTAACTGTACAGACTTAAATTTATGTCAAGGTGATTCTGTGACGCTAACCGCATCTGGAGGAACAGGAAGTTTTGAGTGGAGTCCAAGCACTGGACTTTCCGGGACGAATACGGCCTCTGTTATTGCAAGCCCAACAGTAACCACGACTTATACAGTCATAGATCCGACCAATCCTTGTGTGGATCCACGCACAATTCTAGTTACCGTGGATGATACTGCGCCAACGGCTGTTGGTCAGGATATCACTGTAGAATTAGATGCTTCAGGAAACGCGAGTATCGTTGCTGCAGATGTAGACAACGGTTCATTTGATGGTTGTGCAGTGTCCACTTTGAGTTTAGATGTCACCACTTTTGATTGTACAAATCTTGGCGCCAACACCGTCAACCTTACAGCCACTGACTCTAATGGAAATACTGATTCTGTAGCGGTGACCGTAACGATTGAGGATAATATTGCGCCAACTGCCGTTTGTCAGGACATCACTATTGCTTTGGATGCTACGGGTAATGCTACAATAACGGGAGCTGACCTTGATAACGGCTCCACAGATAACTGCGGTGTCAGTAGTTTTACAGCAAGTACTACTGCATTTACCTCGGCGAATATTGGTACTAATTCTGTAACCTTAACAGTGACTGATTCAAGTGGTAACACGGCTGTATGTACTGCCACGGTAACCGTACAAGACAATATTCCACCGACACCAGTTTGCCAAGATTTTACGGTTGCTTTAGACGCAACAGGAAATGCTACCATACTGGCGTCAGATATTGACAATGGTTCTACAGATAATGTTGGGGTTACTTCTTTAAGTTTAGATGTAGCGTCATTTAGTTGTGCTGACTTAGGCAACAATACAGTGACATTGACTGTAGGTGATGCTGCTGGAAATGAAAGTACCTGTACCGCTACGGTAACAGTTGTGGATAATATTAATCCAACTGTTGTCACTCAAAACATTACCGTTGAGCTTGATGCTACAGGTAACGTTACTATTGCTCCTGCTGATGTCGATAATGGGACTGCCGACAACTGTTCTGTGACTTCATTGACCTTAGACATTACTTCATTTGACTGTAATGATGTTGGTAATAATACGGTTACATTGACTGCAGTTGATCAGAGCAGCAATACTGCTTCTGCAACCGCTACGGTAACGGTGCAAGACAATATTGCCCCAACAGTTGTGACTCAAGACATCACGGTTAACCTTGATGGAATGGGCATGGCCACAATCGTCCCTGCTGATATCGATAATGGTTCTACAGACAACTGTACCATCGATACTTATAGCTTGGACATTGACAGCTTTGACTGTGATGATGTTGGCGCGAACACAGTGACTTTAACTGTTGTTGATGTTAACGGTAATTCTTCAGACGCCACAGCTGTGGTGACTGTTGTGGACGTTACTGCTCCAGTAATTGTCTGTGCACCTGATGTGGTGACGATTATGGATCCAGGGGTATGCTATGCAGAAGTATTCTTTGCTGATGCCATTGCTCTTGATGAGTGTGGTATTGCCTCGGTGGTTCAGACGGCTGGTCCTGCCAGTGGAAGTTTGTTCACCCAAGGGGTAACCACCATCGAGTATACTGCCACCGATGTTAATGGCAACACTAGCGTGTGTTCCTTTACGGTGACTATTCAAGATACTCAGATCCCGACCATTGCTAGTGCAGACGACATTGCTGTATCGAACGACCTAGGGATATGTGGTGCTTTTGTTACGGTACCCGCACCGACCATTACCGATAACTGTTCACTAAGATCCAGCCCCTGTTGTGGATGGACCTGTGACGGCCTTTTTGGGCTCATCGTCTTTGGTGGACACACCATCGACCGTTACCGGGCTCAGCAACTCCATCGGAGGTGATGTAACTGCTGTAGTGACCTATAATGGTGATTGGAGCGCCTCATTTGAAGACTTTGATCTTCGCGGCCCAGATGGTTCACAAGTGTTCTTTAGAGATAACCAAGGTGCGGATTGTCCATCGACTGATTTTGCAGACACCTTTACCATTAGCGAGGCTACATGGAACGGATGGATTACCACCTATGGTAGTGATTTAACCTTCACCCTATTGGCTGATCCTTCGGTACAATTATTTTGTACAAACAATTTCTACCAGCTTTCCTTTACCCTTGGTAACGGCGCCTCACTGGTTAACGACTATAACGGTACTGCAGATGCCTCTGATGAGTATCCTGTAGGCACCACGGTTGTGACCTGGACCTTTACCGATATCGGAGGAAATGTAGTGACCGATACACAAACCATCACGGTAACCGATGATGAGGCTCCTGAGATGATTTGTATCGGAGAGCCAGGTACCTTTAGCATTACTGAAGACTTTGAAGCAGCAACATTGCCAGGCGGATGGACCAATACGGCCCTTCGTGGTACTGATCTGTGGTCGTTCGGCAGCCCGTTTTATGTTGGGGCTCTCGGCCAGTCCTTCCCAACAAATGCAGCTGTGTTTGATGATGATGCTGCTGGTGCAGGAACGGACAATGCTGTGGAGCTTGCCTCACCGGTATACAACATGAGTGGTGCCGCCTCATCGACGCTCTCTTTTGACTATGCATATAATTATCTAAGCCCAAATGAGTTCTTCTCTGTAGAGGTTTATGACGGTGCCCAGTGGGTGGAGATCTTGAGATTGCTTGAGGATCACGCCCCTACAAATACGGGCGCCTTAGATATGTTGCCTTACGCTAACGACTCATTCCAAGTACGCTTCACCTATGACGATGGTGGATCTGGCTGGAAATGGGGTGTTGGTATCGATAACTTCCAATTGGATTACGATATTCCATCGACACCACTGACAGTAGCGCTGGATGCTAACGGTGCAGCAACCCTTGATGTGAGCCAGTTATTGTTATCTGCAACGGATAACTGTGGCCCTGTGAGCACCAGTATTGGTGGAGGCGCAGTGCCAGGAGCGTTGAGCACTATTTTTGCCGGCGGCAATGGTGGCGCTGATGGCGGTACTGTTTACTTCGATGTAGCGGCTGCTACAGATCTTACGGTAGAGAGTCTACAGATGCACATCCAAGACCCAGGAGCATTCACTGTAGAGGTGTATGCCATCGAAGGAGGCACCTATGTCGGCAATGAGACTAACGCCGGGGCATGGACTCTTGTCTCTACTGGTAGTGGTGACTCAAATACGACAGGGACGCCATCTGATGTGACTCTAGATACGGCCTTGAGCCTAACTTCAGGAACGACTTATGCCATGGCTTTGGTACTGGATGCCACACACAGTCACCGCTACACCAATGGTGATGGTACCAACCAGAACTTCTCTGATGCGAACCTATCGATCAGTTTAGGGTCTGCCAGTAATGCACCATTTACAGGCACTGTGTTCAATCCTCGTGTGTTCAATGGTACGATCAATTACGTTGTGGGTACCCCACCGAGTACGACTGTGGACTTTGACTGTTCTAACCTTGGGGACAACCTGATTGAGGTTACGGCTATAGATTCTGCAGGCAATGTATCGACTTGTATCTCAACGGTAGAGGTAGTAGACGTTACCGATCCAATCCTCGTGTGTCAGGACGCTACAGTGAGCCTTGATGAAAACGGTATGGCTGAAGTCTTGCCAGAATACTTCATCGACACGGATGCTTCATTTGATGCCTGTGGTATTACCATCACAGCCGTAGATGTAACTGATGTGACCTGTGCGGACATAGGTACTCCAATTACCGTAACGGTATTTGTGAGTGATGCCAGTGGTAATATTGCCTCTTGTCAAGCCACAATGACTGTTGTGGATGATATGGGACCACTACTTATCGATTGTCCAGAAGACATGACTGTAGATCCAGGAGCAGTAGATCTATTCTATGAGCTTCCAGATTATACCGTTGATGTAACGGCTACAGACAACTGTACAGACCCTGTAGGGGTGATCAGTCAAGACCCACCAGCGGGCACCTTGCTTCCTGATGGTGTTTACACCATTACTCTGTCTGCCACAGACAACGAAGGTAATGTGGGGTCATGTAGTTTTGAACTTACTGTAGAGAGTGTACTTGGTGCTGCCAGCAACCAGCTTAATGCCGGGGTTGAGATCTATCCTAACCCAGCGCGTAAGATGATGAATATTGGCAACAGCAGCAATGTTCAACTAGAGCGTGCGCTCATCTATGACATCAATGGTCGTCTCATCCAAACAGTTGACCTAGGCAATATGGATCGTGAGGCCAGTGTGAATGTAGCCAACCTAGCTTCTGGAGTGTACCTAGTGCAACTTGAGGCACAAGGCGCTACAGCCATCAAGCGATTGATTAAAGAATAAAACAAGATTAGTTATTGTTCTTTAGGCTAAAGGCCAGCTCCACAGAGCTGGCCTTTTTAATTGAATTTGCGATATTTGATCTAACTTTTATTTTGTCTAATCTTTGCTTGACAATAAAGTCGTGACCTAACTCTGGTTGGGTTGAATTGTAGTTTGACAAAATCCATGATCATCAACTTTATGAATGAGTTTCAACTATTTTTTATCCTAGGCCATAAGCATGTTTTAGACATTAATGCCTATGACCATATTCTATTTTTGGCGGCTTTGACCCTGTTGTATGACTTCGGGCAATGGAAGCGACTTGTGGGCTTAGTAACCTTATTTACCCTTGGGCATACTGCTTCTATTGTGGCGACTTTTTATGGACATGTTCAAGCCCCAGCTGAGATTGTCGAGTTGCTTATTCCTGTTACAATCATTACGGCAGCTGGGCACAATATTTGGCGTAGCCTACACAACAAGGCACAAGGGTCGATACCACTGCTTTTTGCAGTGACCTTGGTTTTTGGAATCATCCATGGTTTTGGTTTTGGTCGATACTTTATTCAAATTGCCCAGGGCACTGGCTTTCAAGGATTTGTTGCTTTTGCACTAGGTATTGAGTGGGCGCAGCTTGTGGTTGTGTTAGCGGTACTGTTGATGAGTTTTATCACACAGCGCGTGATTGGCGTCAATCGAAGAGATTGGATCTTGATCATGTCGGGAATCATCATCGGGCTTGCCTTACCCATGCTCTTAGAGCGCATTTAAGACAATAATTAATTTAATGATAGTATATTGGGATCATGCAAGATGGATCATTAAAACAGCAGAAATACGACAAAGCTTATCTTAAGATGGCTTTGGAATGGGCCAAGCTTTCTTACTGCAATAGAAGGCAGGTTGGTGCATTGATTGTCAAAGATAAAATGATCATCAGTGATGGTTATAATGGAACACCAACAGGTTTTGAAAATATCTGTGAGGATGACGATAACAACACCAAGTGGTATGTCTTACACGCCGAGGCCAATGCCATTATGAAAGTGGCTTCTTCTACCCAAAGTTGCAAAGGAAGCACGCTCTACATTACGATGTCACCATGTCAGCAGTGCAGCAAGCTCATTCATCAGGCGGGCATCGTACGCGTGGTTTATCACACTCCGTATAAAGACGATTCGGGGCTTTTATTTCTAAAAAAAGCAGGAATTGCCGTGGTACAAATTGACGTTCTCGACTAACGTCCTCCATGGCGCTGTTTGACGCGCTGGGATTGGATTAAAATAAGCACCAATACAATGACACAGGCAGAGGCCAATATGCCAATTAAGGCGATTTGACTGTCTCCCTTGGAAGGGAGCGTTGACATCGAGGATCGTCGCGTTGTATCCAATTAAGGCAAAAGCGATTAAGAGTAAGATATATCTAAAGTACTTCATGACCAGGGGGTTATATAAATAATTCTTGGATATTGGCGGTGAATAGTTTTACGGCAATGGCCAACAAAATAACGCCAAAGACCTTTTGAATGATGCCAATTCCGTTTTTGCCCAGTATCGATTGGAGTTTAGAAGAAGTTTTTAACACGGCGTAGATGACAATTACATTGAGAACAATAGAAATAATGACATTTTCTAGCGCAAATTCTGCACGCAGTGAAAGTAAGGTGGTCAGGGTTCCTGGTCCGGCGAGCATCGGGAAAGCCAAAGGAAATACTGAGGCCATATCCGGAGAGCTGCCGTCGTCTTTAAACAGGGTTATGCCCAAAATCATTTCAAGTGCTATAAAAAACAAGATAAAAGAACCGGCTACGGCGAATTCATTGACATTGATTCCGATCAGGTTTAAAATCTCTTCGCCGAGAAAAAGAAAAAAAATCATCACAATAGCCGCAATAATAGAGGCTTTTTCGCTGTGTATGTGTCCTGCTTTTTTGCGAAGACTGATCACAATAGGAATATTGCCGATAATATCAATTACGGCAAAAAGCACCATACTGGCGGTAAAAATTTCTTTAAAATTAAGGGCCATGCCAAATATTTAGCGCAAAATTACGCAAACAAATAATCCTGTGAAGGGGTTGTCCCATTTAAATTGATATTATCTTTGATTTATGTTTCAAATAGGAAAGACATTGGTTTCTGAGGCCTTAATTGATGAGGAGTTTGTTTGCAACCTGAGTGCATGCAAAGGGGCCTGTTGTGTTGAGGGAGAGGCAGGAGCACCCCTTTCCAAAGACGAGGCTCATTGGCTTGAGCGCAACCAGTCTAAAATTGAACCTTTTCTGCCCGAGAATGGCCGACGAGCGCTCGAGGCTCAAGGCCCGTTCATCAAGATCGAAAGCGGCGAATATGAAACGCCATTAGTCGATGGTAGAGAATGTGCTTATACACATTTCGAACCGGATGGGTCGGCGCATTGTGGCATTGAGCGTGCACACAAAGCCGGGGCTGTGGAATTGCGCAAACCCATTTCCTGTCACTTGTACCCGGTAAGGGTACAGGATTATTCTGAGTTCAGCGCGGTGAACTATCATCGCTGGCCTATTTGCAGTGATGCCTGTAGTCTTGGTGCCTCTCTTAAAGTGCCAACTTATCGTTTTGTGAAGGACGCCTTGATCCGCAAATTTGGTCATGATTGGTATCAAGAACTGTCGTTAGGTTGCTGAAACCTATAAAGCTCAAAAATCGGAAAACCTCCCAAAAATAAGTTGATTTTCGCTCGGAAATATTCGGTTGATAACTTTTGTTGACGAGAGAATTTCTAGCGCCCAAAGGGAGGATCAATAAACCCAAAAAAAGCCCCCATTGATGCGGCTTAAGCAAGCTATTTGTCAAAAAGTGCTGTAGGGAGCATTTTTTGATAATTTTTCACAATTAATTGATGATCAGCAAGTTATAAAACTTTTAAACAATATTTTTGGATTAAATAATTCTCAGGCATGTTGAAAACTTTGTTAAAAAGAGATGATTAAATTTTTTAGCCCTGGCTCATATTTTTGTCATATTTGTTAGTCCCTAGTAACTACAAAAAAATTTAATTTTTAAAGAAGAGGACACATGAGCGCCGTTGAACCCATTTTAGCTGAAAACAAAGACAGATTCGTAATATTCCCAATAAAACATCACGACATATGGGATTGGTATAAGAAAAGTGAGGCGAGTTTTTGGACAGCGGAAGAAATAGATTTACACCAAGACCTGACCGATTGGGCGGAAAAACTAAACGACGACGAGCGCTATTTCATTAAGCATATCCTTGCATTTTTTGCGGCCAGTGACGGTATTGTGAACGAAAACCTCGCGGAGAATTTCGTGAATGAAGTTCAATACAGTGAGGCTAAGTTCTTTTATGGTTTTCAGATCATGATGGAGAACATCCACAGCGAAACTTACTCTCTACTGATCGACACCTACGTCAAAGACGACAAAGAAAAAGACGTGCTTTTTAAAGCCATCGAAAACTTCCCAGCGATCAAGAAGAAGGCAGATTGGGCCCTCAAATGGATTGAAAGTCCGAGCTTCGCTGAGCGCCTCATTGCGTTTGCCGCAGTGGAAGGCATCTTCTTCTCAGGGGCGTTCTGTTCTATCTTTTGGTTGAAAAAGCGCGGACTCATGCCAGGGCTTACGTTCTCAAATGAGCTCATATCACGTGATGAAGGAGTCCACTGTGATTTCGCGGTGCACCTGCACAATCACCACCTCATCAACAAAGTACCTAAAGAGCGCATTAGAGAAATTATTGTAGATGCGCTTAATATAGAGCGTGAATTCATCACAGAATCTTTACCGATTAGTCTGATTGGAATGAACTCCAAACTGATGACTCAGTATCTCGAGTTTGTCACCGATCGACTATTGGTGGAGTTAGGCTGCGAAAAAGAATACAACTCCAGCAACCCATTTTACTTTATGTATATGAATACGCTCCAGCGGAAAACAAACTTCTTTGAGAAGCGCGTTTCTGAGTATCAAAAGGCAGGAGTTACCAACAAAGACAAAGAATCGAACAAAATTAGTTTCGACGCTGATTTTTAGAAAGGGGACGGACGCTTAAGGCGTCAACTAAATTACTCTAGATGCCGAACCATTTATTTGGGAGGGTTCGTCGTCTCTGGGCTTTAAAACAACTAACTAAACATAAAAACACATCTAGCAACATGAATGTAATTAAAAGAGACGGTCACAAAGAGCCAGTGATGTTCGACAAAATCACGGCGAGAATTAAGAAATTATGTTATGGCCTCAATGAGCTGGTCGATCCTGTTAAGGTCGCCATGCGCGTTATTGAGGGACTTTACGACGGGGTGACCACCAGCGAGCTAGATAATTTAGCCGCTGAAGTTGCGGCAACCATGACGGTCTCTCACCCAGATTATGCGATACTTGCGGCTCGTGTATCTGTATCAAACTTGCACAAAAACACTAAGAAGTCGTTCTCTGAGGTGATGACCGACCTTTATCAATATGTCAACCCGCGTACTGGTAAAAAGGCACCGCTACTCAGTGATGAAGTCTACCAGGTGATCAAAGATAATGCTGAGGAGCTAGACTCGGCCATTATCTATAATCGTGATTTTAACTACGACTATTTCGGGTTTAAAACTCTGGAACGCTCTTATTTATTAAAACTCAATGGACAGATTGTCGAGCGTCCACAGCATATGTTGATGCGTGTTTCGGTGGGAATACATTTAGATGATTTGGCAGCGGCTAAAGAGACTTACGAGCTCATGTCCAAAAAATTCTTCACCCACGCGACACCGACTTTGTTTAATAGTGGGACACCTAAACCACAAATGTCCTCGTGCTTTTTATTGACCATGAAGGATGACAGCATTGATGGGATCTATGATACACTAAAGCAGACCGCAAAAATATCTCAGTCTGCTGGTGGTATTGGTTTGAGCATTCACAACATCCGTGCTACGGGGTCTTATATTTCGGGCACGAACGGTACCTCAAACGGTATAGTGCCCATGTTGCGCGTATTTAACGATACAGCCCGTTATGTCGACCAAGGGGGAGGAAAGCGCAAAGGAAGTTTTGCCATTTATGTGGAGCCTTGGCATGCCGACATCTTTGATTTCTTGGATCTTAAAAAGAACCACGGTAAAGAAGAGATGCGGGCGCGTGACTTGTTCTACGCCATGTGGATTCCAGACCTGTTCATGAAGCGCGTACAAGAAGACGGGATGTGGACGCTAATGTGTCCTAATGAGTGTCCTGGGCTTTTTGATACCCATGGCGAGGATTTTGAGCGGATGTATGAACAATACGAGGCCGACAACAAAGGCCGCAAAACCATTAAGGCCCGCGAGCTATGGGAGAAAATCCTCGAATCGCAAATCGAGACAGGGACCCCTTACATGCTTTATAAAGACGCGGCAAACCGCAAGAGCAACCAAAAGAATTTAGGAACCATACGCTCTTCCAATCTTTGCACAGAAATTCTCGAGTACACCTCTGAGGACGAAGTAGCGGTGTGTAACCTAGCCTCTATTGCCTTGCCCATGTTTGTCAAAAATGGGGCATTTGATCACAAAGAATTGTTCCGCGTGACCAAGCGCGTGACCAAAAACCTAAACCGAGTGATTGATCGCAATTACTACCCAGTGATTGAGGCACAAAACTCAAACTTTAGACACCGCCCTGTAGGATTGGGTATTCAAGGTTTAGCAGATGCATTCATTTTATTGCGCATGCCGTTTACCAGCGACGAGGCCAAAAAGCTCAACCAAGAGATTTTTGAGACGCTTTACTTTGCGGCGGTGACTGCTTCTATGGAAGAAGCTAAGGCCGATGGTCCCTATGAGTCCTATAAAGGCTCTCCTATTTCAGAGGGACTGTTCCAACACAATTTATGGAACATCAAAGACGAAGAGCTCAGTGGTCGTTGGGACTGGGCAAAGCTCAGAAAAGACGTGAAAAAGCACGGAGTGCGTAACTCATTGCTTGTAGCGCCTATGCCCACTGCATCGACTTCTCAAATTCTTGGGTAATAATGAAGCTTTCGAGCCGTATACGTCAAATATTTACACCCGTCGCGTGTTATCAGGCGAGTTTATCGTAGTAAACAAGCATTTGCTGGAAGACCTTGTCGAGTTGGGCCTTTGGAATGACACCCTCAAGGAAGAAATCATGCGTGCTAATGGATCCATACAGCACATTGAAGGTATTCCACAAGACTTGAAAGAACTCTACAAGACGGTGTGGGAACTTTCCATGAAAGACATCATCGACATGTCTCGTCACAGAGGTTATTTCATTGATCAGTCTCAGTCGTTGAACTTGTTTATGGAGAACGCCAATATGGCTAAGCTTACCTCGATGCACTTCTACGCATGGCAGAGTGGCCTGAAAACAGGAATGTACTACCTCCGTACCAAGAGTGCTGTGGATGCGATCAAGTTTACGCTTAGTAATGAAGCTAAAAAGGAGCCAGTCGCTGCTGAAACTTCAAAAGTGGAGGCGGTCTCAGCGGTTAACGAAAAGCCATTGACGGCAGCAGAGCTGCGCGATATGTTGGCTCAAGGAAAAAATGCTGCAGATAACGACGAAGACTGCTTGATGTGTGGTTCTTAATACAAAATTGCCTTGAAAAAAAGAGCCCCCGCATTCGCGGGGCGCTCTTTTTATGCCTAAAATTTTTGCGCGCTTCTGTTAAGAAGCGCGCTGATTTTTTAAGAGAAAATACTTCTTATTTGACGTTTTTGTTATAAACCTGCATCAATTCCAAAACGGCATCGATAAGATCTTTAGATTCAAGCAATACGTTAAAATAAAGTGCTGTATTTTTTGGACTTGACTCTTCTTTACGGGTCAGGGTTACCTGATCATCAATACGTTCAGATACGTTTTGACTCAAGGCCTCAAGTTCTGAGGTGACCACACTAAGAGCGTTTAGGTCGTTTTCATCAAACATGCGTACAAGTTTGCTCAAGATCTCACCAAATTCATGATCAACCTCTTGCAGCACTTTGATTTGATTAAAGCGCAATGATTTATGGTTGTTGTGAATATGTTTGAAGCTCTTTTTTGTAATGAAGTCAAGCGACTGAGAGATGTCCGTAAGGTGGGTCAAAATTTGAATATAGAACTTACTACCACGCAAACTGGTTTCTTCCAGATTTTTGATGAAATAAAATAAGTTATTGCGCAGATCTTCAATTTCTTCACCAAGTTTATCGACCCCTTTTTTGCATTTTTTCAGTCCTTTTTCGTCTTGTTTGGCTAATCCAGTAATAACATTACTGTAGGTTTTTTGAGTTCGTGCAAAAACATTGGCAATATTTTGCGTGCTTTCACTTATGATACCCTGTACTGTTTTACTTGCTGTCTTTTTTAAGCCCTGTTGGTGAGGCTTTATCTGCACTACGTTTTTTGTGAAATGCATAATTCCGCACCAAAAGAGTAATGGCGAGAATCAGCAATACAGCTATGGCAACAGCACCACCTAAGTAAATTAAATAAGCCATGGTTCCCGCGACAACGAAGGCAATGAATGCTGTGAAAAACCAGCCACCTATAACATTAATGACTCCAGCTACGCGATAAACAGCACTTTCTCTACCCCAGGCGCGATCGGCCAATGAGGTCCCCATGGCGACCATAAAAGTCACATAAGTGGTGGATAGTGGAAGTTTCATGGACGTTGCAATAGAAATAAGCACGCCGGCAACCATCAGATTGATTGAGGCTCGGATCATGTCAAAAGCCGGTGCTTCTGGATCGTCTTTTGTCAAAACCAAAGCGTCGGGCTTCTCAAAGCTATGGGTTATACGGGCCATAACATTTGAAGGCAAAATACTGCTCAATGTGGCTCCTAATTTAGTTCCTCCTTTAACTAAGGAGCGGGACAACATATTGGGCTGAAATTTTTCTGCACCATCATTTTGGCGTGATAGCCCAATTTCTGTTTCAGTAACGGTCTTCGCTTTTTTCGAAAACCAAAGTGTTAGGACCATAATGCCACCGGCAATAAAGAGTAAAATGGGTTCAGCAGGAACTTTTTTACTCAAAACGCCCATGGAGAAATCACTGGCGGCAACTCCAGATGCCGACCAGGCCTCGAAAGAGTGATAAGCGGCCATAGGAACACCGATAAAATTCACTAAATCATTCCCGGAAAACGCCAAGGCTAAACCAAACGTACCGATAGTGATCACCACAATGAGAATACTTTTTTTGAACAATCTCATGAAGAGCAAAGAGAATAGAGACCAAAAGATAAATCCTGCACCAATAATCAACCAAACCTGACTGGCCAATATTTCCTTAAAAGATCCATAATAAGGGGTCCCTTTGAGTCCTTTAAAAAAGATGAAATAGGTGATGGCTGTGAGCGCCACACCACCGAATATTGCTCCGAAGTTTTTAATTTTTTTCTCGTAATGGAAGCTAAAAATCATACGCGATATCCACTGAACAACTGCTCCGACGGAAAACGCAATCACCACTGATAGCAATATACCCCCGATAATCTGCGCCGCTTTTTCTGTATTGATGTAAGTACCCAAATCTGTGAACGATTGATCTGGGTTCATGCCTATTTTGATTAAGGCCATTATTACAGCTGCCCCCAGAAGCTCAAATACAATTGAAACCGTCGTAGAGGTCGGCATCCCTAGTGTATTGAAAAAATCCAATAAGAGAATAACAGTAATCATCACGGCCATAAAAATGATCATGATTTCATTGAAGTAAAATTCACCTGGCACAAATATGCCTTTTCGCGCTACTTCCATCATGCCACTAGAAAAAACAGCCCCAATGAAAATACCCTAAACTCGCCACAATCATAATGGTTCTGAACGAGATCGCTTTGGAACCAATGGCCGAATTCAAAAAGTTCACGGCGTCATTACTCACGCCTACTACCAGATCAACCACAGCGAGTACCGCTAAGGCGATCAACATCATAAAATATATCTGATCCATACTCAGTTAAATTGTTAGTGCAAAACTCGGGTTAAATTAGTGTTTTACTGTTATTAAATTGTTATTTGTTGACCTTAAAAATGTAAGTCAAATCCCATTCTGAATTCAATGAAATCGGCATTGCCATTTACTTGACCGTAGCTCAAATCACTTTGAATTTTTAGTTTATGGCCGAGGACGTATTTTGAGGCTCCTGCCGTATAAACGACTTCATTCCCTTTTCCGGTTACTGCCCCATAACTAATGTTTGAATGTCGACCAGTGATTTCGAAGTTGTTTTTAAATAAATAACTCGCTTGAACATTTGTTGCATTACCCACTTGAACAATGCTCGCCGTAGTGCCATCTGAATTTAATGCGATGGGATCATCAGCACCTCTGTCGGCGTATTCAGCCATAACCGAAAAGCCTCGATATTTAAACATGGCGTCAACAAATATAGTAGAGATATCCGTTTGATAAAGACTCCCATCATCGAGGGTCATATAACTGCCCATATTACTTCGGTTTTTAACAGCATTCTGGTTGAGATCATAAGTCGCAGCAATCATTAATTTTGCGGATGATTCACGCGCCAAATCGCTTTGGGAGTAATCTCCTTTTTTGGCAAAAGCACCAAAGGGAAGGAGCTCAATTCTTGAAGTGTATTGAAGTCCTCCAAGATTACCCTCAGTGATGTTGCGCCCTTCTCCTTGGGACAGCGCTAGTTTTTCGCGAATAAGCATTTTACCAATGTTATGCTTGTAGCGCAATTGTACGCCCATGTCGCGGTCAATATTGAATTTGCTATTCAAAATGGAACGGTCAATGAGTTGCAAATTTCCAGAGGAGACCACACGTTCGATGTTTCCAGGGAGTTTGGTCTGACCTGCCCAAAGTTCAAACCCTGGCGCAAAATTCCACATAACTACAGCATCGAGTATATAGCGTGGAGTGTTACGATTATATTGATTTGCCCCAGAAATGTCTCGATTGGACAGACCTAACTCGAGTTTGTATCTGAGCTTTCGGACTGTAGGCCCAACCGTCGAATTTAAATCGAGCGCGTCGTACCAAAAAATTATATTCGCCTTCACCATAATTGCTGCCGTCATGATTCCATGCAGATTGAAATCTAGTCTGAATTCTTGGGGCGAATTTTACAGTAAAACTGCTATCAGCAGCGGTAAAATTTAGCAAACCTTTGCCAAATTTTTTGGTCGCCTAAGGTCTGGGCGTTCAGGGGAATAAATAAAAAAAGGCTAAGGCCAATGAGGTAAATCTTAGAGTAAGCGCATTTAAATCATTTTAAGTTTTTGTCAATGCAAAGAACTCTTTATAATGTTACCTAAATGTTACCTAAATGTTATTTGATTAATTTTCATGCTTTGTGTATCAATATGGGCAAAAAAAATGGCCGCCCTCGGGCGGCCTACACAAAAATCGAGTCGACAAAAACTTAATGATTTAATGTGCAAGTGTTTAAAACACATTCAAAGAACGCCTTTCTGTTTAGTTATAATATCACGGGAATATTAAATAAATATTAATTAGAAAATGTCAGAAGTGTGTTAAAAACTAAAATTGAAATACTTGAAAATCAATTTATTGAGCCTGTAATGTTAATTGAATGTTATGTAAACGTAAATTTTATGTAACAAATTCATTAACTTAGCATGAATTCAATTTCTGCCCTATGAAAGCAATTATTTTATCAGCATGTTTTTTATTCAGTGTCTCAATGGCTGCCCAAGAGACGCCGAAAAGAGAAAACATAAAAAATGGATCGTTCGTTCAATCGACTGTTTATCACGACAATGGAACTGTGGCCCAGCGCGGGGCGTATAACTTGAACAATGAATTGCACGGAGCATGGATGAGTTATGATGCCCAAGGAGGGTTAGTTGCCCAAGGCACTTATGCAGAGGGTAAGAGAACTGGGACCTGGTTTTTCTACAATGATCAAGAAATTAAACAAGTGCAATACCTGGATGGCCGGATGACACAAGTGGATCGCATGGCAAAAACCGATACAAGAGTGGTCAGTAAATTTAAATAAGTTTAAGATCAAAAAATAATAAACCAAAAAAGGCCTCCCATCGGGAGGCCTTTTTTT
The DNA here is from genome assembly GCA_038141525.1 of Flavobacteriaceae bacterium. GTDB lineage: Bacteria > Bacteroidota > Bacteroidia > Flavobacteriales > Flavobacteriaceae > BACL21. The sequence continues at coordinate 135,443 of JAYQIF010000002.1, read as the reverse complement.
TGCCGTAATTTGGATAAAAGCTTGGCGATTACAATACTTACCGTATTCAGCTTATAGTCCTGAAGTCCATCCAGCGGCCCAGCTTGGCGCAGCAGCACCATTTCCAGCACCTGAAGTAGGTCCTTCGACCACAAAGCTTTGATTGGCACCGATGTAATCAGTGATTTCAAAGTCTGCAGCAGGATTGTCAAACTGCATAGGATCGATGCTTAGGTCACCATTCTCGATACGAACAGCAGCTTCGGCGTCGGTATCTTTTACACGAACACCCAGGTCGATGCCGTCTGTGTAGAAATTAGTGATTGTGAACGTTCCGCCACCTTCTTTAAAATAAAGTGCTCCTTCAGTAACCGGCCCTACAACAGTGATATTGCTCAGCATAGTAGTGGTTACAGGAGTGGCATTTCCATCATCTCCGTTGTTTGATCCTTCGATACCGGCTTTTGCACCGTCTTTGATGTACCAGTAAGAACCGTTTCCTTGCCATCCATCTGCGAAGTCGATAGAATCATCACCGCTTCCTGTAGAGACTAGGTAGTCTCCAGAAACTGTTCCTCCGAAGAACTCGATTCCGTCGTCGCCCCCTTGGAAAGACTGAACGTACTCAAACGTAGTTCCAGCACCAACACCGAATAAGGAAACACCATTAAATTCTTTGTCATTAGAGAAAGTTGCTCCAGTATACTCCACACGCAAGTAACGAATAGAGCCAGAGTTGTCCATCATATTGCTTCCTCCGTAGGTCAAGTCAGCAACCTCAGAAGTTACGTTTGTACCTTTGTTAGTCGGTGCATCACCACACACGACAAGTCCTCCCCAGTCTCCAGGGGCAGGGTTAGATGACCCAGAAGTCATCACAACTGGAGAGGCAGAAGTACCATTAATAAAAAGAAGCTGTACCTCCTGTTGCACGAATTGTTGTTCCTGCAGGAATGGTCAATGACCCACCGCTCTGGACAACAAAAGCACTCGTTAATTGATAGTCAATCGTCGCATCTAAAGTAACATCACCAGTTACCTCACCTGCAAGGTTTTCAGAACCTGAAGGTCCACTGTTATCAAGACCTACAGTCCATCCTGCGGCCCAGTTCGGTGAAGAGGCACCATTACCAGCACCAGTATTCACCCCTTGAGTATAAAACGATTGGTTCGTTCCTAGGTAATCGGTGATTTCTAAATCAGCAGGAGCGTCAGCAAATTGAATGTTATTGATCACCAAAGCGCCAGCTTCAATACGTGCAGCGGCTTCAGCATCCGTGTCTTTAACTCTTACCCCAAGATTAACATTACTGGTGTAGAAGTTATTGATGGTAAAGTTTCCACCACCTTCTTTGAAATAAAGCGCTCCTTCAGTAACAGGACCCACTACAGTAATGTTTGTTAGCTTCGATACCGGCTTTTCCGCACCGTCTTTGATGTACCAGTAAGAACCGTTTCCTTGCCATCCATCTGCGAAGTCGATAGAATCATCACCACTTCCGATAGAGACTAGGTAGTCTCCAGAAACTGTTCCTCCGAAGAACAAGATTCCGTCGTCGCCACCTTGGTAAGACTGAACGTACTCAAACGTAGTTCCAGCACCAACACCGAATAAGGAAACGCCATTAAATTCTTTGTCATTTGAGAAGGTAGCTCCAGTGTACTCAACACGTAAGTAACGAATCGAACCTGAGTTGTCATTGGCATTGCTTCCTCCGTAGGTCAAGTCAGCAACTTCAGAAGTTACGTTTGACCCTTTGTTAGTTGGTGCGTCACCACAAACGACAAGTCCTCCCCAATCTCCAGGAGCAGGGCTAGATGACCAGAAGTCATCACTACTGGAGCAGAGAAGTTACCATTGATAAAGATTTGTGCCCCACGCTCTACAGCGATATAAGCAGAAGTTCCACCAGTAGCGGTAATTAACGTACCAGCAGGTATAGTAAGAGACGCCCCGGAGCGCACGACATAAGCTCCGGCAAGTTCATATCCGATAGCGGCGTCTAAAGTTACATCAGTAGTAACATCACCCTCTAAGATATTGTCAACCGCACAGGGTTCACAAGCAGAACCACCACAGTCCACTCCTGTTTCGTCACCGTTTTGGATGCCGTCGTCACATGTGGCTGCTTGAGGATCTGGCGTATTGCTGTCATCTTTGCTACAAGAATAAGCTACGGCCAAAAGGGCTACACCTAAACTTAATTTTACAATAGATCGTTTCATTTTGTTTTGATTTTAATTAATAACTGTTTGAATTGATTGATGAGTATTTAAAAAGTATAATTGAGAGAAATTTTCAAATCATAGCCGCGTTTGAACGAAAGCACTGTAGTGGCTACCTCCTGAATACGGTCTCGTATCGGATTAACATCGCCGTCTACGGCCTCTTGGAATCGTTCAATACTCGGGTTTAATAGGTTTTTGGCTGAAAAACCTAGGCTAAGTTGCTCAGTAATTTGTGCTTTGGCCACGAAGTCCAAAGTCGGCACACCTTTTTCGACAATATTTCCTTTACCAAAGTTTCCTAGGGCAAATATGCGGTCAGAAAAATAATTTCCAGCCAGAGTAAAAAGTACATTTCTGTGCTCTTTAAAGTCTTTATAAAAACTAATGTCGGCATTGGCCACTAAATCTGAAGCCCCAGTAATGCCCGTTGATGAATAAGTTGGGTCAAAACTTAGGCCCGCCTCATCAAATACCTTCTGACCGTTGAGATCTTGATTGGTCTTCATGTAGGCTAGGTTTAATCCAGCGGTAAGCTTTTGCGTATTGGTAAAGTCAGCATATTCTGTTTCACGGCTCAACAGCACCTTGCGCGATTCAACCTCTATACCAAGAGCCGTGGCTTGATCTCCAGTATTCGCCCAGCTAATGTCGTTAGCGGCAGACTGTATGGTGACCGTGTTGATCGGGTTTTGAATGATTTTGGCAAACACTCCCGCAGACAACAATTCTGAGTTAGACGGAAACAATTCCCATTTTGCATCGATATTGTAGTTTGTCGAGGCAGTCAAAAATGGATTCCCAAAATAATCTTGATTCACCTCTTGAAATAAGAAGGGTGCACGCTCTTTGTACTGAGGCAAGGTATAAGTCTTGCTCGCGGCGAATTTGAAATTCTGATCCTCGGTGAGGGTATATTTCATCGAAAGTGCTGGTAAAATCTGGAAGACATCCAGACTGTTGCTGTCTCCATCAGGGTCTAATGAAGTTGACCAAGCGATGTCTTGATTGATTTGTTCCCCGCGCAATCCTAAAATCATGGTGAATTTAGGATTGAAGCTGTAGGTGAAGTTCGCATAACCCGCCAAAATACTTTGGGTGCCGCCGTAGGTCTGTGGATCTAAAGCATTAGCTACATCGGCACTTCCTCTAAAGGTTTCTATTCTGAATAGCCCGGCATTTAAATTGTCTTGATTAAAGTAAGCGTCTACATTGTAGATGTCTTCAACAATAGGCTGCACAATTCCTGCACCGCGAATAATACGGAAGTTGAATTGAGTCGCTGAAAAATCTACTTCTTTACTCCGCGAACTGAACCCAAGATCAAGTTTTCCGTCAAATTCTTCTTCCTGATTTTTAAATAGTTTTATAGACGTTTCAAAGGCGCTTGCAATTTCTTCCTCGTATAGGTCTGCATAGAATCTATGGTTACTCGAGGCAAGCTGAAACAAATTCAAAAGATTTTGGCCCGTCTGGTTCATCAAACAATTGGGGCACTAAAGTGACTTGTCGTCGATTGGGCTCAGCACTTTGTAAGAAACTATAAGAGCCAGAAGCACTGAAATTGATACGCTCGCTGAGCTCAAGGTCTGCGTGCAATTGATTGACGATAAGATTGGTTCGCGTAAACACGGCACGCTGAATAAACCCGCCTCCTTGAGAAGCGTCGTCATCTTTATCGATCACTCCGTAATTCTCGAGTTGTTGCTCGTTAGAGGTGTTGAGTAAGAGTCCGCTGTAATTGACATTCAAGTTTTTGTGTTTTATCCCCACATCACCCATAAGTGTGGTGTTGGTGCTGTACTGATAATTTACGTAGTCAAAATCTGCATTCGGAATTCCACTCACTTCAACCCCTCCGCGAGAGATCCCTTCACGGTACTGAAATTGGTTGCTGTGTGCCCCAACACCAAATACTGTGAGTTTAGTGTCATCACCGATTTGAAAACTATCTCCCCCTTGAAGGGTTAAGCCGAGGTTGGCCGGAGCATCTGCTGCGACACGATCCCAGCTCGTTTCAAAGTTGTAGTTGCTGAGCGGGAAAACAGGGTAATTGATGTCGTAAAACCCATAATTATCTGGTCCATCAGTGCGATAAAATTGGTCTTGGCTTTGTGTGATGGTATTAAAACCCGAATTGACACTTACCGAGATGATCCCATCAGACATACTGTTTTTGGAGTCAATATTGATATTGGCACCAGCAAAATCTGCGTACTGCTGAGGATTAAAGGTCTTGTCAATACCAATATTCTCAACGATGTTGGTGCTGAAAATGCTCAGGTTAATGTTTTTGCGTGCCGGATCATCGGAGGGCAGGGGCAGGCCGTTGAGCGTGGTTACATTATAACGATCCCCTAGTCCGCGCACAAAAATATTACCAGAACCTCCCTCTTGTTTTGAAATCCCCGTCACCTTCGAAACAGCAGTAGCGGCATCTCCGACACCTTTTCTGGAAAGCTCTTGGGCCCCAATCGCTGTTTTTTGAGTTACGGCATTTTTCTGTTCTAAGAGCAGGGCGACTTCACTTTCTTTACGCACTGTAGTGGTGATGACGACTTCCTCCAAAGTAGCTGCACTGGCTCCCATGGGAACATTTACGGTTGTTACCTTGTCTTCTTCAACCACGATGTTGTCGATTTCAATCGTTTCATACCCGACAAAACTGTAAACAATAGTATATGTGCCTACTGGAAGGTCCTCCAAGGCGTATAAACCGTCAAAATCAGAGGTCGTACCTGTATTTTGACCTTTTATAATTACATTGGCAAAAGCCAATGGTTCATTGTTGAATTCTTTGTCGGTCAACAATCCGACGATGGATCCTGTTGTTTGCCCAACAGCAGCCAATGACATTACACTGAAGAATGTCGTGAATAAAAATTTTCTCATGATGTGTTTTAAATACTCGCTGCAAAGATGACTTCTCAATGTAACTTCGAGGTTATGGCCAAATTATGATTGCATCACATAAAGGTTACCTAAATGTTACGGAAACTAGCTTTATCATCAAGGAGGTCTGTGTTTCCTAAATGGCCCAAAAAAACTATCTTGGCAGAGTATAACTTTAGCGAAGAAAACACAAATGATGACTTGGGAACAACTCATGTCTTTAAAAAGACAGGGCGATCAGCACAAGCGATTGCGGATTGAGCAAGATGAAACCCGTTTGGGTTTTGAGGTGGATTATGATCGGATCATTTTTTCCTCACATTTTAGGAGTTTGCAGGACAAAACACAGGTAATTCCTTTATCAAAAAATTCCTTTGTACATACGCGATTAACCCACAGTCTAGAGGTCTCGGTCGTGGGGCGTTCCTTAGGACGCTCGGTAGGTCGGGCCCTTTTGCAGCGGCACCCTCATTTAAGTGCCATACACGGTTATCAGCCTAATGATTTCGGTGCAGTGGTGGCCGCTGCGGCTCTAGCGCACGATATTGGCAATCCCCCTTTTGGTCATAGTGGGGAAAAGGCTATTGGTGATTTTTTTAAGTCGGGTCCAGGACAAGAATACGCCAAAGACATGACCCCTGCGCAGTATCAAGACCTTTGTGATTTCGAAGGGAACGCCAATGGTTTCAAAATGCTCACACAAACACGTGATGGCGTAGATGGAGGCTTGCGCTTGTCCTATGCCACCTTGGGGGCCTTTATGAAGTACCCTAAGGGGTCTTTGCCCAAAAAGCCCACACCCCATTGTGCCGACAAGAAATACGGATACTTCAGTGGTGATCAGGCGTTCTTTGAAGAGGTGGCGTTAGAATTGGGTTTGATTAAACTGGATTCAGGGCGATTTGCCAGACACCCTTTAGCTTATCTGGTTGAGGCGGCAGATGATATTTGCTACACCATCATAGACTTTGAGGATGGGATCAATCTGGGTTGGATTTCTGAAGATGTAGCCCTGGAGTTTTTATTGCGGCTTTGGTCAAGGACAGCATACAAACAGATAAGTACAGTAAGCTGACCAAATCCTCGGATAGATTGGCATATTTGCGCTCATTGGCTATCAGTCGACTCATTCAGGAGGCGAGCGAGCTCTTTTTGTCTCATGAAGATTTATTGCTCTCAGGAAAGCTGGAGCAGTCTTTAATGTCCCAAAGTCAGTTTAAGGCACAGATCAATGATATACTCAAAGTGAGCAAGGAACGTGTATATGAGCATCCGGAGGTCTTGCGAAAAGAATTGTCAGGTCATCGTATGTTGACGGATATATTAACGGCTTATGTCACCGCAGCTTTAAACACTAAAAATCAGTCCCCAAGATTTTTTGATCAACTCCTCATGCAAGAATCAGGACTCGATATTGATCCGCAAAGTACTGTTTACGAGGTGCTTATGGAGGTAAGTCACTTTGTTTCCCGCCTCACAGACAGCAATGCCTTGGCCTTGAGTAGTCGCTTAAGCGGCGAAGTGGTGTGAATTTAACTTTAGCATTTCAAATTTTAAAACACAAAAGTGTATCTTAGACCATCGATAAAAAAAAACACTAATGAAAAAACTATTACTTGTATTCTTAGGGGGGCTTTTGAGCATCAATGCAGCTCTGGCCCAAGATGATTTAAATATCATCAAAGACTATTTGTCTTCACAGCGCACTGCACTTAACTTGACTCAAGAAGATGTCAATGCGCCAGTGCTAAAATCGACCAGCTATTCAAAGAGCATGCGTGTTCAGATGGCTTATGTCAATCAATCTTTAGCCGGTATCGAAGTGCACAATTCTACTTCCCGGTTTGCCATCAAAAACGGGCAGGTTTATTCTGCACGTTTGGGATTTGTTTCCAACTTGGCGGGTAAAATTAACGCTACTTCGCCATCGATCGGTGCACAAACAGCTGTGCTTAAAGCGGCCCAGTCCTTTGGCCTGAGTACCGGTAATATTGAGGAGCTTTCGGCTCAAGGCAATACTTATGTATTCCGTGCGGCTGATGTGTCACAAAATGAAATCCCTGTGCAATTGGTATTTCAAAAAGATCAAGATGAGCAGTATCGTCTTGCTTGGGATTTGAGCATTTATCTGTTAGACGCCACGCATTATTACAGTGTTCGTGTTGACGCGCAAAACGGAGCTATTTTAGACACCCATGATTGGGTATTGCATTGTGATTTCGGTCAAGGCAATCATGAGCACAAAACAGGAGATAGTGTTATATTTCAATCTGAAAACACTGCTTTTGCTCCTGCAGCAGGGGCCGCTGGTTATCGGGTATTCCCAATTCCTTATAGCAGTCCAATCGATGGTTCGGATGAATTTATTTTTGAATCAGATGCCGTTGATTTAGCTTCATCACCATTTGGTTGGCACGATACCAACGGGGCAACAGGTGCAGAATACACCTACACTCGCGGAAACAACGTGTATGCTCAAGAAGATATCAACGGGAATAATGGAAACGGTGCTTCACCAGAAGGAGGAGCCGGCTTGACTTTTGATTTTCCGTATAACTTACCACAAGATCCTGCGAATTTTACCGATGCAGCGACTGTAAACTTATTTTATTGGAACAACCTCATACACGATTTTACCTATCAGTATGGTTTTGATGAAGAAAGTGGAAACTTCCAAGAAAATAATTACGGTAATCCAGGTAACGGTTCGGATTCTGTCAATGCAGATGCTCAAGATGGTTCTGGAACCAACAATGCTAATTTTGCCACGCCACCAGATGGAGCAAACCCGCGCATGCAGATGTTTATTTGGACCAGTTCATCGGGACCGATTAACCTGCTCACCATTAACAACGGGACACTTGCCGGGACTTATCCTGGGGTTCCAGCTAATTTCGGAGGTCCGATGCCGATCCCACCACTTACTGAAGATTTAGTGGTCGTTGAGGACGATAACTCGGGAGGGACATCTACCGATCCAAATGACGGATGTGATACCATCACGAACGGTGCAGATCTTAACGGCAAGATTGTTGTGATTCGTCGTGGAGAGTGTGAATTTGGATTCAAGGCTTTAGCCGCTCAAAATGAAGGTGCATTGGCCGTAATCATGGTCAATAATGTACCTGGTGATCCGATCATCATGGCGCCAGGGGCTGTTGGAGCCCAGGTGACCATCCCGTTATTTATGGTTTCTGATGTCATTGGAGAACCAATCATTACTGAATTACTCGCCGGAAACACGGTCAATGGAACCATAGATGGTGGAGCAGTACCTCCTTCAATTGATGGCGATTTGGACAATGAAATTATTGCGCATGAGTATGCCCACGGTATTTCTAACAGACTTACAGGAGGCCCTGTTAACACAAGCTGTTTAGGAAACGCCGAGCAAATGGGTGAGGGATGGAGTGATTACTTAGGACTGATCATGACCATGCAGGCCACCGATCAACGTACAGACGTGCGCGGTCTTGCCGCCTATGCCTCAGGAAATCCAAACGGGATTCGTGAAGCGCCGTACAGTACAGATTTCTCAGTAAACGATTATACCTATCAAGACACCAATAACAACGTTTCTCAGCCACACGGTATTGGATTCGTTTGGGCCACTGCGCTTTGGGAGATGACATGGGATCTGATTGATCTCTATGGCTTTGATTCGGACCTAGTTTATGGTACAGGAGGGAACAATATAGCCTTCCAATTGGTCATGGACGGAATGAAACTTCAAAATTGTTCTCCTGGATTTATCGATGGACGTGATGCTATCCTAGAGGCCGATGAGTTGACTAATGGTGGATTACACCGCTGTTTGATATGGGAGGCTTTTGCCCGTCGTGGTGTTGGATTTAGTGCGACACAGGGTAGTGCCTTTAATCGTTCAGATCAGACCGAGGCATTTGACATCCCTGCAGACTGTAACCTTTCGACAGGAGATAACAATTACGACAATAACTTTAAAATTTATCCAAATCCAAATTACGGAGCCATCAATATTCACTCAAAAGTGGACGTAGGCAGCACCAAAGTTTCGATTATGGACATCAATGGTCGTACGGTATGGTCACAGACTCTGGAGTTAGGCAATCAAACTCAAATTGATGCCTCTATGCTCAGCAGTGGTATTTACCTAGTGCGTATTCAAGGAAATAATTACACGCACACCAGTAAGTTGATCATGCGATAAGTGTAGCGATACGATTTATGTGTCAAACCTAAAAGTGCCCCGAGAGGGGCACTTTTTTATTTCTATTGTACAGAGAATCTCGTCATTTTAGGACTGGTTACTCATCCACTAATGTGGTGGAGCAACTATGATTGTTTTTATGACCAGGCGATTAAACACTCAGGCTGATTGAATGCTCTTGGCTATGGCCTCTGCAGTGAGTCCACACAGCGCATAAAGTTCATGCGGTTTGCCATGTGGAATAAATTGATCGCTAATTCCATGGCTTTTTAAGGAGATCTTATAGTCGTTCATCGCAATGAATTCCGCAATGGCACTCGAGAGCCCGCCGTTTAGACTACCATCTTCTACCGTAATTATTGTATGATGATTGGCGCATATCTCGTGGAGTAACTTCTGATCAAGAGGCTTTAAAAATCGCATGTCGATATGGGTCACTCGATCTGGGTTGTCGCATTGTAAGGTGGCCTCAGCTACGGTGTCGGCAATAGTCCCAAGACTCAAAATGGCAACCTCCGTGCCTTTTTTCAGCACCTCAGCCTTACCAATCTCAATAGTTTCCATGGGCGTCTCCCAGTCGATGAGTCGTCCTCGACCCCGTGGATATCTTATCGCAATAGGATGCGGTAATCCGCGCTGTGCCGTATACATGATGTTGCGTAATGCTCTGGCATCGCGTGGGGCACATATAATAAGATTTGGGATAGGTCTAAGGGAGGCTAAATCAAAAACCCCGTGATGGGTTGCTCCATCTTCTCCCACGAGTCCCGCTCTATCCAGGCAAAAGATGACCGGTAAATTTTGAAGACATACATCGTGAATTACCTGGTCATAGGCGCGTTGAAAAAAGGTGGCATAAATGGCACAAAAAACGACCTTACCTTGGGTCGCGAGGCCTGCAGCAAGAGTGACGGCGTGCTGTTCGGCAATGCCTACATCGATGGCGCGATCCGGGAAGGCTTCCATCATGTAGCGTAACGACGACCCTGTCGGCATGGCAGGGGTAATGCCGAATATATTGTTATTCTCGCGGGCTAGAGTCACTAAGGTATGGCCAAAAACATCTTGATATTTTGGTGGTAATGGCTTATCCTCTCTTGGGGTGCGCTCTCCAGTTTTTGGGTCGAACTGTCCCGGGGCGTGATAGGTGATCTGGTCTTGTTCGGCTTGTTTTAGTCCTTTTCCTTTGGTGGTGACTACATGCAAAACCTTTGGTCCTGTCAAAGGACTTCATTTCATTCAAAGCATCGATGAGACTGCGCAAATCGTGACCGTTTACAGGACCGCTGTAGTGTATGTTCAGCGCGTCAAAGAAATGTTCTTGTCCTTCTTTGGCGTCTGCTGCTTTTTGTCGGGTCAGATATTCTTTAAAAGCACCGACACTGGGGTCGATACCGATAGAGTTGTCATTCAGTACAATCAATAGGTTGGTTTTTGAAACGCCGGCATGGTTCAGTGCTTCAAAAGCCATACCGCTAGCAATGCTTGCGTCGCCGACCACTGCGATGTGTTGGCGTTGAGACATTCCATCGTGAGCACTAGCTAGAGCCATACCCAAAGCAGCTGAGATCGCTGTACTGCTATGCCCCACGCCAAAGGTGTCGTAGGGACTTTCTTGGCGCCTAGGAAAACCACTGAGCCCTCCTAATTGTCTGTTGGAATGAAATTTATCCCGGCGACCCGTTAAGATTTTGTGTCCATAGGCCTGATGCCCGACATCCCAAACCAATAAATCGTCTGGTGTATTGAAAACATAGTGCAGGGCTATGGTCAATTCGATGACCCCAAGGCTGGCCCCAAGATGCCCTTCTTTAATGGCAATGATGTCGATGATAAAGCGCCTGAGTTCCTCTGAGTGTTGCACCATTTGTGCCAGGCTCAATGCTTTGACATCTGCGGGAGAATTGATTTGCTTTAAAATCGATTGATTCATAATTCAAAGATACGCTTATTCACTTGGTCCGCGCTGCCTAAGTCCTTTATTTGTACCTTTGACTTAGTGCTAATTAACCCATTGAAGCGATACTAATTATGCTCGATCACGAATATTTTATGCGCAAGGCACTCGAGGAAGCTCAGCGTGCACATGAGGCCGATGAGGTGCCCGTGGGTGCTGTCGTGGTTGCACAAGGACGAATTATTGCTCGGGCCTTTAATCGAACACAGGCCTTAAATGATGTCACTGCTCACGCCGAAATGCAGGCCATAACCTCGGCGTCTCATTATATCGGCGGGAAGTATTTACACAAATGCACTTTGTATGTAACACTTGAACCCTGTCAAATGTGCGCGGGAGCGCTATTTTGGAGTCAAATTTCAGAGGTGGTCTACGGTGCTACTGACCCAAAACGTGGTTATTTGGCCCTGGGGACTCAACTTCATCCAAAAACTCAGGTCACCTCTGGGGTGCTTGCCCGAGAGTGTTCGGGTTTATTGGATGAATTTTTCAAAAACAAAAGGCGCAGTTGAGTGATTTAAAACAAACTAGTACGTCGACCGGTCAGTTTTGATCACATAGATCCGTGACAACAATTGCTGACCAATGGTTTGGCAGCACTCTTCACGCGGCAAAATAAGGGTATAAAAAAACCCCGTGCATGAGCACGAGGTTTATTTGGTCTTGGTTTGTTGCGGATTAGTCGTGTAGAACGCGAACTTGAGCGGCTACCATGCCTTTTCTTCCTTCTTGCTCCTCGTATTCCACTTTGTCGCCTTCATTAAGGGCTTCTCCATTCAAACCAGTAACGTGTACAAAGATATCTTTGCCCGTATCACTGTTTGTGATGAATCCGTACCCCTTAGATTCGTTAAAAAACTTTACTGTTCCTTCCATAGCATTAAATAAAAAAAATTAAATATGGTGGCAAAGGTAGTTTATTTATGCTGCCGTAAGTCAATTCTGAGTAAAATTTTTTGAAAATCAATTAATTACACGACCAAATGGCATTAATCAGCAATTCAATGTGTTAGGCTTTTGTCACTCTTAAGCAAAAACCAGGAGGGGAGTCTTCTAGCGCTCTTTGTAGCGATTCATTTGTTCGATATTTTCTTTGGTCAACATATAGTCTTGAATCGAACGATTGCGCCAACGATGATAAATAAACACCGGCATCCAGAGAAAAAAAAGTCCGGCAATACCTCCGCCGATAAAGCGATCCGCATGCAAGCCCCCCTGGCGTTGTAGATAAAACCCTAAGCCCACGCTACACAGGATAAGGATAAAAACTATGTACAGCAGATATCTCATGGCGCATTATTCACTCAGATCGACCCTTAAATTCAGTTCGGTGAGCTGTTGCTGATCGATCGGTGCTGGTGCATCGATCATCACATCGCGTCCGGCATTATTTTTTGGGAAAGCTATAAAATCTCGTATGGTCTCTTGTCCACCGAGTATGGCCACGAGCCGATCTAAACCAAAAGCAATTCCTCCGTGAGGCGGTGCGCCGTATTGAAAAGCGTCCATCAAAAACCCAAATTGAGCTTTGGCCTCTTCCGGGGTAAAGCCCAGATAATCAAACATTTTACTTTGAACGGCTTTGTCGTGGATACGAATGGACCCTCCACCGATTTCATTTCCGTTAAGCACCAAATCATAGGCATTGGCCTTGACGGCTCCTGGATCAGTTTCTAGAAGTTCCATCTGGCCGGGCTTTGGTGAGGTAAATGGGTGGTGCATGGCGTGGTAGCGCTGGGTGTCCTCATCCCACTCAAGTAGCGGGAAATCTACGACCCAGAGTGGCGCGAATTCATCTGGGCGGCGCAAGCCTAACCTCTCGGCGAGCTCCATTCGCAAGGCGCTGAGTTGTGGGCGAACTTTGTCTTTTGGCCCAGAGAGCACACAAATTAAATCACCGGGTTGGGCTCCTGTGGTCTCTGCCCACTGCGCCAGGTCTTCCTGAGTGTAGAATTTGTCCACACTCGACTTGTACGTACCGTCTTCAGCGACACGACAATACACCATGCCCATGGCTCCAATTTGCGGTCGTTTGACCCAATCGATGAGCTTATCAATTTCCTTGCGCGAGTAGGCATTCCCTCCAGGTACGGCAATACCCACTACGAGTTCAGCACTGTTAAACACACCAAAGTCACGATGCTGAGTACAGTGGTTTAAATTACCGAACTCCATCCCAAAACGTATGTCCGGCTTGTCATTACCATAGCGCTCCATAGCCTGGTCGTAAGTCATCCTTGGAAATTCACCGACTTCCTCCCTAACAATTTCACTGAGTAAATGGCGGGTTAATCCTTCGAAGGTATTCAGGACATCTTCTTGGGTGACAAAAGCCATTTCACAGTCAATTTGGGTGAATTCAGGTTGGCGATCTGCACGCAAATCTTCGTCTCTAAAACATTTGACTATCTGAAAATAGCGATCCATACCTCCCACCATGAGCAGCTGTTTAAATGTTTGTGGTGATTGGGGTAGGGCATAAAACTGACCCGCATTCATGCGGCTTGGCACCACGAAATCGCGTGCTCCTTCAGGTGTAGATTTGATCAAATAGGGCGTTTCTACTTCGATGAAGTTTTGGTCCGACAAATAATTACGTACCGCCATGCTTACCCGGTGGCGGAACATAAGGTTGTTCCGTACAGGGTTGCGACGAATATCCAGATAGCGATATTTCATGCGCAAATCTTCACCGCCGTCGGTTTGATCCTCTATCGTAAATGGTGGGGTTAACGAGCTGTTGAGTAGGGTGAGTTCGCTGACCAAAATTTCGATGTCCCCAGTGGCTATATTTGGGTTTTTAGACTCACGCTCGATTACAGTTCCTTTGACTTGAATGACAAATTCACGGCCTAATTTCTTGGCCAACTCTATGGTTTTAGGATCGGTGCGCTCGGCATCAAAAATCAATTGAGTGATACCGTATCGATCTCTCAGATCGACCCAAATCATAAATCCTTTATCTCGTATCTTTTGAATCCATCCAGAGAGGGTGACCTCTTGACCCAATGCCTCAAGACTCAGTGCTCCGTTATCGTGCGTTCTATACATAATCGTTTAATGAGTCACAAAGTTAAGAAGAACCTTGTGAATTGTATTTGGTCTCTCGGACAAAATCATGAGGGTTCCATTACTATTTTTCGGGCAGGGTGTTTCCCAAACCAAGACAATAATCTGCCTTTGAATTGATGCACCATCAAAAATAAAACAGGAACAATAATTAGGGTAAGGAAAGTCGCCACCAAAAGGCCGTAGATCACGGCCCAAGCCAATGGGCCCCAAAAAATCACGTTATCCCCACCAAAATAAATCTTAGGATCGAATTCGGTAAAGAGTGAGAAAAAGTCCATATTGAACCCGATGGCCAAAGGAATAAGTCCTAAAACCGTTGTTATCGCCGTGAGTAATACGGGTCTGAGACGAGCCTTCCCTGCTTGAATGACCAGTTCGTGAAAAGCAGCTTCAGGGATTAATTGAGGGTGCTCGATATTGTGTTTTTGTTGATATCGATCAATCAGAAGCTGGGTGTAATCGAGTAAAACGACTCCATTATTGACTACAATTCCTGCCAGAGAAATAATGCCGACCATGGTCATCATAATGACAAAAGAGGCTCCAGTGATCAAAATCCCGCCGAAAACCCCAATAAAACTCAAAAAGATGGCCAACATAATAATGGTTGGTTTAGAGATCGAGCTAAATTGGAAAATAAGCAAGAACATAATCAAGCCTAGCCCGGTAAAAAAGGCCCCCATCAAAAAAGTCATTTGCTTGTTTTGTTCTTCAATCTGACCCGTGTAATCGATAGATACTCCTTTGGGTAATTGCTGAAAATTATCCATTTGGCTCTGAATCTGACTCACTATTGCTCCTGCATCTGTAAACCCGGGGGCTAGGGCGGAGTACACCGTAACCACTCGCTTGCCATCGCGGTGTTTTACGGCACTAAACGATGAGGTATTGCGTCTTTGTGTGACCGCACTGAGCGGAATGTCTTTAAGGCGACCTGTGGCCTGATCCCGAAAGGTGATATTTTGATCAAAAAGGGCACTTTTGGTTTCTCGTTGTTCTTGTTCAAAGCGAACGTTAATGTCGTAATCCTCGCCGTCTTGCTTGTAAATACCAGCTTTTTCACCAAAAACGGCACGACGTAACTGCCGACCTACTTGACCTGCTGCGACCCCGAGTCCTCCTGCTTTTTGTCGGTCTACAAAAATCTCCATGGCTGGCTTGCCCTTATTGACATCAATTTTGAGCTCATCAATGCCTTGTATATTTTTTTGATTGATAAAATTACGCATGAGCTCTGCTGTGGCGATAAGTTCATCGTAATCATCTCCCTCGAGTTCGATATTGATTGGATAACCCGCAGGTGGTCCTGTCGGGTCTTTTTCGACAGATATGGACACTCCAGGGTAGCGCCCCTTAAGGCGCTCCTGTATTTTTTTGCGCAGTTCTTCGGAGTCGTGCCCTTGACGGAATTTAAATTCGTGCATCGTGGCGGTAATCTTTCCACGATGAGGCATCTCTGCAGCATTGCCTGCGTCAGTTTGAGGGTTTCCTGCCCCTTCTCCGACCTGTGATACGGCGGCCTCTACCAGCACATTTTCGCCACTTTGTGCATCGCGATACATGGGGTCATTGATCACGTCATAGACTTGATTTTCGATATCCAATGTGATGGCGTTGGTTTTTTCGATATCAGTGCCTTGAGGGTATTCGATGTAAATAATGATTTGATTGGGTTTGTTGTCGGGAAAGAACTCTACACTGGTACGTTGACTGCCGATGGAAGCGCCAAAAAGGCCAAAAACCACAAATAAGAGTAGAAATGTTGTCCCAAAAAATAAAGCAGGGCGGTATCCTCCAAGAGCAAATTTTAAGAAATGCTTATACTTATTTTCCAACCAGGGGAGCGCACGCCTCTGAAAATTTGTAGCCCAGCCCTTGATCCCATATTTGTAAGCCCAAAACAAGCCCACAGTAAAGATCATAACGCTGCCCAGGCCGCGCATGTCCCCACCCAAAAATAAAATGAAGAGCCCAAGACCTCCCAAAATCACAGTGAGGCGGATCAGACTTTTTTCTTTATGATGCGGTTGTTAACCTCCATAAATTGGGAGACCAACATTGAGTTCATAAATATGGCCACAAATAGGGACGAGCCCAATACCACGGAAAGGGTAATTGGGAAGAAAATCATGAATTCACCCATGACTCCCGGCCAAAGCCCTAAAGGAATGAATGCCGCTACTGTGGTGAGGGTAGATATGATGATTGGAAAAGCGATTTCCCCGATCCCTTGCTTGGCGGCACGCACACGAGATAGCCCTTCTTCTTGCATGAGGCGATAAACATTTTCTACCACAACGATTCCATTATCTACGAGCATGCCGAGTCCCATGATGAGACCGAAAAGGATCATGGTATTCATGGTGTACCCCAGGAGTTGAAGCACCATAAAGCTCATGAACATAGACATAGGGATGGCAAACCCTACAAATAGAGCGTTGCGAAAGCCCAAAAAGAACATCAAGACCGTGACCACCAAAATCACTCCAAAGATGATGTTATTGACCAGATCGTCTACTTGATTGATGGTTTTGGCCGATTGATCGTTGGCGATACTGATTTCTAAATCTTGCGGAAAAACTTCAGATTGAGCCTTATCGATAATGGCCTCCACTTTTCGAGCGGCCTCTACCATGTTTTTTCCGGCACGTTTTTTCACATCCAGCATCACCACATTGGCGCCAAACTCACGGGCATAGGTCGTGGTTTCTTTTTCTTTAAAGTTGACCTGAGCGATATCGCTGAGATAAACGACTCCGCCTTGTGTTTTTACTACAAATTTCTCTAACGCACTAGGGCGCTCTATCTCCCCTATGATGCGCAGAGAGCGCCGCTGTCCACTGGCAATAAGATTGCCTGCAGACATGGTCATATTGCCATTGCGAATGGCCCCCAAAATATCGTCAAAACTCACTTGAGCCGCCATCATCTTGTAGATGTCTACTGCAATTTCTACCTCACGTTCCTGAGCCCCACGAATGTCTGCTTTTTTGATCTCGGGTAAGTCTTCGATGGCGTCTTCGAGGTATTCGGCAAATTCCTTGAGTTTTTGAGTAGGATAGTCTCCTTTGATGTTAATGTTGCTGATCGGTGCTTCCTCCGAAAAGTTTAGATCAAAGACATTCGGTTCAACTTTCGCTCCATTGAACGTCGGCCAGTCCTCACTACTTTTTTCACTTTCGACTTCGTCTTTTACTTTCTGTTTGGCGGCGTCAACCGCGATGGTTTCATCAAATTCTACGGTGATGATGCCATAATCCTCTTGTGCAGTGGCAACGATTTCTACAACACTGCTCAAGTTTTTTAGGCGATCTTCCAAAGGGTCTATAATCAGGCGTTCAATATCTTCAGCAGTGTTTCCGGGGTAAGGAGCGCTGATGTATATTTTGGTTTCCTTGATCTCTGGGAACGTTTCTCGAGGCATGTCATAATAGGCCTTTCCCCCAAGATTAGGATCACTGCAATTAAGACATAAATAATGGTCTTGTGATCTATGGCCCACGAAGCGAGGCCGAATTCTTTATTGAGATTTTTCTTTGATTTACTCATCATTTTCTGTCTTGAGAATTGAAATGGGTTGCCCGTCTTTGACACTTCTTGCCCCTTCAGCAATAACCGTGTCTCCTGCTTGAATTCCTTGAAGGATTTCTACAAAATCGTCCTCGGTCTTTCCTGTGATTACGATGCGTTTTTTGGCATAGGATTGTTCGCGATCGCCGTCGTATGCTGTGATGTAGACATATTGTTCTCCGGCGGCATTTTCTGAAAGGACAGACTGAGGGACCAAAAGAGCTTGATTATTGGTGTAGTCATTGATGTGAATCTGAGCGGTGAGGTTGGGTTTGATCAGATCCTTGTTATTGGGCAAATCTACCTCAATGCTGAAGGTTCGGTTGTCAGGATTGATGTAGCGCCCGACACTGCGTATTTTAGAATCCACCGTTAAGTCCAAAACAGGAAAGTCTATGCGCACTTTTTTTCCGGGAGTAACCTCGCTGAGGTAGCCCTCTGGCACATCGGCTTTCAAATACATATTGCTGAGATTGACGAGTCTAAATACAGGGCTTATTCCTGCGCTAACTACAGTACCAGCCTCTGCTAAAACAGCATCAATAGTACCATCAAAAGGGGCAATGATTTTGCTTTTGTCGAGTTGCTGTGAAACTTGCTCGGTTAAGCTGCGCTGTGCCTCATATTGTGTTTTAGCCTGAAGATACTGGAGTTCACTACCGATATTTTGATTCCACAATTTTTCTTGACGCTCAAAAGTAGTTTTGGCAAGCGCCTCTTGAACCTTGAGCTGATTGAGTTGTTGGGTCATGCCATTGTCATCCAAAGTAGCCAAAAGGGCGCCTTTTTTTACTTGATCGCCCACGCCCACGTGTAATGGTTTTGAGTTGACCCGAAAACTGAGGGTAGAGTAGGATATTTTGTTTTGTAGCGACATCTCCCTGAACTTGAAGGAAGTGCTCAAAAACCTCTGGCTGCACTACCATCGCCGAAACAAGTGACAGTTTTTCGCTCTGATCTAATTTGCTTATAGCGCGGTCCAGTGCCTCTAAATCGCGCGATAAAGCTTGGTGTTGGTCACCCAAGGCGGCGCGCGTACTGCGCAACTGATCCAAATCATTGGCGGCGATGACCTCTGAGACACTCGGTGTTTTTTCTTGACAGCTCAATAGACCTAAACTGGCCAAAAGTGAAATGAAGATGTATTTTTTCATGATAACGGATTAAAACGATGGGGGATTAATAAAGGTTTCCAAAACGGTCTTGGCATTGAGCAAAGCCACCAGGGAGGTGTAATAATTTTGTTGTGCGCGATAATATTGCGTCTGTGCTTGATATAGGTCAAAGCTGCTGCCAATCCCTTGGTCAAATTTGATTTGATTTTTTTGCGCGACTCGCTTGGCCAAATCAGCACTGCGTGTAGCGTTGCTGTAATTGCTTTTGGCCAGTTTGAAGTCGTTTAAGGCATTTTCAAAAGCAATTTGTGTGGCCTGTTTAGTTTGGGTGAATTCTGTTTTGGCCTGGTCCCATGCGATTTTGGCCTGACTGCTTCGGGCACTGCGAAACCCACTGCTAAAGATGGGCAACTGCATCCTTAGGCCCAGGACCGAGGATTGGAACCACTGCTGGGTGTTATCGGTAAAGGTAAACTCATTGCTAAAGGCTTGAGTGCTGTAATTCATAAAGGCCGAAAAAGAAGGGCAGAGCACGGCTGCGCTCGAGTTGCCACTCTAATCGTCGCTGCTCGGTAAAGTTTTCAGCAATACGCACGTCTATTTGCTGTTGAAGATCCATGCTGGTATCTGGATTTACATCCTGGGCCGCACTTAAAACTAAGCCGTTGAGGTCGTCGGTTAGGGTAAGAGTTGCTTCCAACGGCAAGCCCAGGGTGGCGCGCAAGAGATTATAGGCCAGAGATTGACTGCGCTCGGCGTTGTCGCGATATCCTTTGACCTCGAGTAGCGTGATTTCTAGTTGCTCCAGGGCCTCGAGTTCGGTAAGCCCATTTTGATAAACTATTTGGAGTTCGTCATACGATTTTTTTAGGGTTGCGTAATTATCGTCAAATACCGCAACCAGGGCGTCCGACATGAGGGCACTGCCATAGGCATTGACGACACTTTTTTCGACTTCTATTTGTGTTTTTTCGTAGGCATTTTTTGAAAAATCCAAAAACGTTTTGGCGGCTTGTAGCCCCACAAGATAGCTTCCGTCAAAAATCAATTGCTCTAAGGTGGCCTGTGCTGTGGCATTTTGCTCGGTTCCGAATACCACCGGAGTGAATGTGCCCGGAGCTCCACCCGCAATTTCTCCAGGAATCAGAGTGACCGGTTGTTTAATATTGTTGTTATAGCTTACAGAGCCATTGATCTGTGGCAATCCAGTGGCTGTCGTCTCCCACTTTTTCTTCAAGGCACGGGCCATGTCGCGTCGCGCATTGACGCTGGCATAGCTGCTGTCTTGAGCTAAGGCCACTGCCTGCTCAAGGCTCAAGGAGTAGCTTGGGGTTTGTCCCTGCACCGGGGCAAAATAAAGTCCGAGAAGGACCATCATAAGGAGTTTTTTCATAACCTGTGTTGATCGGTGTATTTATTGAGCACTGCCAATCCTTTTTTGGTGACGATGCCGCGCAAGTGATAGTCTAGATAAGATTCGATAAGACGGATTTTTGGAAACTCGTTGACCGGAAAAATCGTATCGTCTTTGATCCCAGTCATGCCGATAAAGTAAATTCGCGCAACAAACTCGACGTTGACGTTTTCTCGATAAAGACCCTCCTGAATTCCTCTGTTGAGGTTGTTTATGGTGATGTTGTGTATGAGTTCGAAGTTGTTGCCTTTTATTTGCTTAAAAATATCGGGATAGTACCTCTGCAGTTGGAATTGAGGAGAGGATTTTTCATCCTTGAGTTGCAGCGAGACGAATTTTTTTATCTCGTACAACTCTTCAATGGGATTGAGTTGTTTTTGGCAAATTTGATCAATACCCTTGATGACTATATTATAAATGTTTTCTGTGACCGAGCGTACCAATGCTGTTTTGTTTTCAAAACAACTGTAGATGGTCTTTTTGGACATGGACAATTCTCTGGCAATATCATCCATGGTAATGCTTTTGAACCCAAAGTTCAAAAAGAGCTCCCCAGCTTTAGCAATTATTTTTTCTTTCACAGCGCGCAAATGTAACCAAAGAAACTTTTAAAACCATAAAAGTTTCCATGGTTTACAAAAATTTAACAATATGGCCTGAGACTACAATAAATCTCATTTCAGGGCCTACGGGTCAGTAATTTTTAGGCACTGATCTATTGAGGCACGTATTGAAAATGTATTTTAGCAGAAAATTACGCCGTATGCAGCACATAGGGGTTTATAAAGAAATCATCGATGGCGCTTTAGCCGATCAAAAATTGCCTGAGTCCCCGCAGCAATTGTATGCGCCTATTGATTATATACTGTCGTTGGGCGGCAAGCGCTTGCGTCCTGTACTAACCCTTATGGCCTGTGACTGCTTCGGTGGAGATCCTCACCAAGCAATTCCTGCAGCGCTTGCGGTAGAATTATTTCACAATTTCTCGCTCATCCATGACGATATTATGGACCAGGCTCCATTGCGCCGCGGAGAGCAAACCGTGCATCATAAATGGGATCTCAATACCGGTATACTCTCTGGGGATGCGCTTTTAATATTGGCTTATCGTCACTTTGAGACTTATGCCCCGCAAGTATTTAGCGATTTATCTAAGTTGTTTAGTCAGACGGCCATTGAGGTGTGTGAAGGACAACAGTACGATATAGATTTTGAACAAAGGCAGACAGTCTCCATGGCAGAATACCTCGAGATGATCAACTTTAAAACTGCGGTACTCGTTGGGGCCGCCATGAAAATGGGGGCTATTGTAGCCCAAGTCAACGCCCAACAGCAGGAATTGATCTACGAATTTGGTCGCAGTCTGGGCGTGGCTTTTCAACTTCAGGATGACTATTTGGATGCCTTTGGGGACCCCAAGATTTTTGGCAAACAAGTAGGGGGGGATATTTTAAGTGGCAAAAAGACCTTTTTGTACATCAGTGCGCTGGAACACGCTGATGCTGCTCAGCGCGAGGCTTTATTGTCTTTGTTTGATGACGTTCACATGGATTCAGAACAAAAGGTGGACCAAGTCAAAGTTCTGTATCAGGCTACTGGGGCGACAAAAGCTATTGAGCAGTCGATTAAAAAGCATACTGAGCATGCATTTGACCAACTTGAGCAGACCGATTTATCAGACGAGGCCAAAGCGCATTTGGCTGATTTTGGTCGGGCATTGATGGGTCGCAAGGTTTAAAATTACAGAGGGAAATCAAGCTCTGTTTGTTGCGCTAATGGTCGTTTAGAATTATGCACTTAAGCCCTGTTGTATTGTCGATTTATTGTATTTTTGTAGGGTCAGAATAAAAAACCTAAGCAGGATTCTAACCTATGGATCGATTTTCATTTCTCAATGCCGTACACCCTTCGTACATCGCTGAGCTTTACGATAAATATCTGCAGACTCCTGATTTAGTAGAACCGAGCTGGAAAGCCTTTTTTCAGGGCTTCGATTTTGCTCTAGAACACGGGTCGCTGGAGGCCTTGGGTGTTGAGACCCAAAATGCGATAAGTCCTCAATTGCTCAAAGAATTTCAGGTCATCAAATTAATTGACGCCTACCGTACCAGAGGTCATCTTTTTACCAAGACGAATCCAGTTCGTGAGCGGCGGCAGTACCAGCCTACTTTAGCTCTAGAAAATTTTGGTTTGTCTCAGGACGATTTAAACCAGGATTTTGAGGCTGGAAGCATCTTGGGTATTGGTAAAACAAGCCTGAGTAATATATGTCATCATTTAGATCAGATTTATTGTGATTCTATTGGGATAGAGTACATGTATATTCGAAATCCTGAAGAAATACAGTGGATTCAAAATTGGTTGAATGTCAATGACAACCACCCATCCTTTTCGGCGCAAGAAAAAAAGCATATTCTCAAGAAACTCAATCAAGCCATTTCTTTTGAAAGTTTTTTACACTCAAAATATGTAGGGCAAAAACGATTTTCTATTGAAGGAGTCGACGCGATCATCCCTGGCTTGGATACCTTAATTGAGCAGGGCGCAGAGCGAGGAGTGACTCAATTTGTCATGGGGATGGCCCATCGTGGTCGTTTGAACGTTTTGGCTAATATTTTTGGCAAATCCGCTGAGACAATATTCAGTGAATTCGACAGTAAAGAATATGCCGAAGATGAGCTTTTTGACGGTGATGTAAAGTATCACATGGGGTGGACAAGTTTCCGCACCACAGATCAAGGGAAGGAAATACGCATGGATTTGGCCCCTAACCCATCTCATTTAGAAACCGTTGATGCCGTTGTCGAGGGCATCAGTCGTGCCAAAATCGATGGACCGCTGCAAGGAGACACTTCAAAAATTTTGCCTATTTTGATTCACGGTGATGCGGCTATTGCGGGTCAGGGTGTGGTTTATGAGGTGATTCAAATGGCCCAACTCGATGGTTATAAAACCGGAGGGACGATTCATATTGTGGCCAATAATCAAGTTGGTTTTACCACGAATTATCTTGACGCGCGTTCTTCAACTTATTGTACAGATATCGGTAAGGTAACTTTGTCGCCAGTATTACATGTCAATGCCGACGATGCAGAGGCAGTATGTCATGCGTTCAAATTTGCTTTGGACTTCAGAATGACTTTTGGCCGTGATGTTTTTGTCGATGTTCTGGGTTACAGAAAATATGGGCATAACGAAGGGGATGAGCCAAGATTTACTCAGCCCAGTTTATACAAAGCTATAGGAGGGCATAAAAACCCAAGAGATATCTACGCCCATCAGCTCATGGAAGAAGGAGTTATCGACACGAGTTTCATTCCGGCATTAGAAAAAGATTATAAAGAAAGTCTCGAAGAAGATCTCGCTGCTTCACGGCAAAAGGAAAAAACAGTGGTGACTGAGATTCTTGCCGATGATTGGGCAGACTACGAAATCGCCAATGCCGAAGACATCTTGTCTCCAATCGATACCAGTTTCCCGCAGAAGGAATTGGACGATTTAGCCCAAGGAATCACCCAATTGCCTCAAGATAAAAAATTCATCAGAAAAATTGAGCGCATCATTCAAGACAGAAATAAGCGCTATTTTCAGGACAATACTTTGGATTGGGCCATGGGTGAGCTTTTGGCCTATGCCACGCTCATGAAGGAAGGGTTTAATGTGCGTATTTCAGGACAAGATGTCGAGCGCGGGACTTTTTCTCATAGACACGCGATCAAAAAGACCGAGGACGACTCTGAAGAGATTAATCTGCACAATACTCTAGGCCTTGCGGGGCATATGGATATTTTCAATTCCTTGCTTTCAGAATACGCTGTGGTGGGCTTTGACTATGGGTATGCTATGGCCGCCCCTAAAACGCTAACCATTTGGGAGGCTCAGTTTGGGGATTTCTCTAATGGGGCTCAGATCATGCTCGATCAGTATATTTCTGCTGCCGAGAGTAAATGGAAAATCCAAAATGGCCTAGTAATGCTGTTGCCACATGGCTATGAGGGCCAGGGGTCGGAGCATTCGAGTGCGCGTATGGAGCGTTACCTTCAGTTGTGTTCTCGACAGAATATGGTCGTGGCCGATGTGACCACACCAGCAAACTTTTTCCATCTTTTGCGCCGTCAAATGAAGTGGAATTTTAGAAAGCCCTTAATCGTGTTTACGCCAAAGAGTCTTTTGCGTCACCCTGATGTCGTATCGACAAAAGAGTCTTTGGCCGAGGGCAAATTCATGCCAGTAATTGACGATCAATATTGCGATAAGCAAAAGGTGACCTCTTTAGTGTTTTGTACCGGTAAGTTTTATTACGACATGGTGCAGCGTCGTCAAGAAAATGGACGCGATGATGTGGCCCTAGTTCGATTAGAGCAATTGTTCCCATTACCATCCACTGAGATTGAGCAGGTCATAGCCACTTACCCCAACGTTCATGATTATGTTTGGGCTCAAGAGGAACCCGCTAACATGGGGGCTTGGGGCTTCATGCTCATGAATTTTAAATCCGTGCCTCTGCGTTTGGCCTCGAGAAATGTACACAGTTCCCCAGCAGCGGGAAGTAGTACACGCTCAAAAGCGCGTCATAAAAAAGTTTTAGACAGTGTCTTTGACACACCCAATACACCTAAGTAAACGTTGTATTATGTTAGAAATGAAAGTGCCCTCTCCGGGCGAATCGATTACAGAAGTTGAAATTGCACAGTGGCTCGTTGCCGATGGCGATTATGTCGAAAAAGATCAGGCGATTGCTGAGGTCGATAGCGATAAAGCGACTTTAGAATTACCCGCTGAGGCTAGCGGTGTGGTTACCCTTAAAGCTGAAGAAGGTGATGCGGTTGCCGTTGGTCAGGTGGTTTGCTTGATCGACACTGATGCAGTCCGTCCAGAGGGCGGGGCTGCTCCTAAGCCTGCCGCACCAGCACCGACTACAGCTGCCCCAGTGGCGCCAACACCACAGAAAACGGTGAGCTACGCCACAGGAACACCTTCTCCTTCTGCTAAAAAACTTATGGACGAAAAAGGTCTGAGTGCTGATCAAATTCAGGGGACGGGCCGAGATGGGCGTATCTTGAAAGAAGACGTGATCAAAGGAGCACCAGCGATGGGCAGTGCCTCCTCAGAGCACCGCGGGTCAAGCCGCAAAAAGTTGTCTATGCTCCGTAGAAAAGTAGCTGAGCGATTGGTTTCTGCCAAAAATGAAACCGCGATGCTGACTACCTTTAACGAGGTAGATATGAGCGCGATATTCGCTTTGCGCAAGGAGTACAAAGAAGAATTTAAAGCCAAACACGAGGTGGGTCTTGGGTTTATGTCATTTTTCACTTTGGCGGTGGTTCGTGCCTTGGACTTATTCCCCGATGTGAATTCAATGATCGATGGCGATCACAAAGTGACTTACGATTACAAGGATATTTCCATCGCCGTTTCTGGACCAAAAGGTCTGATGGTTCCTGTTATTCGCAATGCTGAAGAATTGAGTTTCCGCGGTGTTGAGGCTGAGGTAAAACGTCTCGCACTTCGCGCTCGCGATGGGCAAATCACTGTGGATGAAATGACCGGAGGGACCTTTACCATTTCCAATGGTGGTGTTTTTGGCAGTAAGCTTTCGACACCGATCATCAACCCACCGCAATCAGGGATCCTTGGCATGCACAACATTGTGGAGCGTCCAGTGGTCAAAGACGGGGCGGTAGCCATTGCGCCAATCATGTATGTGGCCTTGAGTTATGACCACCGCATCATCGATGGGCGTGAGTCTGTTGGGTTCTTAGTCGCTGTTAAAGAGGCTCTTGAGGATCCTATTCAACATTTAATGCAAGGAGATATTAAAAAGGCTCTGGAATTGTGATCGACACCCATACCCATTTATATCTTCCTGAATTTGACCAGGACATTGATGGGGTGGTAGCGCGTGCGATGGCTCGTGGTGTTCATGACTTCTATTTACCGGCGATTGATTCTGAGACAACCCAGGCGATGTATGCGCTAGAAAAGCGTTTTCCTAAAAGCATGCATTTAATGATGGGTTTGCACCCAACTTCTGTTAAAAAAAATTACGCCCAGGAACTCGATCATGTCTGTCGAGAATTGTCCCGACGACCTTTTTGTGCTGTAGGAGAAATTGGGATCGACCTATACTGGGAAAAAGATACGCTCCCGTGGCAGCAAGAGGCTTTTGCCCAGCAAATCAAGTGGGCGCAAGAGTTTGACTTGCCGATCGTGATTCATTGCCGAGACGCTTTTGACGAAATATTTGAGGTGCTTGACGCAGTCCAAGGGACCATGCCAAAAGGTATATTTCATTGTTTTACCGGAACTCACGAGCAGGCCAACCACATTATTGGCCTAGGACTCTCCCTTGGCATTGGCGGTGTGGCCACCTTTAAAAATGGTAAAATAGACCAGTTTTTGGGGCAAATCCCCATGGAGCACATCGTCTTAGAGACAGACAGTCCCTATTTGGCCCCCGCGCCCTTTCGTGGAAAACGAAATGAAAGTAGTTATCTTTACCATATTGCCGAGCGTATGGCAAGCATTTATGATTGTCCCTTGACTCAGGTCGATCAAATTACGACGGCCAACGCGTACGCCATTTTTAAGTCATGAAAAAGCCACACATCTTATTGATTTATACTGGGGGAACCATCGGGATGATTCGCGATTTTTCTTCTGGGGCTTTGAAGGCTTTTGATTTTGATCAGCTACTCAAACAGATCCCAGAACTGAATCTTTTGGACTGTACCATTGAGACTTGCTCTTTTACAGCCCCTCAAGACAGCTCAAATATCGATCCCACGCATTGGGGCCTCATGGCGGACATCATCGAATCACATTACGCGCAAGCCGACGGGTTTGTGGTACTGCACGGCAGTGATACTATGGCTTATTCAGCCTCTGCCTTGAGCTTCATGCTTCAAGGCCTGAGCAAGCCCGTTATCCTGACCGGCTCTCAACTGCCCATTGGAGATTTGCGCACGGACGCCAAAGAAAACTTAATCACGGCCATCCAATTGGCCTCCATGAATGTTTCGGGGCAACCACGAATCCAGGAAGTCTGTATTTACTTTGAATACAAATTGTATCGCGGCAATAGAACAACCAAAATCAATGCAGAGCACTTTCAGGCGTTTGCCTCCTTCAATCATCCCCCGTTAGCGGAGAGCGGCGTTCACTTGACGGTGGCTCAAAACTTATTGTGGCGCAGTGCACTGACTCATTTTACGGTGCATCACGCGATGAATCGAAGGGTTATTTTGATAAAAATATTTCCAGGAATTACAGGAGCTATTTTCAAGCATATGTTGCAAACTCCGGGTGTTGAAGGAGTGGTTATCGAGACTTTTGGCAGCGGTAACTTGCCGAGTGTGCCAGAGGTCCTTGACGCCCTGCAACAAGCCATTGATCAGGGACTGCCCGTGGTCAATGTTACGCAATGTTCTGGAGGTTCTGTGGAACAAGGGCTCTATGAAACTTCTCATGGCCTAAAGTCCATGGGTGTTATTTCTGGAGGAGACATGACTACCGAAGCCGCTTTGACAAAATTGATGTATTTGATTAGTCTAGATCGAGGATACGATTATGTCCGTGATCAATTCGCAGTTTCCTTGGCTGGTGAAATCACTATTTAATGCCCTAATGTTTGACATCGCGTGTAGGGGTGTCTTCCGAATAAAAAAGGATTAATAAACCTCAAGTCTTGACCTCCATTATTTTTTTGCGATATTTGCGCCCCTGAACTTTGTGGTTCATCACTAGAGAGGTGGCCGAGTGGTCGAAGGCGCACGCCTGGAAAGTGTGTATACGCCAAAAGCGTATCGAGGGTTCGAATCCCTTCCTCTCTGCAATTTTTTTGATGTTTAAATTAAAGCAATGACGGACAAAACCTTGAACAAATTAAAGTATTTTGGGTTGTCGATTTCCGTGTTTGCCGTACTATTCAAGCTGCTTTCTTGGCAATTTGCCGAGATCCTGCTCATTGTTGGCCTTGGATCTCTCGGAATCTACTTTTTGGCCAAAATTTTCAAATGACACTCGGGTGTCTTGTTCTGGGTTTGCCGAGCCCCGAATTAGCTGATTGGAGAGAACCTGCCATGATCTGCCTCTGGCGTGTAATAGACTTTTTCTTCAACACTGCGCCAAAGCAGTAAAGATGCTACAGTATTATAGGGGCTCCAACGCTGAATCAATCCATCGAGTACCTCATCACTTAAAGGATCAAGCCCATAATTCCGTTTTACACTATTGATCAGGGCTAGATCTCCTTTGGAAAAAATGTCCCGCTCTCCCAAGACAAAAATTAAAAACATCTCAATGGTCCATTTGCCGATGCCTTTGATTTTAATCAAAGCAGCGCTGATTTCTTTTGGTGACATTGAGCTGTAATCTCGAGGGGCTTCAATAAAATGTGTATAGATGTTTTTGATGTAGGCTACTTTTCGTCGGGATAGGCCCACCGATTGAATCAGATCATTGTCCAGATTGAGGATTTCAGCATGCGTTAAGCCAGCGATAATCTTTAAAAAGCGCTGTTTTATGGTATGAGCAGCCTTAAAACTGACTTGTTGTTCAACCACCAAAATGGCCAAGGCCTTGGCATGGTCTGTTTCATAGCGATCAGCCAGTGTGATCTCTTGACCAAAGCGTTGGCACCAAAAATGACATGATCGGGTCTTGGCTCAGTGCCTCAAGTGCTGCGTCGAATTTATAAGTATTCATCGATCTCGTTATTTTGTCATAGTTTATCCTTCGAGCCTTCATTTGGCGACAAGAATCTAGAGGGTCCATTAAGTTAGCGTTAAATTTTTAAATTGTCCTCTGTAACCTAGTTATTTTTCGGTGCTTAGGAAGAATGTGATCAGGTCAAATTCCATGGGACATCCCTTGCTGATAAACTAAATATTTTTATATCTTTAGAGCCTTAAAAATTAAAAACTAATCATCAAACTTTTAAGTCGATAGCAATGAAAAAACTATTTTCTATTCTCGCAATTGCCGCTTTGGTTTTTGTCGGTACACAAAACGTGCAAGCCTCTGCTGCAAAAGCACTCACTACAAATGTTTCTATGGTCAGCGCAACTGCGGTTGCTTTACTAGCACAAGAGGAGGCAGCTCCCGTTCAATCAGAGAGTTTTCACCAAGAACTGAAACAACGTTTCATCGAGGGTGGTCCTGGCTTTATGGGCATCGTACTGCTTTGTTTGATCCTCGGATTGGCTATTGCCATCGAGCGCATCATCTACTTAAACTTATCTACGACAAACACAGCTAAATTGGCTTCAAGTGTAGAAGAGGCATTAAAGAGCGGTGGTGTAGCAGCGGCAAAAGAAGTTTGTCGCGACACCAAAGGCCCTGTTGCTTCGATTTATTATCAAGGCCTTGATCGTGCAGACGAAAGTGTTGAAGCTGCAGAAAAAGCTGTAGTAGCTTACGGTGGAGTACAGATGGGACAACTCGAGAAAAACGTTTCTTGGATTTCATTGTTCATCGCCTTGGCTCCGATGCTTGGATTCATGGGTACAGTAATTGGGATGATCCAGGCTTTTGATAAGATTCAGGCTGCGGGTGATATGAACCCATCTCTTGTTGCTGGAGGTATTAAAGTAGCACTTTTGACTACAGTATTTGGTCTTATTGTGGCCATTATTCTCCAGATTTTTTACAACTATATTGTCGCTAAAATCGACAGCATTGTGAACAATATGGAAGATGCATCAATCACGTTGATTGATATGTTGGTGGCTTTCAAAAACAAAAAATAATCTAAAAGCATAGCGAAAATGGGTTTACACAAAATTTTTAAAATCGTCGCGTTGCTTTTAGGGCTTGCCGGAGTTGTGTTCTGGTTCCTATTGGTGTCCAAAGGCGACGAGTACGTTAAAATGACCGGTGAAGGGGTTACCCCAATGTTATACACAGGATACATCATCATGGCCATTGTGGTCGTCATGGTTCTATTATTTGTAGTATCAGGGGTTTTGGCTGGTAATGTCAAAAAGACACTCATGTCTGTTGGGGCATTCTTGGCCGTTGTTTTGATTTCTTACGCCTTGGCTTCAGGTAGTACTGAAGGATTGCCACTTGTGGACAATAAGGTAGTTTCGGAGGGCACCTCACGTATGGTAGGAACAGGACTTATCGCCTTTTACATCTTGGCGGTTGGTGCCATTGCTTCAATGGTATTCAGCGGTGTTAAAAAAGTAACGACAAAGTAATATGGGAAGAAGAGCCACACCAGAAGTAAATGCTGGGTCAATGGCGGACATTGCCTTTCTTTTGTTGATTTTCTTCTTGGTGACCACCACCATTGAGAAAGACAAAGGAATCGCGCGTCAACTGCCGCCGCCAATAGAAGAAGATCTGGATGTTGTGATCAAACAGAAGAACCTGTTTATCGTTAATGTCAATAAGGATGATCAACTATTAGTGGAAGATGAACTAATGGAATTAAAAGACTTGCGTCAAGCGGCTATCGACTTTCTTGACAACGGTGGTGCTCCATCTGGTTCTCCAGAGTATTGTAATTATTGTCAGGGAGAGCGCTCACCAGAGTCCTCGGACAACCCACAAAAGGCAGTGGTCTCTGTACAAAATGACCGTTTGACGTCCTACGAGATGTATATTTCGGTTCAGAATGAGTTAGTGGCTGCCTACAATACCTTGCGTAATCGTGAATCCCAGCGTTTATTTGGATGGGACTTTACGGAAATGAAAAAAGGGATAGACGAGGGTCAAATTACTGGTGATCGCAAAGATTTGATTCAAGACCAACTCAAGCAAGTACAAGATTTAATTCCACTAAAACTTTCTGAGGCCGAGCCCAAGAAGTCTGGAAAATAAAACCTTAAGACATGTCAAAATTTAAGAAGAAAAAAAGTGGTGATTTACCCGCGATTTCGACAGCATCCTTGCCGGACATCGTCTTTATGTTGTTGTTCTTTTTTATGGTGGTAACGGTGTTGCGGGACAGTAACTTATTGGTTCAGCAGCGACTGCCAAAAGGAGATCAGGTTGAAAAGCTTCAAAAAGATCGTTCTGTCTTCATTTATGCAGGAAAGCCAGGTCCGGGTTATGAGAAGTACGGGACTTCAGCCAAAATTCAAATTGGGGATAAGTTCATGGACTTAGGCAACATCAAGTTTGCCTTGGAAGAATACAGACGCAAATTGCGTCCAGAATTGCAAGATAAGATCATGATTGCTCTCAAGGTGGATGGCGAGACCAACACAGGTTTGGTATCAGATATTAAACAGGAATTGCGTGAGCAAAATCTCCTAAAATTGATTTATATCACAACTCCAGGAAATGCCCTGAAACCTATTAGTGATTCAATTAATTAACTCATAAAAGCCTCTTTGAAGAGGCTTTTTTTGGCTTCAATAAGTCTTTTATATCGGTTGTGTTGCATTTTGTTCGCGTTATTTTATTCATGGTGAAATCTAGATTCAAACTAGTCTGTCTATTGGGGCTGTTATGGATGTCTCCATTTTGTGCTGCACAGGTCATTGAACCCAACGAAAGGGCTCATGAGTTTTATCGTGAGGATCAGTTTTATTTCGCATTGAGTTACGATTTATTGGCTGAAGTTCCAGAAGCAGTGGCTACGCGGGGAATAATTGGGGGCATACAATTTGGATTTATTCGCGATTGGCCGCTCACATCCAAAGGAAATTGGGCCTTAGGCACAGGGTGTTGGTTTAGGATATGATCGTTATGGCCAGAATATAATTGTCCAATCCAGTCAAGAAGCAGAACCGACATGGACCATCGAGCAAAGCCCAAGCGCCATCGAGGCCAACAGTCTTCAACTCACTACACTCGAGTTTCCACTTGAGATACGTTGGCGCACTTCAACCCCTGAAATTTATAAGTTCTGGCGCCTTTATACAGGGATAAAGTGGAGTCAAAGCCTCTTTACCCAAACAGTATTTAAAGGGCCAGATCGCTCCGAGACGCTCAAGAACTTACCACAATTGCGCAAAGGTATTTGGTATGCTACAGCGTCTTTTGGTTACGGCACCTTTAATGTGCAAGTGCAATGGGGTTTAACCCCTCTTTTGCTTGATGTCCAAGATGATGCCACAGGGCAGCCTATTGGATTACGCCCGATTAAGCTCGGGATCATGTTTTATATTTTATAAAGACCACAGTAGCTAGATTATTTGTTGGGTGAACACGCCAAGAAGCTGAGTTATTATGCCCAAGACTGTCCCCGTAACTAGTTCATAAGTCGTATGGGCTTTTTCACGATACCTCACCAGGCCCACCCAAATAATCAACAGCAAACCAAGGCCCCAAAAAAGGCTGGGTTCAGGCTTTTGGACTCCTAGAATAAAGTGAGTGTCTCTCAAAATTAGGTGTGTTACAAGCCCACTTACTCCCATCATATGAAGACTGCTTTTGTGCCCTATGATGCTATTAATTAGCGCCCCGAGGATACAGAGCGTGCCTCCGATAAAAAAGCTCATCAGTGGTGCGCTAAACCCTTGGAACATAGGATTGAATTTTGGCAGTACAAACCCTAAGTAGGATACAAGACATGACCATAACAAGAGATTGATCGTCAGTGGCCAAACGCGCTCTGGCGCCGTTCGAAGGTGTATGCTGGCAACCTTTCCTGTTTTGCGTAAAATAGGGTAAATCATTAGTGGTAGGGCGACAAGTATTAGAAAAATCACAATGAAATTCAGCCAAATCACCCGTTGTCCAGCAGTGATCATTGATGGCCAATAGAGCCCATAGGCATAGAGTGGAATAAATAGCGGATGCGCTAAATAATTGGCCGCGAAGTTAACCCATCTAGTGCGCCAAGGCGCAGTTGATGCCATTACAAGATCTTTCTTAAACGTGCGACCGGGACATCGAGTTGTTCTCGATATTTAGCCACTGTCCTTCTGGCTATGGGATAGCCCTTTTCCTTGAGGATTTGTGCCAGTCTATCATCGGTCAGTGGACGACGTTTATCCTCTTCGTCAATCGTGGTGGCAAGGATGGTCTTAATTTCCCGTGTCGATATATCTTCGCCCTGATCATTTTTCATGGACTCACTAAAAAATTCTTTGATCAGCTTGGTTCCATAGGGCGTGTCTACATATTTACTGTTGGCTACCCGAGAGACAGTCGAAATGTCCATCTCAATTTCATCAGCGATATCTTTCAAGATCATCGGTTTTAGTTGGCGTTCATCTCCACTTAAGAAATAGTCCTTTTGACGGTTCATGATGGCGCTCATGGTGATGTAAAGCGTGTGCTGACGTTGCTTTATGGCATCAATAAACCATTGAGCTGCATCTAATTTTTGCTTGATAAACATCACGGCATCTTTTTGGGCCTTAGAGTGCTTTGCGGCTTCTTTATATCCCTTTAGCATCTCAGAATAGCCGCGAGAAACATGCAACTCGGGAGCATTGCGACCGTTTAAGCTCAGGGTCAAATTACCGTCATCGATGCGTATAGAAAAGTCGGGAACCACAGCCTCGATCAGCCTATTTTGACCGGTATAAGTGCTGCCTGGTTTAGGATTGAGAATTTCAATTTCGTGTATGGCTGCCTTGAGTTCTTCTTCACTCCAACCGAGTCTTTGAATGAGTTTATCATAGTGTTTTTTAGAAAAGGCATCGAATTGCTCCTGAATCATTATTAGCGCTTTTTGCGCTGCCGCAGAACCCGTCTTGCGTTCGAGTTGTAATACAAGGCATTCTTGTAGGTCACGTGCCCCCACGCCCGGAGGATCTAAATCTTGTACCAATTGTAATACCTCAGACAGCTCATTGAGGTTTGCATAGATGTTTTGTGTAAAGGCTAAGTCATCAATTAAATCCTCAAGGCCTCTGCGCAGGTAACCACTGTCATCGAGTGAGCCTATGACAAAAAGAGCCATTTGTTTTTGCTGATCAGAGAGCTTATAGGTGTTGAGCTGTTCGGTCAAATACTGATAAAATGAAGTGCCCGAGGCATAGGGGGTGTCCCGTTCTTCATCATCTGCACTGTAGTTATTGGCGTTTAATTTATAGCTTGGGATTTCATCATCACTGAGATAATTGTCCACATTGATATCGGATTCAATGATCTCTGTTCCCTCTTGGTCATAAGCATCAAAACTATCGTCTTGAAATTCCTCTAATTCAGATTGTTCTTTACCCCCTTCAAGGGCTGGATTTTCTTCAAGCTCTTGAGCCACGCGCTGTTCAAAAGCTTGGGTCGGAAGCTGAATCAGCTTCATGAGCTGTATCTGCTGGGGAGATAGCTTTTGGGATAGTTTTAATTGAAATTGCTGTTTGAGCATAACGCAGTGGCATTACCTAAAGTTAAAAAAAATTCGTTTTGGCTCGCGCCTACACTCAAACTACAGCCAAATTCGTGCCAATTCTAAAAATGGGCATTGCCAGGGGTACGCGGATAAGGAATGACATCGCGAATGTTACCCATACCCGTAACGAATTGAACCAGTCGTTCAAAGCCTAAACCAAATCCACTGTGCACACAACTTCCAAATTTACGTAGGTCCAAATACCAATAGAGTTCTTCGGGATCGATCTCCATAGCTAGCATTTTTTCTTTGAGCACCTCATAGCGCTCCTCGCGTTGAGAACCGCCGACGATTTCACCAATCCCCGGGAATAAAACATCCATGGCGCGTACGGTATTGCCATCATCGTTTAGACGCATGTAAAAAGCCTTAATTTTAGCAGGGTAATCATAGAGAATCACGGGACACTCAAAGTGTTTCTCTACTAAATATCGCTCGTGTTCACTTTGCAGGTCAGCGCCCCATTCTTCGATAGGATATTTGAATTTTTTCTTTTTGTTTGGCTTAGAATTTTTCAAAATATCAATGGCCTCAGTATAGCTCACACGCACAAAATTATGCTCTAGTACGAACTGAAGTTTCTCTTTAAGGGGCATGGGACTGCGCTGATTTTGAGGTTTTGACTTGTCCTCTTGGATCAAACGTTGTTCTAAAAAGTCCAAATCATCCTGGCAGTGCTCTAAGGCATAACGCACTACGTATTTAATAAAGTCCTCGGCAAGATCCATATTGTCGTGCAAGTCATTGAAGGCCACCTCTGGTTCGATCATCCAGAATTCCGCTAAATGGCGAGAGGTGTTGGAGTTTTCCGCACGAAAAGTAGGACCAAAAGTGTAGACCTTACCCAGCCCCATAGCGTAGGTTTCTGCTTCAAGCTGACCGCTCACCGTTAAATGAGTTTCTTTTCCAAAGAAATCTTGGTCAAAATCTACTTGCTGTTCTTGATTTTTTGGCGGATTATCTGCCGGTAAATTACTCACGCGAAACATTTCTCCAGCCCCTTCGGCATCACTGGCCGTGATGATTGGAGTATGCATATAATTAAACCCATTATTTTGAAAATACTGATGTACCGCAAAAGCGAGTTTTGATCTCAGTCGCATTACCGCACCAAAAGTATTGGTGCGCACGCGCAAGTGGGCCTGTTCTCTCAAGGTCTCGAGGCTGTGGCTTTTGGGACTGAGAATCGTTAATTTGACCTGCTCAGGGTCTGCTGTTCCCAAAACATCGACCGTTTGGACTTGTATTTCTACCGCTTGCCCTTGGCCCTGACTGGCAACAATTGGACCAGATATTTTGACAGCAGCCCCAACGCTTATTGACTTGAGCAACTCATCATCAAAAGATTCAAAATCGACAACACATTGCAGATTACGAATCGTTGATCCGTCATTGATTTGAATAAATCTATTGCTGCGAAATGCGCGTACCCATCCCGAAACAGTTACGGGATTTATACTTGGGTCCATGGCTAAAATCTCTGAAATTACGTGCTCTTGCATGGGTATAATCGTTTGTCTGGATAAAGATAAATTATTTCTTGGGTCTGTCCTTAAATTCTTCTTGGGTCAACGCCTTAACGTCTTCATCGGTATTGGTTAAAATCTCTAAGGCAGGTTTTAAAAGTGTTTGTTTATTGGCGATACTGCGTTCTAAAGAAAGCAAAAGAGAGGGCAGTAGCAAAAGATTCGCTAGCATGGCGCAAAGAAGGGTAATGGAAACCAAAGCGCCGAGCGCAATGGTTCCTCCGAATTCCGAAATCGTAAATACCGAAAAACCAAAAAACAAGACAATGGAAGTATAGAACATGCTTACTCCAGTTTCTCGTAGGGCTAAAAAGACTGATTTTTTGATTTTCCAACCATGCGCCATGAGTTCTTGACGGTATTTGGCCAAAAAGTGGATGGTATCATCGACCGAAATTCCGAAAGCAATACTGAAGACCAAAATGGTCGAAGGTTTGATGTCCACACCGACAAAACCCATAATCCCGGCGGTCACCAGTAAGGGCAGAATATTGGGAATCAGCGAGATCAGAATCATTTTCAGGTTACGGAACATCCAAGCCATAAACAAGGCGATTAAGAATATGGCCAGGGAAAGGGAGAGCAACAGATTATTGACCAAATACTTGGTTCCTTTTTCAAAAATAAACGCCTTTCCTGTTATGGAGACCTCATAGCGATCTTCTGGAAAAATTTTGGAAATTTCTTGACGCATGTCCTCTTCAATCTCCTCAAATCGCTCGAGTTTGGTGTCTTTTAAAAAGGCGGTGATACGTGCATATTGGCCTGTGGTATCAACATAACTCGACAAGAGATTTGTGTTTTCGGCCCCGCTTTGGGCATAAGATAAAATAAAGCTGCGTTCTTGGCTGTTGGGTAGCTGGAAATACTCGGGATTATTGTTGTAATAGGCTTGTTTGGAATATTTTACCAGATTGACAATCGATAAGGGCTCAGAGAGCTCAGGAATATCATTGATCACTTGCTGCAAGGCTTCCATGCGCTTGAGCGTAGCCAAATTCATTACTCCTTTTTTGCGTTTGGTGTCCACCAAAATTTCTAAAGGCATGATGCCTTCATATTCCTTTTCAAAGAACTTAATGTCTTTATAAAAGCCCATATTTTTAGGCATGTCTTCGATCAAACTTCCGGAGAGTTTAATTTGAAACATCCCAATTATGCTGGCGCACAGCATCCCGATAGAAATGACATAAATCGCGACACGATGTTGGCGTACCATGCGTTCCATCCAATTGACAAAAAGACCGATCCAGCGCTTGTTGAGATGCTTGAGGTGCTTATACTTAGGCACGGCCATAAAGCTGTAAATAATGGGGATGATAAAGAGCGACAGCAAAAAAATAGCCACTATATTGATGGAGGCTACAATACCAAATTCCTTGAGCAATTTGCTGTTGGTCAAAATAAATGTAGCAAATCCAGAAGCGGTGGTTAAATTAGTCATTAGCGTGGCATTGCCTACCTTGCTGATTACTCTTTGTAGTGATTTGGCCTGGTTCCCGTGACGTTGTATTTCTTGCTGGTATTTATTGATCAAGAAAATGCAATTTGGAATGCCAATCACAATGATCAGCGGCGGGATCAGGGCCGTTAGTACCGTGATTTCGTAGTGCATCAAGCCCAATAACCCAAAGGACCACATAACCCCAATTAAAACGGTCACTAATGAAATAAAGGTGGCGCGATAGGACCTGAAAAAGAAGAAAAAGATCAATGAGGTAATGAGCATCGCTGCTCCGATGAATAGACCTATTTCATCAATAATGTTCTTGGAGTTAAGTGTGCGTATGTAAGGCATACCCGAAGTGTGCACGTCGATACCAGTTTGCGTTTCGAAGGCTTCTATTTTTGGGATAAGAGCGCTCAGGATAAAATCCCTGCGGGTAAAGGTGTTGACTATGCTTTTGTCCAAGTAGAGTGCGGTACGCACAGAGTTTTTAGCAGGATTGTAAATCAGGCCCTGGTAAAAGGGTAATTTATTAAAGAGCTCATGCTTGTAGCGCGCCATAGTATTGCGCGTAAACAAAGTATCATCGATAAAGGGGACCAATTCAAATTCTGGGACCTCTTTTCTTTTCTGTAATTTTTTTAAATCCCCTACAGAAAGACTGAGCTCGACTTCCTCATACTCTTGGAGCTCCTGAGAAAGCTTCATCCATGCGTTGAAATTTTCTGGGGTAAACAAGGTACTGTCCTTGACACCTAATACAATGAGGTTGCCCTCCTCGCCAAAAATATCCAAAAACTGTTGGTATTCCAGATTGTATGGGTGGTCATCGGGCAATAAGTTTTGCCTCGGTATAAGTGAAACGCATGTGCTGCCACTGTGAGGCCAGCATAATCGTGACCAAGACAATACCGGTTAAGATACCGATACGATTGCGCAAAATAAATCTCGCTACGGCGCTCCAGAATCCTATGCTAAAGAGTTTTTCCAACGGTTTTGTTTGACGTGCGCAAAGGTATAAAAATCAAAACCATTGACCTTGAAGGGGAAGCCGTTAAATTTAGGACAAAAAAATCTGGGCGGCCCGCAGGGCCGCCCAGATTTTTAGGGGGTTAATTTAATTTTTGTTCTGCGCTATGATTATGAACTGATTTCATTAGTCACGCGCTGAGCAGTTTGTCAACCTTGAGGCCTTATTCATTGACAATAATAAACTCGGATCTACGGTTTTTCTCGTGATCTTCTTCAGTACAATTATCGCCACAATCGACTACAGGTTGATCTTCACCAAAACCTTGCCCACTGATACGAGAGGCATCAATGCCTTGGTCAATGACATATTGCACTGTGGCCTTGGCGCGACGATCAGATAAGGCACGGTTGTAGTCCGCTTCTCCTTGAGTATCTGAGTGGCTTTCTACACGAACGATCAACTTAGGGTATTTATTCATGATTTCAATCAAGCGATCTAACTCAAATGCCGCCTGAGGCTTGATGTCGCTTTTGTTGTAATCGAATAAAATAGTTTCTAATTCGATTTTGTCGTCCACAATAATGGCCTCGACCGGCTTTAATTTTAAAGTCTTTGTCATGCTGCCATTTCCGCTAGCTGGGATATCGATGGTGCTTGGTTCAAAACCGGCGTACTGGGCGGAAACCGTGAGTGGCGTGTCGCAGGCGGCCATAAGTTGTCCTGTTCCTGACTCTGAAGTTTGAATGGTACTCAATCGTTCTGAGTTTCCGTCGCCTAGACTGACTCTTGCTCCAAATAATGGTTCATCGGTGTAAGCGTTAACAACCAAAACGTCTATGATCACATCACATGGAGGAACTTTCTGGGTCACCATGTAAATATCGTCCATACCTTTACCCCCTTCACGATTCGAAGACACGAAACCAGATTCAGTTTCTGGATTGAAAATAAATGCAAAGTCGTCCCCAGCGCTATTGGCTCCAGTCCCTAAATTTTCTACGGCGCCAAAACCACCATTTTGTGCTGCGGCTTTGAATACATCAAGTCCACCGAGGCC
This sequence comes from Flavobacteriaceae bacterium, assembly GCA_038141525.1. GTDB lineage: Bacteria > Bacteroidota > Bacteroidia > Flavobacteriales > Flavobacteriaceae > BACL21. The sequence continues at coordinate 95,730 of JAYQIF010000002.1, read as the reverse complement.
CATATGTCCGTTACTGGCAAAATATAAAGTGCCATTGCTGTCCACTGAAGGGAATAATTCTTTACCTACTGTATTGATGCTTCCGCCGAGGTTTTCTGGTGTACCAAAACTTCCATCTTCATTAACAGAAACTCTGTACAAGTCCGAAGCTCCAAAACCACCCGGCATATCACTAACAAAATAGAGTGTTTTTCCATCGGGGCTCAATGCAGGATGCCCCACCGAATATTCAGAATTATTGAACGCTACGGGATAGACACCTTTCCAGCCTCCATCAACAAGCTCTGAATAATATAAATTAATTTGATTTACGCCGTTCTCATCTTTGACAAATTTTCCGTCGAGATAGTCATTGCGGTCAAAGTAAATCCGTTGGCCGTCAGGGGAGAGTGCCACAGTACTCTCGTGATACTTTGTGTTGACGTCTCCTTCAAGAATTGTCGCATTTTTGATGGTATTGCCGACGAGTTCTGCTTTGTAAACATCTAAAAACGGCTGGTCATCCCAATGATATTTTTTTCTAGTGGTATTGCGCGATGAGGTAAAATAGAAGTCTTTACCGACTAAAGCACCGCCAAATTCAGAATATTCTGTATTGATTTCACTGAGGTTTTTGGCGTCAAACGCGGGAAAAGCCTCAAGCATTTGGGCTATGCCCATAGGGTTTTCCAAAAAAGCTTTGGCGCGCGAATCTTCTGGTTTTTCAGCAGCGAATTTTTTCATGTACATGTCGTGTTCACTGAGTTTGCCGCTCGCCTTCAAGACTTGGGCGTAAGTGTAGAACACCTCTGGGTTCACGCGTCGGCCTTTAACCACGCGCTTAAAGTACGTTGCGGCGCCTTTCAAATCGTTGATCTGATAGTAGCAATTACCCAGTTGTTCAAAAACGTAGCGACTTCCTTTTCCACGCTTAAGCAGTTTAAGGTAGGCATCAGCAGCATCAGCATAAGCCATGCGCTGATAGAGTTCATCCGCTTTTTTTGTGTCTTTATCTTGTGCCGACCCCAGAGTAAAGGTCAAACAAAGCAGTAGAGTGATGATATTTTTCATTTTAATAGAATTAAAATTTAGCATTAGAAGTAGCGCGGAGAACGCAAGGTTTTAGGATTAGAGATCAGGTCGAAGGTAATGACTACTTCGTGCGAGGCTGACGCTACAGCACTGAGTTCACTCATCACACTATCATAAGCGTAACCAATGCGTAAAAAGGGCGCTACTTGGAACCCTAATAGTCCACTAAACGAATCTTCAGTTCTGTAAGATGTTCCTATTTCGAACTTATCCAAGAATAGGGCATTGAGGTTCAAGTCAATCGAAGTTGGCGCTCCAAAAGCTGATTTAATCATGGTTGAAGGCTTCAGCTTGAGGTTGTCGTTAACTTGAAAGACATAACCTGCCGTGACAAAGTAGTGATTGATTTCGCTTCCGTATTGCAGTCCATTTTCGTCTAAATGCACACTATTGAGCATATTGGGCACAGATAATCCGAAATAGTAGTTATCGCTGTAAAGAAATGCACCCGCCCCAACATTGGGATAGGTGTTGTTGATGTCTACAGCAAAAAATGGATCGTTTGGGTCCTGAATTTCCAAGCTGGCCAATCCAACGTCGTGGAATGTTGCGCCGGCTTTAACCCCCAGTGCCAATTTCAGTTGCTCACTCATTTGAAGGGTGTAAGAGAAATCGACCATGACATTGGTCTCTTTGACAGGGCCTAGTTCATCTTTGATTGCAGAGAGCCCCAGCCCTACCTTATCGTTGACAGGCGCGTGTCCCGAAAGTGTAAATGTGGTCGGAGCCCCGTCAAGGCCAGACCATTGTTGTCGAAATAAAGTTGTTACCGACAAGGATTCTTTCAGTCCTGCGTATGCCGGATTCACCACATTCATGTTATACATGTATTGGGTGTACTGCGGATCTTGCTGGGCCGAGGCCGACAGGCTGATCAGTAGTATTGCGATGGCTAATTTTTTCATTATGCTTGGTTGTTATTTCTTATTGAGTATGGATTAGTTGGTCGGCTGATTCACATAGACCCAGCCCGAAACCATTTCACCGTATTCTTCATTGGATTCGGCAAATTTGATCACGTAATAGTAGGTCCCGGTCACAAGATCGGATCCGTTTTGATCAACCCCACAGAATTCGTTGATATAATTGTCTTGGCTGAAGACATTCGCGCCGTATCGATTGTAGATATCTACACTAAAGGCACCAAATCTATCGGCGATAAACTCTAAATCAAAACAATCATTTAGGTCATCCCCGTTTGGAGAAATCCCCTGAGGGATAACACAATTGAACTGTGTAACGGTTATGCTCTTACTGTTGCTACAATCGTCTTCTGAAAGGGTCACCGTAAAAGTGCGTGGATCATTACCTCCGCTTTGCATTCCCCAATCGATAATATAGTTAGGCCCTGTTCCGACCAATTCACCGTTTTCTCTCCATTGGAAACTGCCGACATTACTATTGGTAGTGGCCACCAGGGTCTGCTTTAATGAACCTGCATCAGGCAGACACTCTTCCGTTACCATCAAATCAAGTTCAGGTCCAACGATAACCATTTGCTCTCCAGCACAATCCCCAACACTGACAATAGCGGTATAGGTTCCGGCTGTGGTTGGGTTGTATGTTGCCTGATCAGCCCCTGAGATTTGCTCCCCATCGAGCAGCCAAACAAAACTCACATCGTCAATGGCGTAATTGTCGGGAGTGGCATCCAAAATAGTATCTGGTCCCGCACAAGTGTCTCCGCCTAAATCAAACATAGGCTGCTCATAACGCACGGCCACAAAGCCGATGGTGGTGGCATCACACGGCTCGAGCGCGATAGTGACAGAATAGTTGCCTTCTGCCATGGGCATATAAAGTGGGTTGGTGCTCAGCACATTGCCTTGTGCATCGGCCCAAGAGTAAGAAACAAAGTTCAAATCAATATTGGGATTCTGAGGTGTAGCATCTAACTCTGGGAAGGGGTCCCCGTCACAAACACTCACTACAGAAGGAATGTTGATGTCAAAATTAACCGCAGGATTTACGACTAAATCAAAATCCACTATCGCAAAACACGTTGGTTCAGTAGCTTTTTCAACGCGTACAAATACCGTTTCAGGATTTGAGGTGTTGGTATAAGCTTCTGGGAAAGCGATGGCGTTTAAGTTAACCTCTGCCTCCAACTGACTAAGGTGGAAGCTGATGTTAAAGTTATTTGGCGATTGACCGTTCAAGACTTCAGCAATAACCGAAGTAAGGTCAAAAACACCTTGACCACTTCCTGTGGTGTCACAAGTACCTAAATCACCTGGAGTCACAATTTCTGGTGTACTGTTGACATAGGACAAGGTAATGTCGTCAATGGCAAGATCATTGCCACACCCACCTGGAGCATTATTGATCAATACCAATTGAACATCACTGTTGGCACCGGTATTGAAGAATATAAAGAACTCTTGCCAATCAGGATCTGGGCCATTTGGAATATCCCCCGTTACGGTCTCCTCTAAAATATTGCCCATCATATCCTCAATACGGAATCGAACGTTAGAAGGAACACTGTTTCCTTGACAAATGAATGAATCTGTATCATAGACTGTGGTGATCCACGCACTAAACGAATAGTCAGTGGTGGGGTTTAACGAAATGGTACGTCGATAGAATTCACCCACCGGAATATCGGCATTAACAAAGAACATGCGCCCGTCGGTATCCCCTTCGGTGTGATCTTCCATGCTTTGGTGCCAGCCCGTATTAAAGCCTGCTGAGGTATTGCTTATGGCATACTCTCCGTCTTCTATTTGTCCTCCCGTATAACAGGTATAGGTCGTACTCGCTCCATTCAAATTACAGGACAATCCAGTACCCGTACCAAAGGTTTCTTGAAAATCGATGTCCTCACACTGAGGCTCAATGGTACATGGGCTGGTTAAAAAGACAATTTCTACGCTTTCTATGACCGTACAACCGTTTCCTTCGATTTCTACGGTATAGATACCAGAAGTTGTTACGTCTAAACTTTGAGTGGTTTCACCTGTGTTCCAAAGGAAGGTTGCATCGCTGGCAGAAATCCCATCGAGTTCCGCAAATAGGGTCACGCTGGGCGTATCACAAACCACTTGATCTGGTCCAAGATCTGCAGTAAATCCAGCATTGGAAGAAGGCGTCACGACAACATCATCGGTGATGATTTCTGTTGTTCCCCCTGGTGTTTCATAAATCGATACAGCAGTGTATGTAGTTTCTACTTGAGGGCATACCGTTATGGCCAAATCATTACCGATTACTGCACCGGTCTCGTCGCGCCATTCAAAACTAAAGCCTGTGCTGGGTGCTCCGTCTGGAACAAATCTCCAAGTCTCGTTCGTGGCTTCCCAAAATCCAGTGTTTCGTGTCAGAGGCACACTGTATTCGTTACTATTGTTTCCGATTAGCCCAACGACAGCGAGTCCATCATTCCAATCAGGACAGGCAGGTTTATCAATTAGGTTTACGTCGATCACGTTGAGCGATTCGTACAACAAAATTTGTTGCGTAGTAAAAAAGCTTGCACAGCTTGTTCCAAAATGCGGCATCTCAAACACATTCATCACAAAAACGCGATAGGGTGCGTCCCCAGTGACAAAATAATTCATACGCGCTGGATCTGGATCGATCGCGGGGTTCAGATCATGAAAAGCACCGTAAATTGTATTGAGCGGAAAGTTTGGTTCTGTATTTGGGATTTGATCCGCTGGATCCATCGACCAGCCATTGTATTGGTCTGCGAGAGAAAGGTCAAAACTGATTTGTCCATTGGCCCCCATGACCAGTGAGTTGTACGTATTGCCAAAATATTCAAAGTCAAAGCCCATAGGAATGACTTGACTCCAACGGTCATCAATAAGAAGATTGGTTGGTGTCCCACCAGTAAGTGGCGGTAGGTCACAAAACGGTCCTTGGATTTGGTAAGAAGTTGTTCCTCTTCCAGGGATGGCTAAAAGCTCGGCTTCGAGGTCAACACACGGACCGGAACATTCGGTGGATACATCTTCTCCAGCGTCAAGTAGAGAGCAAGTTCCCTCGGCGATGCAAAAGAAGGTCAATGAAGGGCTTTCCAAAACACAGTTTGGATCGCTGTCATTGGCAACCGTTAGCGTCACATTGGTTAATGATGGATAAGGCCCAAAAGATAGCTCCCTAATGGCGGTTATGGTTTGAGCAGGACCACCTTGATTATCGGTGACCAAATAAGATGTCCCCGTTCCTAAATCAGTAAAATCTGCTTAGACAAAAAATTGATTGTTGGTTTCGCAATCCCCCACCGTATCAAAGAGCACCGTTGGATTGGTACAGGTACTGCAATAAACATCAAAATCCCAAGGAGTGAAGCCGCTACTTTGGCAGCTAATACTTCCATCTGATTGTATGATTACCGTAAGGCTATCTCCAGAAGAGGTATACGTCAAACCAGTGAGATCACCTCCGTTACCATATGGTGTCGCGGCATTCAAATCTGTTACCCCGTCTGAATCTAGAATGATGACCTCGTCAAAACTGCTTTCGACTTGTCCTGCATTGAAATAGATAATGAGTGGCAGACCAGTATTGCTTTGGAACGCAAACTGTGTATTGTCGTTATTTCCATAGCAATAGGTCGTATTCACTGGTCCTGCAGAACAATCCACGTTTTGAGCCTGAGTGAACAAACTCGCTGACAAAATGAACGCTATTGCCAAAAGAGATTTCTTCCAAAGAAGAGAGGATGATGTATTCATTGTAAAAATGATTGGTGGTTATATGGACTAAAGTAGGCATTTTTGTCAAAATAATTAAGATTTGATCGGGATTTATAAGCCAAAAACAATACTCGGTATCAAATCAATGGGCTTTCCTTAAACAAAGACTTTATTAAGAGCTTATTTTGCCACACCAAAAGATAACTGATGATATATTTGTTCCTACCTTTGAATCAGGTTTACGCATATGCTTGAAAAACAAACATCACAGTACGAAAATGTTATTTTGGTTGGACTCATTACCAAGGACCAAGATGTTTTAAAATCCGCTGAGTATCTTGATGAATTGGATTTTCTGGCACTGACCGCTGGAGGTCGAGTGATGCGCCGATTTACCCAAAAGCTAGAGGTGCCAAATCCTAAAACATTTATTGGTTCAGGAAAAATGCAGGAGGTTAAAGCCTACATCGACGATCGTGACATCAGTACGGCTATTTTTGATGATGAACTCAGTCCAGCGCAGCAAAAAAATATCGAAAAGATGCTTCAGGTCAAAATCATTGATCGCACAAACCTTATTTTGGATATTTTCGCCCAAAGAGCCACTACATCTTATGCCAGAACTCAAGTTGAGCTGGCACAATACGAATATCTATTGCCGCGATTAGCGGGGATGTGGACGCACTTAGAGCGTCAAAGAGGAGGGATCGGGATGCGTGGTCCAGGAGAGACAGAAATTGAGACGGATCGCCGTATTGTTCGCGATCGGATTGCGCTTTTGAAGAAAAAAATCAAGTCTATTGATCGGCAGATGGGCGTGCAAAGAGGCAATAGAGGGGCTTTGGTGCGTGTTGCTTTGGTAGGCTATACTAACGTGGGCAAATCAACACTCATGAATGTGATCAGCAAGAGTGAAGTCTTCGCTGAAAATAAGTTATTTGCCACCCTGGACACTACGGTACGCAAGGTGGTTATTGGCAATCTGCCATTTTTGCTCAGCGATACGGTAGGATTCATTCGCAAATTGCCCACGCAGTTGGTTGAATCCTTCAAAAGTACACTCGATGAAGTACGTGAGGCTGACCTGTTGTTACATGTTGTGGATATTGCCCATCCCTCTTTTGAGGATCACGTCAACTCTGTAAATCAGATCTTAGATGAGATCGGCAGTAAGGACAAACCCACGTTGATGGTGTTTAATAAAATCGACGCATATGAGCCAGAGCCTTGGGACCCCGAGGATTTAACTCAAGAAAAAACCGATCAGCACAACAGTATTGAAGAATGGAAAAAGACCTGGATGGCTCGCACAAATGGGGACGCGCTTTTTATTTCTGCCCTCCAAAAAAACAACCTCTCCGAGTTTCGAAAAATTGTCTATCAAAAGGTGCGTGAGATTCATATCACCAGGTTTCCGTATAATAATTTTCTCTATCCAGAGGAGTTCTACCAGTAGTGGCTGTAGGCCTTGTCACCTGTTGTGCCGCCCTAGGCGGTACCTGGTGCAACTACTTTAACTTATAAGTCACACCGATACCGAGTCCTTGGCGTATTTGAAAGCCTTGAATGGCATTATCGTCATAAATAGCTTGCAGGGTAATGTTTGTGGTGATTAAATTATTGATCCGCATGTTTAAGTTGGCTGTGTAGTCAATATCTATATTCTTGGGCTTGTCCAAGTAATTTGAATAGAGCCCTAAAATATTTTCAAGTTCAACATTAGGCAGCAATTCAATTTTGGCGTAGGCATTGAGTGCCATACCTAACTCAAATCGCGTTGTCTCTCCCGCAGCAACCCCAAAGTACTTGTTGCTCTTGTCCAATCTATTGCGGGGGTCATTGGGATTGGTAAATTGACTCGAGACCACAATTAGTTTTGCTGTAGACGGGGCGATATTCACCTTTAAATCGTCGTCCTTTTTCCAAAGTATACCGGGACCTGCCAAGAAGTAGGCCGGCGAGAAAAATTTAGAGTTACGCACATCACTGCTGATTTTGACACTGACACCGTTGACAATTTCTGTGCGTTCAGTCGCCTCAAACCCCGAATCAAACTGTGTTTTAAAATTAAAAAGGCCAGAATAAAACCACTCACTATTTTTGATCTTCTTGCCAACAACCGAAATGACTTCTAGTCGGTCATTGGTTTTTTGCAAGTTGTCTCGATCTTGAATTTTTGCAGCACCGTAATCGGCAGTCACTTTGGTGTCCCAATTGACCCCGTCTTTATTGTAGTTGAGGTTATAAGTTAGGTTGACATTACCTGATATATTGCTCACGCCACCCCCTTGCCATTCTGCATTAAAGGCCGATTGATTAAATAAAAAAGTTGTGACGGCGCTTTCCGTCCAGGGGCTTGTCGATTTGTCCTCAGAGGGCTCATTGCCGTCTGCCTCTTGAGTCCAGGAGGTTACCGGAAGAGAGAGAAACAAAAGACAAACAAAAAATTTAGCAAAAGTATTCCGGCTCAATGAACCTCCGATTTGGTCTATGATCGGATTATTTAGATACATATGGGTTAATTTTTGTGTAAAGGTACAAAGGAACAGGCCTCGCCGAACATCAGCTTTTTGACCACACCAGTGAGTCGTTGGGCCAGTAAGGTATAGGCCGCTTGGGGAATGTCTTGGTCTGTGCAACCTTTGAGCAGGACCAAGCCGTCTTGATAGGCACTGAGGTCAAGCTGAGCAATATGGTCTGCCCAAAGGATGACCTTGAATGCATCAGCATTACAAACCAGTACTTTATCGGCAGATTCAGAAAGTGTTGTGGCCACTAATTGATAGGCCCATGCGGGAACAATTGCTTGTGTGCTGCAAAAAATATGTACGTAGGCATCTTTATAGGCGCTTTTGTCGAGCTCGCTGAGTTGTGCCCTAAAATCCTTTTCACGCAAGATCAGGCCTTGCTCTAAAAAAAGTGAAAGATCCAAGGAAACTACTGGATTTTTTGGCGGGTGATCGGCAAGGTCAATATTGATGAGCGCACTTTTGGCCACCCGATTGACAATAGGCTCTCGGCTCATAACATTCCAAGGGCTAATTTTGCCTCTTCACTCATGAGCTCTTGGCTCCATGGAGGGTCAAAAGTGATTTCTACTTCGGCATCTTTGACCATTGAAATACTTTTGATTTTTTCCTCTACTTCTAATGGAAGCGTCTCGGCTACAGGGCAGTTAGGGGTCGTTAGCGTCATGAGAATTTTGACTTCCGCATCCTCGTTGACCATGACGTCATAGATGAGCCCGAGCTCATAGATGTCTACGGGGATTTCGGGGTCAAAAATTGTCTTGAGTACCTTGACTATTTTATCTCCCAGCTCTTCGGTATTCAAATCTTCTTGGCTCATAAATTAGGCGTTATTTTGTGCGGCAAATGCCGTGGCGTATAATTTCATTTGTTTGATCATGGCCACCAGACCATTGGCTCGTGTCGGCGATAGATGGTCGCTCAGGCCAATTTCATTGATAAAATCGGTTGGCGCATTGACGATATCTTGGGCGGGCAATCCCGAAAATGCCCGAATCAGTACACTGACAATCCCTTTTGTTATGATGGCATCGCTATCGGCCGAAAAATAAATACCATCTTCTTTTTGTTCCGCTCGCAGCCAAACCTTACTTTGACAACCTTTAATGATGTATTGATCCGTTTTGTATTGCTCCTGTATGAGTGGCAGGGTTTTCCCGAGCCCGATCAGATGTTCGTACTTGTCCATCCAGTCGTCAAAAAGGGCAAATTCTTCAATGATATCTTGTTGTGCTTGTGTGATCATTGATTTTGTGATTTTATGGCAATAATAGGCTCAATACGATTTTGAGTGAATAAAGATAGGGTATCTCCGGCGTGAGACCAATAGAGAGACTGCCCAAGATATTTCAAAAATTTATATTCAACGGCCATCACATCATCACTACAATACATTTTGGTAGTCATTAAGGAATCCACAGAAAAAGTGTTTGCCTGATCTTCAGTAATCAAAAGGGTTCCGCTGTAATCGTTGCAGCCCGCATTGCCGGAAATGCGATATTGCACTAAATCAAAGTTTAGCGTGGGATTATTTTCGCTCAACACACTTTGGCCGATCTGAACCACCTTGTAAAAACCAGAGGGCTCGTTTGGTTTTGTACTCATTGTTGTTTTTGTTCCACCACAACCAATAAGTGATCCCACGATGAGCAATAGGCCCATGAGCGTGAAGGTTCTGTTTTTTGGTGGGTAGAAAGAATTATTTTGCCGCATCATTTTTAGGTTATAAGAGCATATTGACCGCCCGTTGTACCCCCTTGACTAAAGTGTCAATTTCTTCTTTTGTGTTGTAAAAAGCAAAAGATGCGCGCACGGTTCCGGGGATTCCATAAAAATCCATGACTGGTTGAGCACAATGTTGTCCCGTACGCACTGCGATGCCCATTTGGTCCAGCAGTGTGCCGACATCATAGGGGTGCAAACCATCAATGTTGAAGGAGACTACAGCGGTTTTATGGGGTACGTCGCCATAAATTTTTAAACCGTCTATTTTCTTGAGTGCAGATGTGGCATGGGATAACAATTCATCCTCGTAAGCCGCAATTTTATCCAAACCTATAGTGTTTAGATACTCTATGGCTGCACCAAGACCAATGCCTCCGGCAATATTGGGGGTTCCTGCTTCGAATTTATGGGGTAATCCCGCATAGGTGGTGCCCTCAAAGTACACTTCTTTGATCATTTCTCCCCCTCCTTGATACGGAGGCAGGGCTTCAAGCAATTCTTTTTTGCCGTAAAGGATGCCAATCCCAGTGGGGCCACACATTTTATGGGCTGAAGTCGTATAGTAATCGACATCCAGGGCGCTCAGGTCAACCTTGAGGTGACTGCTGGCTTGTGCCCCATCGATCAAAACTTTAGCCCCGTGGTTGTGGGCCATTTCGATGATTTTCTCAATCGGATTAATGGTCCCTAGGGCGTTGGATACGTGATTAACAACAATCATTTTAGTTTGTGGGCCCAACAAGTCTTCCAAAGCACTGATTTTGAGCTGTCCATTTTCGTCCATGGGCAATACCCTCAATCGGGCGCCCGTCAAATCACAGGCCATTTGCCAAGGGACAATATTTGAATGGTGCTCGGCTTGACCCACGATTACTTCATCGTTTGGCTGGAGTATACTGCGGTAACCATGAGCTACAATATTGATGCTATGAGTTGTACCTGCGGTAAAAATTATTTCCTCACGGCGGCGAGCGTTAAAGAAGTCTTTTGCCAAATCACGTGCGCGCTCATAGGCGTCTGTGGCTTCTTGTGAAAGTGCATGCACCCCGCGATGGATATTGGCATTTTGATGGGTGTAATAATGAACAAGAGCGTCAATCACTGCTTGCGGCTTTTGACTGGTCGCCGCATTGTCAAAATAGATCAAAGGCTTGTTGTGGACTTGCCGGAGCAAAATCGGAAAATCAGCTCTTATTTTATCAATAGCAAAGCCCACAGCGATTAAAGATCGAACCCAATTTGCACATTCATTTTGAGTGCAATGAGTTTATTAATACGTTTTTTAAGCTCTGGTATACGGACACTTTCTAAGACATTATTTGCAAAGGCATACATGAGTAAAGCTTTGGCTTCCTTTTCGGCTATTCCGCGAGCACGCATGTAAAATAAGGCCTCTTGGTCTAACTGGCCAATGGTGCAACCATGAGAACATTTGACATCATCAGCAAAAATCTCTAATTGAGGTTTTGAATTAATGGTCGCCTTGTCGCTGACCAAGATATTGTTGTTTTGCTGAAACGCATCGAGCTTCTGCGCCTCTTTTTCAACGTAAATTTTTCCATTAAAGACCCCAACGGCACGGTCGTCATAGACGCCCTTGTAGTCTTGATGACTCGTGCAATTCGGCGCTATGTGGTGCACTAGTGTATTGTGGTCAATGTGTTGTTTGTCCTCGATTAGGGTTATGCCCTTCATGATGGAAGAGGCGTGTTCTCCGTGTTGATAGAAATTTAAGTTATTTCGCGTCAAATTACCGCCAAAAGAAAAGGTGTGCACCGAGGCTATTGAATCGCGTTCTTGTCGTATAAAGGTATTGTCAATCAGAGAGGCTTCGCGCTGGTCGTTTTGTATTTTGTAATAGTCGACTTGAGCACGTGGTCCAAGAAAAATTTCTGTAACCGAATTGGTTAAAACGGCATTGGACGATACGGACTGATGACGTTCGATCACTTGCACCTGAGCGTTGTCCTCAACCACAATGAGGTTTCTGGGTTGCAGCATTAAATCTGTTTCGCCTCCTGTGTAAAAATTGACTATTTCTACAGGCTTCTCAACCTCCTTGTGTTTTGGGATGTAGATGTAGGCCCCTTCGCGAGCAAATGCGGTATTGAGACTGCTCATTCCATCTTGAGGCGCTACTTTATTGAAGTAATTCTCAATAATTGGCCGGTATTTATCCTTGCTCAGCGCTGCAGATAGCAAACAGACGTCGACCCCATCGTGGGTGGTTTGAGATAAAAACGAGCTGTACTTACCATCCACAAAAACGACTTTATAGGTGTCAATATCATGCAGAAAGTACTTGCGCACTTCTTTGAACTCCACTGCATTTTCCTGTTTTGGAAATATGCTCATCTCGTTGTTCAGCAGTCGCTTGAGAGAGGTGTATTTCCATGCTTCGTTCTTTTTAGATGGGAACCCTTGAGACTCAAAAGACTGGATCGCCGCCTTGCGAATGTCGTAAATAGGACCATGGCTGTCGATGAAATCATCTACAGCCAAAAAAGAGGAAATAAACTTTTCTTTGAGTTCCATAAGATTAATTGAGTTCTTCTTTAATCCAGTCGTACCCTTTGGACTCTAACTCTAAAGCCAGATCTTTGGTTCCAGACTTAACTATTTTTCCATCCATCAGGACATGGACAAAATCAGGGACGATATAATCGAGGAGTCTTTGGTAGTGAGTGATCACGATTACAGCATTGTCTTTGTTGCGCAATTTATTGACTCCGTTGGCTACGATTTTTAACGCATCGATATCCAAGCCTGAATCTGTTTCATCTAAGATGGCCAATTTTGGATCAAGCATGGCCATTTGAAAGATTTCGTTACGCTTTTTCTCCCCGCCTGAAAACCCTTCGTTAAGTGAACGGGATAAGAACTTTCTATCGATATCCAAAAGTTCAGAAACTTCTTTGATTTTTTTGAGCATTTCACCAGCTGGCATGTCTTCAAGGCCTTGTGCCTTGCGGGTTTCATTGATGGCTGTTTTGATGAAATTGGTAACAGTGACCCCTGGAATTTCTACAGGATACTGAAACGATAGAAACACCCCTTTATGGGCACGCTCCTCAGCGGCAAGATCTGACAAATCCTCTCCGTCAAGCTCGATTTGACCCTCTGTTACTTCAAAATCTTCTTTTCCTGCAATGATGGAGGCAAAGGTACTTTTACCCGCGCCATTTGGGCCCATTATGGCATGAATCTCACCAGGATTTACCTCGAGGTTGATTCCTTTCAATATGTCCTTTTCTTCCACGCCGGCGTGGAGGTTTTTAATTGCTAACATCAGTCTTTTTTTGATCTTGAATTTTAATGTCTACTTCTGCAGGTTGACTCCCTACACTGACGATTTCTTTTATGGTGATCAATTGTTCCCAAACCTGTTGACCTTCATCTAAGGCCGGATTTCTTGAAACGATACCGCGTACCATAACAGGGACCATATCGTACACGTCATTTTTGACTGCGGCCACCTGATCGCCTAATGCTTTGGCCATATCGTCCATGGCAACAGCATAAATGAATGAGGCTCCTTTCAAGACAGCACCCTCCTCGGAGTAGTAGTATTCTCCCGTCACTGTCGCACCCATATTTTCTGCAACAGCTCCTTCTGGTTTCACTTTCTTTGCAGATTTGTCTTGACAACTCGTGGCAAGAAGTGAGACGCAAAGGGCAATTCCTAAAACAATTTTCGAATTCATGATTGTATATTTATTATCAAATTATGTTTCAACCTCGCCTGAATTATCCAACAGAACCTACAAGGCTGATTTCTAAGAGTTTTTGCGCCTCAACAGCAAATTCCATGGGCAGTTTATTCAACACCTCTTTACTGAATCCATTGACAATAAGAGCGATTGCCTTTTCTGTGTCAATGCCACGCTGGTTACAATAAAAGATTTGATCTTCACCGATTTTACTGGTCGTTGCTTCGTGCTCAACTTGGGCGGTTTTATTGTCTACTTCTATGTAAGGGAATGTATGAGCCCCACAAAGGTTCCCCATCAAAAGAGAATCACACTGTGAGAAGTTCCGCGCGTTGGTGGCACGAGGGCTGATCTTGACTAAACCACGGTAACTGTTTTGGCTTTTACCCGCCGAAATCCCCTTTGAAATAATGGTGCTTCGTGTGTTTTTGCCCAGATGCACCATTTTTGTCCCTGTGTCTGCTTGTTGATGATTATTGGTTACCGCGATTGAGTAGAACTCGCCGATGGAATGATCTCCTTTTAAAATGCAGCTTGGATATTTCCAAGTTACGGCACTTCCTGTTTCGACTTGTGTCCATGAAATTTTGGCCCCTGTTTCACAAAGCCCACGTTTGGTCACAAAATTATACACCCCACCTTTGCCGTTTTTATCCCCGGGGAACCAATTTTGAACCGTCGAATATTTGATCTCGGCACCATCTAATGCGATGAGTTCGACTACAGCGGCGTGTAACTGATTTTCATCGCGGGTTGGGGCAGTACATCCCTCGAGATAGCTCACGTAACTATCTTGGTCTGCGATGACTAAGGTACGTTCAAATTGACCTGTCCCTGCCTGATTGATTCGGAAATAGGTTGAGAGTTCCATTGGGCACCGCACGCCTTTTGGGATGTAACAAAAAGAACCATCACTAAAGACGGCACTGTTCAGCGCTGCGTAATAATTATCGCGTTGAGGCACGACACTCCCGATATACTTTTGGACTAATTCGGGGTGCTCTTTGATGGCCTCAGAGATTGAGCAAAAGATGATGCCTTTTTCGGCCAGAGTTTCTTTAAAGGTCGTGGCCACAGAAACTGAGTCCATGACAATATCTACAGCAACGCCAGCGAGTTTCTTTTGTTCATCTAGCGAGATTCCAAGCTTGTTGAAGGTCTCCAACAATTCAGGATCAACTTCGTCAATACTATCGTATTTTGCCTTTTTAGAGGGCGCCGAATAATAGGAGATATCCTGAAAGTCCGGCTTTTTGTATTGTACATTGGCCCATTCTGGTTCAGTCATCTCCTGCCACACCTTGAACGCTTCTAGGCGCCACTGGGTCATCCAATCAGGCTCTTCTTTTTTTTTTGAGAAATGGCACGAACGATATCTTCGTTGAGCCCAACTGGAAATGTTTCCGATTCAATATCCGTGTAGAATCCGTACTCGTACTCTTTAGTTTCGAGCTCTTTTTTTAAATCATCTTCTGTAAACTTTCCCATAGCATTTTTAGGTCCTTATAAGGCGAAACTTTCACCGCAGCCACATGTTCTGCTCGCGTTCGGATTATTAAATACAAATCCTTTGCCGTTGAGTCCGCCACTGTACTCAAGCGTTGTGCCAACCAGATATAAAAAGCTTTTTTTGTCCACAACAATGCGCACACCATTATCCTCAAACACCTGGTCTTGTTCTTGAGTGTTTTTGTCAAACTTCAGATCATAGGACAGTCCAGAGCACCCACCACTTTTGACCCCGACACGCACATAGTCGCTTTTTGGGTCATACCCATCGCCCTGCATCAGCTGAGCGATCTGTGATTTGGCATGTTCACTGACTTTGATCATCAATATAGACGTATTCTAAATTAGGGCAAATATAGGGCAAATCCGCAGTATAGCCATAGTGGCGATACAAATTAAAACTATCCTACCATAGAAGCTTTCAATATAAACTAAGGTGTTGACAACCTGTTTGTTAATAGACAATTATCGCCTCAGGCTAACAATAATATCTACCAGATGACGGGCTCAGTTCTATTGATATTCCGGATCCGTAGTAAAGGAGGGATCTGAGAGACTGAGTAAAAATGCTTTGAGATCGGATTTTTCACTTTCAGTGAGCCCAACGCCTCCGTCTGAAACCTTTTTCAGAAGGGGAGAGACGGTCTCGGAATAGACCAGACCCTCACTGTAGTGATCGATCACCTCTTCTAGAGTACTAAAGCGGCCATCGTGCATATAGGGTGCCGTAAAGGCCAAGTTTCTCAAAGAAGGGGTCCGAAACAAACCGTCATCGCGCGGATCCCCTGTTACTGCACCAAGACCTCGATCGGTGAAGAACTCATCCAAACCGTTGTTGTGAAAGCGATTATCCGTCCAAAGCGGGTTCATTGGGTTGCCATGGCAGTGAAAACAATCGCCCCTAGTCTCGTCTAAAAATATATTCATCCCGCGCTCCTCTGCCTCGAGTTAAGTCTTCTTGGCCATTTAAATAACGATCAAATTTGGAATTGCCGCTAATCATAGTGCGTATGAATTGTGCAATAGCTTTGGAAACCACTACCGAATCGATGATTGTACTGCCAAAAGCCGCATCAAAGAGTTCTGGGTAGGTCCCAGAGTTTTGAAGGGCAGCCACAGCATTAGGCCAGGTATTGGCCATTTCTATAGGGTTAGTGACTGGTTCAAAAATTTGCTCTTCCAAAGTCGCAGCACTACCGTCCCAGTTAAAGGGTCCTCTGCGATTCCAAGCCAGATTAAACAGCGGCATAGAATTGCGTGTGCCAACAGAGCCATCAATACCTACACTGAATTGATTGGGATCCGAAAAACTGCCACTTTGTAGGTGACAACTCGCGCAGGCTTGAGTGTTGTTTGCCGACAAGATCGGGTCGTAAAATAGGGCTTTGCCCAAGGCAATACCCTCTACGGTCAGAGGGTTGTCTCTCGGAATCTCGGGCGGAAGAATAGAGCTCTCAAAAAATGGTGGAATATCGAGCTCAGCAGGTGTGGCCATATAAGTAGATGCGTCATCCCCGATACAGGCGGAAGCCACCAAAATCAATATTCCGTAAAGACCATTTTTGAGCATTATTCATTTATCAGATGTGAGGGACAATATTAATTTCCTCTACTAAATACCCCACCAGCCCCGTTTTCGCTCATGAGAATTTGGGCGTTGAAATTGGGCATAAGCATGCTGTAGAGCTCGTATAAATTCCAAGTATGGGGGTTTTTAAACCACTCGGCAACATTCATTTGCACTTCGATATCAGTTCCTTCTCCAATCACGACATCGCCCAAATCTACGGTAAAGGAAGTGTCTTGGAGCGTGATGGGACTCGTGCTATTGTCGTTGGCACGAATAGCGTGGTAGGCAAATCCAACTTCCTCCTCAGGAACAGATTGGGTGTCGAGGTATTTACCCTCGAGTTTCATGTAATGGTAACCACCGCCCAACATCATGGGCACAATCCAAACGCCACCATCGGCTGAGTTGAGGTCTGGGTAGTCTCCAGCATTATCCTCGTCGTCAAAACCAAAGGTAAACGACACATTATAAGTTCCTTCTTCGATCACCACGTCTGGGGTAAAACTCAAATTAACGCCTTCACGAGCGTCAACAAGATTATAGTCGCCAGCGCTAAAACTATTGCCTTGGGCGTCGGTAAAGGTAATGTCTGAAATCAGATAAACTAATTTTGAAATGGTCAATGACTCACCACGCTCATTAATGTAGGTCGTGTTTTCATAGTCCGCATTTTCTATGGGGACACCATCCCAGTTTTGTGTAAAGGTAAAACTCGGGCTTACTTGCGCTAGTGGGGTGTCATCATCATCCGTACAGGCGATCATTACTAGGGCCACACTGAGTAGTGTTGCTGCGAATTTGAGAGAAATTTTGTTCATCATTCAGGGTTGTTTATTTGTGATTTATTAAAATACAGTTAGGTTCCAAATTAACTCAGCCTAAATCTTCTGTCTCTTTTGATATTGAGCCTATGATTATTAGTCTATTTTGTAAATTAAAATGTCTTTATATCCTGAGTTTTGTAGGATATCGCCATCACTACTTTCGGTATTGCCTACAATAAGTAGTGCTCCGTCGACTCCTTGAGCTGCGCCTTCAGAAAAATCTAAAGAAGATCCACCTATAGCCATTTCAAATTGAATTTCACCTCGCGTATCGACCACAACAGTCCAGGCGTCATTTTCGCCATTATTTACCGATACATCACCATCAACACTTCGCGAGGAGCCTGTGATGCAATAAAGATTCTCGTTCATCCGCAGTAGGTCTTTTGCAGAATCAAACATACTGCCACCAAGACTTTTTTCACTGATTAGATTACCCTGAGGATCTATTTCTACAAGCCAAACATCGGCATTCCCAAAGTTGACGCTAACATCTTGATCACTACTGCGGGCATCTCCCACAATCAAATAATTTCCTTCGAGCGTTGAGGGCTATATCGTAGGCGATATCAATTTCGCTTCCTCCGTATGATCGTGTCCATTGTAAATCACCTACAGGCCCTAGTTTAACGGCCCAGAAGTCGTAACTACCCTTACTGTCGGTTATGTCAAAATCACTGCTTTCTGAAGCGCCGATTAAAATAAAACCGCCATCATTGGTTTGAAGCACGTTATAACTTCGGTCATTGTCGCTTCCTCCGAAATAGCGTTTCCAGAAAAACTGGCCATCAGCATCGAGTTTGATGCCCCAATACTCTCCCACCCCGTGCAATGATCCTGAGTTCGAGCGGTCGTCGTTGCCTTGTCCTTCGCTTGCAGAAACATCGAAGAACCCTGTGACCATCAAGTCTCCTTCACGAGTTTCTATGACACTTCGCGCTTGATCACTTCCTGGGTAGCCAAAATTTTGACACCAGATTTCGTTGCCCTGGGCGTCTACTTTGAGGATATAGTAGTCGTGAAAACCGCCGTTACTTCCTGCAAAACAATTGTCACTGCGACTGTAACCAGCCAGCACATAACCGCCATCACTTGTTTTGGTAATTCCTGTGGCCAGTTCATCATCAGGGCCACCATAGACTTTAGTCCAATCTACACCGCCGTCGGGGCGCACACGCATGAGAAAATAATCCGCATCAGTCGTAGACTTTAATCCTGTGAAGTGTCCGTCGTTACTGTACGTTGACCCAACGACCATGAATGCCCCATCGTCTGTGGGGACCACGGATGTAGCTTGATCTATGCCACTGCCTCCGAAGGTTTCAACCCAGGCTAGGGTCCCACTAAACTCAGCGGGGGGTCGGTAATAATGGGTGTTTCGTCATCTGATTTACAGCCAAGCACCATCAATCCCATCATTAAATATGAGATAACTGATAATGATTGAATCTGTTTCATAAAGATATTAATTGGAGTCAAAAAGGGAGGCAAGGCCTGGTTATTCTACAATGAGTTTTTGACTTTGTTTGTCATTAATCTGGAGTACATACACCCCTGATTTGAGATGACTTATATCTATGTTTACTTCTTGTTGGTCAAATGGACTTAAGGACAGTACTTTTTGCCCAAGGATGTTGTAAATGACTACAGAATTTATCGGATCTTGAACACTGCGCAAAAGGACATTGTCTTGTGCTGGGTTTGGACTCATGCTGAATGTCTTGAGTGACTGGTCTTCACGCCCAAAATTTTCTGATTTGACTAGGGTGAATCCGCCTTCACCGGAAATCACTATGTTCCCGCTCGCAAAAAACGGATAGACATTCCAGGTGCCATTGAAATTGACATTATCATTGGCAGGAAAAGTGTCAAAATAACCGATTTCGGTCATCTCTTGATTGGCGATATTCGAAATATCGATCACGCGCATTCCACCACTGTAATTGGACAGGTAATAACGGTTGCCTTTAACGTAACCGTTGTGATCTATAGAGGCGATATTACCGAAATATTGAAAGAAGTAAAATGGATTGTCTAGGTCAGACACATTGGCTACGATGGTTCTTGTATTGAAGCCAAATGCATTTTCGTCGAGTTCGTCACCGATCAATAAATAACTCAAATCTTCAGTCAGCCAGCTTTGGTGGGTGTAATCTACACTACCGTAACTGATGGTGGAGATAAGTTGTGGGTTGTTTTTGTTGGTGACATCTACAATCACCACCTCGTTTTCGTTACTTCCCACATAGATCTCTTTGCCTTGATGATCAGGGTCCGGGCCGTCATAAATAATAACTTGAGCGTCATGTGTGTATCCACTCCCTGAATAACCGCCCGCTTGATCGGGATTAAGCGGGTCACTTATGTCAATAAAATGTGCTCCTCCATTATAGGTCCCCGTTCCTACGGCATAGGCATATCCAGTTTCTTCGTTGATTACGATGTTGTGTGCGCTCCCGAATTCGTTGTAATGGGTATCTTCTGTAAAGGTCTGTGGAGGATTGGCCACATTGCGCAAACGCGTTAAATCAAAAACTTGCATTCCGTGTCCTCCGGCCTCACTGACAATAAAAGCGTAGTTGTTATAAACTTTGATGTCTCGCCAAATACTTGGTGAGGTATGTGTCGGAAGTTTCCCGAGATAAACTATATTCACAGGATCTGAGATATCGATGAAGGCCGTTCCGTTATCTAATCCTACCAAGGCGTATTCTTTACCTGTCGTTGGATCCGTCCAGCCCCAAGAATCATTCCCATCGCCTGCATCCATTTGTGATAAATAAAGCTTTGATTGCATGAAGTAACCATCACAAGGAAATCCGAAGGAGCTCCCACCATCACAAGGATATTGGGCCATCATGGTTGCGGTTGTCAGTAATATCAGAAGTAAGTTGATTTTTTTCATATGGTAAGTGTTGGTCCTGTGTCGTTTATCGGACAATTAATTTTTTCGAAACACTGTTGTTGATCGACAAGAAATAAATCCCTGCAGGCAGTCCAGCAACATTAAAATTCGCGCCTTCCGCGGTAACTGTAAATCCTAGGTCGATGATTTTACCCGTAATCGAATACAATTGTATTTGCTCAATCGCTCCATTGGCTGAATTAAGCCGAACAAAATCACTCGCTGGGTTAGGACTGATGCTCAGTCCGTCTAGAAAATAATCATCAACACCAAGTTCTTCAACAGTCAAAGTAAAACTACAGCTGCTGGTATTGCCTGATGGGTCTGTAGCAACAAACTCGACGCTATAGGTGCCTAAACTAACCTGTGCTCCTGCTGGTGGTGATTGCGTGAGACTTACCACTTCACAATTATCCGCAGCGACCACACCACCGGCCGATATAAAATTGGGTATGGTGTAGAATGTTGCCCCTGCCTCGGGGTTATCCGTCATATCGCTTGGACAGCTTATGGTCGGTAGCGAATTGTCCACTACGGTTACCTCAGTGGTACAGGTACTACTATTGCCGGCAACATCGGACACGGTTAAAGTTACGGTAATCGGCGCGCCAACATCCGCGCAGCTAAATGTATTTGGACTTACCGAGGTAGAATAAAATCCACTATTGTCACTAGACCCACCATCTACATTACTGCCCGTAATGGTGATGTTTCCAGCTGTGTCTAGAGCTGCAGTGAATGGCGCACAGACCGCCACAGGAGGGGTTGTATCGGTTCCACTTACTGAAGCACGAACCATGAAGAATCCATTGTTGATGTCATTGATATTGATGTTGCCACTTCCTAAATAAGGATAGACATTCCAAGCGCCATTGAAACTTGTATTGTTGTCGCTTGGGTAGGAGTCAAAATATCCAGACTCAACCATACTGCCGGGAGTCGCAATGTTTGTGATATCTATGACACGCAAGCCACTGGTGTAACCCGACAAATAATATTTGTTGCCCAAGACATAGCCGTTGTGGTCTATGGCTGCGGTAGTTCCAAAATATTCGTCGTGAAACGTTGGATTTTCGAGATCACTAAAATCAGCCACAATGGAGCGTGTGTCAAAACCAAAATCAAGTTCATCTATTTCGTCTCCGATAATAAAATAACGCTGATCTTCGGTAAGCCAACCTTGGTGGGTATAACTGACGTTGCCATAGGTGAATTCTCCGATCAATTGCGGGTTGTTTTTGTCTGTTACATCGACAATAACCGCTTTGTCTTCATTGTTGCCAAGGTAAAGTTCTTGGCCTTGGTAGTTTGTGTCTGGCCCGTTGTAGATGACCACCTGAGCATCGTGGGTGTAACCACTGCCCCCGTACCCTCCTTCATCGACGGGGTTTAAGGGGTCTTGTATATTGACAAAATGAGCACCGCCGCTGTATGTATTGGCCCCAACAGCGTAGGCATAACCCGTTGCTTCATTGATGACAATATTGTGTGCACTACCAAAGTTTGCAAAATGGGCGTCTTCCGTAAATGTTGCTGGAGGATTGCTCACGTTACGCAAACGTGTGAGATCAAAGACTTGCATTCCGTGCCCACTGGCCTCACTCACCACAAAAGCATGATTGTTATACACTTTGATGTCGCGCCAAGTACTGGACTGGGTGTGCGTGGGTAATTTACCTAAATAAATAGGGTTAACCGGGTCGCTGACATCAACAAAAGCGGTTCCGTTATCAAGGCCCACCAAAACATACTCAGCACCACCTTGAGGGTCGGTCCAACCCCAAGAATCATTGGCTCTTCCGGCACTTAAAGGTTGAAAGCGGAATATGAGGGACAATAAATCATACCCGTCGCAAGGGTATCCTCCAGCCAGACCGTTCGAACAAGGCTGGGCCATAGAGACTAGAGACATCAAAAGTAAAGTAAGGGTAGTGTATAAACGCATAGATTGAAATGTGTTGGATTAAATTTTTTCGTGGCGTAAAACTAGTGAATTAATGTTAAGAATAGTGTTAATGTATCATCCTTAAATACAAGGAACTCATACCTGCGCATAATAGGGCATTGAACAATGGATTGTTTACCTTTGCTTTCAAAGTTTCTCCCTATGTTTGGTCCCAAAGATGAATCCCGCACCCCATTATCCTCAATCGGAGAGTTTCCTCTTATCGAACATCTCACAAGTCCTTTTAAAATCCACCATGAAGAAACAGTGCTTGGGGTCGGAGATGACGCGGCATTGCTGAAAACACCCAAGGGTCATCAACAGGTAGTGACCACCGATTTACTCATTGAACATATTCACTTTGATTTGGCATACATGCCTCTAAAACACCTGGGTTACAAGTCAGTGGCAGTAAACTTAAGTGATTTGTGCGCTATGAATGCACAGCCTAAACACATTACGGTTTCTATTGCTGTTTCCAATCGGTTTCCTTTGGAAGCTGTTGAAGAATTGTACGCAGGAATTGCCACAGCGTGTAATGTCTTTAAAGTTGATTTAATTGGCGGGGATACCACCTCCTCGACTACGGGGCTAATCATAAGTATTACGGCAATCGGTATTGCCAAGCCGTCAAATATTGTTCGCCGTAGTGGGGCAAAAGAAAATGATTTACTGGTGGTAACCGGAGATCTCGGTGCAGCCTATCTGGGACTTCAAGTCCTGGAACGTGAAAAACAAGTGTTCAAAGTCAATCCCAATAGTCAGCCAGATTTGACTCCATACACCTATCTTGTAGAGCGCCAACTCAAGCCCGAGGCAAGATTAGATATTGTTACTTTACTCAAAGACCTTGGCGTTCAGCCTACGGCAATGATTGACATAAGTGATGTCTTGTCTTCCGAGACCATTCACCTGAGCAAGGCCTCAAAACTCGGGGCCGTAGTTTATGAAGAACATATTCCGCTGGATCCGCAGGTGATCAGCACCTGTGAGGAGTTCAATCTCGACAGCACCACTATTGCACTAAATGGCGGTGAGGACTACGAATTACTCTTTACCATTAATCAGAAAGATTATCCTGCACTCAAAGGCAATCCAAACTTTACCATCATTGGACATATGACTCATGAAAAAGAGGGCGTACATCTGATGACTCGCGCTCAAACCAAAATCCCATTAATCGCTCGCGGATGGGATCCGCTCGCTACCCAAGACCTCGAGGATTAAATCTGGCGCCTCCAGCCAGCCCATATGGCTACCAGAGTAAGTGTGCAAATACGCCTGGTCTCTCGGGCCATATTTTGACTTAAATCGAGGGCAAACAAAGGGTCTTTTGTCCCCGCAATGATGTGTTTTTCTCCCGAAAATCTCTTAAGTGTATGCAGGTGATTTTGTCGTACACTCATGGCCTGAATACTCTGTGTTAGGGCCGCCACAGGGCATTGTAGGGCGCGATCGGTCAGCGCCCGAATTTCGGCAGCATATTCCGCAATTTGCTCGGGTAGAAACAACCCTTTAATGGCCATTTTAACATAAGCGTCTTTGTGCCGTGAGACCAGTGATATGCTGCGTTTGCGCTCTATCAGCCGCTCAGGACTGTCTGGGTAGACGCTGCCATTTACAGCCACAAATGATTTTGGCTGAATCCTGCATAAATCAAGCCAAGCCAGACCGACATAAACTCCCATCGAATGGCCTATGATGCTGAACTCGTTTAAAGATAATTGTCACGCGCAATTCCTCAAGGGCCTGGGCCAAGGGTTCGAGTCGATCAGGAAACGCCTGTTGTCGATTGTTGCCATAACCGGGAAAATCGATCACAATGCAGCGGTATCGGCGACTTAATTCCTCAACAAGGGCATCCCAGATTTGGTGATCCTCCAAAAAACCATGGAGAAAAAATAATGCTGGTCCTTGACCTTTGATCTGATAATGCAGCACAATTAATGGCTTATTCCGAGCAAACTATGGGTTCATGAGACTCTCAATCTCATCGGCTTCAATCGGAATATCGGCCATAAGATTAATTGGATCTCCTTGCGCTTGAACCACCACATCGTCCTCAAGTCTAATGCCAAAGCCTTCCTCGGGCAGGTATATTCCAGGTTCTACCGTAAAGACCATATTTTCTGTAATGGGCTCAAAGAGTAGTCCATAATCATGAGTATCCAGACCCATATGGTGACTGGTCCCGTGCATGAAGTATTTTTTGTAAGCTGGGTGCTCTGGATTTTCGTTTTGGACATCGGCCTTATCGAGCAGTCCCAGGTCCAAAAGAGCACTAGTCATCAGTTTGCCCACTTCCACGTGATAGGCTTTCCAATAGGCTCCGGGCACCAGGAGTTTAGTGGCCTCATTTTTTACCTTTAACACAGCATTATATACGTCTTTTTGACGCTTGGTAAAGCGGCCATTAACGGGAATGGTACGCGTCATATCACTACTGTAGTTGGCATATTCAGCCCCAACATCAAGAAGCAGTAAATCACCGTCTTGGCACTGTTTGTTGTTCTCGATGTAGTGCAACACATTGTTGTTTGACCCGCTGGCGATAATCGGGGTGTAGGCAAAACCTTTAGAGCGATTGCGGATGAATTCATGGATAAACTCCGCTTCAATTTCGTATTCCCAAACTCCGGGGGTCACCATGCCTAGGATGCGGCGAAAGCCCTTATTTGTGATCCCACAGGCATGCTTAATCAGGTCAATTTCGATCTGATTTTTGACCCCGCGCAAACTTTGCAATATGGGGTTACTTTTGGCCCAACTGTGCGCGGGAAATTTCTTTTTAGTCTCCTCAATAAAGCGATCCTCTCGGGTTTGGGTTTGAACCGACTGACGATAGTGCTCATTGGTATTGAAATATATGGTGTCGGCCTGGGTCATGAGTTGAAAAAAGACCCGGTCAAAAGCGTCTAGCCAATAAACCGTCTTGACCCCGCTTGTTGCCAAAGCGGCTTCTTTGGTCAATTTGGCGCCTTCCCATACGGCGATATGCTCATTAGTCTCGCGCAAGAATAAAACTTCTCGATGTTCTGGCTCAACGGCGTCGGGAAAGAGCAACAAAATACTCTCCTCTTGATCCACGCCGCTGAGATAAAAAATATCTCTATGTTGTTCAAACGGCAAAAGGGTGTCGGCACTTACCGGATATTGGTCATTACTGTTAAACACAGCAATGCTTTTGGGCGCCATACGCGCCATAAAATTTTTGCGATTAGTTTCGAAAAGGCTTTTGTCGATAGGATTGTATTTCATGAGTCCGCTTTATTAGTCGGGTCAAAAATAGGCAAAATACTCCCTCCAAACGGGTCTGATAGGAAGAAATTAAGGGCGCTAATTAGTCCCGAAAGCACATTTTTAATTAGATTAGCAACACTCAAAAATTCTTTTCTATGAGACAATTTACCGTTTTATTATGCGTATTGTTGGCCACCACCGCGACATGGGGGCAAACCCCGGCAACCTCGGCTCAAGCCATCGAACAAGCCTTAACCCAAAAGCAATCCATGCGTGAGCAATCTCAGGTTAAAAACCTCGGGTGGCGTAACGTAGGTCCGACCATTATGAGTGGCCGCGTGGTGGATCTTGCTGTCAATCCCCAGGATCCTACCGAGTTTTATGTGGGATATGCTAGTGGTGGGGTTTGGTATACCAAAAATAATGGGACGAGTTTTGATCCAGTTTTGGACAGCAGCATGACTCAAAACGTCGGGGCTTTGGCTGTGGACTGGAGTAATGGCGTTATTTGGGTAGGGACCGGAGAGGTCAATGCCTCGAGATCTTCCTATGCAGGAATTGGACTTTTGAAGTCCGAGGATCACGGCAAAACTTGGCAAAATATGGGCCTTGTAGACGGTCATCACATCAGTAGGATTTTGCTCGACCCCGAAAACCCAAATCATTTGGTGGTTGGCGTTGTAGGACATCTTTATTCAGAAAATGAGATGCGTGGCGTGTATAAATCTACTGATGGCGGTCAATCTTGGAAGCAGACTTTATTTGTTGGCGCAGATACTGGAGTCATTGAAATGGACACTCAGCCCGGAGATCCTTCGGTTATTTATACAGCCACCTGGCAAAAAGACCGCAAGGCTTGGCACTTTGAAGGTAGCGGAGACAAAAGTGGTATTTATAAAAGTTCGGATTCAGGAGCAACTTGGCAACTACTCACCACCGAGCAGAGTGGCTTCCCTACAGGGGCAGGTGTCGGGCGCATTGGTTTGGCGGTTTACGATCAAAATACCGTCTATGCCATAGTCGATAATCAGGCGCACAGGCCATCGGAGTCTTCTCAGCGTCAAGGGCTACAAGCCCAGGCTTTTGAGTCCATGAGTAAAATGGATTTTGCCCAAGCTCGCCGACAATGATCTTGAAGACTTTTTGCGCAACAATGGATTTCAAAAAGAGTATACGGCCGCATCGGTAAAACACATGGTGGCTGAGGGCGCGATATCCCCTGCGGCACTCAAAGATTACTTGTACGATTCCAATGCGCAGCTATTTGATACGCCAGTTATCGGCGCTGAGGTATACCGCAGCGACGATGGGGGTAAAACCTGGGCCAAAACCCATGAGGGCTATTTAGACAATCTCTACTACTCTTACGGATATTATTTTGGGAAAATACACGTACGTCCGCAGGATGCCAATACGATTTATATCTATGGGGTCCCCCTGTTGCGTTCTGATGATGGCGGGAAGAGCTTTAAGAGTTTGGATGCCCCTAACATGCATGGGGATCACCATGCTTTGTGGATTAATCCCAAGCGCCCGGATCACTTGATCAACGGCAATGATGGAGGATTGAATATTAGTTACGATAACGGAGCCCATTGGATCAAGTGCAACACCCCTGCCGTGGGACAGTTCTACGCGGTGACTGCAGATCATTTATCTCCGTATAACGTTTATGGCGGCTTACAAGACAATGGAGTTTGGAAGGGCTCTAGTAAGACTGTCGAGAGTGTGCGCTGGCACCAGTCAGGCCAATATCCCTACACCATGATCATGGGCGGAGATGGCATGCAAGTGGCCGTAGATAACAGAGACCATAACGTAGTATTTACTGGCTATCAGTTTGGTAATTACTATCGCTTAGATTTGGCGGCAGACAAGCAGACGTACATTCAGCCCAAACACAGTCTGGGGGAGCGTCCCTATCGCTTTAACTGGCAGACGCCAATTCTTTTGAGTAGCCATAACCAAGACATATTATATCTCGGCAGTCAAAAATTGCACCGCAGTTTTGATCAAGGCGACACTTGGACGGCTATATCGGGCGACTTGACTAAAGGATCAAAACAAGGCAATGTGGCCTATGGCACACTCACAAGCATCAGTGAATCTCCTTTTGATTTCAATACGCTTGGTCACCGGAAGTGATGATGGTATTGTTTCTTTAACCCGAGACTCTGGGGTGTCATGGCAAAACATCAGCCAAAGTTTACCGCAAGATCTTTGGGTGAGCCGCGTGGTGGCTTCTGCCCATAAAGCCTCGAGAATCTATGTGACCTTAAATGGCTATCGATGGGATGATTTTACCCCTTATGTCTATATGAGCGATGACTTTGGACAGTCATGGACCTCATTGGCCTCGGGATTACCCCTAGGCGCGGTCAACGTGATTCGCGAAGATCCCACTCAGCCAGATTTGTTATACTTGGGAACAGATGACGGGATTTATGTCAGTTTTGATCGTGGAGGACAATGGGCCTTATTTGATGGCGGCCTGCCCAAAGTGGCCTGTCATGATTTGGTGGTCCAAGAACAGGCCGGTGAACTTGTGGCCGGGACGCATGGACGCTCGATTTATATCGCCGATATTAGCCCACTTCAGCAGTATGTGGCTCAAGGCACAAAAGGCGCTAATGAGCTCCTTGTAATAAAGCCCGATGCCGTGCGTCATTCAAATCGTTGGGGTCGGTCTTACAGCAATTGGTCTACCCCAAGAATGCCTGAATTTGGTCTTGAATTTTTCAGTCCAATGCAGGGTCAAGCCAAAATCAGTTTAAAGGGGAGTGGCAAAAAAGCGATTTGGGAAAAAACCATTGCTGTGGCCAAGGGCTACAATCATTGGCCTTATGATTTAACCTTAGAGGCAGATCAGTTAAACGCCTTTAAAAAGGCTACTGGTCAAGATTTAAAGGCCAAAGACGGGGCGCAAATATTCTTGCCTAAAGGCGCTTACACCTTAGCGGTGTCGATCGGCGATCAAATGCGCCTAGCTCCGCTGAATATTGAGTAAAAAAACGCTAGGGTCTTTTTGCCTTGAACCATAAAGACTGCCTTGAGGCAAGGAGTCAAAAAGCAAGGATTAAACTTGCCGAAAACATGAGTCAAAGTTTGTGAATCACTGCTTTGGGTATTACTTTTGTTGGTCTAATTGAAAAAGAAGATATGAGCCTACTTTCCTCTTCAGTGATGCGCAAATTTGCTATGGCCCTATCGGGTCTATTTTTGGTTGTTTTTCTCACCCAACATTTTGTCATCAACATAACCTCGGTTATAGCGCCAGATGTGTTCAATCAATGGTCTCATTTTATGGGGACCAATGGTTTAGTCCAAGGTGTTTTGCAACCCATATTGATATTTGGCGTGGTATTTCACTTCATCATGGGTTTTGTTTTAGAAATTCAAAACCGCAGTGCTCGTTCCGTGCGTTATGTACAATATAAAGGGGGTGCTTCAGCCAGCTGGGCTTCTCGAAACATGATTATTTCAGGAGCCGTGGTATTGGCCTTTTTAGGACTGCACTTCTATGATTTTTGGTGGCCAGAAATAATGCATAAATACATAGAGTCTCATCCCGAAGATCCAACACGTTATTACGCCGAAACGGTGCACAAGTTTGAGAACCCGATTCGTGTGGGCTTGTACGCAACGGCATTTGTCTTGCTGGCCCTGCACTTATGGCATGGATTTTCTTCGTCATTTCAAAGTGTCGGCTTTGACAATAAATACGCCAAAGGGCTCAAGGGCTTCACTAAATTTTTTGCGGTATTCGTTCCGCTGGGCTTTATGTTTATCGCTCTTTATCATCATCTAAATCCAATCGCACACTAAACGCCTGATACATGTCATTAGACTCAAAAATCCCTCAGGGACCGATAGCAGAAAAGTGGACCAAACACAAGACTTCGATCGATTTGGTCAACCCCGCAAACAAGAGAAATATTGATGTAATCGTCGTGGGAACAGGACTGGCTGGAGGCAGCGCCGCTGCTTCTTTGGCCGAACTGGGATATAATGTAAAGACATTTTGTTACCAAGACTCACCGCGTCGCGCGCATTCAATCGCAGCCCAAGGGGGAATTAATGCGGCAAAAAATTACCAAGGCGATGGGGATTCGACCTATCGTTTGTTTTACGACACCATTAAGGGGGGATTATCGCTCGCGAGAGGCCAATGTGCACCGGCTGGCTGAAGTTTCTGGAAATATCATTGATCAATGTGTGGCTCAAGGAGTTCCTTTTGCTCGCGAGTACGGTGGACTCCTGGACAACCGTTCTTTTGGAGGAGTGCTCGTATCGCGTACCTTTTACGCCAAAGGCCAAACAGGTCAGCAGTTACTGTTAGGGGCCTATTCTGCCATGAACCGTCAAATTAATCGCGGTAAAATCAAGCCTTACAATCGTCACGAAATGTTGGATCTCGTGGTCGTTGACGGTAAAGCCCGGGGAATCATTGCGCGGAATCTTAAAACAGGTGCTCTTGAACGACACTCAGCACATGCTGTTGTGATTGCCTCTGGAGGTTATGGTAACGTTTTTTTCCTTTCCACAAACGCCATGGGAAGTAATGTCTCGGCAGGCTGGAAAATTCACAAGAAAGGGGCTCATTTCGCCAACCCATGTTATACCCAAATTCACCCGACTTGTATTCCTGTTTCTGGGGATCATCAGTCTAAATTGACGCTGATGTCAGAATCTCTGAGAAATGATGGAAGAATATGGGTGCCTGCTAAATTAGAAGACGCTCAAGCCATTCGCGAAGGCCGACTCAAACCCACTGAAATCAAAGAGGATGATCGCGATTATTTCTTAGAACGCCGTTATCCCTCGTTTGGAAATTTAGTGCCGAGAGATGTCGCTTCTCGTGCCGCTAAAGAGCGATGTGACGCCGGACATGGTGTCAATAAAACAGGGGAAGCAGTCTATCTCGATTTTGAATCTGCCATCATGCGTTATGGGAAAGAGCAAGCCGTGATTCAACACTTGCATGACCCCTCGGATGAAAAAATTCGTGAATTAGGAGAAGCCATTGTGGAGGCCAAATACGGGAATTTGTTCCAGATGTACGAAAAAATCGTCGATCAAAATCCGTATAAAACTCCGATGATGATTTACCCTGCCGTGCACTACACTATGGGCGGTGTTTGGGTGGATTACAACTTGATGACTTCTATACCGGGGTGTTATGCTGCCGGAGAGGCAAACTTTAGTGATCACGGAGCCAATCGTTTAGGAGCGAGTGCCTTGATGCAAGGTTTGGCTGATGGTTATTTTGTTTTGCCATACACCATTGGGGATTATCTGTCCGATGACATTCGTACAGGACCCATTCCGACAGATTCTCCAGAATTCGATGCCGCGGAAAAGCAAGTTCAAGAAACGATCGATAAGCTGATCTCCAACAAGGGTTCGAAGCCTGTTGATCATTTTCATAAGCGATTGGGAAAAATCATGTGGAACAAATGTGGTATGTCCCGTAACGAAAAAGAGCTTAAAGAGGCTATTGCAGAAATTAAAGCCCTCAGAGAAGAGTTCTGGCGCGAGGTGCGCGTACCTGGGTCTGCAAACGAAATCAATCAAGAACTCGAAAAAGCTATGCGCGTGGCAGATTTCCTCGAATTAGGAGAATTGTTTGCCCAAGACGCCTTGCACCGAAACGAATCTTGTGGGGGTCACTTTAGAGAGGAATATCAAACTCCAGAGGGAGAAGCATTACGCGACGATAAAAACTTCATGTATGTAGCGGCTTGGGAGTACAAGGGAGAACCTTCCGACGCTGTATTGCACAAAGAGCCATTGGAGTACGAAAATATTCAAGTAAAAACACGATCATACAAATAGACTATGAAGCTTACACTCAAAATTTGGAGACAGAAAAATGCCCAGGATAAAGGTCGAATGGTCACTTATCCCATCGAGGGTATAGATGGAGACATGTCCTTTTTGGAAATGCTTGATGTATTGAATAACGACCTTGTCTCTCGTGGAGAGGAGCCCGTAGTCTTTGACCACGATTGTCGCGAGGGCATCTGTGGGTCTTGTTCGTTACAGATTAATGGAGAGCCCCATGGACCCGACAGAAGAATTACCACTTGTCAATTGCACATGCGTAAATTTAACGATGGAGACACGATTGTCATCGAACCTTTCCGTGCAAAAGCATTTCCGGTAATCAAAGACTTGATGATCGATCGCGGAGCCTTTGATCGAATTCAGCAGGCCGGAGGTTTTGTTTCTGTAAATACTTCGGGCAATACCATTGATGCCAACGCCATTCCCGTCCCAAAGAGCGATGCGGATCAAGCCTTTAATGCTGCTGCTTGTATTGGATGCGGTGCCTGTGTGGCGGCCTGTAAAAACGCCAGTGCCATGCTCTTTACCTCGGCTAAAGTGAGTCAGTACGCGCTGTTGCCTCAAGGTCGTGTCGAGGCCACGCAACGTGTGCTAAATATGGTGGCTCAAATGGATCAAGAAGGATTCGGAAACTGTACCAACACTGGAGCTTGTGAAATTGAATGTCCAAAGGGCATCTCCCTTGAAAATATTGCCCGACTCAATCGAGAATTGTTGACCGCCCAGTTGAAGGGGTAATCGCTCAAAACATTCTTGACTTGATTTTTAACAAAGCTCATTGCCACCATTGATTCGCGGTGATTGAAGCCGATGATTGAGCAAACTTAGTCATGACTCAATTGGTTTAAATCGTACTGCTCATTCAGACTCCAATTGGCACGAATATCCAGCAGTCCCGGCAAGTAATGCATGGCTTCGGGCTGTCTTTGTTTCTCGTAATTCCCTGTGTCCCAAACCATATTTTCATTGCAGTCTAGGGTTACACGGACTCGGTACTTATCGGGATTGATGTAATCGAAATAGACGCTAGCGCCATCTGCAACCTCACGCCAGGCCTGGGCGACAGGGTTTTGTTTGGTATCCACAAGTTCGATCAAAATAGGACAACTCAGCTGGCCAGTAAAACTGAGATTAATGGTGCCATAATCAGAGAGTGGCTTGGTTTTGAACGTGTATTCGAGCGTATCATGAGTTTGCGCAAAGAAGTCCGTAAAGGCCTCGGGCCATAGAGCGATTTGATATCGGTTGTCGTCTTGGATGTCAAAGGCTAGCGTCACAGTGTTGCGTAAACTATCCAATCGCGTGCTTACGGGGATCAATACAGAATCTTTGTCCAAAAGCTGAATCTGCGCTACATTAACGCCTCTAATAGGTGTGCTGGCTGAAAAACGGATGCTGTCCTTGGGTGAAAAAACACCACGCGTGATGGGATTGACCTTTAAAGAATCTGGATAAAGGTCTTTGAGCCGGATGGCTAAACTGTCGCGTCCAAAGTCGGTTTCGCCAGCAAACCACAGGGTGTCCTGTTTGTTGAGGTCAAAAGCGGGTTGAAACCAATAATTCAGAGAGTCGGCTTTGTCGGTTTCGGTCCAGGTAAAGCTAAAGTTTCGGCCTCCGTCAAACAAAGGGATGATCCTTCGATCCTGGCGTCTGCCGTTATAGCCAAAAACAATGCGATTTTTAGCTGCGTGCGCCCCTCGAGTCCATTTAAAATCGGGTTCTTGCGAAAATAAATACAGAGGACCAATGCTGTCTCCTGGCAAAGTAATGGGCTCTTGTTTGAATGCGATTTGATCGGTTTGTGGCTCAAATGTGTAGTTATTTTGATCCTCCTGAAGCGCCACGATGTAGTATTGTCCCTCTTTCAAATTGGTCAGTGAGAATTGGCCATCTAGGCTTCGTGCGGTTCCTACATAGCGCGGTTTTACACTATAAATCGTGCTGTCCGTCATTTGATCCGCAGGATAGAGCATGACCGTGACAGAACCATCTAAGTCTGGTGTATCGGCGGAGCGTATCTGCCCGCGAAGATTTAAACTATCCAAGTAGCTTCCCGTAGAAAAAACATACTTGAATTGGGGTAATATATTTTCTTCGTTATTGTCCACAATACTATTGCCAAAGTGCAATACGTAAGTAGTTTGCTCTTGTAAGGTATCGATAAAGCTGACTTTGAGCGTTTTGGAGGAGGTTTGAGGACTTAAAATGGGGTCGTACTTGAGCGGCGGCGAGACCACGAGTTCTTCTTTTACTTTTTTGAGCTTGATGAACTCGTCAAAATCAATTTCGATACGTTGTCCAGAAAAATCAACAGAATAGTTGTCGGGCAAATATGATTTTACCGCCGGCGCCAAGGTGTCTTTAGGGCCGCCGGTTGGTGTTCCTTTTTTGGCACAGCCTGCCAAAAATATCATCCCCGTGAAGGCCAGAAAAATGGATCTGATTATCCTGTTCATTAGGTCAAAAGTAAGTAAACTTTCTCAAGCGATTGCGATGCTTGCGCAACTAACTGATGCGCCGAGTTCACTCATTAAAATCTTGCCACAGGCCTCTATCGTGGCCCCGGTGGTGATCACATCATCCACAAGGAGCATTTTTACAGACGGTATGCCAAGCACATTGTTGTGGTCTATGTTCTTTGATGCCGAGCACATGGAGGACAAATAGGCGTACTTTGGGTTTAGCGCAAAGGTCTGTTCTTTTGACCAATGCTCCCAGCGTCCTTTTTTGGCTTGCGTCTTGCGCATTTCTGTCTGAATAAGGAGCTTTTCTAAGCATGGAATTTGCATGGACCGGGCCAGAGCACGCCCAAATATTGCCGCTTGATTGTATCCTCTTGAGCTGAGTTTATCTGGGTGCATCGGAACGGGAACAACAGCGGATATTTGGCGATAACTCTCGATCGTTAAAAGTTCTTGCCCAAGCCAATTTCCGAGCCAGAGTCCTATATCCTTTTGTCCGTGGTACTTCAGGGCATGAATTAATTTTTGTGCCAAACCTTTTTGTGATAATGTAACAGGGCTGTGCCTTGATCAAGCGGTAAGATGCCATAAAATTTATCGATCAAGCGGGTATTGTCCTGTTGGTGATAATGGGTCAATGGCAGTGCGTTTTGACATTCCAGACAGAGAATAATTTTGGCTTGATCCAACGAGCGTCCACAACCGGGACAATACTTGGGAAATAAAATATTTACTATACCTTTAATCACCATAAACGTGTGTCATACTTTTGACCGGATTCAGAGGTCAATGGTTTAAAGGGAGTCTCTATGAATAACGAAAATCAGACCAAATATTTTAAGCGGATCATTTTTGTTTTGATACTGCTTTTAATAAGTCTAGGCGTCTATACAGTTGTACTGTTTCAAGAGAGTCAAGCCAATCAACAAGATTTAGTGGAGCAAAAAACAGCCATAACTCAGGAATTAGGCGCGCTCAAAGACACCTATGATGATTTGTTAATGGAGTATAAGCTTCAGGACCAGGAGCTCTTAATGGCGCGCAATCGAATTGAGGCCTTACTCGATTCGGTTGCCTCGGCCAAACCGAGTATGGCCATCATCAAACGATATCGTACCGAAATTAAACGACTCAAAGAAGAACGTACCATGCTTTTTGCGCGGGCAGACAGTTTAATTCGAGTGACGCAGAACCTCTCCTTCAAGGTAGACAGCACTCAAGTTGTTTTAGACAAAACCCGACTTGAGCGTCGAGATTTGCGTCAAAAAAATCAGGATTTAGAACGCCGAATTGAACAAGGATCGCGGTTACAAGTAATGGACTTTACCAGCAACGCGGTCATTATTCGTCGCAGTGGCAAGATTGTAGACACCAAAAGAGCGAGTCGCGGCGATAAAATTCGTGCGTGCTTTACTCTATCCCCGAATGCGGTTGCGCCAAAAGGACAGCGAGATCTTTATCTGCAAGTCATTAACCCTAAGAACAACCTGATCGGCAGCAGAATGTATTTGGAGCAAGGCAATGAAGGCCTCTATTACAGCGCTAAAACACAAATTGATTTTCAGGGAGAGGAAATCGATGTGTGTATGTTGGTTGGGGTCCAAGAACAGGACTTGACCTCCGGGCGATACATACTGAACATTTATCAAGACAATTTGCACTTGTCCACCACCACGATGTATCTCAAATAAGACTTTTAAAAAATAGCCATGGCAAGTATCGAATTGCCAAGGGTTTCTTATTTTTGCGCCATGTCCAAACAAGAAGATTTATTCAAAAAAGTTGTTGCTCATGCCAAAGAGTACGGCTTTATTTTTGCCTCGAGTGAAATTTACGATGGTTTAAGTGCTGTTTATGATTACGGTCAAAATGGTGCAGCCTTAAAAAATAATATCCGTCAATACTGGTGGCGCAGTATGGTGCAACTTCATCAAAACATTGTTGGGGTCGATGCTGCCATACTCATGCATCCAACCACATGGAAGGCTTCTGGCCATGTCGATGCCTTTAACGATCCACTGATTGACAATAAGGACTCAAAAAAGCGTTATCGTGCGGACGTTTTGATTGAAGATTATGCAGAAAAACTCGAGCAAAAGGCCCAAAAAGAAATCACCAAGGCTCAAAAGCGATTCGGAGAAAGTTTTGATTTAGCGCAGTTTGAAGCGACTAATGAGCGGGTGTTGCGTTATCGTGAGCAGCAAAAGACAATTTTATCACGCATGGCCCAATCACTTGAAAATGAGGATTTGGCCGATGTCAAAGCGCTCATTGAAGAATTAGGAATAGCCGATCCTGAAACTGGGTCCAAAAATTGGACCGACGTACGACAATTCAATCATGTTTGGCACTAAGTTGGGGGCGAGTGCTGATTCTGCAATGGACCTCTATCTCAGGCCAGAGACTGCCCAAGGTATTTTTGTCAATTACCTGAACGTCCAGAAGACCGGACGTATGAAAATTCCCTTTGGGATTGCTCAGACAGGAAAGGCATTTCGCAATGAGATAGTCGCCCGACAATTTATTTTCCGCATGCGTGAATTTGAACAAATGGAAATGCAATTTTTTGTTCGGCCAGGGCAGGAGATGAAGTGGTATGAGTATTGGAAGCAGACACGTCTAAAATGGCACTTATCTTTGGGTATGGGATCGGAGAATTATCGTTTTCACGATCACGAAAAATTAGCCCACTATGCCAATGCCGCAGCAGATATTGAATTCAAATTTCCTTTTGGTTTTAAAGAGTTAGAGGGGATTCACTCGCGAACAGATTTTGACCTAAAACAGCACGAATCCTTTTCTGGAAAAAAACTTCAATATTTTGATCCGGAACTTGGGGAATCCTATGTGCCCTATGTTATTGAGACCTCTATTGGGCTGGACCGAATGTTTTTGGCGGTGCTCAGTCATGCCCTACAGGAGGAAGAATTGGCCGATGGTTCTCGTAGAACGGTACTCAAACTACCGTCAATTCTAGCGCCGATTAAAGCGGCAGTATTGCCTTTGGTCAAAAAAGTCGGACTGCCTGAATTAGCGCATGAAATTGTCGACACCCTTAAATGGGAGATGCCGGTAACCTATGACGAAAAAGATGCCGTAGGAAGACGTTATCGCAGACAGGATGCTGTAGGGACTCCTTACTGCATTACCGTGGATCATCAATCCTTGGAAGACCGCAGTGTAACCATACGTCACAGAGACAGTATGGAGCAGGAACGTGTTGCTATTTCTGCCCTTGGTCAAAAAATGCAAGAGTCTGTTTCCTTTAAGCACTGGCTTGGCTCAACTCTAGCGTAGGACCATATCTTGAATCCAAACTGGATTGGCCTCAGGGCAACGATTCATGCGGCGCATGCCAGAGAATTTGACCCATACCTGGGCGTCTGTCCTTTTGGAATTCCTCTGCTAAATTCACCGGATCAAGTATGCGGTTAGACTCATTTATCAGTTGCAAGAACCATTGGCAAGCCCCTTCCTCCTTGAAATCAATATTTGTATTGTTGTCATTCACGCGCTGCACTGCACTGTGATTCGCTGAGACAATTCTCGCCGCTAGGTGATCGCCGCTGGGTGGGGTGGTTTGAAGTGGTCTAGATATCGGTTCTACTAGCGCATTACAACTCAAAGTTAAAATGCAAATCAGTAAGACTATGTTTCTCAGCATGGGCGTAATTATTATTTCGAAGTTCGACTTTGTCAAGTTCAGTATTAATCATAGAGAATCGTTAAATTTTAACACATTACTAAGAAATTCGATAAAATCAGTGTATTTTTAGGCTCATTTTTAACCCGTTAATTCTAAAACTAACATAATGACTTTCAAAAACTACTTTCTTTCTTTGATGGTGATGTTCATGAGCTCATTGACAATTGCTCAAGAAAACGTGCCCAATGAGCCACAAGGTGTGGCAGATTTTGGAGAATCTTTACCAATGTTTTATGTACCCCCGATGGCTTCTCGCAGTGAACTCATCCCTGCTGAGTATACCGAGGAAGAGGCGCGTGACCGCCGTTCGATTCGCAATCGTGTTGTGATCGGAAAAGAGAAACAAGAAACAGACGATTATTTTGTGCTCAACAGACATGAAACAGAGCAAAGTGTGCGCGTGATGCCACCATCTGTTGTGTTTGATGCTTATTCATCGGGATCTCAACCGACAGACCCTTCAATGGCGGTTGGTTTGGACCATGTTTTTGTGGTGTACAATACAGGTTATCGAATTTTTGATAAGTCAGGAAATCCTTTGACTGGTCAATTGGCAGTAACCAATATATTTTCTGGTGGTGGATGTTGTGATCTAACCGCATCCTACGACGGGGCGGCTAATCGATGGGTCATTAGCTATCTTTTTGGTAATGGAAATGTACAAGTAGCCGTTTCTGATGGCTCAGATCCACTGACAAGTGGATGGAATGTTTACACCTACACTGGTGTAAGTGACTACCAAAAACTTTCTGTGTGGAGTGATGGCTACTACATGACTGCCAATGTCGGATCCAGACGTGTTTGGGCACTAGAACGTGCAGAAATGTTAGCCGGGAATACTTCTGCTAGCTTCCAAACATTCAGTATCCCAGGAATTCAGACCAGTGGATTTTACAGCCCACAGATGTTGAACGTGAGTGATGCCAATATGCCAGCGGCTGGTGGTGCCACACTCATCTACTTGCAAGATGATGCTTGGGGTGGCGTTTCACAAGATCACGTGAAGTTTTGGACCATCGATGTGGATTGGACTACACCGAGCAACTCTACAATTTCTGCAGCAACGCAGATCAACACGACACCATTTATCTCGGTGTTCGATGGAGGGAGTTTTTCGAATTTGACGCAGCCCAACGGTGGTGTGCCGATCGATGCATTACAGGCCACGATCATGAATCAAGCCCAATTCCGCAAATTTGCTACGCACAACAGTGCAATATTTAATTTTGTTGTTGATACTGACGCTACTGGAGGAGAACTTGCAGGTATTCGTTGGTTCGAATTTCGTCAGCCAGCAGACAATACCCCATGGACATTGTACCAAGAAGGGACGTATACAGCTCCTGATGGACGACACGCATGGCACGGAAGTATGATTATGGATGGAGCCGGGAATATCGGTATGGGTTATTCTTCTATGTCTGGACCCACTACTACGGATATTGTTCGTGTGAGTTCTTATTACACGGGTCGTTTTGATGGAGATGCTTTAGGAACAATGACGGTGGCCGAGGAGCTTATTGCTAATGGTAACGCAAACATTCCTGGACTACGTTATGGAGACTACAGTAAAATGGACATTGACCCTGCAGATGATGCTACATTTTGGTTCATTAATGAATACATGAACAGTGGTAGAAAAGGAGTTGTTGGGGCCTTCCAATTACAACCAAACACTACGGTAGATGATATAGGGGTGACCAGTATCACGGATCCATCGAGTGGCCAGCTGACGAATGCAGAAGAAATTACCATCAACGTAAGAAACTTTGGTATCAATGACATCATTGACCCAGAGGTACAGTATACCATTGATGGAGGAACGCCTGTTGTGGAAACCTTTACCGGAGTATTGGCTGCAGGAGCAACCGAGACCTACACATTTGCCACTACGGCCGACCTATCTATCCAAAACCAAATTTACACAATAGCTTCTCGTACGAACTTCGGTCCTGACTCCGATCCTTCTAATGATGAAGCGACAAAAACCGTTCAAAATTCGATCATCTATTGTAATCCAGGCGCGGATTGTTCATTTGGGGATGGTTTCCAATTGGTCGCTGTTGAGCAGATCAACAATCCTTCGGCATGTGAGGGATACGGTGATTTTACTACTCAGGTGGCGAGTTTTGCTGCTGGAGGAACGTATCAAGTCACCTTCACTACCGGATACGGTGATCAAAACATCAAGGGATGGATTGACTTTAATGATGATGGTTCGTTTACCAATGACGAATTGGTCGTTCCGAACTTCGTAATCGCTCCTGGCCAGGCTGGGGGGTCCTATACTGAGACTACTGATCTTGTTGTTCCAGCGGGAGTACCGAGCGGTATTCACAGATTACGCTTCAAGTCGAACTGGCAAGCAGAAGTACCTGCGGATGCTTGTGAAGAGACTCAATACGGTGAAACCGAGGATTATTCGGCAGATATCGATGGAGTTCTTGGCATTACACAAGCTGCCATCAGTGAAGCTGATTTAATTGTGACCTCATCGGACAACAATCAGTTTGATATCGCTTTGGTAACGAGCTATGAAGATCGTGCTGCCATCGGGGTATACAATGTATTGGGTCAATTATTGGCATTCAATTACATTGAAAAAGAGGGAGATCGTTTTAACTATCAATTAGATATGTCTTATGCTCCTTCAGGGGTTTACATCATCAAAATGGGAGACATCTTCTCAAACATCTATCAAACAGCCAAGGTTATTGTAAAATAAAAAGCCTTAATGTGTAAAAAATGGGTCGTCGAAAGACGACCCATTTTTTTTTCTAGAAAAAGGCCCGTAACTGCATGGACCCAGAATGAATCGATTTACTGTTGGGGCTTTGTCGCCCAAAATAGGAGAGGTTCAGATCTAAAAAACTATTGATTCGCTTTTGCCAAAGTAGATTCCAGGTATAATTTTCTCCAGGCTGGAGCCCTTCAAGCATGAGATAAGCAACCGAGGAAAATGGGGTGCCCTTAAACTTATTGTTTATGGCATTAAACTCGGCGGTTAAGGACATTTTGTCGGCTTTGGCTACCGTGCATGAAACGCCTAAGTTATTTTGATTCAGCTGCTCCTGATTAGCCGATTTTATTGTCCTTGGCCGCATAAACCCAATAAAGGTTAACTCTAGAATTCTCCCCCCAGAAATAGCTAATCTTTGGTTGGATACGATTGCTCAAGAGCTCAAAATTGCGTTGTGCAAAATTTTCGGATTGTGCAGAGCGCGTGTTGTGTTCTGCTGTAAGGTGGGCTAAAAATTGATCCTTGATTTTATGATCAAAGGTCACCTGATGCTGCTCAAGAGTGTTTTTTTGAAGCCCGAGGGCTACGATTTGATTATTTTTATTGCGCTGATAAATATACGCCGTGGTGTAGTGCTGACGATTTCGGTTAAAATACAGGGCCTGCTTTATATTGAATTGAAGTGCTAGATCCTCGGTACTGTTCTGGCGAAATGGATTGATGAATATTTTGTCGGTAAGTGTTCCACTGCGGTCTAACATCAAGGTGGTTTGACTGTAAAAATGCGACAGTATGCCTTTAAGGCCTGAACTCTTTTGCCATGAGGAAAATTGCCACGTCATGAGTTGGGTCAGGGCGCTGCGTTGAATATCGATAAAGGTTTGATTGGGCAAAAGCAAACGAACAAAAGCTGCCTGATCCTGAAATTGCGCAATTTCAAATTCATCGAGATCTTGGATGCCGTCTTCATTGTAGTCAATCCAGGTGTAGGTCCCTTGTCCGGGTTCCACAGCGACATAAGTAAATTCCTGTTGAGGAAGTTTTCCATTATTGGCCTCGACACTCGTAGAAAGCCTCAATCTCTTGTCCCATAAATTTTGGGCAAAATTCAGACGCAGGTTGAGTGATTTTTGATCTTGTTGACCAGAGTTTGTGGTGGTTAGATTTCGGTATTGGGCAAATCCCGATAATTTGGTTTTGGCCGTGTTGATGAATTGCGCCTTGGCAAATAGATCACGGGCGATAGCGACACGACTTAGAGTGCCCGAAACCAAGCTGTCCGTGTCCCGATAACGCCAGCCTAATTCTGTAAATACCGCCGTACTGTCCCCCACACCAACTGCCGTCTCATACGCCGTGAATTTTTGACTCAGTGCTGTGAGTTGTGCTAAACTATCTTTAGCGCGATTATTTTCGGTCATAAATTTAGCACGAAACCAGCTTTTTTTCCCAGAAAGCCCCAATGACTGATGAGCGCGTAGAAAGGAGCTACTGGCCGATGTGGATTGTGTATTGAGATGGCTGAACTGACCTTGATATTGCCACTTATTTGCCCTGAGACTGCTGTAAAGGTTGTGTTTTTCACCCGTGTAATTACCCAGAGTTTTCAGCCGATCAAACCGATAAGTCACCTCGCCTAGGTTCTGGTTTCGCCACTGTGTTCCCACTGAGCTGAGTGTTTGGTCTCGGATGATTTGGTCTATGGGTAAATTCCAATCTCGATTAAATTCTACTTGATAGAGTACTTCTGGGCTACGATAGTTTTTGTCTACGCTATTAACGCGCAAAAAACCATTGATTTGCCATAAACTGTCTTGTTGGGCGAGAACCTGTCGAACATTAAAGAGTCCGGCATAGCCGGTATTGTCCTGGTCATCGATAGTGCTGTATCGATTCAAATCGTTATCGCTCGCGCCAAACTCGCCCTCGATTTGTGTTTTGTTTTTATCATAACGCACAAAAGCCCCCGCGAGTTGTAACTTTTGGGCCGGTGTGAGCCTGATCACCGGGCTATAGGACCCTTGAGGCACTCCGTCTACTGCAGGAACATAAACAAATATTTTGTTGATACTGGTCTGGCTTTCGATGATGTAATTTCCTTGATTGGGTCCAACATTGGTAAACCTCACCTGATAGAGTTCGTCCTCGGGATTGTTAGAAAAAACAAACACGGTTTGACCCTGAATAAGCTCTTTTTTATAGAGAATCTGGTTTTCCGAGTAGGTGGCCAGTTGCTCGGAAGGAGCCAATAGGGATTGTGAATCATCCCCTGCAGTTTTTAGGACTTCTTGTTGCGCCTGAGTAAAATTTTGTTGAAGCGGTTGGTTTTTGTCGTCTTGCTCGGTGTATAGGTAAGCCCCTACCGCTAAATGGTCACTTTGGTATTGTCCTCCCGTATGGGCGATAAAGCGCGTGTAATTTCTCTCAGTTATCTGATATTCGGCTGTTATGCGCATATTGCTATTGATGGGATAAGTGGGGTTGAAGCGTATCTCCCCCGCATTATAATCAATGGTATAATCGGCATTTTCGCCCCGCTCCAACAGTACACCGTTGACATAAATTCGATCACTTCCCGAAATCATCAGAATCAGAGCTTCGCCATTAGCGCCAAGCAGTTTGTAAGGCCCTTGATTGCCCTCCTGGCCCTGAATTATGCTTCGTTTAAACACGCCGCGTACAAGCCCAGCGGCAGCAAACATTTCGGTCTGGCTCCCATCGCCATGATCGATCTGCCATGCAGCATGCATGCCCTGAATCTTTTTGGTGAATTGTCCAAAAAATGTTTTTCGATTAATCAGGTCCACATCACCAGCGCGCAATTGCCAGCGATCCGCTTCCAAGGCCACAAAAAGTTGATCAAACTCCTCAAGGCTTTGGGTGTAG
Organism: Flavobacteriaceae bacterium; assembly: GCA_038141525.1. GTDB lineage: Bacteria > Bacteroidota > Bacteroidia > Flavobacteriales > Flavobacteriaceae > BACL21. The sequence continues at coordinate 52,419 of JAYQIF010000002.1, read as the reverse complement.
CCCCCGTTTTCTCCTGGCAAGTTGCTGTCTTGTAACGAAGCCGTAATCTGAACTTGATCACTGAGTGCTCCTGTAATTTGCAAATCGAGCTGACTGTTGACTACCGCATTTTGATTGTTGCCCACAGTGAGTCCGCGCACAATACTCCCCTGGGCATTCAGTCCAGAAAAAGGATTTTTATTGCGTTTAAAATTATTTTCATCCATACGGTAAATCTTGCCAATTTGATTTTGGGCCGGGAGTATGAGTTTTGGATCCAATGCACTGTAGGTTCTGGTCAAGAAATTGGGATAGCGCAAGTAGCGTATGACAATGGAGTCATTGTTATCGCGCACACTGGAATCAAGTATGAGTTGGGCTTTGGTGAAATTACTGCGGTATAAGCTACTGTCTACAGGCGTTTGATCGAGGCGCAGAACACTGAAGTGTTTTGGGTTTATTGAGAGAGAATCAAAGACAATCGTGTCGCGCACAAGCACAGTGGTAACACGACCAGACCACAAGGATGTATCTTGCGCCAGGGCGGTGGGTGCCGAACACAAAATAAATGCGATCACCAAACAAACTAAAGGGAATAACTTTGTCTTCAAAGCCATAAATACACGACAAGTCTCATTGGGTAAACTGAATCCGCTCTGAATTATTTTGTTGATTGTTTTTTGAAAATTGCACAGCGGGTTATTAGGGTAAATATACGGGCTTATTTAATTTAGTGCATTACCAAGTGTCACGCCAAAATTCAGCTATTTTGAAAATAATCTCTTATAACGTCAACGGAATACGTGCTGCCATGAAAAAAGGCCTTTTGGATTGGTTAGCGCAAGCGAACCCGGATGTCTTTTGTGTTCAAGAAACCAAGGCCATGAAAGATCAGGTCGATTTGGATTTGATCGAGCAAGCGGGCTATCCCCATCACTATTGGTTCAGTGCCCAGAAAAAAGGATACAGTGGGGTGGCAATTTTCTGCAAACAGAAGCCCGACCATGTTGTGTACGGTACCGGGATTGATTATATGGATGCCGAAGGCCGTAATCTGCGTGTCGACTACCCCGGAGTGTCGATCATGAGTTTGTATTTGCCCAGCGGGACCAATCAAGATCGCCTAGATTTTAAGTTTCAGTATATGGATGACTTTTTGGCCTACGTCACTGAATTACGTCGTGAATGTCCAAATTTGGTGATTTGCGGCGACTATAACATTTGTCATCATGCCATAGACATTCATGACCCTGTGCGCAATGCAAAAGTCTCTGGGTTTTTGCCTAGAGAGCGCGCGTGGCTCGAAGATTTTGTTCAATCTGGCTTTGTGGACAGTTTTCGGCATTTGAACAAAGAGCCAGGACAATACACTTGGTGGAGTTATCGCGCCAATGCTCGTGCCAATAACAAGGGCTGGCGTATTGATTACAATATGGTCACAGAACCACTGCGCGATCACATCAAGCGCGCCGTGATTTTACCTCAAGCCAAACACAGTGATCATTGTCCGCATATGGTCGAACTGGCGCTTTAAGCTAAACAAATAAATGCTGAACCAAGTCGTGAACCTTGGCCACTTGAATGACTTGGATTTTCGTGTTTTTCGGGATTTTACTGTGTTTGGCTACGATAATTTGGGTGAACCCGAGCTTTTGGGCTTCCATGATGCGTTGGTCCAATCGACTTACAGGGCGAACCTCTCCGGCCAAGCCAATCTCCCCTGCAAAACAACTGCTGCGCATCAGTGGCATATCGTTGTTGGAGGAGAGTACGGCGGCAACTACCGCGAGATCTAAGGCGGGATCATCGACTTGAATGCCTCCGGTAATGTTTAAAAACACATCTTTGGCGCCCAATTTGAAGCCCACGCGTTTTTCGAGTACGGCCAGGATCATGTTGAGCCTTTTTAGGTTATACCCCGTGGCAGAACGTTGGGGTGTGCCGTATACAGCACTGCTGACTAGCGCCTGAATTTCTATCATTAACGGGCGCATGCCTTCGAGAGTTGCTGCGATAGCGGTACCGCTCAGCGGTTCATCGGTTTTTGAAATGAGCAGCTCAGATGGGTTGGTCACGGCGCGGAGTCCTTCGCCGAGCATTTCGTAAATCCCGAGTTCATTGGTACTGCCAAATCGATTTTTATGCGCTCTCAGAATTCGATAGACATGGTGTCTGTCCCCTTCAAATTGTAGTACCGTATCCACCATGTGTTCAAGAATCTTTGGCCCGGCGATATGACCGTCTTTGGTAATGTGACCAATGAGCACCACAGGGGTTTGGGTCGATTTGGCGTATTTAATGAGCTCTGATGTTGTAGCGCGGATTTGAGAAATACTGCCCGATGCGCTATCGATTTGCGGCGACTGTAAGGTTTGTATGGAGTCAATCACCACAACCTCAGGACGCTGTTCTGTGGCCTGATGCAGTATGTTTTGTGTTTGCGTTTCGGTCAGGATCATACATTGACTTTGGTTTATTCCTAAACGATCGGCACGCATTTTAATTTGTTGGGCACTTTCTTCACCAGAAACATAAAGGGTCTTGTAAGGCCAGCGCAAGCCTACTTGTAACATGAGGGTACTTTTGCCGATACCGGGTTCTCCGCCGAGCAGGGTCAATGATCCGGGAACTAATCCGCCGCCCAGTACACGGTCGAGTTCTGAGTCGTGCGTCGATTTGCGTGGAGTATCGTTAGTAGCAATAGCCTCAATAGGCTGAGGTTGGGCCACTCTAGTGGGTGTGCCCGTGGCCTGTTCCCACGCCGCAGGTACTTGACTGCTGATGACTTCTTCGACTATGGTATTCCAAGATTTACACGAATTACACTGGCCTTGCCACTTGGCAAAGGAGCTGCCACAGTTCTGACAAAAAAAACTTGTTTTTGTTTTTGCCATCAGTATCCGAAATCATATTTGATTTGATCCGCCTTATCGAGCATCAAATCCACGGTGATAAAATCCACTTCTTCTTTGTCAAAACCTCCTTGGAAGGTACGCATGGCGCGCTTTGGATCCCCAGTTTCCTCGTAATAACGCCCCATATAATAATCTCCCAAGATTAAATCGGGGTATTGACGCGTGGCCAGACTCGCAATCTCTCTCAGGGACTCCCATTGTTTGAGCTTCTCACAGGCCGCAGCCGAGGCCAAAAAATCATTGATTCGGATAGGATTGTTGATGCCAAAGAGATCGGCAATGGTTTGATATTTATCCAAGAGATAGAGATGCACCGGCGTTTCTAGTTTGAGCATCACATCGTTAAATTCTTGTTTTGAAATAGGCCGGTAAATCGAAAATATTTTTTCGAGTGCCGAGGGGATTGCCCGAGCAACAAGTGAATAATGTGTCGCGCCCTCAAAATTGTCGTAGTAGTAATTGAACTGTTCAGACTTCAAGGCGCTGAGCGATGTATTGAGTTCTTGAGCAATGAGCTGTAGATCAGGAATATCATCGGTCCCAGTGGCTAGATAATAAAAAAGCTTTTGAGGGATATTGGGAATGCGTTTGGGCAAGCGATCGTCCATCATCGGAGCGAGGTCTGGACTCAGAGCGATGTAACCATTGAATAGTGGGGGGTCCTTAAACAAATAATAATTGATGTAACTCGCAGTAAGGTCGTGGCCTACCGCAATAGTGAATTTTGCCGTTCTGAAATTAGCATCGATAAAGGGCACAAGCTCCATGCCGATGAATTCAAAAAAATCTGCCCCTTTGTCTGCGGGCATAAAGTTTGTGTCGTCGTAATAACAGTCATCATAGCGGTCGTCTCCTTGCATAATTCCGACCACCAAAGCCTCTGGCATGTCTTCCCAATAACCAAAATAATCTACATTACCGGCCACTGGCTCAAAGAGATAATTGGCATCCAGTACAATAACAATAGGGTAGGACTTTTCGGTATTGGTCTCGTAATCTCTGGGCAGTTGAATTTTGAGGCGTCGTGTTTCTCCAAGTTTGTACGAAGAAAATTCTTCGTAGATAACTTTGGATTGACCCCAAACTGGGTTGAGCAACACAAGGGCAAAAAGCAGCAGCAAATAAGATTTCATGGGTAGAAATTTTCAAAAAGAAAGATAGTAAAATTATGCCACCCGCTCGGTCATGAACGCAGAGTGAATTCCTACTTTTTGTTCACAATGGGAAGCCCGATTAGGGCAAGAAGGCCAAAAAAGATAATTGAGGAAATATTGGCGGTCCAAATTAGCCAGCCAAAAGCACTACCTAGGGGCAAGGCAATGCCAAATAGCCCCATGACCCCCGCAACAGCTAATGGATAATAACCAATACCGCTATTGGTAAAGGCAAAGGTAAAGCTCCCGACCACAAAGGTGATGATGATCACCTCCCAACCAATGCCGCTGGTTTCTGCCAGAGCAAAAGTTGCTGCGTAAAAAGAAGCGACATAAAGCCCCCAGATAAAGAGACTTTCGAGAATAAATAATCCAGGTGCAGCGATTTTTTTAATACTGAGCATGCCCTGAATAAGTCCCGACACAAATTTTCTCAGACGTGCAGCAAATGGGTGTTTAGCCTTTCTGATCCAAATAAAAAACAACATCAATAACCCGCTCAAAAACAGAAGTGACCAGAGCAATTGATACAGGGGAATTACGCTGCTGATGTAGTCCACAAGAATTGAGTAATTCATAACTATGGCCAGGCTAAAAAACAGCAGTAAAAAAACTAAATCGATGAGGCGTTCAGTAATGATGGTGCCCAGACCATGCTCCATTGGGGTGTTCTCATACTGATTTAAAGTCACTGCCCTTGACACTTCTCCGCTTTTCGGAATGAACAGGTTCATGAAATAAGCGACACAGACGGCAAAAAAACTGTTGTACCACTTGGGATGGTGTCCGAGCGGACTCAGCAGCAAATGCCAACGATGCGTGCGCAAAATATGGCTCATCAGTGAGCACAAAACCGACAATAAAAGGAAATAATAATTGGCCTTATTAAAATGACCTTTCATCTCAACCCATTGCTCTGGCGTAAATTTCTGATAGAAATACCACACCAGTGCTACCCCCAAAAGCACAGGGACGATTATTTTGAGAAAGGAAACAACTTTTTTCTTCACCAGGGGCTAATTTAATTATTAGCACAACAAATTTGTGGTTTCATCCGGGAAAACAATTGCAGGAGAAAAGACTTTGGCTTCCTCTGGACTCATCATGGCGTAGGTCATTAAAATCAAAACATCTCCCACAGAAACAAGGCGTGCCGCAGCACCGTTAAGCGTGATTTCACCACTGTTGCGCGGGCCAGGGATCACGTATGTTTCGAGTCGGTTGCCGTTGGTGTTGTTCACCACTTGAATTTTTTCACCCGGAACGATGTTTGCCGCATCCATCAGGTCTTCGTCTATGGTAATACTGCCTATATAATTGAGGTCTGCACCCGTTACTTTAACACGGTGAATTTTAGATTTTACAACATGAATCAACATAGTTCAGAGTAGATTAGTTCAGTTCAAGATTGTCGATCAGGCGCACCCTATTGAGTTGTGCGGCGATGAATGCTCGATATTTTTTGTTGGGTTCTTTGTTCAGTGTGGGGACCATTGTTTCGGTATCCGCAATTTCAAAATACTCCAGGTCGAATTCTGGAGCATTGCTAAATGCTGCAACAGCATGTTCTTTTATGGATTCGATGGTATTCGAGGTGAATTGTTCTCTAGCCTCAAGCAGCACTCGAGACAACAGAAGCGCTTGGTCGCGCTGCTGGTCGTTGAGTCTTTCGTTGCGTGAGCTCAAGGCCAGTCCCTTTGAGTTTCTGGCAATGGTGCATGGTACAATAACTGTGTCACGCCCTTCAACGGCTACCATGGTTTCTACTATGCGTAATTGCTGGTAGTCTTTTTCTCCGAAATATGCGCGGTTTGGAGTGACTGCGTCAAAAAGTAAAGAAACGACTGTGGCTACGCCATCAAAATGACCGGGTCTATGCGCTCCTTCCATAAAATGCCCTAGGGGACCAAAATCGTATTGGCGTGCGCTTATGTTTGGTCCATAGATATTTTCTGGGGTGGGTGTAAAGACTATAATCTCCTGGCTTATACTCCTGAGTTGTGCGATATCTCGCGCTACATTTCTTGGGTATTTTGCCAAATCCTCGGTGTTATTGAACTGAGTGGGATTGACAAAGATACTGACGACCACCAAATCACATTCTTCTCGGGCGAGTGTCACAAGGCTTAAATGCCCCTGGTGTAATGCACCCATGGTCGGGACAAAGCCGATGCCTTTATTGTTTTTTTTGAAAGGGGCCAAAAATACCTGTAATTCTTCCTTTGTTTGCAGTGTCGTCATGGCGTATAAATCGAGCAAAATTAAGATATTCACAGCAATCTGCATAAATTTTCGTAATTTTGCACTCGCACAGCATTTACGGAAAATTTTTAGTGTTTTATGAAAGATAAAAGAGTCTTGTATGTGTCTTCGGAGGTAGTTCCTTATCTACCCGAGACTGAGATTTCTTCGATGTCGTTTGAGGCCCCAAGAGCGGTGAATAGCAACGGTGGCCAAATACGTATATTCATGCCGCGTTATGGCAATATCAATGAGCGTCGCCATCAACTGCACGAAGTGATACGCCTGTCGGGCATGAATTTGGTGATCAACGATATGGACATGCCCTTAATTATAAAAGTTGCCTCAATCCCCAAGGAGCGCATGCAGGTGTATTTTATCGATAACGATGATTATTTTAAGCGAAAAGCAACCTTTACCGATGAGGATGGAGTGCTTTTTGAAGATAACGACGAGCGCGCACTGTTTTTTGCTAAAGGGGTTGTTGAAACCGTTAAAAAACTCAATTGGGCGCCAGACATCATTCATGTGCATGGTTGGTTAGCTTCTTTGTTACCACTATATCTCAAGACCTACTACGGGAACGAACCTTTGTTTGACGGGTGTAAGATTGTCACTTCGCTCTACAGTCAAGGTTTTGAGGGGGCGTTAAATCAAGACTTAGCAAAAAAAATAGATTTTGACGGTATTGACAAAGAGCAATGTGCTCATCTAGAGTCGCCGAATTACTTAAACGTCATGAAAACGGCTATTGATCATTCAGACGCCATCATCGAAGGATCTCCAGATTTGTCCGACGAATTGTTAAGCTATCTTAAAGAAACGTCTTGTCCGGTGTTAAACTTTCACAATAAAGACGAGTTTTCTCAGGCTTATATCGATTTTTACCAAACAAAAGTCCTGGACGCCTAGGCCAATAATTTCATGAACGTGATCAAACGGATTCCTCATTTCATTTGGGTTGTTTTGGTAATCGTGGGGGTTTCTTCTTGCGACGAAAGCTTTACAACGCTAGATACCGACCTAATCGATCAGAACTATACCACTCCCGACACTGTCTTCTCTGTGCGGGCCTACAGTCGATTTGTCGGGCCGGTACAAACCAATAATCAGTTGAGTTACAAACTGGGATATTATAACGATCCATTGTTCGGGCCTCATACCGCAGATTTTTTAACCCAGGTGGTTTTGTCGGCAAACAATCCGGCGTTTTCTGTTGACACTCTGAATCCTGTTCTTGAAAAAGTCATTTTGACCATACCGTATTACAGTACCTCGGATGTCGATGATGAAGACAATACGGTATTCGACTTAGACTCTGTCTTTGGGAGTGATCCAATTAAGCTGTCTATTTACGAATCAAATTATTTTTTACGAGATTTTGACCCGTCGACTGGTTTTGCGGAGCCACAGCAGTATTTTTCGAACCAGCGCCAAACATTCCAAGACCAATTAGGGACTCTGCTTTTAGAAATTCCCGAATTCTTCGCTAGCAGTGAGGTCGATGAATTTATTATTGAAGATTTAGATACGCTGACGTTTAACCCCGGCATTAATTTGGAATTACCTCTTGAATTTTTTCAAGAAAAAATTTGGGATCAACAAGATCAGGAGGTTCTGCTGAACAATAACAATTTTAAGGATTACTTTAGGGGTCTTTATTTTAAGGTCGAACCAGTCAATGACAGTGGCCACCAAACGATCTTTGATCCTGCCGAAGGGAAAATTGCCCTTTATTACTCTGCCGATACATCGACCTTTGATGACTCAGGGAATCAATCTACCGATGACGACGGGGAGATCATCCGCGAGGTATTTTCGTATGACTTTAATTTTTCGGCCATAAAAGTAAATGTGTTTGACCACCAATGGCCAGCTGAGGTCATTCAGGATATAGAATCTGGAGACTCGATTCAAGGGTCAGAGACCCTTTATGTCGACGGAAATGACGGTATCGCAACCATCGTTGAGTTATTTGGCAACGATGAAAACCAAAATGGTTTGGACGATCTACAAGAATTGCGTGATGAGGGCTGGCTTGTCAATGAGGCCAATTTGATTTTTTATGTAGACCAAGATAAGATCAGTAGTCCTGGCCAAGAACCCGAAAGACTTATGGTGTTCGATACCAAAAACAGTACGATTTTGGCAGACTATTCTATTGACCTGACCTCAAATCTTCCCCCGATTGACGCCATTACCAATCACCTTGGACGTCTGGTGCGCGGTAGCGATGATCGCGGAGAATACTATAAAATTAAGCTGACCTCACATGTGAGTAATCTCATAAATAGAGATTCGACAAACGTTTCGCTGGGCTTGGTGGTTTCTCAAAATGTGTCATATGTGGGCTTTTTTTGACATGCAAACCCCTCTGCTCGACGAGGGATTTGATCGGATCCCTGGAGGAACTATTGTCGCTCCACAAGGAACGGCCCTACATGGAAACTTGGCCTCGGATCCAGACAAAAAGTTGCGCTTGGAACTCTATTACACCCGGCCTGAGTAGGTTGTGGTATGATGTCTTTAGTGGCGTTTGTTTTATTGATTTAATTATGTACTACAGGGGGTTGTCTCTTATTGTTTTTAATGTTTAATTTAGCCTTATGTGTGGTATTGTTGGTTATATCGGTTCAAAAGAAGCTTACCCCATCGTTTTAAATGGCCTCAAGCGATTAGAATATCGTGGTTACGATAGTGCGGGTATCGCGCTGTATGACGGCGCCATGACCCATGTGTGTAAGACTAAAGGCAAGGTGAATTCTCTAGCCGAGAAATTTTCAGCCCAAGGAGTGCCAGAGGCCCAAATCGGTATTGGCCATACCCGATGGGCGACTCACGGAGTCCCGAACGACGTCAACTCCCACCCACATGTTTCCAATAGCGGAGATTTAGTTCTGGTACACAACGGAATTATCGAGAACTACGCGGCCCTAAAAACAGTACTCCAGCAACGTGGTTATGAATTTCATAGCGATACCGATACAGAAGTTTTGGTAAACCTCATCGAAGAGGTTAAAAGAACCAATAAGGTAAAGTTAGGAAAGGCGGTACAGCTGGCCTTACAAGAGGTGGAAGGAGCCTACGCGATAGCGGTTTTTGATCAAAACAAAACCAAACGAAATTGTTGTGGCTAAACTCGGGAGTCCGCTGGCTATAGGCGTGGGCGAAAACGAGTTTTTTATCGCCAGTGATGCCACACCATTCATCGAGTTTACCAACCAAGCAATATATCTCGAAGACCACGAGATGGCCGTATTGCGACTAGGCCGGGAGGTGCGTGTGCGCGATCTAAAAGAGGATTTGCGCTTGGATTCTCAGATTCAAGAGCTCAGTCTGAGCGTGGAGCAAATTGAAAAAGGGGGCTACGACCACTTCATGCTCAAAGAAATCTATGAACAACCTCGAGCCATACTCGATACCTTCCGCGGGAGATTACTGCCAGAAGAAGGCTTGATCAAATTAAGCGGTCTGGACAATCACCTCTCACGTTTTACTGGGGCTGATCGCATCTTGATTGTGGCCTGTGGTACTTCATGGCATGCGGGATTGGTAGCCGAATATATTTTCGAGGAATGGGCGCGTATCCCGGTGGAGGTTGAATACGCCTCAGAATTTAGATATCGTAACCCGATCATCACCAAGAAGGATGTCGTGATCGCCATTTCTCAAAGTGGGGAAACCGCTGATACCTTGGCGGCCATAAAACTCGCCAAGAGTCAGGGCGCTTTAGTTTATGGGGTGTGTAATGTAGCGGGTTCTTCTATTGCCCGTGAGTCTGATGCCGGAAGTTATACTCATGCGGGTCCAGAAATTGGGGTCGCGTCGACTAAAGCCTTCACGACTCAGATTACGATATTGACGTTAATTGCTCTGAAGTTGGCTAAGGAAAAAGGATCTATTTCTGAGTCCGTTTATCGCCAGCACCTCTATGAAATGCAGCAAATTCCAGAACTAGTAGCTCAAGCCTTAAAGAGCGATGATGTAATTAAAAAGATTGCCAACAATATGGTTATGGCGCAAAATGCCCTGTATCTGGGGCGAGGGGTTAATTTCCCTGTGGCTCTTGAGGGCGCGTTAAAACTCAAAGAAATATCTTATATCCATGCAGAGGGTTATCCTGCTGCTGAGATGAAGCACGGGCCGATTGCCCTGATTGACGTGCAAATGCCAGTAGTGGTGGTGGCGGTTAACAGCAATCATTACGACAAAGTCGTGAGCAATATCGAGGAGATCAAAGCGCGAAAAGGACGCATTATCGCTGTAGTCACCAAAGGAGACACCGTGATCAAAGCACTTGCGGATTATGTCATTGAAGTCCCAAAAACCACGGAAATGTCTTCACCACTGGTGACCACCATTCCGCTTCAGCTTCTTTCTTATCACATCGCCGTAATGCTTGGTCGCAACGTAGATCAGCCAAGAAACCTAGCAAAGTCAGTCACTGTTGAGTAATTCACAGTGGCTTGAAAAAGTGAAAGCCTAAAATTTTAAAGCCGAGGTCATAGTAAAATTTGTGTGAGCGTGTATTGGTCACATAGGTGTTGAGTTCTATAGTTTGACACCCTTGATCGCGGGACCACTGCTCGATAAATTCTATAAACTGCTTTCCATATCCTTTTGACCTATGGGCCTGTGTGATAATGACGTTATCTATTTCCATTTGTTTTCCAGAATAATGCCGCACAGTAATCCAGCCACTGGAAATTCCGATTAAATCATCGAATTCAAAAAGGCCAAAACATCGATAGTTAGCGATATCAAACATTTCTTTTTGATTCTGTTCAATACTTTGCAGCTCAAGTTCTGGATTGAGGTCCTTTACAAAGGGAATGATACGGTCAATGTCTGCCGGATTTAAAACTTGGAATCTCACCATTGGAAAAATTAAACTTAAAAATAGTTAATATGCGGCATATTTATCGTGATATTGAAATTTTAATCATCGAATTACACATTAGTGACTCAAATTATTATTAGAAAATTAGTATCTTTTACAAAACAAAAAATATGAAGGCGTTCAATTTATTTATGGTGGTGATGCTATTGGTGGGCATAAATACTGCTAAGGCCCAAGTGAAGACGATTGAAGGGGTTGAGTTTCCCATCGAAATGACTATTAATGGTCAAAACACAGTACTAAATGGTGGTGGTCTCCGGGAGAAACTTGGTTTTTTAGATCTATATGTTGGCGCGCTCTATCTGCCCTCAAAATCTAGCGACGCTTCTGAAATTATTTTGGCAGACCAGGCCATGGGGATACGTATTGTTATCGCCTCGAAATTAGTGACGCGGGATCGATTTATAGAGGCTCTGGAAGAGGGTTTTGACAATACAACAGTGGGATCTTATACGGCAACGGATATCGAACGATTTAAAGAATTTCTTTCGGATGCTTTTGAACCAAATGATGAAATCCTTTTGGTCTATGACTCCGAACAGGGTACGCAGCTTTATAAAAATGGTGAAGTCCGAGGGAGTTTTGCAGGATTACCATTCAAGCAAGCGCTTTTTGGGATTTGGCTAGGGGACAAACCGGCCCAGGAAAGTCTTAAAAAACATATGTTCGGGCTTTAGTAGAATTTAATTCTGAGCTATCGAGCAATTGCATTTCATCGAAGATTATTGTTGATAATCGATACTGCTATTTAATAATATTATATTTGGACATTAATGCCCCGATATGTTCAATCCCCAAGGACGTAAATCTTGACCTACTCTCTGCGCGCGCCTACAATCTGCGATGGGCCACCGTGCCTAATGGGGTCATTCCACTGACCGCAGCGGATCCTGATTTTCCTGTTGCGCCATGATCAAAAATGCCTTATTAGAATATATAAGATGGCGGCTATCTGAGTTATGGTCCCGCTGAAGGATTAATGTCTTTTAGAGAAGCCGTGTCCAAGGACTATAAGCGTAAAAACCAAGTTAATTATTCGCCTGAATTTATTTTGCCGGTTGATAGTGCAGCTTTTGGCATTTATTTAACCTGTAAGGCCCTGCTTGAGCCCGGAGATGAGGTCATCGTTTTTGATCCAGTGGATTTTCTTTTTAAGTATTCTGTTGAACAGGTGGGGGCCAAAGCGATTCCATTTTCCACACCCCAAACGGACGGATTAATCGATTTTTCAGAGCTCGAAACTTTAATTGGCCCGCGAACAAAACTCATCTGCCTGTGCAATCCACTGAATCCTACGGGCAAAGTTTTTACACAGGCTGAGTTATTAACCTTGGCCAACGTTGTTCTCGCCCATGAAAATCTGATGGTTCTTTCTGATGAAATCTGGAGCGACATTGTTTTTGCGCCACACAAATTCAATGCATTTTCAGCGATAGATTCTGTTTTTCAGCGTACCATTACGGTGACAGGCTACAGTAAGTCATACGGGTTAGCTGGACTGCGTATCGGCAGTGTTTTGATGCCGAATGAAAATATTTACAACAAGATTTTTGCTCAGTCACTGCATCAATCTACGGTACATGGAGCCAATATTTTAGGGCAAATTGCGGCTCAAACTGCTTTAAACGAGGCACAAGATTGGTTGGCCGAATTTGTGAATCATTTACATAAAATGCGGGATTTTGCGGTCCATCGGCTCCACGCCATGCCTGGGATTACTTGTCAGTCACCTCAGGGCTGCTACGTGCTGTTTCCTGACATTTCCAAAACCGGATTTTCGGCTTCGGAGCTTCAAAATCAACTGATTGAAAAGGCCAAAGTAGCCGTGGTTCCTGGACTTCCCAAGTGGTTTGGTGATGGTGCGCAGGGCTATATTAGACTTAGTTTTGCGACCTCTTATGAAATCTTAGATGAGGCTTTAGGACGCATTGATAAATTTTTAGGCTCATGAAGGTTGCGATTTTTGGTGCAGGGATAGCGGGTTTGTCCGCAGCAATTTTGCTTAAGCGGCAGGGGCATACCGTTAAGGTTTACGAGCGTAGCCCCAAAATGAACGACCGTGGTAACGCATTTTTAATGCATGATGATGGCTTGGATTTATTGGCAAGTTTGGGACAGGCTTCTGTTTTTGACCTTATGGGAGAACCCATTCAATATTTTCAGTTGTTTTCTCAAAAAAATGAAGAAGTAAAGGCCGTACGGCTCATGCCATGGCGCTGTTTCCGACGTGATGACATTATTCGTTATTTGTACAACGCCCTTGGAGAGACAAGTATAATACACGGTTGTGAATTTGATTCTTTTAACTGGTCTGGAGGCAAAATTCAAAGCGCTAATTTTATTAATGGCAAATCTGTTAAGGCTGATTTATTCATAGGGGCCGATGGCTTGAATTCAAAAGTGCGCGAAAGTCTTTTTGGACCGACACAATTTTCTTCAATATTTACCTACGAGTTATTGGGTTTTGTTGACAATGCACAAAAATATTCTGAGTTAAAAGGTCTATTTAAAAAGTATCAACATCGAACAAAGAGTATTGCTTTCGGTGTATTGCCCGCTGCCAAAAATCAACTCATAACTGTGCTACAGTTCGACCCAAAACTCATTCAGCAGGCGGGTATTCAAGAAGAGAATCACAGGGCTATTGCCGAGTATTTAATGACAGATTTTCCTGAAGACATTAAGGATATCATCGCTTTGCAAACCTATCAGGACACCTATATTTGGAAGACCAGAGACTTCGATCTTATACCTGAATTTCATAAGGCTAACGGAGTCCTTATTGGAGATTCTGCACATGTGGCGTTGCCTTTTTCGAGTTCAGGGACCACGAATGCACTTATTGACTCTTCTTCCTTGGCCAAACTTTTATCACAATTTTCGGAGCCAAATTCGGATGACTTCGAGCGATTGTTCAGATTATTTCATGAAAAAAGAGCACCTGAGGTTCGTGAACAAATATTTTTTGGCAGGAAATTAAAAGATCAATTTTTATTGCCAAAAGGAGTGTCTTTAGAAAAGCAGAAAATTCCCTTAGTCAAACGTAAAATCAAAAAAAAACCAAGACCTCCCAAGAATAGAAGAATACAAATACTATACTTTACAGACCCTATTTGTTCAACTTGTTGGGCAATTCAGCCAGAGCTGCGTAAATTAGAGTTAGAGTATGGCAATCAGCTCGAAATTGAATATCGCATGGGAGGGCTCCTGCCTCATTGGGATAATTTTCATCGTCACGGAATTTCAGATCCGAGTCAAGTTGCGTTTCACTGGGAGGAGGTTGCAGAAAAATCTGAAATGCCAATAATGGGGGAAATATGGCGGAATGATCCATTGCCCTCATCCTATCCTCCATCGATTGCGTTTAAGGCGGCTCAAATACAAAACCAAGAAAAAGCAATCATTTTCCTGAGAAAAATCAGGGAAGCTTTGTTCGTTGCCCAGAAAAACATTATCGACAAACACCTACTCTATCGAATTGCGCTATCTTCAGCTTTGGACGCCGCTCGAATTATAAAAGATATAGAAGGAATTGCTGCTGAAAATTTCTATAAGGACATTGCCCTTAGCGAGCAACTTAGTATTGAGTTTTTACCGACTCTTATATTAAAAAATCATTTGGGAGAATCTCGACGATTAGTGGGAGAAAATAATTACAGCGAATTTCAAAAGGTGCTCTATGATTTTAAATCCCAGTCTCAAAATTGTAGATTACAGTAAAGACCTCCGAGAATTATTTACGCGCTATCCCAGCATGAGTCTTAAGGAGTTAATTTATCTCAGTGACTTACCAAGAGAGCAAGCGGAATCCCAGTTAACCCGTATGTGTGACTCTGGCGAGTTGACTACATGGGACACAAAAAGGACTAAATTATATCTATCTACAGTAAAGCTAGAACAAGGATTTGTTTGACCCGGTTTAGCCCAATAAACCACTTAAATACCAAAGCCCCATTACGACTAATAGACCAGTGAGGCCTTGAATTAGGGTGGCCAGAGTGTGATGTCTGTAAGCGGTTTTGACATCTATTCCGCCCATTTGAGAAACAATCCAAAAATATGAGTCATTGGCATGAGATACTGTCATAGACCCAGTCCCTATAGCAATAATGGCCCACACCTTATCGAGGTCGGAGGTCAAACCAAGCTGCTCTAAAACTGGAAAAATAATCGATGCGGTGGTGATGATGGCTACCGTTGAAGATCCTTGAGCCGTTTTCAGTAGAGCGGCAATCCCAAAGGGCAATATGAGCCCGAAGTTCTGTAGGGCTGTGTAATCACTGAGGTATTCTGTCAAGGGGAGTTCTTTAATTACACTGCCCAATGCGCCACCCATTGCGGTGATGAGCAAAATTGGCGCGGCTATTGTTAGGCCTTGCCCAATAAGCTTGTTTTTTGATGGAGTTTCTTTTTTGTCTTCGCCAAGATTCATGGCCAGAAGTAAACCAATAAAAAGTGCGGCCTCGGGGGAACTTAAAAGGCGTACAAATTGATCAGCGACGCCCAGATTTAGCGACGTGAATTCAATGATACTCCCCAGTGCCATAAGCAGTATGGGCACAATTATGGGACTCAGGGCGGCATAAATACCAGGTAATACTTGTGCTTCAAGAGGATTTCTTTCTTGTTCCAAGATGTCATTTGTTTGGTCGAGTTCTGCCTCGCTGTGGTTTGAAGTAGGTTGTGGGCTCTCATTTATTGCAATCTTTTTGGCAATATTTTGGGCGTATAAGGCCCCGACCAGAACCAGAATAAAGGCAACCAATCCGCCAAATACAATAAGTAATCCTAAGTTTTGTAATTCGAGTTGGGCTGCCGCCGCTAGGGGACCGGGAGTGGGCGGCACCAAGACGTGCGGGGCAAAAAGGCCTGTGGATAAAGCAATAGTAAGGGCTAAGCGGGGGGTATTGCTCTCTTTTGCAAGGGTTTTGTTCAGTGATGATAAAATGACAAAAGCTGAATCGCAAAAAACAGGAATCGCCACAACATAACCAATGGCACTGATGGCATAAGGCAAAGGCAGTCGATGCAACCTTTTTAAAAGGCTGCTGGCAATAGACTGCGTCGCACCGGATTGTTCTAGAAATATTCCTATTAGAGTTCCAAAAACAATCAATAGGCCAATACTTTCAAATGTTTTGCCAAAACCTTTGGTGATTAGTGGAATCAGAGATTCTGTTGGCATTTGAGCTACGAATCCCAAGCCAATGGCCGCATAAAGCAGCACAAAAAAGGGGTGTAGCTTTAGCTTTGTGGTCCCTAGAATGATCCACAAAACAGTGAGGGCCAAAAATATTAATGTCCAGGTCATGAGCTCGTGGTTTTGATTAAAGACCAAACCCGAAATAGAGTTTCTTCAATGAGTTGTGTGGCATTGTTTTTAGACTCCGCCAAATTCATTGGGCCGTTTTGGACATTAAACAAACTGCTCATGCCCAATGCTCTGTATTGGTCGTATGGAGGCTCAATGGATCCAGCAATACCAATAACCGGTTTACCATACTTCTTACCCAATTTGGCTACAGAAATAGGTACTTTGCCGGTCAGGGATTGATGATCAATACGCCCCTCGGCGGTGATTATGATATCGCACAACTCAATCTGCTGATCAAGATCAGTCATGGCACTCAAAAGCTCAAAGCCTGAAACCAGTTCTGCTCCAAAGACCCCATATAATCCCGCTGCCGTGCCGCCCGCTGCCCCACCACCAGCAATTGAGGAAACTGTAATTTTCTTTGTTTGTTCTATTTTTTGTGCAAAATGAGTCAGGGCCTCTTCTAGTTGTTTGATGTCCTTGTCCGTGGCTCCTTTTTGAGGGCCATAGGCGTGACTCGCTCCATTAGGTCCCAGAAGTGGGTTATCGACATCACAAGCGATGCGCCATTTGATGTTCTTGAGCCCATTGGGAATTTCTACGGTGTGAAGATCCGATAAAGCAAGTCCCCCTGGAGCTAAGCTATGGCCATTTTTATCCAAAAGTTTGCCGCCTATAGCCTGAATGATGCCGGCCCCGGCATCATTGGTCGCGCTGCCGCCTATGCCCAGAATAATCTCTTGGGCGCCATGCTCGATGGCGTGTTGGATCAGCAGGCCTGTGCCGAAAGTCGAGGTGATCTTTGGATCGCGGGCTTGCGGCTGGATTAAATGAATTCCGCTGGCCGCCGACAGTTCAATCCAGGCCGCGGGGCGGTGAGTGAATCGAAAATATTCTGCGGTGATCGGTCGTCCTAGAGCGTCTTGCGTCGGGCAGGCCACCCGGTAGCCCTCCGAGATTGTACCTGCGGCCGAGGCTTGTTCGAGTACGGCAATGGCGCCCTCACCGCCATCCGAAAAGGCATAAGCGTGCAGCGCGCCGTGGCATCGTCAGCGCCGATGCCACGGGCTATGGCCTTTGCCACCGCAGTTGCATCGAGGCTTTCTTTGAACGAATCGCAAACGATCAGAACCTTTTTGTTCATGACACAGATTTAATCATAGAATGACTCATGGCCTTAAAGTTACAAAATACCCCTAAGTCGTAACTATCGCTTTTTGACTCCAAAAATTCCTAAACGATTGACTATTTTTAAACCATGAATAAAATCATCCACCTTATTTCAGGACCGCGCAATATTTCTACAGCGCTGATGTATTCTTTTGCCCAGCGTCCGGATTTTAAGGTTATGGATGAACCTTTTTACGCCTATTACCTGGCTCAGGTCAAGGACCGTGAGCCGCATCCCATGGAGCAGGAAATTCTCGAGGCGATGCCGCACAATCAGCAGACAGTATTGGATCAAATTCATGGACTCGCCGCAACACAAAATGTCTTTGTCAAAAATATGGCCCACCATTGCCTTGATCCTGAACCAAGCTACATGAGCCATTGGCAAAACGTGATTTTGATTCGGGATCCAAAAAAGCTTTTGCAGTCTTTTGCCAAGGTGATTGAGTACCCAGATCTAGATGCCATTGGGATTAAGCGGGCTTTTGAACTGATGGAATTTTTTGATCGAGAGCATATTGCCTACACAGTGATTGAAAGCGATGAACTCATGGTTGACCCTTCAAGTTATTTATCCCAACTTTGCCATACCTTAGACATTACATTTTATCCCCAAATGTGTCAATGGCCCAAGGGACCCATTGCCGCCGACGGTATCTGGGCGCCTTATTGGTATAAAAATGTGCACAACAGTACAGGATTTGCCAAACCAAAAACCACCAAAGACCCAGAATTTTGGAACGATCACCTTGAGTTGGTCTTTCGGCAAGCCTTACCCTATTACAATAAGCTAAAACGAAAAGTACTCTTAAATAAAAAGAACCATGCTACAAAAATTTGACTCCAGAAATAGCGACATAAAAGTTTGGATCAAGGACCGTCTATATCCAAGACAAGAGGCAAAAATATCTGTATTTGATAGTGCAGTCCAAGGTGGGGATGCCGTTTGGGAAGGACTTCGGGTTTATCCCGAAGGCATCGTTTGTTTGGACGAGCATCTAAATCGTCTTTTGGCTTCAGCTAAGACCTTGGCTTTTACGGATATCCCCACCAAAGCAGAGGTCATGGAAGCTATCGATAAAACATTAAAGGCCAACGGAATGTCCGATGATACGCATATTCGTTTGACCTTGACCCGTGGAGAAAAAATCACCAGTGGTATGGATCCGCGTCTGAATCAAAGTGGGTCTTGTTTGATCGTTTTGGCAGAGTGGAAACCGCTAGTTTATGACAATAATTCTGGGATTAAGGTGATCTCTAGCAGTCAGCGTCGCAATGGTCCACAATTTTTAGACAGTAAAATCCACCATAACAATTTACTCAACAATATCCTGGCCAAAATACAAGCCAATGTGGCTGGGAAAGATGCTGGACTCATGCTCGATGAGCGTGGATTTGTAGCTGAGCTCAATGGCAGTAATTTGTTTGCCCTAATCAATGGAGTGGTTTATACCCCGTTCGCTCATGCTTGTTTGCCCGGGATTACTCGAAAAACAGTAATGGAGATATGTCAAAGCAATGGCGTGGCCTGTGCAGAGGCCGATTTAAGTCTGTCAGAATTGTATAATGCCGATGGAGTTTTTGCCACAGGGACCATGGGTGAGTTGACTCCGGTGGTGGAAATTGACGGTCGTATAATCGCCAAAGACCACCCAGATTTGAGTCACGTACTGGGATTGTTTAAAACGTCAATCCGCAATTTTTGCCAGCCCTTGAACTACTGATTTTTTCCAAAATGTGCTGCATATTTTGAGCACTAGCTCTATGAACTATGGTCCTGTTTTGGAATTATTTGGCTTCAGGATTGATTAAACTTGGGTATTTATTTCATGCTTATTTTGGTTTCAATACTTGCAATTGAAGCAAAAAAACCACAGATATCCTACCCTAGCAGCCAGATTTATAAGTATATTTAACAAATTTTAACTAATCAAATTATGAAAAACGTATTGTTTGTGTGCAGCCTTTTTTTGAGTTGCATCACTTATGCGCAGACCAATGTTCGCGGAACAGTGGTCGATGAATCAGGGCTGCCTGTAGTGGGTGCTAATGTTGTGGCTGTGGGAACAACAGCCGGAACAGCAACTGATTTTGATGGTAATTTTTCCTTATTGGTAGATGTCGAGCCACCATTTAATCTCGAGATTTCCAGTATTGGTTACGCCATGCAAAAAATATCCGTAACGACTAATGATCAATCTTTAAGTGTCACCCTTGTAGAAGGTTCAGAACTTGATGAAGTGGTGATCTCTGCGTCAAGGACTCCGGAGCGTATTTTTGAGTCTCCAGTGACCATTGAGCGTTTTGGACTTAAGGAAATAAAAACACAGCGTCTGCAGATTTCTATGATGGACTAGAAAACTTAAAAGGTGTTGACATCAATACCAACAGTTTGACCTTTAAATCAATCAACACGCGCGGATTTGCGACATTCGCCAACACGCGTTTTATGCAGCTTGTGGACGGAATGGACAATGCAGCGCCAGCCTTGAACTTCCCATTGGGGAACTTACTCGGGATGACCGACACAGACGTTCAAAGCGTGGAAATACTTCCTGGCGCGGCTTCTGCACTCTACGGGGCCAACGCTTTTAACGGTATTTTATTCATGCGCAGTAAGAATCCATTTGACCATCAGGGCATCAGTGTTTCG
Source organism: Flavobacteriaceae bacterium (assembly GCA_038141525.1). Classification (GTDB taxonomy): domain Bacteria; phylum Bacteroidota; class Bacteroidia; order Flavobacteriales; family Flavobacteriaceae; genus BACL21. The sequence continues at coordinate 32,093 of JAYQIF010000002.1, read as the reverse complement.
CTCAAAGGCAGGACAAACCTCTCAGACCTTTGTTGGAGACAATCCTTACACCGACGTAAACTTTCGTGTAGGGCATAAGTTTAGTGATAAACTTGCTGTAAAAATCAATGGTGGTTACCTAAGTGGTACTGATTGGGGAGCGAACAATTACGACGGTAAAGTCGGTACCGGGTCTTCACGTGCAGACATCAACTACGATGGGGTAAACGTTTATGGGGATGAGGTGTCTACAAACATCAACGGTGTTGCCCAAGCGCTTGTAGGTCTTGGTATTTTGCCAGCTGGTGCTGAGCAGCTCGTTCCTTCGGTAAATGTAAGTCGTACTGGATACAATGAAATTGATTTAACTGATTACACCGCAGAAAGTATTAAAGCGGACTGGGGGGTATACTACCGTCCATTTGAGGATGATCTTGAATTCTCATACGTCGGTAAATACGGTACGGGTTCTACCCTTTATCAAGGAGCAAACCGATATGCTATTGATAATTTCGTCATGACGCAGCACAAATTAGAGGTGCGCAACGACAACTTTTTTGTTCGTGGCTATATGACCACTGATGCCGCTGGAGACAGTTATGACATGGTCTTTACCGGAATCAACATTAACCGTGCATGGAAAGACGACCAAACTTGGTTTGGAGAATATGTCGGGGCTTTTGTGCAGTCGCAGCTTTATGCTGGTTTGACACCTGATCAAGCGCATGATTTTGCAAGACAAACCGCGGATACCGGTCGTTTTTTGCCAGGAACAGCAGAATATGAAAATGCGTTCAATACAAGTGTAGGTGATCCTGACCTAACTACGGGGTCAAAATTCACGGATAATTCCAAAATTTATCACGCCGATTACAACTATAATTTCTCTGAAATATTCAAGCCATTTGAACTGCAAGTGGGTGGTTCATTCCGTACTTACAGTCTGAATTCAGGAGGAAGTATCTATACCGATGCCGATGGGCCGATAGACTATTCGGAACTTGGGTTTTATACTCAGGGTCAGAAGAAATTCAACTTAGCCGACAACCTAGATCTTAAATTAACCGGGTCTGTTCGTTATGACAAGTCGGAGTTGTTTGATGGATTCTTCTCACCACGTTTAGCGGCTGGATTTACCATCAATGATAACCACAACATTCGTGCGTCGATCCAGACAGGATTTAGAAATCCAACCACTCAAGATTTATACATCGGTTTGGATGTAGGTCGTGCTATCTTGGTGGGTGGGGCGAGTAACAACCCAGCGCGTGACGTGCGTGAGTATGGATTGAGCCCAACGGGACAAGCCATCACAGGGGCTGCATCATTGAATGTAGACGGAACGGGAGCCTATAATAACTCGTTCTTTGCGAGCTCTGTAGGGGCCTTTGCGGCCACAGGAGATGCTTCAGCGCTGAGTGTTGCGAATTCTAACTACGTGAAACCAGAGCAGGTACGCTCTATCGATTTCGGATATCGCGGTAAGCTCGGTAAGTTGATCGTAGACTTTAACTGGTATTACAATACCTACAACGACTTCATTTCTAACGAGACAGTAATTTCTCCATTTTATGGAGATGTTGGATTGACAGAGGCATTGCCTGATGGCACTCCACTGGCCGTTGCCGCTATTGCCAATGGTGATTATCAAGTGTACCAAGTGTACCCGAACTCTGAAGAGGAGATTAATTCTTATGGTGGAAGTCTTGGACTTTCTGCCAAGGTCTTTGGAGGATACGATTTAGGGGCTAGTTATACCTACGCGGTGCAAGATCGAGAGGGAGGCAATCCAGATTTCAGAACCAACTTCAACACACCTCGTGATAAATTCAAATTTTCTTTCGTAAACACCGAAGTCATAGAGAATCTTGGGTTTAATACAGCTTGGCGTTATGTCGGTGACTACAGATGGGAAGCGACTTTTGGTGATGGAGACATCCCCGCGTATAACGTATTTGATTTCCAAATCAACTACAGAATGCCGAACTTCTTGAAGTCTACCTTTAAACTGGGAGCAGCAAATGCCCTGGGCGAAGAGTACATTCAAGCCTATGGAACAGGTCCGTATTGGTTCCATGTATTATCTATCATGGACAATTAATAATTTATAATAATTATGAAGATGAATTTTAAATATTTAGGTTTTGCTTTACTGACACTCGGAATTGTGTCTTGTGAAAGCGATGATATGACAGATACAGCGGCCCCAGAGCAAACTGTGGCCTTAACTGCTGGAGACGCTGATTTCTCAAACTATGTGGCTTTAGGAGCTTCATTTACAGCAGGATTTACGGACGGGGCTTTATTTAAAGCTGCCCAAACCAACTCATTTCCAAACACACTAGCAACTCAGTTTGCTGCCGTAGGTGGCGGTGATTTTAATCAACCTATGATGACCGATAATGTCGGGGGCTTGCTTTATGGCGGTAATTTAATTGCCAATCCAAGACTTTATTTTAACGGATCTGGACCTGCGGTGCTCGAGGCCAACCCAACTACTGAGGTGACTAACGTTGTAGCCGGAGTATTTAACAACATGGGTGTTCCTGGTGCTAAGAGTTTTCACTTTGTAGCCAATGGTTATGGTAACCTAACTGGGGTGCCACTGGGATTAGCAAATCCTTATTTCGCCCGTATGGCAAGTTCTGCCAATGCCTCAATGTTAGAGGATGCTGTAGCGCAAAGTCCAACCTTCTTTACCCTATCAGAATTTGGTGGAAATGATGTACTACAATATGCGACTTCCGGAGGAATTGGCGTGGATCAAACAGGAAACTTAGACCCAACGACCTATGGTGGTAATGATATTACAGACCCTAATGTATTTGCGGCTGCTTTGACTGCCACTTTGGACGCATTAACGGCCAATGGCGCTAAAGGCGTAGTCGGTAATGTGCCTTACGTGACTTCTTTACCTTATTTCACTACAGTGCCATATGCGCCGCTTGATCCAAGTAATCCTGATTTTGGACCACAGATCCCTTTGCTTAATGAGACTTTTGGACCATTGAATCAAGTTTTTGATGCTTTAGGGATGCCAGAGCGTAAGATCGTGTTTAGTGAGGATATGGCAAGTCCAGTTGTGATTATGGACGAGAGCTTACCAAATATTGTTGATCAGTTGTCCGCTGTTTTGCAGTCTCTAGGTTACCCAGAGGCCTTTGCGAATTTACTCGCGACTCAATTTGGTCAATCTCGACAGGCGAATGAGGCGGACCTGATGGTCTTGACTAGTGCTTCCTACATCGCTACTGTAGATACTGAGTATGCAACATCAATATATCCTGCGGTTTATGAAGGAGTCTACGCACAGGTTTATGCACAGGCTTATGCCGCTGTATATGCCGCTGCTTATGATATCGCCTTCCAGGCTGCAATTGATCTTGGATTTGATGAAGCACAAGCTGCAGCATTCGCCGATGGTGAAGCAACAGCCGCGGCTCAGGCGCAAGCGCCGGTTATCGCAGAGCAAGAGAGTCCAGCCATTGCTCAGCAGCAAGCAGGACAGCTATCGGTTAACGGGATCACAAAGCCACTTGCGGATCAGTGGGTGCTGACAGGTACGGAAACCCAGTCTGTTTTGAATGCTACTGATGCTTACAACGCAACAATCGATGCTTTGGTCGCTGCTAAAGGTCTTGCCAAGGTTGACCTCAAAGGAATTCTTCAAAATGCCTCTTCTGGAGGAGTTGAATTTGATGGATTCACTATGTCTACAGACTTAGTATTTGGTGGATTAGCGAGTTTGGATGGGGTACACCTCACGGCTCGTGGTTATGCGCTTATGGCCAATGAGTTTTTGGCGGCTATTGATGCTACCTATGGATCAAATTTCATAGAGGCTGGTCAACGCGCTCGCGCGAATGACTTCCCAGTGAACTACGCTCCTGAATTACAATAGATAAGGTCTATCTCAGGCCAATTATGCCCCTGTAGTGAATGCTGCAGGGGCATATTGTTTTTTATCGGTTTTACGGCTGTGTTTATTTGCTAAATTACTTTGTTTTTTTTGCTCAGAAAGACATATCTTTGCAGCGATTTTTAAGGGCATAAAAATGGCCCGAACAAACGCATAAAAAATATTCTAATGGCACAAGTTAAAGGTAAAGTTGCTCAAATCATTGGTCCTGTAGTGGATGTTGCTTTCGATAGCGGTGTATCGCTTCCAAAAATTTACGATTCTCTCGAGGTTCAGAATAATGGACAGACTCTTGTTCTTGAAGTTCAGTCTCATATTGGTGAAAATTCCGTGCGTACTATCTCTATGGATTCAACAGACGGATTAAGTCGTGGGGCGGATGCTGTTGTTACAGGAGCGCCAATTCAAATGCCTATCGGAGACGATGTTTACGGACGTCTTTTTAATGTAATTGGAGATGCAATCGATGGTATTGGTGATTTACCTAAAACTGGAGATGATGGACTGCCAATTCACCGTGAAGCCCCTAAATTTGAAGACCTTTCAACCTCTACAGAGGTGCTTTTTACAGGGATTAAAGTAATTGATTTGATCGAGCCTTACGCTAAAGGAGGTAAGATTGGACTGTTTGGTGGTGCTGGTGTTGGAAAAACAGTACTGATCCAAGAGCTCATTAACAATATCGCCAAAGGGCACGGAGGTTTATCTGTGTTTGCTGGTGTTGGAGAGCGTACTCGTGAAGGAAATGACTTATTGCGTGAGATGCTAGAGTCAGGCATTATCAAATACGGTGATGACTTCATCCATTCTATGGAAGCCGGTGGTTGGGATTTGTCCAAAGTCGACAAGAAGGCCATGAAAGAATCTAAAGCTACTTTTGTATTTGGTCAGATGAACGAGCCTCCTGGAGCACGTGCTCGTGTGGCTTTGTCTGGTCTTACTATTGCGGAATACTTCCGTGATGGAGCAGGAGATGGCCAGGGAAAAGACGTATTATTTTTCGTAGATAATATCTTCCGATTCACTCAGGCGGGTTCTGAGGTATCAGCACTTCTTGGACGTATGCCCTCTGCGGTAGGTTACCAGCCAACATTGGCCACCGAGATGGGGGCGATGCAAGAGCGCATTACCTCAACCAAAAAAGGTTCGATTACTTCTGTTCAGGCGGTTTATGTGCCTGCAGATGACCTTACCGATCCAGCGCCAGCAACAACCTTTGCGCACTTAGACGCTACTACGGTATTGTCGCGTAAAATTGCTGAGCTCGGTATTTATCCTGCTGTGGATCCACTGGATTCTACCTCACGTATTTTGACGGCTGATATTCTTGGAGACGATCATTATGCATGTGCACAGCGTGTAAAAGAGCTGCTCCAGCGATATAAAGAACTTCAAGACATTATCGCCATTCTCGGTATGGAAGAATTGTCAGAGGAAGATAAAATGGCTGTAGGTCGTGCACGTCGTGTACAGCGATTCCTTTCTCAACCATTCCACGTAGCGGAGCAATTTACTGGTATTCCTGGTGTACTCGTAGACATTAAAGACACCATCAAAGGATTCAATATGATTATGGATGGTGAGCTCGATCATCTTCCTGAAGCTGCATTCAACTTGAAAGGGACCATCGAAGAGGCAATCGAAGCTGGAGAAAAAATGCTTGCTGAAGCTTAATCGGAAATAAACCAATAGCAATGTATTTAGAAATAGTCACACCCGAAGCTTCGTTAGTTCAAGGAGAAGTCACTAGTGTTAGTGTTCCTGGAACTGACGGCGCCTTTCAAATGCTCGAAAATCACGCTGCCATCGTTTCTACACTTGGGCCTGGTGACGTTAAATTTGTAGGTCAGCCAGAATTTGCTGAGGCCTTCAAAAATAAATTCACGCAAAAAGACGGAGCTTGGCATTTGAGCATCAACAGTGGAACGGTACAAATGATGGACAATAAAGTCATTGTACTGGCGGACTAAGCAGCAGACAAATTATAATTGATAAAAAGCCTCATTTGAGGCTTTTTTCATGAAATTATGCGGCGATGTTCTGGTAATATTCTGATTATTAATTTTGTAACTTGTAAAAATGAAATTTTTTAGCATCAGCACAAAAGTCTTGCAATCGACCATCATATGTGGTTTGATGTCATTGTCTGTCTCTGCACAGGGAGATAATTTGGGCCCTGATCGCCAACAAAATCGAGATACCATTGTTGATACGGCCCAATCTCTTGATCAAGTGGTGGTTTCGGGAATACGCCTGATGATTCCTTTTTCGCAACAATCACGATCAATAACCACTATAGATGCGCAGCAAATTCAAGCTTCTCCTGCCCGTAGTCTCGCGGAATTATTGCAACAAGAGGCGGGAGTGGATATCCGACGAAGAGGCCCTATGGGAAGTCAGGCAGATTTATACATTCGTGGGGGCAGTTTTGACCAAACTCTTTTGCTCATTGATGGCATTAAACTCGAAGATGCCCAAACAGGGCATCACACCCTGAATGCTGCATTGCCCCTAGAGTTAATTGAGCGTATCGAAATCATTAAAGGCCCAGCGGCTCGGGTTTATGGTCAAAATGCCTTTACGGGAGCGATCAATATTGTGACCAAAACAAACTTTGACGATGCGATGGAGCTTCGCCTGAGTGGCGGGTCTTTTGAGCAGATTAACGGAAGCTTTACAGCTTATAAGTCTTCAGAGCATAGTGCTCATATGGCTCATGTGTCGCGCTATACCTCAAGAGGCTATCGCTATAATACCGACTATGATCAATCCAATTACACCCTGAAGAGTGTCTTTAATAAACAAGGCAGACCGATAAATTTATTGGCTACCTTATCCGAGCGCGCTTTTGGCGCCAATGGATTCTATGCATCTGCTGCCGCGACGGATCAATTTGAAGCAACACAAACCAGTCTCGTGGGTGTGCAAACGCAATTCAAGGGGCAACGATGGATTTGGACCCCACGCATCTATTGGCGTCGCAACCAAGATGAGTACATTTATTTGCGCAATGATCCTACCGTCTATCGCAACTTACACACCACAAATAAAATTGCTGGTGAGCTGCACGGTCAGTGGACCAATTCATGGGGTATAACAGGAATCGGTATCGATTTAGCGCAGACTTATTTGTCGAGTAATAACCTGGGTAATCGCGAGCGATTTGCCACAACACTTTTTTTAGAGCATCGGCTGCAATTTCTTCAAAACAAATTAGACATAATACCCGGAGTTGCGGTAACAAACTTCTCTGACTTTGGTAGTTTTGCCTATCCAGGAATTGATTTGGGTTATGCGCTGAGTCGGCAATGGAGAATTTATTCTAACGTGGGTTATACGTACCGTATCCCGACTTATACCGATTTGTTTTATAGCGATCCGACCACACTGGGTGATGCTGATCTTGAACCCGAAAAAGCCCTCGCTTATGAATTTGGGATGCGGCTAAAGGACGCAAGATTCAAATTTGATGCGGCATGGTTTCGCCGTGATGCCAATAACTTAATCGATTATGTTAAGAATGATCCTGACGATCTCTGGCAGGCAGCCAATGTGCGCGGTCTCTTAACACAGGGCTGGGAAGCAAATTTACAATACACTTTAGCTTTAAGTAATGCAACGCACCATCTCCAGCTCGGTTATACTCAAATCGACGATGATCTAGCCGTGGCCCCGGGCGAACTCTCCCGCTACTCAATAAACTCCTTCAAAAATCGTGCTGTAGGCCAGTGGCGTACCCAGTGGTCTAAACAGTGGGAAACTGCTTTGCTCTACAAGTACGGAAAGCGAGAGGGACAAGAACCGTTTAATGTTATGGACCTGTCCGTGTTGTACCACAGACCTCGTTATACACTAAGACTGGCTGCTGAGAATATTTTTGGGGCAGATTACAGCGAAACTAACTTAGTACCTATGCCTAAAGGAAGTGTTTTATTTGAATTAATCTACAAACTGATGCCTTAATGGATCTCAAGTATATCGATCGTGTTTCCAATCTGAGCAAAAAGCGGTTTATAGAAGAGTATTATAAACCACAAAGGCCAGTAATCATTCAGGATGCTATTGCTCAATGGCCAGCATACGAGCGATGGAATTTCGAATATATTCGCAAAGTAGCGGGGCATAAAACAGTGCCGTTGTACGATGACCGCCCCGTAGATCATAAGGATGGGTTTAATGAACCGCATGCGACCATGAATATGGCTGAGTATATCGACTTACTCGAGCGTGAACCCACGAAGTTTCGAATTTTCTTGTGGAATTTACTCCAAGAAGTGCCGGAGCTTCAAAAGGATTTTGATCAGCTTGATCTTGGGCTGCCCATTTTAAAGGGTTTGCCCATGCTGTTTTTTGGGGGACAACAAAGTCATACCTTCATGCATTACGATATCGATCTGGCAAATATTTTTCATGTGCATTTTCAAGGAGAAAAAAGGGTTATTTTGTTTGACCAAAACCAAAGCGAGTTCATGTATAAAGTGCCGCACTCGCTGATTGTGCGTGAAGATATCAATTTTGCAGAACCCGGATTACAATAAGTGGCCAGGCTTGCGCTTTATTTCCGGATATGAGGCCACATTAAAGCACGGTGATGTGCTTTACATGCCCGAGGGTTTTTGGCATTATATGCAGTACATCACTCCAGGGTTTTCCATGAGCCTCAGGGCCATACCGCGCCGACCAAAGCATTTAGCCAAAGCACTCTACAATATCTTGATCATGCGATATTATGACCAACTCATGCGTCGATTAAAAGGCCAGGGGTGGATTGATTATAAGAATGAAAAAGCTGTTGTGAACACTCAAAAAAATATCGCGCGCTATCAAAGGCGCGAAAGTGCCTCATAAATCATTTCGGTCTCCCAACCTCTATAGGCCAAATAATCAAATAGCTTTCGTTTTTTTTTGCGGATATCGCGCTCACTTGAGAGTTCATTCAGTTTTTTGGCAAACAAGCCTTCAAAGGTCTCTCGATAGCTTTCGGGCTCGATTTGTGCCAGCCCTAATTTAATATTATAGGTACTCACCCCATGTCGTTTGAGTTCTTGTGTAATGCGTTTTTTCCCCCATTTTTTAATGCGAAATTTACCTCGGCTATAGGCTTGGGCAAAACGGGACTCATTGAGAAAATTATGTTGTATTAAATGAGTAATGATCACCTCTTTGGCCTCGGGAATCATCCGCATTTTGTAGAGTTGCTCCTCGACTTGCTTGTGCGAACGCTCTTGGTAGGCGCAGTAGCGCTCGAGCTTTTCTTTGGCTTCTTCTAAGGTGTATGAGGGCACCGAATTTTTCATACAATAAAGATAATGAATCAGACTATTTCAGAAACACGAAATAGCGCTGTGGTTGGTCAATGAATATGGTGATAAGGTCCTTTGGCGCATCAAAGCCTGGTGAGGGAATATTGGACACAAAAAAACCCCTCCGTTTCGGGAGGGGTTTAATTTTATATATCCTTTCCTTGATCGTTTTGGAAATGATATTCTAGGTACGTGTAAGCATCTCTAGGTTGAATTCTTATCCACTGTTTGTGCTCCAAAAACCATTTGGTGCGCACTGATGGAAAGCCTTTGGTTAAAAAGGCTGCTATAAAAGGGTGTGTGTTTAAAGTTATTCTTTTATAGTCTTTGTTGATGAGCCTTTTGAGCTCTTCGCCAATTTTCTGTACCACAACAATTGGGGCCTCAATTTCATCACTAGCCCCTGCATTGGGGTTGATTTCACGTGTTTTTATATTGACCTCGGGTCTCACGCGTTGTCTTGTGATTTGGATGAGTCCAAACTTGCTGGGAGGAAGAATTTTATGCTTCGCTTTATCCTCTTTCATTTCATCGCGAAGATGATTGAATAATTTTTTGCGATGCTCGGCTTTAGCCATATCGATGAAATCGACAACAATGATGCCACCCATATCTCTTAGTCTGAGTTGACGGGCGACCTCACTTGCTGCTAACAAATTAACTTCCAAAGCAGTATCTTCTTGTGTTTTAGATTTATTGCTTCGGTTGCCACTGTTGACATCAATGACATGGAGTGCTTCGGTATGTTCGATCACTAAATAGGATCCTTTTGCTCCCGAAACGGTTTTGCCAAATGAAGTTTTAATTTGCCGTTCGATACCAAATTTTTCAAAAATTGGCACTTTGGCATCATAATGCTTCACGATATTCTCCTGCTTAGGTGCAATGGCTTGCACATAATCTTTTATTTGGTAATAAAGGGTTTCGTCATCAATATGTATTGCCGAAAATGATTCGTTAAACATATCTCTTACTATTGAAGCCCCTCTATCGAGTTCACTAAGCACCTTACTCGGGAGGTGCGCCCCGCGTAGCTTTTTACACATCGCTGTCCAGCGATCCATGAGATTTTGCAAATCTCTATCCAGTTCTGCTACTTTTTTACCCTCTGCTACAGTACGTATAATGACCCCAAATCCTTTAGGCTTGATGCTCTTGATCAGTCTTTTAAGGCGTTCTTTTTCTTCATTGGATTCAATTTTTTGTGAAATTGAAACGCGGTCTGAAAAAGGCACCAAAACGATGTAGCGTCCTGCCAACGAAAGTTCCGAGCTGATGCGCGGACCTTTTGTAGAAATGGGTTCCTTTACGATTTGTACCAGTATTGATTGATTGTTTTTTAAGGCATTGTTAATGGTGCCGTTTTTATCAATCTCTTTTTTTAATGGGAATTCTTTTAAGGAGTAATCTCTTAATTTTCCTGTGCTTACACGTTTCACAAACTCTAAAGTCGACAGAATTTTAGGGCCCAAGTCATGATAGTGCAAGAATGCATCTTTTTCATAACCCACATTCACAAATGCGGCATTGAGTCCAGGGACAGTTTTTCTAACTTTGGAGATAAACACGTCTCCAACGGAATACTTGTTGTCCTCTGCTTCCTTATGTAGTTCGATCAGTTTTCCATCTTTTAAAAGGGCAAAATCAACTTGTTGTGAACTGGATCTAACGATTAATTCGTAGTTCACTTTTATTAATTTTTATCCCCGTCCAAATATTTATCTGGAAGGGATGGATTAAACAATTTTGAACACAGGTTCAAAATCAACAGCGTTGATTTTGAATTGGCCTGCAGAAATAAGCAAATTGTATGAACTTATTTCTATGTCAAAGAACATTGGGGGTTAGATCAGTCAATGGTCGATTACTTTTTCTTGTGGCGGTTGGCGCGTCTGCGCTTCTTGCGCTTATGCGTCGCTACCTTGTGTCTTTTTCTTTTTTTACCACTTGGCATACGGTGTATGGTTTAGTCGCTCGACATGGTCGAACTAATGAATATTTATTTAACTTTTACGTTAGCCTTAACTCCTTCGACAAAAACTTTTGCCGGCTTGAATGCTGGAATGTTATGGGCTGGTATTTTGATCGTTGTGTTCTTAGAGATATTTCTTCCAGTTTTTTCTGCTCTGGTCTTGATGATAAAACTTCCAAAACCACGCAAATAAACATTTTCGCCAGACTCCAAAGATTGTTTAACTTCACCCATGAAGGCCTCAACAGTAGCCTGAACATCTCCTTTTTTCTAATCCGAGTTTCTCTGAAATTTCTGTAACGATGTCTGCTTTAGTCATTCTAAAATACTTTTATATATGATATGATTGTTATTGTAAAGGCTCGTTTTTCGAGACGGCAAATATAACGATTTTAAAATCAATTATTCAAATCGTAAAGTATTAAAATATAAATACATAAACCCTATTTTTGGCACGTGAACTCCTCTATATTTAGAATTGATAAAACCTTGGTTTCTTGGTATTTAGAAAACAAGCGAGCCTTGCCGTGGCGGCAGTCAAAAAACCCATATCGCGTTTGGCTTTCTGAAATTATATTGCAACAAACACAGGTGGTTCAGGGTTTGCCCTATTACGAGAAATTCGTCCAGCAGTTCCCGACGGTCCATGATTTGGCCCAGGCCAGTGAACACGAAGTCTTGAAGCTTTGGCAGGGGTTAGGGTACTATTCTAGAGCGAGAAATTTACATGCTACAGCCAAGCAAGTTAGTGTTGAGTTTGATGGTGTATTTCCGGAGTCATTTGAGCAGTTGTTGACCTTTAAGGGGGTCGGCGTCTATACCGCAAGTGCGATCGCGTCTATTTGTTTTGGTGCTCAAAAAGCTGTTGTGGATGGTAATGTGTACCGAGTGTTGAGCAGGGTTTTTGGACTAGATGTACCAATCAACGAAACAGTCGGGATAAAACGCTTTCAGGAATTGGCCGATCAGCAGTTGGCTGAGAGTGATCCGGGCACCTATAATCAAGCAATTATGGAGTTTGGTGCGCTGCAATGTGTTCCTAAAAATCCAAATTGCGGTCAGTGTCCGCTCTCTGAACGGTGTGTTGCGTTAGCTACAGGAAGAGTCTCTGAGCTGCCGGTATCCGTAAAAAAGGTCAAAGTGAAAACGGAATATTTTAATTTTTTGGTACTGGAGGACATAAACGGTAGTTTTCTCATGAGCCGTCGTTCATCTGATGGAATTTGGCCGAATCTCTATGAATTTCCACTAATCGAATCTCAGGGGCCCTTAGATGAAGATCAAATACGCCAAAAGGCCAATGCGTTAATTGGGGGGAATATAAGTACAATTGGCAGTCTGAAACGTGTGAATCAAAATCCTTGGGTCCATCGATTGACCCACAAAAAATTGATGGTCGTGTTTTGGCGCGCTTCGGTTGGAGAATCGATCACGGAGGCAATGACGCCAGAGGAGATTCTGGAATTACCGGTGCCGGCCATAATTGCACGCTTTATTGCTCAAGCAGACCCTTTTGCCGCTCAAAATTAGTTATATTAGATGTCCTTAGTTAATTTTGTAAAAAAGTAAAAAGATGAGTGGAACGCTGAACAAAGTAATGTTAATCGGCCATACAGGTGACGCAATAAAAATGACCTATTTTGAGGGAGGAGGGTGCATTGGTAGATTTCCACTGGCAACCAACGAGACCTACAATAATAAATCTACCGGAGAGCGTGTAACCAATACAGAATGGCATAATGTCGTGGTGCGCAACAAAGGGGCTGAGGTTTGTGAGAAATACCTCAAAAAAGGTGATAAAGTATATATTGAGGGGCGTCTTAAAACACGTAAGTGGACCGATGACCAGGGAAATGATCGGTACAGTACGGAAATTCAATGTACAGACTTTACTTTTTTGACGCCAAAAGGCAGCGATTCGACAACAGGGTCTGTTGCGAGGGCAAATGAGCCCAATAAAACTTATACTGCGCCGAGTCAGCCACAAAATGATAATCAAGAGGACGATTTACCATTTTAAGGGTAATTAATTTTTCATCTGTGGATCCAGAGCCCCCGAGTTTAATGCTAGCATCACTGAGTCCTGCCGAGCTAATCGGTGTCGGGATGATACTGGTTTTATTGCTCTTTTCAGCACTGATTTCAGGAGCAGAAATTGCTTTTTTTTCCTTAACTGCTGCCGATTTGGACCCAGCCGAGGGCGCACCCCGGTCAAAGCGATTAGAGACTGTTGCCCGACTCTTGGACACCCCCAAACGTCTGCTGGCTACGATTTTGATTGCCAATAATCTGATCAATATTGCTATAGTTCTTGTTTTCGATACTGTGGTGGCAAAAATTTTTGGACTGATTCACCCTGATTGGCTGAGATTTGTAATCGAGGTAGGTGTCGTCACTTTTTTAATTCTTTTGTTTGGAGAAATTTTACCCAAGGTTTATGCCAGTCGCAATAAGCTCGGATTTGCGACATTTATGGCGTTACCTATTCAAGTCTTATTTGGACTTTTTACCCCACTGAGTCGCCCTATGCGCAATGTGACGGTGTATTTAGAACGTAGGTTTTCAAAACAAAAACTTAGCATCAGTGTGGATCAACTCAGTCAGGCGCTTGAATTGACCTCTGATGAGGACACCACTCATGACGAGCAAAAAATACTTCAAGGAATAGTCACTTTTGGGGCTACGGATACAAAAAATGTGATGCGTCCGAGAATGGATATTTTTGCGCTCGATACTCATGCCACTTATCAAGAAATATTGACTGATATACTCAGTCATGGCTATTCACGCATACCAGTTTTCGAGGAGTCGATCGACCAAATCAAAGGTATTTTGTATGTCAAAGATCTGCTGCCTCACTTCGATAAAAAGGACTTTCAATGGGTTCAACTGCTAAGGGAACCTTACTTCGTGCCCCAAAACAAAAAACTAGACGACTTGCTCAATGAGTTCAAACAAATGAAAATGCATTTGGCTATAGTGGTCGATGAGTACGGAGGTACTAGTGGACTCATTACCTTGGAAGACATTATTGAGGAGATTGTCGGGGAAATAACCGACGAATTTGACGATGAGGATTTGGTTTTTTCAAAGCTCGATGATCGCAATTTTGTTTTTGAAGGCAAGACCCCGCTCAAGGATTTTTATCGCGTTATTCAGCTCCAAGAACCCAAGGAATTTGAGGACGCAAAAGGGGAGGCCGAGTCATTGGCCGGATTCATTCTAGAATTGACTAAAGGATTTCCTAAAAAAGACGAAATCGTAGTCTTTGGGCGTTATCACTTCGTTATTGAGTCTTTTCAAGGCAAGAGAATCAACCAAATAAAATTGACCATTCATGATTGAAGTGATCCGTAACTATCGTCACAGGTCTTATCCGCTTTCTCCTTTGGGCAAGGGGGTTTTGCTTATTTTTTTTGGGATTCTGTTTGTGGGATGCCAAGAACCGGTTGTGGTCAAGCCTGCGGCTTTTTTACGCCTTGATTATCCAGAGCCGAGATACGACACTTATGCTCCAGATTGTCCTTATTATTTCGAATTAAATCAATGGACTTTAGCTGAGCCAAAGCGACGATGCGCCTTGAATATAAATTACTCGATGATGGGGGCTACAGTGTATATGACCTACCAAGAAGTGCACGATGATTTACCTCAACTTTTGAGTGATGCCCAAAAACTGGTCTATGATCACACCATCAAGGCCACGGAAATTCTTGAGCAACCACGTGTCGATCCGGAACATGAAGTCTACGGCATGTACTACCAAATTGACGGTCCAGCGGCCTCACATGCCCAGTTTTATTTGACCGACAGTACAAAACACTTTCTCACCGGGGCACTTTATTTCAATACAAAACCAAACTTTGATTCATTATATCCAGCCATAGATTATGTTCGACAGGACGTCAGACGAATGATGGAAACCCTCAGGTGGCGTTAATGTATAAGCAATATGGATAAAAAATGGCTTTATCTTTTGCTGCTTTCCCTGATCTGGGGCACTTCTTTTATTCTTATCAAAAAAGGATTGATTGGGCTCACGCAAATCCAATTGGGTTCATTGCGTACGGTGTTGACGGCGATAATTTTATTTTCTGTCGGTTTGCCTACCCTCAAGAACATTAAAAAGCAGCAGTGGAAATGGATTGCCCTATCGGCCTTGTTTGGGACCTTTATTCCAGCCTATTTATTTGCATTTGCGCAAAAGCACATCGATAGTGCTGTAGCCTCTATTCTCAATAGCCTGACGCCTTTAGCCACAGCGGTTCTCGGTTATTTAGTCTTCAGTATCTATACCACGCGGCGCCAAATGATCGGTGTGTTTATTGGGTTGGTGGGGTCTGTCATGTTGATTTTGGCAGGGGCGCATATCAACCCACACCAAAATCATTGGTATGGCATATTGGTGCTTATTGCCTCAGTAGGATATGCCTTAAATGTCAATATTTTGAAAAAATACCTCAGCGAGCTGTCTCCTTTGGCTATTGCGACGGGTAATTTTGTTGTGATTGTGATCCCGGCTTTGCTGATTTTGATCGGTACGGGGTATTTCAGTCAGGTATGGACCGCCCCTCAAGTACAGATTTCGACCGGGTATATCCTAATTCTTGCGCTGTTCGGTACTGCCTTGGCGAAGATTTTATTCAATAAAATGATTCAAATATCAAGCCCTGTTTTTGCTTCTTCGGTAACTTATACGATGCCTGTTGTCGCCGTTATGTGGGGGCTATTTGACGGCGAACGATTTGGGTGGTATCAAGGAATTTCGGCCCTTATCGTTCTTTTTGGGGTGTATCTGGCCAATCAGCGAAAAACCAGACCTTAGAAAACATAATTTAGCGCACCTAATCTTCTAGGTCATGATAAATATCTATCTCTACTTTAGGGTAAAAATACCTTTGTCAAATTAAATTTTACAGCTATATTTGCACCCGCCTAAGGCCCAGCCACTTTGGTTCGAGCCTATGGTATTTTAAAAAACAATAAATTAATCGATACGCTATGTATGCAATTGTAGAGATAGCAGGGCAGCAATTCAAAGTTGCGAAAGACCAAAAGGTATTTGTCCATCGTTTACCGGCCGAAGAAGGTTCAAAGGTTTCCTTTGACAATGTTCTTTTGATTGGTGACGGAGATAAAGTTACCGTTGGCGCCCCGGCTATAGACGGCGCTCAAGTAGGCGCGAAAGTCCTGAAGCACCTCAAGGGTGATAAAGTAGTTGTGTTTAAGAAAAAACGCAGAAAGGGTTACCGTAAGAAAAATGGTCACCGTCAATCATTAACCGAAATCGTGATTGAAGGTATTGTGTCAAGTGGCGCCAAAAAAGCGGCTCCAAAAGCTAAAGCTGCAGCGCCAAAGGCTGATGCTCCAAAAGCTAAGTCAGCACCTAAAGCAGAGGCGCCAAAGGCAGCCAAAGCTGATGATGCTGTAGATTACAACTCTATGACTGTTGCTCAACTAAAAGCGGTTGCCAAAGAAAAAGGTATTGCTGGAATTTCTTCAATGAAGAAAGCAGATCTGATCGAAGCAATCAAAAATGTATAACCTATAAAACCGAAAGAAAATGGCTCACAAAAAAGGAGTTGGTAGTTCTAAAAACGGTCGCGAATCAGAATCGAAACGCCTAGGGGTAAAGATTTTTGGTGGTCAGGCGGCAATTGCTGGAAACATCATCGTAAGACAACGTGGTACACAACATCATCCCGGGGAGAATGTATATCTTGGAAAAGACCATACTCTGCACGCTAAGGTTGATGGTACTGTGAAATTTGAAAAGAAAAAGGGAGGAAAATCATTTGTTTCCATCGTTCCTCAAGGGGAAGCCTAAATTTTTTTCAGGTATGAGATAAAAAAAGCCCCGTCATTTGACGGGGCTTTTTTATTGAATAATTCCATTGCTGGGCCAGCACTAGTATCGGTAATACTCAGGCTTAAATGGTCCCTCTGGGGTCACCCCGATGTATTTGGCCTGATCTGAGCGTAGCTCGGTGAGCTCCACGCCTATTTTTTGAAGGTGCAAAGCCGCGACTTTCTCATCCAAATGCTTAGGGAGCATATAAACTTTGTTTTCATACTTGTCTGTATGGTTCCAAAGTTCGATTTGTGCCAAAGTTTGGTTCGTAAAGGAGTTACTCATCACAAAACTTGGATGCCCCGTGGCACAACCCAGGTTCACCAAACGACCTTCAGCCAAAAGGACGATGTCTTTTCCGTTTAGGGTGTATTTATCGACCTGAGGTTTGATCTCTACTTTTGGTCCGTCGGCATTGGCTTTTAGCCAAGCGACATCGATTTCATTGTCAAAGTGACCGATGTTGCAAACGATAGTCTTGTCCTTCATCTGGGCAAAATGCGTCCCTTGAACGATATCTTTATTTCCTGTGGCGGTAACCACAATATCCGTTGTGTCGATTACCGTCTCGAGTTTCTTTACCGCATAACCATCCATAGCCGCTTGAAGCGCACAAATTGGATCGACTTCTGTTACGGTAACGATGGCACCAGCCCCGCGGAATGAAGCCGCAGTTCCTTTACCCACATCACCATAACCACAAACCACCACGCGCTTTCCAGCCAGCATGATGTCCGTGGCGCGACGTACGGCATCTACCGCACTTTCTTTACATCCGTATTTGTTGTCAAATTTACTTTTGGTCACACTGTCATTCACGTTGATCGCAGGAAGGGGCAAGGTGCCGTTTTCCATGCGCTCGTATAGACGGTGTACTCCAGTGGTTGTTTCTTCGCTGAGTCCTCTGATCCCGGCAACAAGCTCTGGATAGCGATCCAGCACCATATTGGTCAAATCTCCACCATCGTCTAGGATCATGTTGAGCGGCTGGCGGTCTTCTCCAAAAAACAAAGTTTGTTCGATACACCAGTCAAATTCTTCTTCGTTCATGCCTTTCCAAGCATATACGGCAGTGCCGGCCTCCGCTATCGCTGCGGCCGCCTGATCTTGCGTCGAGAAGATATTACAGGAGCTCCAGGTCACCTCAGCCCCAAGAGCCTGCAGGGTTTCAATCAGCACGGCGGTTTGAATGGTCATGTGCAGACAACCTGCAATGCGGGCTCCAGCAAGCGGCTTGCTGTCGCCATATTCGGCGCGCAAGGCCATAAGTCCAGGCATCTCAGCTTCTGCCAATTCAATTTCTTTTCGTCCCCAAGAAGCCAGGGACATGTCTTTCACTTTAAACGGTACGTAAGGCACTGTGTTTGTGGGCATATTGTTATATTTGAAGGATTCGAATTTGCCGACAAAAGTACGGAACATTTTTTAGACTCAATGCCACTTTTAACAACGATTGACCCTTGGCCCGAGGCCCTTGTTTACCTTTGGGATATTTCCGAATCGGAAGAAGAGTTGTTGGCTATTGTCCGTATGAATGACCGCAGCAAAGAGCGATTTAATGCTATGAAAAGCCAGGTCCATCGCAAAGGGTTTCTCAGTGTACGGGGGTTACTACAAGCGGCCGATTTGTCGGATGATGATTTGTATTACGATGACTTTGGCAAACCATTTTTAAACAACGGCCAGTTTATTTCCATAACGCATTCTCATGACCGTTCGGCCATTATTGTGGCGCCCCACCCTGTGGGGATTGATATTGAATTACGACGCCCTAAAATTTTGCGTATCGCCCATAAGTTTTGCCCGGGAATCTCCACAGAACTCAATCATTTGGTCCCTGATGCGGTCGATCAATACACCTATGTCTGGACCGCCAAAGAAAGCATTTACAAAATGGCCTCAATACCTGGTCTGGGTTTTCTAAGTGACATTGCTCTGAGTGAATGGACACAGGAAAAAGATTTGGCGGTGCTGATACCGGTAGATATGCATGGTCTGGTTCAGGCCAAAGGAAAAATCACCAAGGGTGAAGCGCGTAATTTTTTATACAAAGGATTTATTGCGGATCAATACGTCTGCGGAATGACCAAAGATGCTGCGGCCGATGATTAACCCAATTCGAAACGATAGTCCGCCGAGTCCCCTAGAACATTGGATCGAAGCCATCAAAAAAGGTCAAAAGCAATTTGCCGTGCTTGTCGATCCGGATAAGTGCACCACCGAAATGGTTCCTAAATTACTCAGGCATTTACCCCAGCAAGTCACCCATATATTTGTCGGCGGCAGCAGCCGTAGCACCGGGTGAGACCCATGAACTCGTTTTTGCCATAAAACGGCACAGTGCTTTGCCTGTATGGATATTCCCTGGAGATGCTGAGCAAATTAGTCCAGCGGCGGATGCTTTGTTGTTTTTGTCTTTAATCTCAGGGGACAATCCAGAATATTTGATTGGCCAGCAAACCCGCGCTGCAGCCAAGCTCCGGACCATGGACCTGCATACAATAGCCACTGCATATTTGCTGATCGATGGCGGTAATCAAAGTGCCGTAGCGCGCGTCACAGCGACTCAGCCTTTATTAACCCACGAGCTTGAAGTGATTGTAAATCGCGCTATGGCGGCTTGCTATATGGGCACAAAGGCTATATATTTAGAAGCAGGTAGTGGGGCACAAAATCCAGTAACCTCTGAAATTATTCAGCACCTAATAAACCGTTACAGGGCTTCCGTTAATTGTCGGAGGAGGGCTTCGTAAACAGTCACAAATAAAGGCTGCTTGGGCCGCCGGTGCAGATATGGTTGTGGTCGGCACAGCCATCGAAGAAATTTTATTCAAGAGCGAGTAAACGGTTTATGGAAACATTCATTGATTTTATTATTGGTCCTTACAAAACAGCAGCAGTCTCTCAAATAATGATAGAGGCCATTGCCTTTGTTTGTGGAATACTCAGTGTGTGGTATGCCAAAAAAGCCAATATTCTGGTATATCCGACCGGACTCATTGGGACGGCACTCACTGTGTATTTGTTGTATCAGGCGCAGTACTACGGGGACATGATGATGAATGTTTACTACAGCCTCATGAGTGTATTTGGATGGTATCAGTGGACGCGTTTTAAAGGCGAACAACCCGTATACAAAATAAGTGTCACGAATTTTAAGGAGCGGTCCGTGGGGTTTGTCTTTTTTTTAATCACTATTGGGGTCACTTATGGGGTGTATCAAGCTTTTGATTACGACATGCAGTGGTTCAGTTATGTCGATATGGTCACTTCTGGTATATTTTTCACTGCCATGTGGTATATGGCCAATAAAAAAATAGAAAACTGGACCTTATGGATCATCGGTGATGTGATCACGGTGCCGCTTTATGCCTATCGCGGCATGGGTATGCTTTCGTTGCAATACCTTATCTTTACCGTGCTGGCTGTACAAGGATTACTCGCATGGCGTAAATCTTTGAAAGCTCAGTAATTTCCTCAAAATCATAGTCTTATTGCCCTATAACTCTGTTTTATCGCCTCAATTGATCAAATAATTGCTCCGCAAATTGTGCTCTTTGGCCCTGAGTGTAGTGGTAAATCAACCCTCGCATCAGCCTTAGCGGCGCATTATAACGGGGTTTTATCTTCGGAGTTTTTAAGGAACTACGCGCAACATATTTGGGACACGCAAAAGCGCACGGTCGCTCGCCAAGATATCTCCCACTTAATGGAGGGTCAATTTGAAGCGCAGCAGCAGGCTCTGGAGCAGGCGTCATCTCGAGGTTGTCCCGCATTTATGGACACCAATATTGAACAACTTGACGTCTATTTTACTTATTATTTTGGCGCCAATTGGGGCCAAATTCCGCCGAATATGCGCCCTTTGAAGGACCAAGTCATTTATCTCTTAACCAAGCCCGATATTCCTTGGGAGGCTGATGACTTGCGCGATCAACCTTTGGCCCGCGAGACCTTATTCAGTATCTTTAAAACCTATTTAGATCAAAAGAAGGCGCGTTATATGGTGATCAGTGGATCTCATAAAGAGCGACTTAAACAAGCTTGTGAATTCATTAATAAAACCTGGCCCAATCTGAATGTTTGACAATCGTGACCTAGAGGATATTCAAGATTTGGGGTTGGACCGAGATGAGGTTTTAGCCCAAATCCAAATATTTGAGCGTGGCATTCCTTCGCTAGATGTCTTGCGTCCTGCCACTATCGGGGACGGCATTATTGATGGTGATTCTGAGCAATGGCGCCTTTGGGCCAAAATATTCGAACAGAAAGCCAAAACACTGGACGTCGTAAAATTTGTCCCGGCTTCAGGCGCTGCGACCCGGATGTTCGGTTTTCTCTTTGATTTTTTGAATTCATTTGACCCTGAAAAAGACAGTCTGAATGATTATCTGGCGGAGCCTGGTCGTGAGGCAATCGCTAAGTTTTATTATAACATCAATGAGTTTCCCTTTATTGAATTAATCCGACAGCAAGTGCGACAGCTTCATCCCGAGTTCAAAACTTGGACCAAGGAAAAGCGATTTGCCACTATGGTTTCTGTTTTGGTGCAAGAGCCTGGACTTAATTATAGCGGTTTGCCCAAGGGACTCATTCCTTTTCATCGCTATAAAAAAAATATACTTACTGCCTTTGAAGAGCAACTCTACGAGGGGGCATTTTACGCAGGAATTCAAGATGAGGTTTACACGCATTTTACTTTTTCTCCGGAACATCTCGACGGGTTCAAATCTGAATTTTCTCGAGTGCAATCGCGTTTGGAGCGTCAAACCAAAAAGAATTTTCACATTTCGTATTCCTTTCAAAAGGACCGCACCAAGACCATAGCGGTCGATCTAGACAATAAACCTTTTCGCGATGACCTCGGGCGACTGGTCTTTCGTCCTTCCGGACATGGGGCGTTATTGAAAATTTAAATGAAGTTGATGCCGATGTTGTTTTTATCAAGAATATCGATAATGTCATGGCCCAAGAAGGAGTGGAAGAATTAGCGCTCTACAAAAAAGGGCTGGCGGGAATTTTGTTGGATTACCAGGCCAAGGTGCATGAGTATTTGGGGATTTTATCGACCAACCCACAGCAGTCCTCTTTGGAGGAGATCAATGCATTTTTATGGAAGAGCTTTGGTTTACGGGCCTTGCCGAAAACCCGCAAAGAAGCTTATGATTGCTTTATCGTCCCATTCGAGTTTGTGGGGTGGTAGCCAACACAGGAGCGCCCGGTGGTGGCCCTTTTTGGATTCAGGATGAGCGACATGGGGCGAGTCTGCAAATACTAGAAGGGGCTCAGTTTGATAAAGACAATCAAAGACACATGGATGTCTTTACTCAGGCGACCCATTTTAACCCTGTCGATCTGGTTTGTGGTTTGCGCGATCATCGGGGGGAGCCTTACGATTTAATGAATTATCGCGATGAGCGCATGAGTTTTATTGCCCATAAAAATCATCAAGGACGTCCCTTGAAAGCGCTCGAGCTTCCTGGTTT
Organism: Flavobacteriaceae bacterium; assembly: GCA_038141525.1. GTDB lineage: Bacteria > Bacteroidota > Bacteroidia > Flavobacteriales > Flavobacteriaceae > BACL21. The sequence goes on along the minus strand of JAYQIF010000002.1, from coordinate 9,583 downwards.
ATGGAATGGGTCGATGGCGGGATGGCATACTATTTTCGTGGCAGTTCCTCTTGAGACGTTTAATCCAGTCAAGACCGTAAACGATCTGTTGAACAAGGCTCACAGACCACTACTTTAGTTACTTCTTCTGACGCTCAATGGAGTTGAGTCCTGCTGTATTTTTCTCTATACCCGACTCCTTCAGGGCGATACGTTTCTGCTTGATAATGTTTTGAAGTCTGAGTTATCTTGTCTAATTTTGAGCCATCATCTCAAAGGGGTGCTGGGTAAAAACTTTAAACAGATAAAGTCCGGCTGAGATTATACCCATAGAACCTGGAACAGGTAATGCTGTTTAGGAAACAATCCGAAGTCAATTTCGGAGCTAAAGTCGTAATGGCGACAACATTAATTATTAACCAAAGAATAATGGCCCCTTTTATTCGTAAATCGTTTACGAATGAAACCTTTATTTTTAACCTTGGCCGCAGGGAGTCTATGCGGCAGTTTATTGGCCCAAGAGCCTCAATCTAAAGACTCAACCCAAGACTCAACTCAGGTACAAACCTTGAGTGAAGTGCTACTCAAAGCCACCAAGGCCAAACTACAGGATCCCATCACTCAATCTAACCTAACTGCTCAGGATTTGGCCCCACTCAATTTAGGCCAAGACATGCCTTATTTGATTCAAAATTTACCCGGAGTCGTCGCCACAAGTGACGCTGGTGCAGGAGTGGGTTACACAGGCCTTCGCGTTCGGGGGAGTGATGCTACTCGGGTCAATGTCAGTATAAACGGGATCCCTTACAACGATGCCGAAAGTCAAGGTGTTTTTTGGGTGAATTTGCCGGACCTGGGCTCATCGGTCGAGGACTTGCAGCTCCAACGAGGTGTGGGAAGTACTGCCTTTGGTCCTGGTGCCTTCGGCGCTAGTTTGAATCTGTCCACTTACAAGGCACAATCAAAGCCCAGTTTTCAAGTGCAAAGTAGCGGCGGGTCCTTTAACACCCAAAGACATAATTTAAAATTTTCTTCGGGGCCTCTTGCCGATGGATTCTCATTTTCGGGACGCCTCTCAAAGATCGACAGTGATGGCTACATTGAGCGCGCCTCTAGCGATTTAGCGGCCTATTGGCTCCAGGGGGATTACGCGTCTGAGCGCACTAAAATCAGTCTCATAGGTTTTGGGGGGCGTGAGGTCACCTATCAATCGTGGTATGGGATTGATCAGGCTACTTTAGATCAGAACCGTCGTTATAATCCAGCGGGGGCACAATACGATGATCAAGGCAATCTGGAGGGCTTTTACGATCAGCAGGTCGATAATTACAAACAAGATCATGTGCAGTTTTTGTGGAGCCAGGACTTGTCTTCTCGCTGGGACAGTCAAGTGAGTTTGAATTACACCCATGGTCGGGGTTATTTCGAGGAATATGTCGATGCCTGGTATAGTCAATCGGTACTCTTTAGCAGCGATGCAGATTTGACCACTTATGGATTAAATCCTGTAGTGGCAGACGGCCAGAATATTACAGCCACTGATTTGGTGCGTCGCCGCTGGTTGAACAATAATTTTTATGCCCTAAATGCGCATCTCAATTACAAATACGCTGACCTCGAGTGGACCTCTGGAATTTATACCAGTTATTATGGCGGGGATCATTTTGGTGAATTGATTTGGGCGCGCTATGCGCCAGAGGCTAATCCTAGGCAGCGCTATTATTCGGGCAATGGCGATAAAAACGAGACCAGTATTTTTTCAAAAGTAAACTGGAGTCTGAGCTCGGACTGGTCTGTTTATGCCGATTTGCAACAGCGCTACATCAGTTATCGTACCTCCGGAATCACTTCGGATTTATTGCCTTTGAATGTACAGCAGCAGTATGGTTTTTTTAACCCTAAGTTTGGGGTCACCAAAAATTTTGGAAAAGGTCAACTCTTGTATGCCTCCATTGGTCGATCGCACAGAGAACCGCGTCGTAGTGATTTTGAACAAGGCGTATTCACCCCCGAACGATTGGATGATTTTGAACTTGGATGGCGCGCCAAAGGCAGCACGGCAAAAGGTCAATCGTATAAATACAGCCTTGTGGCTTATTATATGAACTATCAAGATCAGTTGGTGCTTACGGGAGCTATTGATAACAGTGGTGCCCCAATTCGGGCGACCAGTGGTCGCAGTTACCGCACTGGGCTTGAGCTGGAAGGCTCATGGCAGTTCACAAAACAATGGGCCTTGCAGTCTGCGCTGGCTTTTAGTCAAAATAAAAACGTCGATTTTGTGAGCTCTATTGACGGGGTGTTGCAAAATTTGGGCACTACAGATATCTCCTTCGCCCCTAGTGTTATTGCAAGTGGCACGGTGGTTTACACGCCTTTTCAAGGCGGGCGTTTAGCTTGGACTACGCGTCATGTCGGAGATCAATTCATGAGCAATACTGAGAGTCCAGTGTCTTTGTTACCGGCCTATACAGTTCATGATGTTACGGCGTCGTATTCATGGTCAAAGCCTTTGATTGGGAAATCCATGTCTGTTGAGCTTTTGGTCAACAACCTATTCGGCGCAGCCTACAGCAGTAATGGCTATTACTATACTTATGACGATGATTTTTCTGTACCAGGGACCATAACAACCATAGAGGGAACGGGTTATTATCCGCAAGCGCTGATGAATATTTTGGCCGGAATCACCCTGGGATTTTAATTGGTAATGACCAAGACATCACCATTGCGCTGAGCTCGGTAAGGGAGCATAGGGTAGGCTTGTGTTTCGGTTTGGTGTTGTCCGGTGACCAGGTCGTAGCTGTTGTCGTCTGAGCATGGGCAAGTGGCGACAACGCCTTGTACGGTCATTGTCGAGCAATTGCTTGGACTGTGGTTTGGGTCGCTTAAATCAAAAGCAGTATACAGACTGTTGTTAACGTTATACACAACAACACCACGAATGCCCTGATTGCTGAGGACCACATAATTCCCCGGAAATTTAAGGGTATTGTACTGCGGGAGGTTCAGGTTGAGGTTTAGCGACACGGGAATCGGATTCAAATACGGGTTGTTGATCAGTCGGGTGTCGTCCTCCCCACCACAACCCAACAACAGGATGACAAGTAGAAAACAATAGTACTGAGGGATTATTTTTTTCATTGAGTCGATCAAAAATATTTGGTCCATATGGATGTCGAAATTTACAATAAAGTTCTCAGAATAAAATTTTTATATCTTTGCATAAGATCCCATCACGCGTGGGATCTTTTTATTCCCAACAATAAATCCGAGTAAGCGGTTACAGGATATGTCTGGGGATATTTTTTTAAACTATGCGACCATGAGTAAAGTATCTTATTACACTGCAGAAGGATTGAAAAAATTGCGCGATGAACTGGATCGTTTGCGCGATATAGAACGACCAAAGGCTTCTCAAGCTATTGCTGAAGCTAGAGATAAAGGAGATTTGAGTGAGAATGCCGAATACGATGCGGCTAAAGAGGCTCAAGGCTTATTGGAACTGCGTATCGCCAAGCTCGAGGAGACTTTGGCAGGGGCCCGTCTTATCGATGAATCTCAGCTCGACACCTCAAAAGTTTTGGTCCATTCTAAAGTAAAAATTAAAAACACCACCAACAATATGCAGATGACCTACAAATTGGTCGCCCAGAGTGAGGCCGATTTGAAAACAGGTAAAATTTCTGTGGACTCGCCAATTGGTAAAGGATTATTGGGCAAAAAAGTCGGGGAAATTGCTGCAATTCAAGTGCCCAATGGGGTCATGAATTTTGAAATTATTGAAATCACCCGAGATTAATTATGTCCAGTATTTTCACCAAAATCATTCAAGGCAGCATTCCTTGTTACAAGATTGCAGAGACCGATGATTTTTTGGCTTTTTTAGACATTAATCCCAACACCAAAGGCCATACCTTGTGTATTCCCAAAAAAGGAGGTCGATAAACTATTTGATCTCGATCCAAAGACCTATGCAGGACTTATGGAATTTTCGCGAAAAGTAGCCCTAGCTATTGAAAAGTCTGTCCCATGCAAACGAATTGGCATGTCGGTAGTAGGTCTCGAGGTGCCGCATGTACACGTGCATTTAATACCACTAAATTCGATGGAGGACATCAGGTTTGTCCAAAATGTCACTTTAAGTCCTGAGGAATTCCATGAACTGGCCCAGACTATATCCAGCCATTTTCAAGGCTAAGCCAGAGGCTTGCGGTCAAAAGCAGTGCGGTTAACCCGAGCCCCAAAACGATTTTGCTCTTTTTCTTGAGTGTAACGCCTGATTGCATCGGCGTAAAGCATTTTTTCTGATAGGCGTAAACGCGTTCGATGGCCTCATCCCAGGATCCCGGATATACTTCTTGACTGCAATGTTGACAAAACAACTGTTCTTGAATAACATCCGAAGTAATGACGACCCAAGAATTCTCTTTTTGATTCTGGATAAAAGAAAAAACCATGCCGCGAGCGGAGAAACAATTGGGACAGTGGTTGTTGATGTCGGCCCGGTGTATGACAAATTCCTTGGTAATCATTGGGTAATCTCAGGTAGATTAATTTCAAACGTACTGCCTTGATCTTTGACACTCTTTAACACGCGAATTTTCCCTCGGTGATAGTCCTCTACTATACGCCGTGCGAGCGAGAGTCCAAGGCCCCATCCGCGTTTTTTAGTCGTAAAACCAGGAAGGAAGATCTTGTTGAAATACTTTTTCGCAATGCCTTTACCACTATCGGTTACGTGCAGTAAGACGCGTTTGTTTTGAAGACTTAAATTAATTGGTAATGGTCCCTTGTCCCCGCATGGCATCAATACCGTTTTTTACCAAGATTTTCGAGGGTCCAGCTAAAGAGTTCAGCGTTTAGCGCCACTTGGATAGAGTTGGGCGGCAACTGAATGTCAAAATGGATTAAATCTGAACTGCGGCTTTTGAGATAAGTGCATGTTTCTTTGGTCAAAGCCACAATATCCATGGGGGTTAGGGTTGGGGCAGAACCAATTTTTGAAAATCGATCAGTAATTTTTTTTAATCGATCTATGTCATGCTCAATTTCGGTGATATAATTTTTTGGAATATCCTCGGCTTTCAAAAGCTCCGCCCAACCCACTAGCGAAGATAGTGGAGTACCGATTTGATGGGCGGTTTCTTTGGCCATTCCCGCCCACAGTTTGTTTTGTTCTGCAGATTTAGAAGTGTTGTAGAAAAAAACAAGCGCTAAGAAAAACAAAAATAAAATGATCAATAAGACCAGAGGATAGTATTTGATTTTAGTGATCGCCGGGGAATTGCCGTAGTAAATGGTCTGCAGCAGTTCGTTGTTATAACGAATCTCAATAGGATTGAACTCAGAGCTAAATTGTTGGATGAGCTCTTGCCGCTTTTCGGGGTCCGATAGAACCTCATCCGATAGGTTATTGACTGAATAGGCATCCTCTTTGTGGGTGTAGAGAATCATCGGTGTGGTGGTGTTGCTCTGAAGAATATTGAGCACGAGTTTGCTATTCCAATCTTTGTTGGTGATATCGACTTGCTGAAATTCTTCAAAAGCGCCGGCCCAGATGGACATTTTATGCCGTTCATTTTCTTTGAGTTGGGTAAAAAGACGGTAGGTGTTCCAGGCAATAAGGGATACAATAAGGGCTGAAAGCACTACAAATAGCCAACGAGTAAAATCGCTAAGGGTTCGCATAAGGCTGAAATTCGAATTAAAGATAAGGCAATTATGTTAATATTAATGCCGACTAGTTTTTTAAGATTTACCCATTTAAACTACCTTTACAAAGATGTTACATTTAGATCCAAACCAGTTAGAAACACCTCAATTACACCGCTATCTTTTGGGGTCTATCGGTCCGCGACCGATATGTTTTGCCAGTACGGTTGATCAACAAGGACAGGTTAATTTAGCGCCTTACAGTTTTTTTAATGTCTTTAGTGCTAGACCCCCGATTTTGATTTTTTCACCGGCCAGACGTGTTCGAGATAATACTGTAAAGCACACTCTGGAGAATGTGCAAGCAGTGCCCGAGGTCGTGATCAACGTGGTGAATTATGACATGGTTCAGCAGATGAGTTTGGCCTCCACAGAATACCCTAAAGGAGTCAATGAATTCGAAAAAGCTGGATTTACCATGGAGGCCAGTGAGTTTGTCGGCCCGCCACGAGTAAAGGAGGCACCTGTTCAAATTGAGTGCAAGGTGGTGAATGTGGTTGCCTTAGGCCATGAGGGCGGTGCTGGAAATTTAGTTATGGCTGAGGTCGTTCGTTTGCATATCGACGCTCAAATTCTGGATGACCAGCATCAAATTGATCCAGAAAAAATTGATTTAGTCGCGCGCATGGGCGGCAATTGGTATTCACGAGCTAAGTCAGGCTTGTTCGAGGTAGCCAAACCCAACAGTGCCCTTGGGATCGGAATTGATGCACTACCGCAGGCCATTAGAAAAAGTGCGGTGCTCTCCGGTAACGATTTGGCCCAATTGGCCAATGTGAGTACACTCCCACAGGGGGTAAACCAGTACAGTGGACAAAATATCGAGGCACACAAAAAAGCCAAACAACTCATTGCGCAAGGTGCCATTGAGCAAGCTTGGCAAATACTTATTGAAGAATAATAAAAACTTAATTAAATATAAAACAATGGAAATACAAGGGATTGTAAAATTAGTGGGGACGACCCAAACCTTTGGGAGTAATGGATTTAGAAAGCGGGAATTGGTCGTGACGACTCAAGAGCAATATCCACAGCATTTGATGATCGAATTTGTTCAGGATAAAACAGACTTGTTAAATAGCATTAACGTAGGTCAATCGGTTAAAGTCAGCATTAATTTGCGGGGCCGCGAATGGGTCAATCCTCAGGGAGAAACCAAGTATTTTAATTCAATTCAGGGATGGCGTATTGAATCATTAGAGTCTTCTGCCCAATCGATGCCACCGATGCCGCCAGACGATGCCTTTGAGCCTATTGGTGACCAGCAGGACGATGAGCACGATGACCTACCTTTTTAATGCGACTAACTAGAATCATAGAAACCCTCTTTCGACGGTTTTTGCCGTCGCCATTTTCTATTGCATTATTACTCACGGCCATGACTTTTGTCATGGCCTTGCTTTTTACTGAGCCACAAACTACAGATCCATACTGGCTGAGTTTGTTGGGTTACTGGGAACAGGGGATTTGGCAAAAAGACCTATTGGTCTTCGCCTATCAACCACAACGAATCAAATCAAATACAACGTACATAAACATAAAACACACCCACACGCGTCTAATAGAACCTTCACAAGACAAACAGCGCTCAATAAACGACTTTTGACGAGGTATGTATTTTATACCAGAGTCTGCTGAAAAGGGCTAGGGCTGAGTAGGGGAGTTCCGGTTTTTTGGGCAGGGTCTGAAAAATCGTGGTAGGGCTGGGTAGGGGAGTTCCGGATTTTTGTAGTTCTGCTCGGAATGTAAAGTATCCGTCAAATACGAATCTGCACGATCTTCGATCGAATCAAAGCATTCGTGACATGAATAACATCCATATAAAGCTATTTATAAAGTCATATAATCAAAGAAGTCAGAACATCGATGAAGAAATGGATGTTGTAAATTTGTATTAGGTGTTCAGTTTCTGCTCGGAAAGCAGAAAGCAGAAACACTTTGAATCTGCTCTATCTGACAACACCCTAAACGTGAAGGGGGTACAAACAGTCCGTCAAATCCGAATCTGCGCCGTTTTCGATCAAATCAAAGCATTCGTGACATCAATAACATCCATATGAAGCTAATGATATACTCCTTTGATCGAAGAAATCAGAACATCGATAAAAAAACGAAGAGTGTAAATTTGTATTAGGTGTTCAGTTTCTGCTCGGAAAGCAGAAAGCAGAAACACTTTGAATCTGCTCTATCTGACAACACCCTAAACGTGAAGGGGGTACACAACATCCATTATCTTCGAATCTGCGCGGTTTTCGATCAAATCAAGTCATTCATGACATCAATAACATCCGTATGGATCTATTGATATAGTCGTTTGATCGAAGAAATCAGAACATCGATAAAAAAACGAAGAGTGTAAATTTGTACAGAAAGCAGAAACACTTTGAATCTGCTCAATCTGCTCTGCTCCATCTGACAACACCCTAAACGTGAAGGGGGTACAAACAGTCCGTCAAATTCGAATCTGCGCTGTTTTCGATCAAATCAAAGCATTCAGACATCAATAACATCCGTATGGATCTATTGATATAGTCGTTTGATCGAAGAAATCAGAACATCGATAAAAAAACGAAGAGTGTAAATTTGTATTAGGTGTTCAGTTTCTGCTCGGAAAGCAGAAAGCAGAAACACTTTGAATCTGCTCTATCTGACAACACCCTAAACGTGAAGGGGGTACAAACAGTCCGTCAAATTCGAATCTGCGCTGATTTCGCTCGAATCAAGACTATTCAGACATCAATAACATCCATATGGAGCTAATGATATAGTCTTTGATCGAAGAAATCAGAACATCGATAAAAAAACGAAGAGTGTAAATTTGTATTAGTGTTCAATTTGTATTAGGTGTTCACAACACCCTAAACGTGAAGGGGGTAAAACAGTATCAAATTCGAATCTGCGCTATTTTCTATCCATTTTAATATTGCTCATCTAAGTGCTGAAACCAAATATGAAACCGTTGTCATACTCACGAATCCGTTTCGTTGTCTGTCTCTCGTGCTTTCTCAACACCGGGTGCTTCCATGGATTCTCGCAAACGGGCAGAATAACGATCCGTAACAACAGTTCGTGCCCTTTCCAAGCCGATACGTATAGTCGCTAAATATCATCAAGCATTGTGATTTTCTTACTTTTGCATTCGAAACACACCATCCAAACGAAACAGTAAACCTTAAACCAGTGAAACTTGAAAAGCGTGAGCGCGAACCGTCGGCTTGTATTTTTTCAACTGTTTTTTTTTTTAATCCGTAAGCCGTCTTATTCTTCCCGTTCAACTGTTTTTTTTAAAGTCGACCTTTTTTTCGCCAGGAAGAAAGAAGAAAGAAAAAGTGAAAAGTTGGAAAAAAAAAAGCGAAGTTGATTTCGTGAGCGTCTAAAAAGTGAACATTTTTGCTCCATCTAAAACGCGAGCTAGGGGTAGGTAAAAGTAGACAAAAAGCAGCTAGGGGTAGGGGAGCCATTTTTTTTTCAAAGAAACAGTCGCGAAAAAAACAGCAACAGTAGGTATTTAGGTGTTCAACAGTCGCGAAAAAAACCGCAGACAGTCGCGAAAAAAACCACAGACAGTCGCGTCACGTTTTCCGGCCGTAAACAGTTGCATTTTCAATCGTTAACCGTCGTGATTTAGGTCAAATTTTATGGTTACAAACGTCATAATCAAAGAAGTCAGAACATCGATGAAGAAATGGATGTTGTAAATTTGTATTAGGTGTTCAGTTTCTGCTCGGAAAGCAGAAAGCAGAAACACTTTGAATCTGCTCCATCTGACAACACCCTAAACGTGAAGGGGGTACAAACAGTCCGTCAAATACGAATCTGCGCTGATTTCGATCGAATCAAAGCATGCGTGACATCAATAACATCCGTATGAAGCTATTGATAGAGTTCT
>JAYQIF010000001.1:0-308116 GCA_038141525.1 Flavobacteriaceae bacterium | reverse complement strand
CATTGAGGCCCATTTTCGAGTGAAGTGAGAAAATGAATCCTGTTCCGGCTACAGAAAAAAACCAGAAGCATCGCTTCTGGTTTTTTTATACACTGAGGCGAACGCCCGGGTTCAGGCTTCGATGGGTATTAAAAAATACACCGCTGAAGTCTAGAATCGATGAGTTTTTATTGCAGTCAAGCCACGCACAAAAATTTTGTCTTTTGTGACAAAAGTTACCTAAAATTTTTTGAGGAATCGTTTTCTTTGTGATAATGACCAGATTATTTAAATTTAATAATCAACCAACTAACGTCCGTTCATGAAAAGAAGAAACTTTCTGAGAAAAACAGCCTTAACCTCTGTGGGCACTATCATTGGCGCAGAAATAGTTTTTGCTCATGTGATGCCTGAAGGATATGTGCCATTAGCCTTACAAGATCCAGATCCGTTTAAGATGTTTGGTAAAAACAAAGGGATGGTGGTCTTAAATGATAGGCCATGGAATATTGAGGCGCAAGCGCATTTACTCAATGAAAAGGTTACTTCAAATGAAAATATGTTTATCCGGAATAACGGTAAAATACCCGAAAATATAGACGTAAAAAATTGGACCATTACCTTTGATGGAGAATCAGTCAATGCGCCAAAAACATATACATTAGCCCAGCTCAAGTCAAAATTTAAACAACATACCTATCAGCTCACCTTGGAATGTGGTGGTAATGGGAGAAGTGAATTTGACCCACCGGCCAAAGGAAATCAGTGGACCGTGGGTGCAGTTTCATGTGCCACCTGGACGGGTGTACGCTTGCGCGATGTTTTGGAAGATGTTGGTCTAAAAAGTGATGCCGTATATATTGGGTATCACGCTGCAGATGTTCATTTGAGTGGGGACCTAGACAAGGAACCTATTTCACGTGGAGCGCCTATGGCTAAAGCCTTACAAGATGAAACATTGCTCGCCTTCAAAATGAACGGTGAGGATATTCCTTTAGCACACGGATACCCTTTGCGACTTGTCGCAGGAGGCTGGCCAGCTTCTGTTTCTGGTAAATGGATTACTGGTATAAGTGTAAGAGATCGGGTACATGACGGAACAAAGATGACGGGAACAGCCTATAGAGTCCCTTGTGAACCTGTGGCTCCGGGTGAGAAGGTGAAAGATGAAGATATGTGCATTATCGAATCTATGCCTGTTAAGTCTTTGATTACTTATCCCAAAACAGGGGCCCAAATTAAAGAGGGTAAATCTTTGAAAATCAACGGGCACGCCTGGGCTGGAGAGCTTGAAGTGGCAAAAATGGAATACTCCATAGATTTTGGGGCAACCTGGACCGCTTGTGAATTAGAGCCGGCGGCCAATCGTTTGGCTTGGCAACATTTTTCAGCCGATATTAAATTTCCTAAAAATGGATATTATGAGGTCTGGGCCAGAGCAACCGACAGTCAAAACACAAGTCAGCCCATGGTTTTGCCAGGATGGAATCCAAAGGGATATTTGAATAATGCTTGTCATCGAATTGCGATAAAAGTTGTCGGATGAATAAGAGTCAACAAGATTTTAAACATAGCGTAAAACAGATCTATCGAGCCATGCAATTGATGTTTGGTGTGGTTGGTTTGGTCACTTGTTTTTTAGTTTATGGAATGATCGACCCTACATATTCTATATTTGGCCAAAATGATGAATCGATGGATTACGCGATGGTTGATGAGGATGACAATTGGGATAAAATCGAAAATGGAATTCACTTGCGGACGGGACTAATCGACGGTGTGGGACTCATGGAAACCGTAAACAATTGTACCAACTGTCATTCAGCCAAGCTCGTGACTCAAAATAGAATGGACGCCGCGCGTTGGGCAGCCACCATTGACTGGATGCAACAGACGCAAAACTTATGGGATCTCGGTGGCAATGAAGAAATTATCATAAACTATTTGGTTACCAATTATCCCGTAAAGAAAAAAGGACGACGCATGACATTAGAAAATATCCAATGGTATGATTTGGAAAACTAGTACATACATTGTTATTGCCTTGATATTTTTTTCATGTCAGGAAAAATCGAGCCAGAAGTCCAAGAGTGATGAGTCTGTTTCATTACATCAAAACGCAGATTATTCTGGTTCTGCTCACATTATTGAAGCACAGGAACTCCAACTGAGCCAAAAATACCCCAATACTAAAGTGGTTCACTTTGGCAGGGAAAAGGAGTACAATCAGGGTCATATTGAGGGGTCTGTTCAAATATGGCGAAGCGATATTGAAGATGCAAGCTATCCTTACAAAGGAATGATGTGTTCAAAAAGTCAACTCGAAGAGTTGTTTGGCGCAAAAGGAATTGAAAACAGTGACACCGTCATTGTCTATGATAATGTGGCCTCTTGTGATGCTGCTAGACTTTGGTGGGTTCTGAAAAATTATGGCTTCGACAATGTAAAAATTCTCAATGGCGGGCTTAGTGCATGGACTGAGGCCGGAGGGATCCTTACCAAGGAGCAGACGATTGTTGAGCCAGCCGAATTTAAATTGCCAGAAGAGTCTCCGATGAGCTTGTATGTGAACAAAGAGCAAATGTTAGCCTTTGTAGGTGGAGATAATCCACCGGTGATTTTTGATACCCGAACACAAAATGAATTTACGGGTGTGCAGCAAAAATCGGGGGCAAAATCAGCAGGGCGTATTCCCGGGAGTTTACTTATGGATTGGGCCGATTGTGTTAACTATTCTGGTGATAAAAAATTCAAAGGAGTTGAGGCGTTAGAAAAAATTTATAGCGCGGTTATTCCCGATAAAGAACAAGCAGTAGTGGCCTACTGTCATTCAGGGGTGCGTTCGGCGCACACGACTTTTGTGTTGACGGAATTATTAGGTTACAAAAACGTCAAAAATTATGATGGATCATGGACAGAATGGTCTAATTTTGACAATTATCCAAAGAAAAAAGACAGTATAACTACGATATTTTAAATTGCTATGGAAAAATATTTAGATGGTTTTATCAATGCCTTAATGGGCACTATCGACTGGACCGGTAAATCAATATTGTTTGAGGTGCCGTGGTACACGAATTATTTTTATGGTCTCATTGTCATTTCTCTTGTGGTGTGGCTGTTAGAAATTGTATTTCCATGGCGCAAGGACCAGTCTGCGTTTAGAAAGGACTTTTGGCTCGATGGCTTTTATATGTTTTTTAATTTCTTCATTTTTTCTGTAGCCATTAGTGGATTTTATAAACTCTTACAGCTTGGTTTTGAAGACATTGGCATTACCGACAAATCACTGGCCTTTTTTGACCCATCGGGTTGGCCAATGTGGGGACAACTCTTGATCTTTTTTGTGGTTCTTGATTTTGTTCAGTGGTTTACCCATACGCTATTGCATAAGTATTCTTTCCTCTGGAAATTTCACAAAGTACACCACAGTGTCAAAGAGATGGGCTTTGCGGCACACCTGAGGTATCACTGGATGGAGAATATACTCTACAAGCCGCTCAAAACCTTTGGTGTCATGATTTTGTTTGGATTTGAACCACAGCAGGCCTACATCGTTCATTTCTTAGCCATTACTATTGGACACATCAACCATGCCAACATTAAAGTCACATGGGGGCCACTCAAATATATTTTCAATAACCCGGTAATGCACTTGTATCACCATGCTCATGACTTGCCTGAGGGGAAATTTGGGGTGAACTTCGGGATAAGTCTCAGTCTTTGGGATTACATCTTTAAGACCGACTATATTCCTGAAGATAGTGGGACTATTGAATTAGGATTTCCAGGAGACGAAAAGTTCCCCACGGATTTTGTGGGCCAGAATACTTACGGCTTTAAGAAAGGTCAACTCTAGTTAGCCCCCGATAGTAATCATACTTAGGTTTTTTTCGTACTGAGTTGGGTCATGAAATTTCTCGGGGGTAGCCATTCCTCCGCGCATCTTGAGTTTAGCGGCCACGGCTTTTTGAATGAATGGCTCAATAGCCTGTCCATTCCGTAGCGGGGTCAGTAAATCGGTTTCAGTTGCAGAAAAAAGGCAATTTTTTATCCGGCCGTTAGCGGTTAATCTTAGTCTATTGCATGAATCGCAAAATGGATTGGTCACGGTACTGATAATGGCAAAAGTTCCTCTGAAGTTTTTGATTTGATAGTTTTTTGAGGTGTCGTTTGGCCGGTCTTGGATGCGAAGCACATCGGACTCTTCATAGGTCAAAGCGACCTGATCCATGATTTCTTGATAAGAGATTAGTTTGGAACGATCCCAACTATTGCCCTCAAAGGGCATAAACTCTATAAAGCGAATGTGGATTAAATGATGTTTTGAAAGTTTGATAAAGTCAATGATTTCATCCTCATTAACCCCTTTCATCAAAACGCAGTTGAGCTTTATATTGAAGCCCTCTTTAAGCAGTAAAAATATATTGTCATAAACGCGCTGGAAATAATCACGCCGTGTAATGGTCTTAAAGCGATCAGGATTCAAGGTATCCAGACTAACATTGATGTCTTTAATTCCCAGTGCTTTGAATAAACCGATAAATCGATCTGTGATTACGGCGTTAGTGGTTATGGACAGCGGCACATCGAGCGAGGATAATTTGTGCAGAATATCTTTGGCGTCTTTTCTAACGAGCGGTTCTCCTCCAGTGAGTCGAATTTTAGTCACCCCCTCTTTGACAAAGGTCTGCGCAATTGTATAAATTTCATCGGCTGTCATTAAATGCCCCTTAGGGGACAGGGGGACGCCCTCTGCGGGCATACAATAGCTACAACGCAAATTGCATTGCTCGGTGAGCGAAATGCGCAAGTAATTGTGTTGTCTGCCAAAGGTATCTTCTAACATATTAATGGACTTAGTCGTGACGGCTTCCTTGAGCGACTTGAAAAATGTGTAAGACTTGAGGAAAAATCGCCTCCATGGACTCTGCCGCACCTCTAGTAGACCCTGGAAGAGCGAGAATAAGGCTACTCCCCATCATTCCGGCGACGCTTCTTGAGAGCATGGCATAAGGGGTGCGCGCTTGACCATAACTGCGGATGCTTTCTTCGATCCCCGGAATATTGCGCTCGAGCAAGGGTTTAAGCGCCTCTGGGGTGACGTCTCTGGGAGATAGGCCTGTACCGCCCGTGAAAATCACTAAATCCATGCCCTGAGCAACATAGGCTTTAGTTTTTTCTTGGATGAGATGAGTCTCGTCGGGGATGACGGTATACTCTGCTATGTCTACTCCAAAACTTTCGAGTTGAGCGATTATGGTCTTACCGGCTTTGTCTTCTTTTTTTCCTGCGGCAATGGTATCGGAACAAACGACAACGGTTGCTTTTATTTTTGCCCCTGTATCTTTAGTAAAGTCACTTTTTCCGCCACGTTTTTCTAATAATTTTATGTGGTGGATTTCCACGCCTTTGTCTATAGGCTTAAGCATGTCGTACATATTTAACGCCACGATACTCGCCCCATGCATGGCCTCTACTTCAACACCGGTCTTGTAGATGGTTTTAACGGTAAAATCTATAGTGATTTCTAGTCCGTTGATCGCGTATCGTACATCAGTGTACTCTATGGGGATTGGATGGCAATCAGGCAGTAATTCGGGAGTCTTTTTTACTCCGAGCAGCCCGGCTGCTTTGCTCATGGCAAAAACATTGCCTTTGGGAACTGTGTCGTTCTCAAGGGCGGTTATGGTTTCTGGTTTACTAACTTTTACAGTCGCCTGTGCTGTTGCAATCCGCAGGGTCGTTTTTTTGTGGGTAATATCTACCATTTTATTGCTTATTGATTAACCTTCCATTGATGTGATTTGTCGTCAAATATCTCTTTGCCAAAAACTGGGGCCTGTGCTTTGATGGCCTCAACAATTTCTTCAAGCGCCCGAAAAACCACTTTTCTGTGGGGCGCGGAAACAAAAACAAAAAGGCAAATTTCTCCGACATTTACCCTGCCAATACTGTGATAAATGTGCATACAGGTGATGTCGTATTTGTCAAAAATTGATTCGCGAATGTTGTGAAAGACTTTGTTGGCCATTTCCTTATAGGCGGAATACTCAATAGCCGTTACTGTTTTACCGTCTATATGATCGGCCCGAACTTGACCTAAAAAAATGTTATGCGCCCCAATGCTTGTTTTGGTTTGATGTTTGGCTATGGAACGACCGATAAATTCCGGGCTGATCGGGCCCTGAATAAATACGTTTTTTGGTTTATGTTCACTCATTGTTTTTGCTTGTATTGTTAATAATTTGAACTGATTAAAGATGCTCTATCTAACTCAGTTCCTTCTGATTTTTTATAGGGCTGTTTTCGCTTAATTTTAATGCGTTCCCATTGCATGCTCGCAAGGTCAAAAAGCCCGACATACCCACTCAGCGTTGTTCCAAATCCGATAATTATTTTAATGGCCTCTGTGGCCTGCATTAATCCTATAATCCCGGCAATACGGGCAATACACCTCGCTGATCACAATTTTGGATTTTCTCTTTGGGGGGATCCGGAAAGAGGCATCGTAGGTTGGGCCGTTCTGATGGTTAAACACCGCCACTTGGCCTTGATATTTGTAAATGGCCCCGTAAATAAGCGGTTTGTTCAGTTCAAGACAAGCATCGTTGATTATATAACGCACCGGAATCATATCTGTAGCATCGATAATGAGATCGTAATCCTGGATAATCTCTTGGGCATTTTTTGAGGACAAGAGCGTATTGTAAGTGTTTATGACGCATTCCGGATTGAGTTGCGCTAACCGTTTTTTGGCTACCGTTACTTTGGGGGCGCCGACGTCTTGGACAGTATAGAGAATCTGCCTGTGAAGATTCGAAAGCGCGATGGTATCGAAATCTACAATGCCCAGTGTGCCGACTCCAGTGGAAGCGAGATACTGCAGCGCAGAACACCCAAGGCCACCGGCTCCGACGACCAATACCCGCGCCTGCCGCAAACGTTCTTGTCCTGCTACGCCGATTTCAGGGAGTTCTATTTGTCTTATATATTTCTCTTGATGGTCCAATTTAGTTTTTTAGGGGGTTAACCTCCGGCAAAAGGAGGCAATAGGGCAATTTCGATGTCTTTTATGACTTGGTGCTGTGTATCGACTATTTCATGATCCACAGCAACATTAAATTCTTGAGCAGATAGTCCGGGGTAGCTTTGGTTCAGTAGGTCCAAAATCTCCTTAACGATAGTGGTCTCCACAGTGATTATTTCTGAAGACTTACCGGTAAACTCGGCAATTTGGCCAAAATATTTTAGGTGTACTTTGTGGATCATAAGTGTTTATTGTTCAAATTTTTGTCGATGCATGAATGCTGCGGTACTCAGGCTCAAATGTTCATAGCGGGCAATCATTGTTTTGCCGTAGTCAGTCAAGGTCATGCCGCCCCCGCCACTGCCACCGGTTGTCGTTGTGATCATCGGTTTTTGTGCAGTTTCGTTGACGCTTTGAATCAAATCCCATGCTTTTTTATAGGATATATTCAGTTTTTTAGCGGCTTTGTTCAATGAGCCTAATTCTTCGACGGCCTTCAAGAGCTTTATTCTGCCGCTCCCTAGAAAAGTCTGCTGATCTGCCTCAATCCAAATTTTATATTTTATTTGATAACTCATAATACTAACTGGGTAAGTACCATACTTCTACTAAATCGCCTTGTTTTATGGAGTTCACTTGCTCAGGGAGATAAACTAAAGCATTTGCTGTGGCAAATGAGCGCAGCATGGACGAGGCTTGTCCCTCGAGTATTTCTACAGTTTCTGCTTTGGCAAAGGCTTTTAAAAAGTAGGCTCTAGTCCCGGACTTGACAAAATTATTTTCAGCCAAAAGCTGGGACCTTTTGACACCAGAATTTGGTTTGCCAGAAAATCGAGCGATCGCTAGAGCCACATAAACATAAAAACAACTGAGTGCTGAGGCAGGATTTCCCGGCAGGGCAAAGACATAATTTTTAGTTTTTTTTCCAAAATACAAGGGTTTTCCTGGTTTCTGCTTGACCTTATAAAAAATTTGCTCAACGCCAATTGTATTTAAGGCACTGCCAACAAAGTCATAATCTCCGACAGAGATGCCCCCTGAAACTAAGGTAAAATCATATTGATCAAGTGCTTGGGTCAAAATATCTTCCGTGTCCTGGTAGTTGTCTCTCACGGTAAGAATATCCACTTTATTGATGCCAATATTCTGCAAGGCACTGCTTAGCATTATGGCGTTACTCTCATAAATTTGCCCTTGTTCAAGTGGTTTCCCACCCGTAACAAGTTCGTTTCCGGTGATCACTATGGCCACGGTTGGTTTTTTGTAAACCGACACGCTAACGAGTCCCATCCCGGCCAGAAAACCAATTGTGCTTGCGTTTAAATATGTTCCCCGACTCAGCGCAAGCTCATTAGCTTTAATTTGCTCTCCTTCAGGTCGAATATTGCTGCCTGGGACGATATCTTGTTGGACGCTGACTGTGTCTTCATTTCTGAGCACGGACTCTTGCTTGATGACAACATTGGCAGTTTTTGGGACCATGGCTCCGGTGAAAATTCTCACACACTGTCCTTTTTTAAGAATTGGACTCATCGAATCTCCAGCTTTTACCTCGCCCATGACGTCAAATGTATCGCCACTGTGGTAATTTAGGGCATAACCGTCCATGGCAGACTGACGAAAGGGGGGCAGGCTTATGGGCGCAAAAATATCTTCTGCCGAGATATAGCCGAGTGCTTGCTCCAGAGCAATAGTTTCTTGTGCAATGCCTTGGCCTACATTTTTTTTAATGAGCGAAATCGCTTGTTCTACCGAAATCAAAATTTTCATTATATTCACTCAAATATAACGAAATCTGTTCCAATAGCGGATTATCGATTCAAGAGGAAATGCGATGATATTATCGGCTACTGGTTTAATAATTACATGTATCGTTTTCTTTGCTATTGCGGTAATCTATGCTTCGGTGGGCTTTGGTGGAGGTTCGAGTTATTTGGCTATTCTCGCCCTGATGGCTGTTTCTTTTTATACCATGCGCTCTTTGGCACTGCTCTGTAATATTGTGGTCGTTAGTGGCAGTACTTACTGGTTCATTAGGAACCAACATTTTGACCTCAGGCGGTTTGTGCCATTTGTTTTAACAAGCGTGCCTCTGGCATTTATCGGGGCGTCATTTAGGCTTACTGAGCAAATTTTCTTTTTGATCCTTGGTTTTGTTTTGATTGCTGCGGCATTAATTTTGATTTGGCAGACTGAGCAACACCCCTCCTCAAATGAAAAACACTTCAAACAGTATCCTGAGGTGATTAATTACTTACTCGGGGCAGTTATCGGTTTGATATCGGGACTCGTAGGAATCGGTGGAGGAATTTTTCTAGCCCCAATCCTTTATTATTTAAGGTGGGGGATTTCTTCTGAAATTGCGGCCTTGGCCAGTTTTTTTATTTTGGTCAATTCCATTGCTGCCTTTGGAGGACTGATTTATGCCAAGGTTCTTCACCTGCCCCCTGAGGTTGCTGTGTTTATGGTACTCAGCGTTTTTATTGGCGGACAGTTAGGGGTAAGGTTTGGTTTTAAAAAACTTTCGGCCAAAAGAATCAAACAACTCACTGCTGTTTTGGTGCTTATTGTGGGTATAAGAGTACTCCTAGTCAACGGATTGTCCTTAATATAATAGCGGAAACAGTAATAAAAGTGCTCAGAAATTACTGTAAAGGCAATTCAAATAATTCTTCAACACTGCATTGTAAGGTTCGGGCAATCTTAAGGGCAAGAACCGTTGAGGGAATATAAATTCCATTTTCAATAGCGTTGATGCTTTTTCGGGAGACATCAGCGGCCAAAGACAGTTCTTTTTGAGTAAATCCGGCTTGCTTGCGGTGTTCCTCTAGGTTGTTGTGTAGTTTCTGATGATTGCGTCCCAAATCTTATTGCTTTTCGTATTCTTCGACGGCATCGCTGAGCTCCTTACCTGTATTTGGATAGAGGTATCCCGCGATCATTGTTCCAATGCCTATCAGAGCAACTAAAGCGCCAACCCCTTTGAGAATACTGCCCAGCGCAAAATAGCCAAGAAAGTAAAGGCCTGCGCCTACGAAAAGAGTAATGACTCCATTTCTGCGGTAGTCAATGGGCTCCTTTTTGCGTTCGTCAAAAATGTTGAGAAGTTCCTGAATTTTGGCTGGGTCCTCAAGATGCTGAGCGATTTCTTTGACCGTTTCTCTTTTGCCTTTTGCATCTTTGTATTGCCAGATAAAGACCGCAATGGGAAGAATGATTCCTGTGAGCATTCCTAAAACAGGAATAATAATTTCAATTTGGTTTTGCATGATTGGTTGTTTTTAAAATGTAACGCAAACGTAACACATTTTTTATAAATGAGAAGTAAAGGTTACAATAATTTTTTTGGCTTTAGACGGCGAGGCAATGACTTGTTATTGTGCATCATTGTAAAATAGGATCTTGGTCGTGGCATTTTGAAGGATGGCTCGGCGTTTAACTATGGACCACTGTTTCTGATTTTTTATTGAGCTGCTGTAGGGGAAGTTGTGGTTTTTGAGAATGATTCAATTGTTTGATTAGGGAAAATGCAATACTTAATTAATTGAATAGCAAATATTTATGATCTGTGTCTGTTTTTGAGATAGGTGCTTTAGATCGGATGATGTAAAGGTTTGTATACTTATTGTATAGTTTTTTTATTTCGATGAAACTCAAAATTATCCTATTTTGAGCTCCGATTAAGCCGGAACTGTACACCTGTACTTGGCGACCAAAAAATACTTAACAGACCAAAAAATTGCAATGAATTTAAGCGAAACAAATAAATCCATATATCTGGGGAGTCAACCCCTTACACACGAAATAAAAGATGTCCAAGGAAGTGAAGTAAGCATTAACGGAAAAACCTACTTTAAAATAAGCAACACCGACCAGATGCGTCCGTTTTTTATGAGCATTGTCAGTCACTCTGATCATTGGATGTTCATCTCAAGCACAGGGGGGCTGTCTGCCGGCAGAATCAACAGCGATCATGCCATTTTTCCTTATTACACGGACGATAAAATCACCGAATCTAATGAGTATACGGGAAGTAAAACCATCATTTTGGTGGATGAGCAGGACCGACAACTCCTTTGGGAACCTTTCTCTGATCGATATTCCGGTGCGTACCACATTGAACGAAATCTCTATAAAAACGTTTTTGGTAATAGGTTGATATTTGAAGAAATCAATCACGATTTAGGTTTGAATTTCAGCTATGAGTGGGCGACCAGCGAACGTTTTGGTTTTGTGCGACAAGTTTCGATCAAATCACTGTCGCAAAATAATCTCAAGATAAAAGTACTTGATGGGCTGCAAAATATACTGCCCTATGGGGTCCCAGAAGGATTACAGGCCAGCAGTAGTAATCTGGTAGACGCTTACAAAAAATGCGAATTAGAGTCAGGTAATCTAGGTTTATATGCCCTGAGTGCTATTATTTCAGATAAGGCAGAGCCCAGTGAGGCCCTCAAAGCCAATGTGGTCTGGTCTTTAGGCCTAACGGCACCGACAGTATTATTGTCCTCCAAGCAGGTTCAGACCTTTCGCTCCGGAGGATCGTTAATCACAGAAACCGACGTAAAAGCCGAACGAGGGGCCTATTTTGTTGCAGACACTTTTGAGTTGTCCCCTGGCAAGCAAAAGAAATGGTCCATGGTGGCCAATTTGAGTCAGGGAATGAGTGATGTTATTGGTCTGCGAGAGGCACTGAAAACACCGGGTGAGTTAGAGGCAGATTTGTCTCAAGATATTGCTCGGGGCTCTGAGCAGTTAATTGCCTTAATTGCGGCGAGTGATGGGCTTCAACTCACTGCAGATCGTCGCCGAAATATTCGACATTTTGCCAACACCATGTTCAATGTCATGCGGGGTGGAATATTTGACGAGAATTACAAAATTGACAAGGCTGATTTTATGGACTACATCAACAGGGCCAATCACAAAGTGTTTTTCAAGAAATCGGATCAAATGGCCGGATGGCCCGAAGAATTTGATTTATTCTTTTTGAGAAATGCAGCAAAACAGGACGAGGATTTAAATTTCCAAAGATTGTGTGTTGAGTATTTGCCGCTCAAATTTAGCCGTCGCCATGGAGATCCGAGTCGTCCCTGGAATAAGTTTTCCATCAACCTGCGTAATGAGGATGATGGCTCAAAAATATTGGATTATCAAGGCAATTGGCGCGATATTTTTCAAAACTGGGAAGCCCTTGCTCACGCCTATCCTGAGTTCATCGAGGGCATGATGTTTAAGTTTCTCAATGCGACTACTTTTGATGGATATAATCCTTATCGCGTGTTCAAGGACGGCTTTGAATGGGAGACAATTGAACCTGATAATCCGTGGTCGTATATCGGTTATTGGGGGGATCACCAAATTATTTATCTGCTCAAATTCCTTGAATTCATACAAGCGTATTACCCCGATAAACTTGATACCTATTTGGCCGAAAATTCTTTTGTATATGCCAATGTACCTTATCGAATAAAACCTTATCAAGAGCTACTGGAGGACCCAAAAAACACGATTGATTTCGATCACGAACGTGAAGAAAAAATTGAATTTAAGAGAGGCGAGATAGGAGGTGATGGTGCATTACTTCGGGAAACCCATGTCTTTATATACAAGGTGAATTTCATCGAAAAAATTATGGCTACCACTTTGGCGAAGTTATCCAATTTTATTCCAGAGGGCGGTATTTGGATGAATACACAGCGTCCAGAATGGAATGATGCCAATAATGCACTAGTGGGTAATGGCGTCTCGATGGTCACATTGTATTACCTGAGACGCTTCCTCGTATTTTTTAAGGACGTTTTGGCACAGACCAAACATCAAAAAGTGCCTATTTCTCAGGAGTTAGTGGCTTGTTACAGTCGTATGAAGGAAACTTTATCGACCCACCAAGAATCCCTTACGGGTTCAGTTTCAAATGAAATGCGAAGAAGTATACTTGATGGTCTTGGGATTCCGGCGAGTGACTATCGCCAAAAGATCTATAACGAAGATTTTTCGGGTAAAA
This sequence comes from Flavobacteriaceae bacterium, assembly GCA_038141525.1. GTDB lineage: Bacteria > Bacteroidota > Bacteroidia > Flavobacteriales > Flavobacteriaceae > BACL21. The sequence continues at coordinate 295,100 of JAYQIF010000001.1, read as the reverse complement.
AGTTAGAATTGGCGCTTGCCGACCTCGATGAATTCATTGATTTGGCCCTTGTTTATTTAGAACACTCGATCGATAACAACAAACGTGAGGATAATTTGTATCACGCCTACAATTTGATGACCGTTAATTCCGATGGGGGAATCTCAGTGACCTATTTACCAGAAATGCTCGAGGGTCAAGTTGCTGTCTTGAGTTCGGGATACCTCAATGCCAATGAGAGTCTGGACGTATTAGATGCACTCAAGGCAAGTGCGCTATTTAGAAAAGATCAATACAGCTACATACTTTATCCCGACAAGAGTTTGCCACGTTTTTTAGAAAAGAACAATATAGACCCAAAGGCTGTAGCTAGCTCTACACTTTTGTCTCAGCTTGTCTCGATCGGGAATATGGATATTGTGACCAAGGACTGTAATGGGGGCTATCACTTTAATGGTAACTTTAACAATGTCAAATATCTCCGGACTGCTTTGGGGAATTTACCGCAGGAATATCAAATGCTAGTAAAAGAGGAAGGCAAGCACATTGAAAGTTTATACGAGTCAATTTTTAATCATAAGGCGTTCACAGGGCGCTCAGGAACCTTCTTTGGGTATGAAGGATTGGGGTCGATTTATTGGCACATGGTTTCTAAGTTAAGACTTGCGGTTTTTGAGGTGACTAAAACCGCCGTAGCCAATCAAGAGGATGCCGCGATAGTTGGCCGATTATACGATCATTATTTCGAAATTAACGCCGGTATTGGAGCGCATAAATCGCCGGAGCTTTATGGTGCGTTCCCAACCGATCCATATTCGCATACGCCCGGAGGAAAGGGAGCGCAGCAGCCGGGTATGACCGGACAAGTGAAAGAGGACTTACTGTGTCGATATGGTGAGCTCGGGGTGCGTGTGGCAAATGGTCAGCTGAGTTTCGACCGTGCGCTTTTGCCGGACACTGAATTCCTTGAGGCTCCAGCACAATTTAAATATGTTGATGTACAGCAAAATAAGGGAATTATTGATCTGCCAGAGCAAAGTTTGGCTTTTACGATATGTCAGGTTCCGGTGATTTATTTAAAAGGCGATTCACCATCGATTATTGTAGATATGTCTGATGGGACCCAGAACACGATAAAAGGGCTGACACTGAGTAAGGAATTGAGCCAATCAATTTTTAGACGAAGTCATGAGGTTACTCGAGTTACGGTAACGTGTTAACCTTGAAAGCAATATTAAATGATGATTAATCCACTGAAAAAACCAAAATCATTTTTGCTGAAAATACTGCATCAGGGCAGTAGGCGTGTATGCGTCACAGCATTGAGTATGAGTTTAGTGGCCTGTGGGTTCAATCAAAAACAAAACAAAACTATGCACCATAAAAGTGCTTCAGAGATATTGGGTAATCCCAATATCCCGCAATTTCATACGGGGGATATCGTGGTTTAGTGCGTCAAGAACAACCCACTATGGACCAATTAAAGCAGGATATAAAAATCATGCATGCCATGGGCATTCGATTTTTGCGGACCTATAATATGCAGTTTCCTCATGCGAGCAATGTGGTCAAAGCCATTGACGAGCTTCAAGAGACTGATCCAGATTTTGAGATGTATGTGATGCTCGGGGTATGGATCGATTGTGCCGGTGCTTGGACTGATGCACCAGATCACAGCAAAGAAAATTACGCGGCTAATAAAGCAGAAATTGAACGTGCGGTGGCATTAACTCAGCAGTACCCAAACATTATCAAAGTCATCGCTGTGGGTAATGAGGCTATGGTGCATTGGGCATCCTCTTATTTTGTGGGTCCAAAAGTTATTTTGGGTTGGGTAAATCATCTACAGGAGTTGAAAAATAAAGGAGAACTTCCTCAGGAGCTTTGGGTCACAAGTTCTGATAATTTTGCTTCTTGGGGCGGCGGTGGCCCAGAGTATCACAATGAGGAGCTCAATGCGCTGATACGGGCTGTAGACTATTTGTCGGTGCATACTTATCCATTTCACGACACGCATTACAACCCATCGTTTTGGCATTACACTCACGAAAAAAAGACTGATAAGGCAGAATCTGGTGCTCAGGATAAGGCCGCTGACTTGACTGATGAAACCTCTTCTGTGGTGGCCTTGAAATTATCAGCCAGTACTGAGCTCATGAACAATGCGCTCGAGTACAGTCAGATTCAGTTTGCTCAAGTGGCTAATTATGTCAAGAGTATCGGTGTAGAAAAACCCATACACATAGGAGAAACAGGTTGGGCCAGTAGTTCAGACGGGCTTTACGGGCCTGATGGATCACGAGCTGCTGATGAATACAAACAAGCACAGTATTACAAGGCGATGCGGGCTTGGACTCAAAAAGCAGGTATCAGTTGCTTCTTTTTTGAGGCTTTTGATGAGCCCTGGAAAAGTTCGGCAAACCCAGCGGACTCTGAGAATCATTTTGGTTTATTCACAGTGCAGGGTCAGGCCAAGTACGCCCTATGGTCCCTGGTAGACCAAAATGTGTTTGACGCTTTAAAGCGTGACGGCAGGGTGATTGATAAAACCTACAACGGTGATTTAGAGTTATTATATAAGGATTTACACATTAAAGAAATGGAGGATCCAAAGGTATCGGATGAATAATACAAGGAGTTGAGAACGGGAAATAGACCATATTTAATTTTAGGGGCAATCGCTCTGATTCTTTTGGGTTGTCAAGAGGCCATGCAATCTCAATCCAATAAGATTTGGGTTGAACAGGGGAGACTGCAAACGCAGCAAGGACCTTATTTTATCAAGGCTGTATGCTATCATCCTGTGGCCAAAGGTCAGACCCAAAGGAGTTTTGATCGCTTGACAGAGGACCTTGCGCTGATGAAAGAGGCAGGCATTAATTCCATACGAGTTTATGAGCCCATAACCTCAAGAGAGGTTTTAGATGAAATTTATGAGGCTGGAATACGTGTGATTGTGAGCTTTGGCTATAATCAGCAAGGGCGTTATGATTTGCGCTCGGAGACTTATCTGGATTACATAACTAAATTTAAAGATCATCCTGCAATTTTATTTTGGGAGCTTGGCAACGAGTACAATTATCATCCAGAGTGGTTCGGAGGATCATTGGACCTGTGGTATAGCACGCTAGAGAAGGCCATACAGGCGATTCACGAGCTTGACCCAGACCATCCTGTGGCTTCGGCTCACGGCGAGGTCCCCACGCCCGAGGTTTTGAACCGATTAAGCGCATTGGACCTCTGGGGACTTAATGTCTATCGCTGGGATGAATCTTACAAGGCACTCGAGGATTTTGATCAGAGCAGTGAAAAGGCCGTATACTTTTCCGAGTTGGGTGCAGACAGTTATATGACGGTGTCCAAACTGGGGTATGAACAGGGGCAAAACCAGCGTGCTCAGGCCGATGCCCTAAGCAATATGTTGTCTGAGATTTTGACCCCTGATACGCGAGCGGCGGGAGTGGCGATTTTTTCATTTACCGATGGCTGGTGGAAAGCGGGAGCGCCTGAAATTCAAGATATTGGTGGGTGGGCCCCCGGCAGTAGCGGTGTTCCTTATGACGGTACAGCCAATGAAGAGTATTGGGGTATCGTTGATATTGATCGCAACATAAAAGAAGTTTACAACGTGATACAATCTTATTTTAAATCCGATCAGAGACCGGAATAATTGAGGCAGTTAGATGATGAGTGAGGTGGAAAAAAATATTACCGAGATTTCATTGAAAATAAAGGTGTTTGAAACCTCTCGATCCGGAGGGAACTTAATCCAAGTTAGTCATGACCAAATCAGTCAGTGGGTACATAATCAGGATGAGGCCGATACCGAGTTAATTTTGTTTGCAGGCCGTGAACGTCAAACCATTACTGGTTTTGGTGGATCATTTACCGATGCTACATCATACCTGGTGCATCAGCTGAGCCAATCCAGGCGCCAAGAAATTATTGGTGCTTATTTCTCAGAGGAAGGAGCAAATTATTCTTTGACCAGAACCCACATGAATTCATGTGATTTTGCACGCAGACAATACAGTTATGCCCCAGTAGCAGGCGATAAGCACTTAGATCATTTTAGTGTAGAACACGATCGAGATTACCTCATCCCTATGATCAAAGCGGCTTTAAGGTGTTCTGCCCAGGGTTTTAAATTAATTGCTTCTCCTTGGACGGCACCACCATGGATGAAGGACAATAACTCCTGGGTTGGGGGTGGATTATTGTCTGAATATTATCCGACCTGGGCTCAGTTTTTTGTCAAATATGCCAAGGCTTATGCTCAAGAAGGCATTCCGCTTTGGGGATTTACCGTTGAGAATGAACCGCACGGCAATGGTGGAAATTGGGAAAGCATGCATTACACCCCTGAGCAAATGACCGAATTTGTCCGTTATCATTTAGGGCCAACCTTGTCTGAATCAGGATTGGAGCACCTCAAGATTTTAGGTTACGATCAAAACAGAGAGGGTCTTGATCATTGGGTATCTATTATGTATCAAAATGCCGATAATGCACACTACTTTGACGGTACTGCCGTGCATTGGTATGAAAGTACCTATGATTATTTTCCACAGGCCCTGGAGCGTGCCCATCAAGCAGCTCCGGATAAATTTTTAATACAAACAGAGGCCTGTTGTGATGCGCAAACGCCGGCATGGCGTCAAGACGATTGGTATTGGTGTGAGGAGGCGACAGATTGGGGCTATACCTGGCGCGAACCGGAAAAGAAATATTTACATCCAAAATACGCCCCGGTGCATCGTTATGCGAGAGATATAATCGGTTGTTTGAACCACTGGGTTGATGGATGGATCGATTGGAACATGGTGTTAGACCGCCAAGGAGGGCCAAACTGGTTTGAAAACTGGTGTGTGGCGCCAGTTATTGTAGACCCAGATCGAGATGAAATTTACTACACGCCGCTTTATTATGTTATGTGTCATTTCAGCAAATTCATTCGACCGGGATATGTTGTCATGGAGCACCAGTGCGCGGATCAAGAGCTAATGGTTAGTGCTGTTAAAGCAGACAATCAGGGCTATGTGGTGATTTTATTTAATCCAACTACGGAGATAAAGTCCATAAAAATTAAAGGAATTGACCAAACTTATCGCGTGGTTTTAAACCCTCAAGCGATACAGACCATTATCATAAACAACTAACAAACAACTACGACTATGACAGATGTGAAATTAATGCCAAAAAAGAGCGTCTCAATGGGCCAAAAAATTGCTTTTGGCTTTGGAATGCTCGCCAATCAAATGTTTCCCGCAGCCTTAGGGGTATTTATCATTGTGCTGGTACAAGATTTGGGTTTTGCTGCCATACTTTGGGGTGTGATACAATTTGTCCCCAGAATTTTTGATGCCATTACTGACCCCATCATGGGATTTGTCTCAGATAACACCAAATCCAAATGGGGCCGTAGACGACAATATGTGCTCATTGGTGCTTTAATCATGGGGCTTTCCTATATCGCCATGTGGCAACTGCATAAAGACGATGGAGTGGTCTATAATTTCATCTACTTTTTGAGTTGGTCTTTGGTCTTTTATTTAGGGCTTACCATTTTCAGTGTACCTTATGTGGCCATGGGCTATGAAATCAGTGAAGATTTTCATGAGCGGACGGAAATCATGGCAGTGGCCCAATTTATTGGACAATGGGCTTGGGTCATCGCCCCTTGGTTTTGGGTAATTCTCTATGACCCCTCATGGTTTCCAGAAGGCGCAGATCCGGGCGTTGGTGATTTGGCGATTTGGGTAGCCATACCGTGCACCATATTTGCCTTGATTCCCGCTATTTTCCTCAAGAGTAAATCGACCCTAGATCGCGAAGATTTTCAACCCATCAGCGCGCCACAGGTCCTTAAGAGTATCAGGGGTATTTTTACCTCTGCTTTCGAGGCCTTTAAAATCCCTCAATTTCGTAAGATTGCCGGGGCAACTTTTTTAATTTTTAATTCGTTCAATGTCATTGCTGCCTACACTTTTTTGATCATTGTGCATTATCTGTTTAATAGTGATCCAGCCAGTGCGGGTAACTGGCCAGCGCTTCACGGTTCGGTCGGTGCTTTGGTGACGACGTTTTTAGTTATTCCCATCATTACTCGCATGTCCAAAAAGATGGGTAAAAAAGAAGGCCTTTATCGTCTCTCAGTTGATCTCGATCATAGGCTATATTCTATTTTGGTTTCTGTTTGTGCCAGGAAAACCGTATTTGTTCTTGTTTGCCTTACCGTTTCACTCTTTTGGTATCGGGAGTTTATTTACCATCATGATGAGTATGACAGCGGATGTTTGCGATTTAGACGAGCTTCAAACTGGTAAACGCCGCGAAGGAGTTTTGGGCGCTGTATACTGGTGGATGGTGAAATTAGGTTTTGGTATTGCGGCCCTACTTGGAGGATTTATCCTATCCGTAGTTGGGTTTGATGCTGAAAATGTAACCGAGTCTGCTGTTACTGGGATGCGCTTGTTTTACACATTCTTACCAATCGCAGGGGTAATCGGGGCGATTTGGATCATGAAGAGTTATGACATCACCGAAGAAAAGGCCCAAGAAATCAAAACAAAATTGGAAAAACGAAAAAATTCATAAACAAAAATTTAATTTATAATTCATGTCATACAGAGAAGAAAAGATGATGTCTTTGGCCGGAGTAGAGGTCAATGCTTTAGATCGTAAGGGGTTACAAGAGCAAAGTCGGGTTTTGCTCAATGAGAAAATGCACGGAATTTGCTTCAGCCCCTATGAGGGGGCTCAAAAACCAGGAGATCCTATTTCTGAGGCACAAATCAGACGAAAATTGGCCTTGTTACAACCGTACACCAAATGGATTAGGGTATTTTCTTGTACCCAAGGAAATGAGCAAATACCGGTTTTGGCAAGGGAATATGGGTTAAATACCTTGGTCGGTGCTTGGCTAGGGGATGATTTAGAAAAAAATGAAGAGGAGATTGAGGCATTAATCGCATTGACCAAGCAGGGTTATGTCGATGTGGCAGCCGTGGGCAATGAGGTGATGTATCGCAAAGAACTAGAGGAAGATACTCTTGTGGACTACATTAATCGTGTAAAGAAGGCCTTGCCAGAGACGCCTGTAGGTTATGTTGATGCCTATTACGAGTTCACCAACCGGCCAAAAATTACAGAGGCATGTGATGTGATTTTGGCCAACTGCTATCCTTATTGGGAGGGCTGTGGTATCGATTATTCTCTGCTCTACATGAAGCAAATGTACTACCAAGCCCAAGCCGCCGCTCCCGGTAAAAAAGTGATCATTACAGAAACGGGATGGCCCAGTGAGGGGGAAGCACTTGGTGCTGCAGTACCGGGTTATGAAAATGCTTTGAAATATTTCATTAATGCCCAGACATGGTCACAAACCGAGGGCATAGAAATGTTCTATTTTGCGGCATTCGACGAGTCTTGGAAAGTCGACGCAGAAGGAGCTGTTGGCGCTTACTGGGGTCTTTGGGATCAAAACGAGCAGTTGAAGTTTTAATCCGTATCTTTCGGCGAAGTCAAAGAATTATTGCCTTGCATTACGATCAATTATTTTCCATAAATGCTGGGCCAGGAGTGTGTTATTCTGGATATCGAGAAAATCAATTTCCAGGGGGTCCCATTCCTACCTATCAAGAAGTTAAGCAAGACTTGCTTTTGGTGGCTCAGCATTTTTCTTACATACGCCTGTACAGTGTCGATGACCATACCAAAATGGTTCTCGAAATACTCCAAAAAGAAGATATCCCGCTCAAGGTCATGATTGGGGCCTATCTTGAGGCTGAAGAAAACAATCCGGACTGTGGTTGGGACTCTGGAGTTTATCCGACAGAAATTTTGAAGGCCAACAAGCAGAAAAACCGTCAGCAAATAGACGATTTAATTCACATTGCAGGCCTGTATCCCGAGCGTATTTTTGCTTTAGCTGTGGGTAATGAGGCTTGTGTCTCCTGGACGGATCATTTGGTCTCGGTAGATCAAATTAAAACCTATGTTTTGGCCGTCAAAGCCCAATGTCAGCAACCGGTTACGGTTTGCGATAATTATGTGCCCTGGCTGGACAGCATGGAGCCCTTAGTAGAGCATGTGGATTTTATTTCGATACATACCTACCCTGTTTGGGAGTTTCAAGATATTGATCAGGCGCTTGGAGTGACTCAAAGCGATTATCAAAAGATTACCAAAAAGTACCCCAATAAGCCTGTTATTATTACTGAAGCGGGTTGGCCTACAACAGCGAATGGCAAGGGAATTCCGGTGCATTTTGCTCATCCCATGGCCCAGAAAACCTATTATCAAGCCTTAAATCGATGGGCTCGAGAATCCAAGGTGTTGGTTTTTTGGTTTGAAGCCTTTGATGAGCCCTGGAAAGGTTCTGATGACCCCAATGAGCCCGAAAAACACTGGGGGCTCTACGCGGTCTCGCGCGAGCCTAAAAGAGCATTGTTAAAGGCCGGTTACAAGCGCTAAGGAAACTTGACGTAACTTTGTCAAAATTTGCATTATGGCCCATCGCGCTGGATTTGTCAACATCATCGGAAACCCCAATGTGGGTAAGAGTACCCTAATGAACGCCTTTGTCGGGGAACGCCTGTCGATCATTACCAGTAAGGCCCAAACCACACGTCACAGAATACTCGGTATTGTCAATGGAGCGGATTTTCAAGCGGTCTTTAGCGACACACCAGGAATCATCAAGCCTGCTTATGCACTTCAGTCACATATGATGGAGTTTGTAAAGTCGGCCTTTGATGATGCTGATGTCTTGATTTATATGGTTGAACTTGGCGAAAAGGATTTGAAAGATGACGCATTTTTTCAGCGCATCAATAACGCCAAGATACCCGTGCTGCTTTTACTCAACAAAATCGATTTGGGCAATGAAGACAAACTCAAAGAAGCTGTAGCTTATTGGAAAGTAAAAGTGCCTAACGCAGAGGTATTTGGTATTTCAGCCACAGAGAATTTTGGTGTTGCTGAAGTTTTTGAGCGCATTGTTGCCTTACTTCCTGAGTCGCCTGAATTTTATCCAAAAGACCAACTCACCGATAAGCCTGAACGGTTTTTTGTCAATGAGATTATTCGCGAAAAGATCCTACTGCAGTACAAAAAAGAAATTCCTTATTCTGTTGAAATAGACACCGAGGAATTCTTCGAGGATGACCAGATAATTCGCATTCGATCTATAATCATGGTAGAGCGTGAATCCCAAAAAGGAATCATTATCGGACATAAAGGTCAACCGTTAAAGTGGGTCGGTATTGAGGCTCGCAAGGATCTCGAGCGATTTTTTGGAAAGCAGATTTTTATAAAACTGGTGGTCAAAGTCAATAAGAATTGGCGCAATGACCCAAAACAATTACGTCGATTTGGTTATGACGCTCAGTAAAAGAGGACATGACCACACTCAATCCCGCTTTTATCCACTAACTTTGCACCGAAATTTTTATTATGAGTATTGTTGCCATAGTCGGACGGCCTAATGTCGGTAAATCCACCTTTTTTAATCGTTTAATTCAAAGACGCGAGGCCATCGTGGACGCTGTAAGTGGGGTAACCCGGGACCGTCATTATGGAAAAAGCGATTGGAACGGAAAGAGTTTTTCGCTCATTGATACTGGAGGTTATGTCGTGGGGAGCGATGATATTTTTGAGGAGGAAATCGACAAACAAGTCGAACTGGCCATCGATGAGGCGGATGTCATTATTTTTATGGTTGATGTGACCCATGGAATTACGGGTATGGATCAAGAAGTGGCACAACTTTTAAGACGAAGCAAAAAGCCTTATTTTTTAGCAGTGAACAAGGTCGATAGCGCCAATCGACAACAGGATGCTGTAGAATTTTACGCCTTGGGTGTGGAACAATACTTCACTATTTCCAGCATCAATGGCAGCGGCACGGGTGATTTACTCGATGCTGTGGCCGAAGCACTGCCAGAGCACTCAGAAAATAAGGAGTCAGAGCTGCCGCGCTTTGCAGTCGTGGGACGTCCCAATGCCGGAAAATCATCTTTTATCAATGCTCTTGTCGGTGAAGATCGCTTTGTGGTCACGGATATCGCGGGGACGACTCGGGACAGTATTGACACTCAATACAATCGTTTTGGTTTTGATTTTAATCTTGTAGATACAGCCGGTATTCGCAAGAAAAGTAAGGTCAAAGAAGATCTTGAGTTTTACAGTGTCATGCGTAGTGTTCGGGCTATCGAACATTGTGATGTGGTGCTTTTGGTTTTTGACGCCACACGCGGCTTCGATGGCCAGGTGCAGAATATTTTTTGGTTGGCTCAGCGCAACAATAAGGGGGTGGTGATTTTGGCCAACAAATGGGACCTGGTTGAAAAAGACAACACGACCACCAAAGCTATGGAGCAATACATCAAAAAACAATGTGAGCCCTTTGTCGACGTGCCCATTGTCTTCATGAGTGCTCTATCCAAACAACGTATCTTTAAGGCCATTGAGACGGCCGTCGCGGTTTATGAAAATCGCAGTAAAAAGTGAAGACAAGTCGCCTCAATGACGTGATGCTGCCCATCATACAGACGACACCGCCACCTTCGATCAAGGGCAAGTACGTCAAAATTAAATTCTGTACACAGCTTCCGACGCCCTATCCGAGTTTTGCTTTTTTTGCGAATTTACCCCAATACGTAAAAGACCCATACAAGCGCTTTTTAGAAAATAAGCTACGGGAACATTTCGATTTTCATGGGGTGCCCATAACGGTGTATCTACGCAAAAAATAATCCCGTAAATTTTGTGCGCACAATGTAACAGGACAAATCTGTTACAGTTGATCTTTAATGCGCAGCAGTTGTGCCTTAATGGATTCTAGTTTTTGAATCATGTCAAAATTGTCTTTCTGCCCTTTTTGTTGTCTGAGGTGTGTTTTGGCTCCCTCTAGGGTAAAGCCCCGTTCTTTGACAAGGTGATAGATTTGCGAGAGGCTTTGAACATCCTCTGGGGTAAACTTTCTATTGCCTTTGGCATTTTTTTTTGGCTTGAGAATGTCAAATTCCTTTTCCCAGAACCGGATCAAAGAAGTGTTGACCTCAAAAGCTTTAGCCAATTCGCCTATGCTGTAATAACGCTTATCTGGTAGATTGAGATGCATTAATCCAGAGATTGATTTTCTTGCTGGGCTAAAGCCAGCATTTTGGCGTATTCTTCGGGGGTTAAATTACCGTAGTAAAAGTTAATCGGATTGATGCGGCGGCGGTCCTTGTGGATTTCATAGTGTAAATGAGGTGCCTCGCTGCGTCCGGTACTCCCGACAAATCCAATTAAATCACCGCGTTTTACACGTTGTCCTCGGCGCACGTTGTATTTAAATAAATGGGCGTATATACTCACATAACCAAACCCGTGATCGATACGGATGTGTTTGCCAAACCCAGTAGAGCGATTGTCTGCCCGCTTGACAACCCCATCCCCAGTGGCGTATATCGGCGTCCCGCGGGGCGCGGTAAAATCCATGCCCTAATGAAATTTTCTGGCTTTTGTAAAGGGGTGTCGCCGATAGCCAAATCCTGAAGCCATTCGTGTGAGGTCTTCATTATTCACGGGTTGAATGGCCGGGATGGCCTCAAGCAGTTTTTCTTTGGCAGCCGCCATTCTGGCAATTTCATCTAAAGAGCGCGATTGCACAACAATTTGTTTGGTCAAGACATCCAAGCGCTCACTTGTGGAGCGCAAAAGTTCAGAATGGTCAAACCCCTCTAGATCACGATAACGATTTACCCCGCCAAATCCTGCTTTGCGCTGCTCCTCTGGAATCGGGTTAGTTTCAAAGTAAGTGCGGTAGAGATTATTGTCCCTTTGGGCGAGTTGGTCAAGGACCACCTCGGCCTGGTCCATTTTTTTGTTCAGTAAGTCATATTGTAGCTCGAGTTGAGCGATTTCACGGCGCAACTCTCGCTCTTTGGGTGTTTCTAAACTCGGAAAATTAATGTAGGCAATCAGGAGCAAAAAACCACTGAGCACAATACCGATTATGCTCAAGAAAAACACACCAATTTTTCGACCGCGTTTGGGTTTGATTTTTCGATACGAAAGCGTTTGCGGGTCGTAGTAATATTTTACCTTAGACATAATTTAAAAAGTTCTATTTTTGCGATTAAATCTAGTGGTTTCTGAGTTTAACGCAAGGCAAAGATAGAAATTGTTTGTCAGACTCAGTATCCTGACTACCAGAACACAGAAATATGACATCTGCAGTAATCCGACAAAAATTTTTAGACTATTTCAAGGACAAAGGACATGCTGTGGTACCCTCAGCGCCTATGGTTGTGCAGGGAGACCCCACTTTGATGTTTACCAATGCCGGAATGAACCAATTCAAGGAGTATTTCCTGGGCAATAAAGCGGCAGATCATAACAGAATTACCGATACCCAAAAGTGTTTGCGTGTAAGCGGTAAGCACAACGATCTCGAGGAAGTGGGCATGGATACCTATCACCACACCATGTTTGAGATGCTGGGCAATTGGAGTTTTGGTGATTACTTCAAACAAGAGGCCATTGAGTGGGCATGGGATTTACTCACTCGGGTTTATAATATCGATAAAACCACACTGTACGTGACCGTATTTCAGGGAGACCAGAGTGATGGACTAGAAAAGGATCATGAGGCCTACAAGATATGGCGCGATTTAGTGGATGAATCCCATATTATTGATGGGAATAAGAAAGATAATTTTTGGGAAATGGGAGAACAAGGACCTTGTGGACCTTGTAGTGAGATTCACGTAGATCTGCGTCCTAAAAAGGAACGCGATGCAAGTCCTGGTGCCGCTTTGGTCAACAAAGATCACCCGCTTGTTGTGGAAATTTGGAATTTGGTCTTCATGCAATTCAATCGCAAAGCCGATGGATCGCTAGAAAAATTACCGGCCCAACATGTGGATACAGGCATGGGGTTTGAGCGCCTGTGTATGGTGCTTCAACAAAAAACCAGTAACTACGATACGGATGTGTTTACACCGCTGATCGATACCATCGAATCCATAACCGATAAGCGCTATGGTAAAGATGAGAAAACGGATATCGCCATTCGCGTCATTGCGGATCACGTGCGCGCTGTGGCTTTTTCAATTGCCGATGGTCAGCTGCCCAGTAACTCTGGCGCGGGCTACGTCATCAGACGTATTTTAAGGCGCGCGATACGCTATGGGTATACTTTTTTAGGCACAGAAGCTCCCTTTATTTACAAGTTGGTGGCCACCCTAGTCAAAATGATGGGTGAGTCTTTCCCTGAGCTCATTAGAGAGCAGAATCTGATTCACAATGTGATTAAAGAAGAGGAGATTTCTTTCTTGCGTACACTCGAGCAAGGGTTGGCTCTATTGGAACAGGTCATTGAATCAAGTCCCGATAAGGTTGTGTCAGGAGCTAAAGCATTTGAGCTCTATGACACCTATGGTTTTCCAATCGATTTAACTGCGCTGATCTTGCGCGAACGAGGATTTGAATTGGATCAAACCGGCTTTGATCGGGAATTAGACAAACAAAAAAATCGTTCCCGAGCGGCCACTAAGGTGGATACCGGAGATTGGCAGTGGTTACTCCAGTCTGACCAGCAAGAATTTTTGGGGTATGATGAGTTGAGTCAAAAAGTTCATTTGACGCGTTATCGAAAAATTGAAAATAAAAAAGACGGTGTGTTGTATCAGCTGGTATTTGATAAGACACCATTCTATCCCGAAAGTGGAGGTCAAGTAGGAGATAAGGGTTATCTGGAGGCAGAAAATGGTGAGGTGGTTTATATCATCGACACCAAAAAAGAAAACAATTTGATTGTCCATATTGCTAAGAACTTACCGAGACACCCCAAGGAGGTGCATACGGCTGTTGTGGACCAAAAACAACGCCTACGCGCCGCATCCAATCATACGGCGACGCATTTGTTACACGAGGCACTGCGCCATGTCCTTGGCACCCATGTGACTCAAAAAGGGTCCATGGTACACAGTGGGTATTTGCGTTTTGATTTTGCTCATTTTGCCAAGCTAACCGATGAGGAGTTGCAACAGGTAGAGGACTATGTCAATGCCCGTATCCGCGACGGTTTGCCTTTAGAGGAATTCCGACAAATGCCCTATGATGAGGCCATTGATCTGGGGGCTATGGCCCTGTTTGGTGAAAAGTACGACGATAAAGTCCGTGTGATTAAGTTTGGTAAGTCGCTCGAGCTTTGTGGAGGGACCCATGTTAGCAATACAACCGATGTTTGGCATTTTATCATTACCGGGGAATCTGCCGTGGCCAGCGGTATTCGTCGTATCGAGGCCATTACCGGTCATGCCGCAAAGGCTTACTTTGAAGAGCGTGCTTCGGCCTTTAAACAGGTCCAACGTTTACTGCATCAGGCCCAAGACCCTATAGCAGCGATTGAAAAATTACAGCATGATTTATCTGCTCTGAACAAACAAAATCAACAACTTATTCGCGAAAAAGCGAGCAGTCTCGGTGCGCGTCTAAAAGAAGAGGCCGAGATGGTTGGTGATGTGCGATTTGTTGCTGCCATGGTCGACTTGGACGCAGCGGCACAAAAGGATTTGGCCTTTAATATGGGACAGAATCTAGACGATTTATTTTTGATTTTTGGCAGCAGCCACAACGGTAAGGCTCTGCTTACCTGTTATATTTCCGAAGCACTGGTGACTGCTAAGTCCCTCAATGCGGGGGCTGTGGTGCGTGAACTTGGAAAACTCATTCAAGGCGGGGGTGGAGGACAAGCGTTTTTTGCCACGGCGGGAGGCAAAAAGCCTGAAGGACTACAACAGGCACTGATTGCGGCGCGAAAAATGATTGCCTAAATGAAATTTTATACCCAGATCGAGCCTGAACCATCTGGGGTTCCTATTGACGCTAATGCGCGTATAACAGCGCTCGGCTCCTGTTTCGCCGAGGTTATTGGTGCTCGATTGGATTATTATAAATGGCCCGTACTTGTTAATCCTCTGGGTGTATTGTTTCATCCATTGGCCTTGAGTGATTTGGTCAATAGGGCCATGATGCTTAATGAGTTTACCTCCTCTGACCTTTTTGAATATAACGGCATTCATTATATTTTATCCTTACATGGGCAGTATTCAGATAAGGACCCTGAGCAGCTCTTAAATATTGTAAATAGGGATTTACAGGTACTTCATACGAGCTTGACACAGTCGACCCACGTCCTGATTACTTTGGGTACGGCTTGGGCCTATGAGCATATTGAAAGCCAAAGATTAGTCGGAAATTGTCATAAGCTCCCCGGCGCCTTTTTTAAAAAGAAATTATTAACTCCAGATCAAATACAGGCTGCCGTGACCCAGATTAATGAGCTCATGGCACGATATAATCCAAAGGCCCAAATGATATTTTCGGTTTCTCCTGTGCGTCATATCAAAGACGGACTGGTGCAAAATAGTCTAGGTAAGGCCCATCTGATTTCGGGTGTGCACGCTGCGCTGGATGAGGTGGAGCAGAATCTGACCCCATCAAAGTATTTCCCAGCCTATGAGCTTATGGTGGATCAATTGCGCGATTATCGTTTTTATAAAAGCGATTTAATCCATCCCAATGATCAAGGAGAGCTGGTTGTCTGGGAGTTTTTTAAAACGCAATGGCTGGAGGCAAAATTGGAGGCTTATTTAAAAGAAGTACACAGCATACAGCAGGGACTCGCCCATCGGCCTTTGCGTCCTGATTCTCAGGAGCACCGTGCATTCTTGAGTCAATTAAAAACTAGAATTCTAAGTCTAGAAAAACAATATCCGCATTTGAGATTTGATTAAAATTGCCCGGTTTTAATTGCGCCAAATGCCTCGTTTTAAGCGTGTCAAATGTCTTGTTCTAATCGCGTCAGATTACTTGTCTTAACTACCTTATGCCTAGAGCCTTTGAATGTCCAAACAAAGACTTACTGAAGACCAAAGACTTGTTTGATTTGGTCGACATAATCCAGTGCTTCCCAAGTAAACAAGTCGACCTCCATAGTTTTTTGACTGCCGTCTGGCCGGTCAAAGACTTTAGTCACGCGTTTTGGTGTACGCCCCATATGGCCATAGGCTGCCGTTTCTAAGTACATGGGTTGGCGGAGTTTCAGACGCTCTTCTATAGCAGCGGGACGCATGTCGAAAATACCGAGTAGCTTTTGGGCGAGTTCGCCATCGCTGAGTCCAGTTCGATTGGTCCCATAACAATTCACAAAAAGACCTACAGGCTCGGCTACACCGATTGCATAACTCACTTGGACAAGAATCTCCTGACAAGCCCCTGCAGCAACCATGTTTTTGGCAATATGTCTTGTCGCGTAGGCTGCAGAGCGATCAACTTTACTGGGATCCTTACCAGAGAACGCCCCACCACCGTGGGCTCCTTTTCCGCCGTAAGTGTCTACAATAATTTTTCGGCCTGTTAGTCCTGTATCGCCGTGTGGTCCACCGATCACAAATTTTCCCGTCGGATTGATGTGGTAGGTGATTTGATCGTTAAAGAGTTCCTGAACCTCTGCAGTCATCGAGGCTTTTACCCGTGGAATGAGTAGGGTCTTTAAATCGGACACTATGCGCGCTAACATTTTGTCTTCATCAGCATCGAAGTCATCATGCTGGGTAGAAATTACTATACTGTCAATACGTTGCGGATGATTTTCGTCGTCGTATTCGATGGTCACTTGACTTTTTGAATCTGGACGTAGGTAAGGGATTTCATGACCTTCACGACGCATTTCGGCCAGTTCAAATAGAATTTTATGAGCGATTTCTAGCCCCAAGGGCATGAAATTAGCTGTTTCTTTGCTGGCGTATCCGAACATCATGCCTTGATCTCCAGCGCCTTGTTCCTCCTTACTCGACCGGTCGACTCCTCTATTGATGTCTTCGCTTTGCTCGTGGATTGCAGAAAAGACACCACATGAGTTGCCGTCAAACTGATAGGCTCCTTTGGTGTAGCCAATTTTATTGATCACATCGCGGGCAATTTTTTGCACGTCGAGATAAACCTGAGATTTAACTTCACCAGCAAGTACCACCTGACCTGTAGTGACTAATGTCTCACAAGCGACCTTAGATTCTGGGTCAAAGGCTAAAAAATGATCGATAAGTGCGTCGCTAATTTGATCGGCGACTTTATCGGGATGTCCTTCTGAAACACTTTCAGAGGTAAACAAATAGGCCATAATATTTATGTTTGAAGAGGACCTATACTGCTGCAATCGGGCGAGATACTGCCTTTAGCATTTTTTTGCGAGGTTGCAATCAGTCAAATCTTTCCTCCTTAATTCTGCGCAAAGGTAGCTAATTCATGGAAAAGAGAAAACTATTTGGACCTAAGTCTATGCTGATGTCAAAGGCTGACTATTATGGGTCCTATGGCCGGGTAATTTTCTGATTGAATGGGGGTAAATATTTTTTTGACTTTCGTAGAAAATAAAATTTAAAATGTTGAAAATAAATCAATTAAATAGTATCTACCTCCTTTGAGTTTATGACAAAACAGATTTTATGCCGCCCAATAATACCCTCTGGTTTTTAGTTTTGAACATCAAAAAATACACCAGTGAGTCAGCAGTTGAATAAATACAGCAAAACAGTCACGCAAGACCCAACACAGCCGGCAGCTCAAGCAATGCTTTACGCTATTGGTTTTACCGCTGAGGATTTTCACAAACCACTTGTGGGAATTGCCAGCACAGGATATGAAGGGAACCCCTGCAACATGCACCTTAATGACCTCGCATTAAAGGTCAAAGAGGGCACTCGGTCCACAGGAACCGTCGGGCTCATCTTTAACACCATTGGTGTGAGTGATGGCATTTCTATGGGAACTCCTGGTATGCGCTATTCTTTGCCCTCGCGGGACATCATCGCAGATTCTATGGAGACGGTCGTTCAGGCCATGAGTTATGACGGGCTGGTTACTGTGGTTGGATGCGATAAAAATATGCCTGGGGCGCTTATGGCCATGATTCGGCTCGATAGACCCTCGATTTTGGTCTATGGAGGAACTATAGATTCGGGTTGTCACAATGGTAAGAAACTCGATGTGGTATCAGCTTTTGAGGCTTGGGGGAGTAAAGTAGCGGGTACAATTTCAGAGGAAGACTATCAAAGCGTCATCGAAAAGGCCTGCCCTGGAGCGGGTGCCTGTGGAGGAATGTATACCGCCAATACCATGGCTGCAGCGATCGAAGCACTTGGTATGAGTTTGCCCTATAATTCCTCCAATCCTGCCTTGAGCACTCATAAACAAGACGAGGCTGAGCAGGCCGGTGCCGCCTTATATCAGCTTATTGCGAAAGACATAAAACCAAGCGACATCATTACCCGTAAATCGCTAGAGAATGCCATACGGCTCGTGACTGTCCTGGGTGGATCGACGAATGCGGTACTTCATTTTTTGGCCATTGCTCGCGCGGCCGACATAAATTTTAGCCTTCAGGATTTTCAGCACATTAGTGATGAAACTCCCTTCTTGGCGGATTTAAAACCCAGCGGAAAATATCTTATGGAAGATGTTCATGCCATTGGTGGTATTCCTGCTGTTTTGAAATATCTACTCCAAAAGGGATTGATTCACGGAGATTGTCTTACGGTTACTGGTAAAACATTGGCTGAAAATCTCGCTGATATTCCTGAATTGCCTGAGCATCAGGACGTGATTCGGCCAGTCGAGCAACCGATAAATGCAACAGGGCATTTACAGATGCTTTTTGGAAATTTGGCCCCAGAGGGCAGTGTCGCAAAGATTACCGGTAAGGAAGGACACCGTTTTGTCGGCCGCGCCAAAGTATTTGACAGTGAATATGCAGCCAATGCAGGCATCAGTGCAGGTCAAGTTCAAAAAGGTGATGTTGTGGTCATACGTTATGAGGGCCCAAAAGGAGGGCCTGGTATGCCGGAAATGCTAAAACCCACGGCCGCCATTATTGGTGCTGGTTTAGGCAAAGATGTGGCGCTAATTACCGACGGTCGATTCTCCGGAGGAACCCATGGTTTTGTTGTGGGGCACATTACTCCAGAGGCCCAAGAGGGTGGAGCCATCGCTTTAGTACAGGACGGTGATCAAATCACCATTGATGCCGATTCAAATAGTATAACCCTTGATATCACAGATCAGGAATTCCAAAGACGACAATCTCAATGGGAAGCACCGAAATTGAAATTTGACCGAGGGGTACTTTATAAATATGCGCGAACAGTAGCTTCAGCCTCCAAGGGTTGTGTTACTGACGAATTTTAAACACAAGATTATGTCTGTACAAACCTTAACTCAGCCGGCTGTATCATCCAAGGAAACCATTAGAATTTCTGGTAGCGAGGCCGTAGTGCGCTGTTTGATCGCCGAGGGCGTCGATGTTCTATATGGATATCCCGGTGGAGCCATCATGCCTGTTTATGATGAACTCTATAAATTTCGTGATCAAATCCACCATGTTTTGACGCGCCACGAACAGGGCGCAGCCCATGCTGCCCAGGGATTTGCTAGAATTTCCGGACGCGTTGGAGTCGCCATAGCGACCTCTGGTCCTGGGGCGACAAATTTAATAACGGGCATCGCTGATGCACAGATTGATTCAACGCCACTGGTCTGTATCACAGGCCAAGTGGGCGCGCACCTATTGGGCAGTGATGCCTTTCAAGAAACGGACATCGTGGGTATCTCGACGCCAGTGACAAAGTGGAATCACCAAGTGACTTGTGCCGAAGAAATCCCCGAAGTATTGGCTAAAGCGTTTTATATCGCAAAAAGCGGTCGGCCAGGTCCTGTGCTGATTGACATTACCAAGAACGCCCAGTTCGAAATGCTCGATTTTAATTACAAGCCGTGCACCGGTATTCGCAGCTATACGCCAGAGCCCAAAATCAAACAGGAAAGATTTGGCATGCTGCAGCTAAGCTGCTCAACAATGCCAAAAAACCATTTATTATTTGGGGTCAAGGAGTTATTTTATCCCAGGCAGAACAGGCGCTCAAAGATTTTATTGAGCACACGGGAATTCCGGCTGCATGGACCATACTCGGGGCATCAGCCATTGATACAGATCACCCGCTAAATGTGGGTATGGTGGGGATGCATGGAAACTACGCCCCCAATATCTTAACCAATGAATGCGATGTGCTTCTGGCTGTGGGTATGCGTTTTGACGATCGCGTAACAGGGGATTTGTCTACCTATGCCAAACAAGCCAAAATCATTCACATAGAAATTGACCCCGCTGAAGTCGACAAAAATGTAAAAACTGATGTCGCAATCATTGGAGATGCTAAAAAAGCATTAGTTGCGCTGCGCGAAATATGCGCCTCAAAAAGTCATACCCAATGGCGCCATAGATTTACAGAATTACATGATGTTGAGCACGAAAAAATAATCCAGAAGGATTTATTTCCAACTAAGGCAGGATTGACCATGGGTGAGGTCATCAGAAGCATTAATGAGCACACCAAGGGCGAAGCCGCCGTGGTGACGGATGTGGGACAGCACCAGATGATTGCTTGTCGCTACGCCGAGTTTAAACGAACAAAAAGTAACATTACCTCTGGTGGCCTGGGTACTATGGGCTTTGCGTTGCCTGCTGCGATTGGCGCTAAAATGGCCGCTCCTGAGAGAACCGTTGTGGCCGTAATCGGAGATGGAGGTTATCAAATGAATATTCAAGAGTTGGGGACCATCTTCCAAACCAAAGCCGCGGTAAAGATTGTGCTTTTGAACAACAATTTTTTGGGTATGGTGCGTCAGTGGCAACAACTATTTTTTGATAAGCGCTATGCCTCAACCGAACTGATCAATCCAGAATTTGGCCTGATCGCCAATGCTTATCACATTCCCGCTAAGAAAGTGACTCAACGAGCTGATTTAAATCAGGCCGTAGAAGAAATGTTGTCTCACAAGGGGTCCTATTTCCTCGAGGTGGTGGTGGAACCAGAAGCTAATGTGTTTCCCATGATCCCCTCGGGAGCCTCAGTTTCAGACATAAGGCTGAGTTAATGGTTGCAAACATTTGAGTGCTATGAATAAAGAAAAAAAATTATTTACTGTCTCCATATATACCGAGGACAATGTGGGTCTGCTCAATCGTATTTCGGCTATTTTTCAGAGAAGACACATTAATATCGAAAGTCTAAGCTCCTCGGTTTCAGAAATTGAAGGGGTATCTCGATTTACATTGCTCGTTTTTATTACAGAGGAGCAGATGCGCAAAATTCTGGGGCAAATCGAAAAGCAGGTTGAGGTCATAAAGGCCTATTCTCATACCGATGAACAGACGATTTATCAAGAGTCTTGCCTCTTTAAAGTCAAGAGTGACTTGCTCTTTGAAGAGCGCCAAATTCAGAATATAATTAAAGACAGCAATGCCCTCATAGTGACAGTCAATCGCGAATTCTTTGTGCTAGAAAAGTCAGGCCGTCGTCACGAGGTGGACCTGTTATACCGAGAGCTCAAGCCGTTTGGCATCATGCAATTTGTCCGTTCGGGCCGTATTGCAGTAACGAAAGAAAAAATGAACATAACTGACCTGTTGGCTCAATTTGCCCAGGCATAAATTTTACTCATGACAAATTATTTTAACACCCTAAACTTAAGAGAACAACTCGCCCAACTCGGTCAATGCCGCTTTATGGAAGCGGACGAATTTCAGGAGGGCATCTCGGCCTTGGCTGGTAAAAAAGTCGTGATCTTGGGCTGCGGAGCTCAAGGACTCAATCAAGGACTCAATATGCGTGATTCCGGATTGGATGTAGCCTATGCTTTACGTGAAGAGGCCATTCAGCAAAAGCGCGCTTCTTATCAAAATGCGACGGCCAATGGATTTCAGGTTGGGACTTTTGAGGCACTAATACCTCAGGCCGATTTGGTTTGTAATTTAACGCCAGACAAGCAACATACCGGAGTGATCAACCGCGTGATGCCGCTGATGAAACAAGGCGCTACTTTGTCCTATTCACACGGCTTTAATATTGTCGAAGAAGGGATGCAAATCCGTGAGGACTTAACCGTAATCATGGTGGCTCCTAAATGTCCAGGATCCGAGGTCCGCGAAGAATACAAACGCGGTTTTGGGGTGCCAACACTCATTGCTGTGCATCCACAGAATGATCCACAGGGTAAAGGCTGGGCAGAGGCTAAAGCTTATGCTTATGCCACTGGTGGTCATCGCGCTGGGGTTTTGGCTTCGTCTTTTGTGGCTGAGGTCAAAAGTGATTTAATGGGCGAGCAAACCATTTTATGTGGTGTGTTGCAAACCGGTTCTATTTTGATCTTTGATCATATGGTGGCCTTGGGGGTTACTCCAGAAGAAGCGGCGCGCCAAGTCCAATACGGCTGGGAAGTCCAAACCGAGGCGTTGAAGCATGGGGGGATCACCCATATGATGGATCGTTTGACTAATGGGGCGAAACTCAGAGTTTATGAGCTCTCGGAAACTTTGAAATCGATTTGGACACCCTTGTTTCAAAAACATATGGACGATATCATCAGCGGGGCGTTTTCGTCACGCATGATGCAAGACTGGGCTCATGATGACCACGATCTACTCACTTGGCGTGCTGCTACTGCTGAGACTGCCTTTGAAAAGACCCAGGCCCAGGATCAAGCCTGGGAAGACCAGACTTATTTTGATCGTGGGGTGTTGATGATGGCTTTTGTCAAAGCGGGGGTTGAACTGGCTTTTGAGACCATGGTTTCTGCGGGAATTATTGAGGATTCGGCCTATTACGAGTCTTTGCATGAGCTGCCACTGATCGCCAATACCGTCGCACGAAAAAAGCTTTATGAAATGAACCGCATCATTTCAGATACGGCTGAATATGGTTGTTATTTATTCGATCATGCGGCCAAGCCATTATTAAAAGACTTTATGGCTACCGAGGTCAAACCTCAAGATGTAGGCGTAGGTAGTTACGGCCATTCAGTGGAGAATAAAGGTTTGATTCAGGTCAATCAAGAAATTGCCCAGCATCCGATAGAAGCTGTAGGCAAGCGTTTGCGGGGGGCTATGACCGCCATGAAGGCGCTCAATACGAAATAAATGTACTTACCGAGATTCGGCAAAAGACATTTTGTTTATGGTTAATTAAAGTAAAGCCCCGCGATCGCGGGGCTTTATGTTTTACGTCACGGGGCTTTGCTTTTATACATCTCGGGGCTTAATATTTTAGATTATTGTAGACTGACCCAAATAGACCTGTTTGCTGTTGAGGTGGTGGTCCTCAGGATCCAGTATATAGTCATGGATAAAATCACCGACCATACTGGTGGTAATTCCCGTGTTTTTTGGATTTAAATCCGGGGTCACAATGTCCAATTCTAAAGCCTTTTCTACGGCTTCTTCAATCATTTTTGCCTCTTTGTGTAGGTCAAAATGCTGTAGGAGCATTGCGGCCGATAAAATTGAGGCAATTGGATTGGCAATACCTTTGCCGGTAGCTTGTGGATAAGAACCGTGAATGGGTTCAAATAAGGCGTATTGATCCCCGACAGAGGCCGAAGCCAATAAGCCAATTGATCCACCGATCACACTGGCTTCATCACTAAGAATATCGCCAAACATATTTTCCGTAAGCAAAACATCAAGCGCACTGGGGTTTAATATGAGTTGCATGGCCGCATTATCGACAAAAAGTACCTCGAGTGTCACCTCAGGATATTCTGCAGCAATTTCTTGTACCACGCGGCGCCAAAGTCTGGAACTCTCCAGTACATTGGCCTTGTCCACTAAGGTTACCTTCTTACCGCGGTTCATAGCCGCTTTAAAGGCAAGATGCGTAATACGCTCAATTTCGTGACTGTGGTAGATACAAAGATCAGAGGCCGTATTGCCATCTTCGCTGAGCTGTTTTTGACCAAAATAAATACCTCCTGTAAGTTCTCGGAACATTAAAATGTCCGTCCCGTTAATGATCTCCTTTTTCAGGGGCGATTGATCTAAAAGCGTTTCATAGGCCTTTACCGGACGTATGTTGGCATACAATCCGAGTGATTTACGCAAGGCGAGTAATCCTTGTTCCGGGCGAACTTTGGCTTTTGGGTCATTGTCGTATTTGGGATGACCGATAGAACCAAAAAGTATAGCATCGGTATTTTTACACAAATCTAGGGTGGCTTCAGGCAATGGATTGCCGGTATTGTCGATAGCAATAGCACCCACATCGGCGGGTTTAAAATAGAATTGATGATTGAATTCTACCGCCACAGCATTGAGCGCCTTGATGGCTTGCTGGGTAACTTCTGGGCCGATACCGTCTCCGGCTAATACAGCAATATTTAATTTCATAAGCTTATTTTTTGCGGGGTAAAATAACTTTATGCCCTAATGGTTTCATTTTGTTTTGCCTCAAAAGCAGTGATGGCAGCGCGTTTGCTGACTAAATAATCGATATCGTCATAGCCATTGATCAGACAGGTTTTTTTATACGGGTCAATGTCAAATTCAGTGCATAAGTTTGTCCCGATGAGCTCGAGAGATTGCTTTTGAACATCGACGTGTAACTCTGCCATCGGGTTTTTGTGGATATGGTCCAAAAGGGATTGTAGAAAATCTTCTGAAACCTGCACCGGCAACAGACCGTTATTTAGCGCATTGCCTTTGAAAATGTCGGCAAAAAAGCTCGAGACAATGACTTTAAACCCATAGCCAGTCAAGGCCCAAGCGGCATGTTCTCTTGAGGATCCGCAACCAAAATTAGTTCCAGCGACAAGAATTTGACCCTTATAATCACTGTTGTTTAATACAAAATCTGGATTGGGCAGGTCGTTTTTATCATAGCGCCAATCCCTGAATAAATTGTCACCGAATCCTTTTTTATCGGTGGCTTTCAAAAAACGCGCAGGAATAATTTGATCGGTATCGATATGCTCGATTGGTAGTGGAATTGCGCGACTCATTAAGGTTTTGAATGCTTCCATAGCGTTAATTTAGATAGGGGGCAACAGTGGTTATTTTTCCTTCGATAGCGGAAATAGCCGCTACCAGAGGGCTGGCTAGTAGGGTTCTTGCCCCTTGACCTTGACGTCCTTCAAAGTTTCTGTTTGAAGTAGATACGCAGTAGGCCCCTTCGGGGACTTTGTCTTCGTTCATTGCCAGACAGGCCGAGCAACCGGGTTGACGGAGTTTAAAACCAGCGTCCTCAAAAATTGTTTTTAGGCCTTCTTGCTGAATTTGAGCCTCAACTTGTTTACTGCCAGGAACAAGCCATGCCACGACATGGGCTGCCTTTTGTCGTCCTTTTACGGCATTAGCCGCTACGCGAAAATCCTCAATACGAGAATTCGTACAACTGCCAATAAACACATAATCGATAGGGTGGTTCAAAAGTGACTGGCCTGGATTCAGTCCCATATATTTTAGGGACTTAACAAATGAGGCGTCTTGAGATTCTGGAATTTGGGCGCCGATTTTTACCCCCATACCTGGGTTAGTGCCATAAGTCACCATTGGAGCGATGTCCTTGGCGTCAAAGAAATACTCTTTATCAAAAGTTGCCTTTGCATCGGAGGGTAAACACTTCCAATAAGCTATTTTTTCATCCCATTGGGCACCTTTTGGGGCGTATGGTCGTCCTTTCAGATAATCAAAAGTCGTTTGATCCGGCGCGATCATTCCACCGCGAGCGCCCATTTCTATACTCATATTGCATACGGTCATGCGCCCTTCCATACTCATCTGTTCAAATACATCACCGGCGTATTCGCAGAAATAACCCGTGCCCGCATTAGTGCCGATTTGCGCAATTATGTGAAGAATGACATCTTTAGGTAAAACTCCTTTTGCAAGAGAACCATCAACGGTAATGCGCATGGTTTTTGGTTTGGTCAAAAGCAAACTTTGACTGGCAAACACCTGGGCGACTTGACTAGTGCCGATCCCAAAGGCAATACTGCCAAAGGCCCCATGAGTAGAGGTGTGGCTGTCTCCACAAACCATGGTCATCCCCGGTTGGGTAATCCCGAGTTCTGGAGCCATCACATGAACGATGCCATTGTACTGATGCCCGAGCCCGTAGAGGGTTATGCCATGTTTGGCGCAATTATCGGTAAGCTGCTCTAATTGCTTTCTGCTCAGTGGATCTTTGACCGGCTTGTCTTGATCCAAGGTCGGGGTATTGTGATCTGCAGTGGCCACCACTTGATCGGGGCGAAACAGTGCAATACCTCGGTCCTCTAATTCCTGAAAGGCCTGAGGGCTTGTGACCTCATGTATGAGGTGTTTGTCTATGTACAACACACTTGGGCCGTTTTCCATTTGCTCCACCAAGTGGGCCTCCCATACTTTATCAAATAGTGTTTTTGCCATCCTTTTTAAAAGAAATTTTAGTTTGCAGGGAACAGGTCAATTAATTGACCAGAAGCTCTGAATAAATTTTGCTGGATTCAATAATGCGATGAATATCATTATCCTGAACTTCTTTTTGTTGGTCAGCAAAGATCAAAAAAGATTTGTAGACTTCGTCCAGTTGGAGTTTAGTCAATTCATAGCCCACTAATTTTGCCCTGTAAGCCAAAGCTGCGCGACCACTGCGGGCAGTAAGGACAATCGCAGATTCCGTAACGCCAACATCCTTAGGATCGATGATTTCATAAGTTTGTCTGTTTTTTATCACCCCATCTTGATGAATTCCCGAGCTGTGGGCAAAGGCGTTAGCCCCTATAATGGCCTTATTGGGCTGGGTGTAAACCCCCATGTGGTGAGAAACAAGCTGGCTGGTTTCATAGAGTTGAGGGGTCTGAATATTGGTATATAAATTCAGTCCTGGATGTTGTTTCAAAACCATTACCACTTCTTCAAGCGCCGTATTTCCGGCGCGCTCTCCCACACCATTTATGGTACACTCGATTTGGCGGGCTCCATTTGCCACTCCAGAAATTGAATTAGCCGTTGCCAACCCCAGGTCATTGTGACAATGACAAGAAAGAATTGCTTTATCTATACCCTCAACATTTTCCCTGAGATATTTAATCTTGGCTCCGTATTCTTCTGGTAAGCAATATCCGGTAGTATCCGGGATATTCAAGACTGTAGCCCCTGCTTTAATCGCCGCCTCACAAACACGCGCTAAATAAGCGTTGTCGGTGCGCCCAGCGTCTTCGGCGTAAAACTCCACATCTTCGACATATTTTTTGGCATAGGCCACAGCCCCATAAGCCCGCTGGATGATTTCTTCTTGAGTCGAATTAAATTTGAACTTTATGTGAGATTCTGAGGTGCCAATCCCGGTGTGAATTCTTGGTCTTTTTGCTGATTTTAGGGCCTGTGCTGCCACGTCAATATCGTTCTCTACAGCACGCGTTAATCCACAAACCGTGGCATTTTTTACCTGAGCGGCAATGGCGGCAACGGCCTCAAAATCACCCGGACTGGATACTGGAAAACCTGCTTCAATAACATCGACCCCAAGCGCCTCGAGTTGATCGGCAATAATGAGTTTTTGTTCCTTATTGAGCTTACATCCTGGGACTTGTTCACCATCCCTGAGCGTGGTGTCGAATATTTGAATTTGCTGGGCTGACATTTATGATCAATTATGTTGATAATTAAATGACGAATTTATACTTTGTACGGTGTTGTAAGGCTTTTTTTTTCAAACTAATTACGGCGTTTATTAAGTAAATTATTAATTTAACTGATTGACATTGAGAATATTAAAATTAGTTCTGTTCCCATGCCCAGAATTCAAAAAGACAATTTATTCGATCTGATAAAATCGCTTTCAAAATCTGAGAAGCGCCAGTTCAGTTTGTACGCCGGCCGTCTTGGGGTAAATGAGCAGGCCAAATTCATGCAGTTGTTTGCGATTTTGGACAAGCAATCCCAATACAACGAGGCCCAGATACTGGAGCACAAAGAAATTTCCAAAAAGCAGTTGTCAAATCTTAAAGGCCATCTCTACAAGCAGATCCTGATTAGTCTAAGACTCAATCCCATACACCAAAACATACGCCTTCAAATACGCGAACAATTAGATTTTGCGACGATTCTTTATCACAAAGGACTATTTGGTCAAAGCCTTAAGATGTTGGAACGTGTCAAAGCGATCGCCTTGGCCCATGAGGAGAAAATCATGGTGGCCGAAATCATCGAATTAGAAAAGATAATCGAAAGTCAGTATATCACGCGCAGTATCAGTAACAGGGCTGATCTGTTGGTCGCTGAATCAGCCGAGATTGGGTCCTTGAATCAAATTTCTAGTCAATTGTCTAACCTGTCTCTGCAGCTTTATAGTCTGTTTTTACAAAAGGGATATGTTAAGACTGATGCAGAACTGCGCTATGTACAGGAGTTTTTTGACAGTCGAATGCCTAAAGTCGATATGGATGCTCTTGGTTTTAGAGAGCGGTTGTGGTATTACAATGCGCAGCTTTGGTATAATTTTATAATCCAAGACTTTTTGGCGTGTTACACTTATGCCACTCGGTGGACAGAACTGTTTTATCGCGCTCCAAAAATGATTGACTTGAACCCTGTTTTTTATCTGCGCGGGGCTCAGTATTTACTTGAAGCTTTATTTTTTATTGGTGATGTGACTCGCTTTAAGCGGGCACTTGGACGACTTGAGCAAACCTTAGATCATGCCTCATTTCCCAAGCGGGATAATGTGCAGAGTTTAGCTTTTTTATATCGCCATGGACATAAAATCAATGCGCATTTCATGGCGGGGACTTTTGAAGAAGGCCTTAATTTGATCGATCCTGTTTTGCGAGGTATTGATCATTATCGGCGAGAAATTAGATGAGCACCACGTGATGATTTTTTATTACAAAATCGCCTGTCTTTACTTTGGCTGCGCCCAGTATAAGCGGTGTATCGAGTATTTGGCATTGATCATTGACAACAAGTCATTGGAGATGCGAGAGGATCTGCTGTGTTTTTCCAGAATTCTAAATTTAGTAGCCCATTATGAAGCTGGAATTGATTATCAAATAGACCGTTTAATTCGCACTACATATAAATTTTTAATCAAGATGGAGGACCTGCACCAAGTACAGCGAGCGATGATTTCGTTTATCCGTGGTTTGACCGAAGTCTATCCCCACGAAATAAAAAAATCTTTTAAAGAGTTACATGCCACATTGAGCCAATACACAAATGATCCGTTTGAGCGCCGAAGTTTTCTATATCTCGACATTTTGACATGGTTGCAAAGTAATATTGAAGGCAGAAGTATTCCAATAATAATCCAAGAGCGTGTGGCCCTTACCGCACGTCAATAAATTTCTAATTATGACCGTTACCTTGACAAGACAAAATGATGATTATTTGTTTAACGCCTCTGGTCCAAATCAGCATACAATCAGTATGGATTTTAGTAAAGAGGGAAATCCACAAGGGGCCTCACCCATGGAACTGCTGCTGATGTCCATTGGCGGGTGTAATGCCATTGATGTCATCTATGTATTGAAAAAACAGCGACAAAGAGTCGATGCTTACACGGTAAAGGTAACTGGAGAGCGGGCCGTTGTGGATAAGGCGAAGCCGTTTACCTCTGCGCTGGTCGAAATTCATCTGGAGGGAGATATAGTGCCTGCTAAAGCACTGCGTGCCGCTAAGTTAAGCTTCGAACAATACTGCTCAGTTTCGATGAGCTTGCGTGGGAGTATGACTATAGAGCATGCGGTTTTTGTTAACGGGGAAAAAGTCAATGACCCATCTGATTCTTGAGTCCGGTAATGTCCACTATGTCTCAAGAAAAACATAAGCTAATCGAGGTCGCCCAAACGATAAAACCATGGATTCATCGCACACCAGTGGTTACCTCACATTATTTGGACCAACTCAGCGGAGCGTCGCTGTATTTTAAGTGCGAACAACTCCAGCGCATGGGGGCCTTTAAGATGCGTGGTGCCGTTAGTGCTATAGCAGCACTGAATGAGCAAGAAAAAGCTAGAGGGGTTGTGACTCATTCTTCGGGTAATTTTGGGCAGGCTGTTGCTCTAGCCGCAAAGCTCATGGGACTAAAAGCCGATGTAGTGATGCCTGAGGGAACACCAAAAGTAAAACGCGATGCGGTCTTGGGTTATGGCGCCCAGGTCACCGATTGTGCGCCAAATTTGGCCGCCCGGGAAGAGGAAACACAACGAATTATAAAGAGAACAGGGGCAACAGCCTTGCATCCGTCTAACACCATGCCCGTAATTTTAGGTAATGCCACGGCCACGATGGAACTTCTGGATGAGGTTCCCGATTTAGATGGGGTTATGGCTCCGGTTGGTGGCGGTGGATTGCTCGCGGGTACGGCTCTGGCAGTGGCTCATTTCGGCCAAAATTGCCTCTGTTGGGGCGCTGAACCATCAGCGGTCGACGATGCTTTTCGCTCTTTAGCAGTGGGGTCCATACAGTCGAACGATCAAACCCATACAATCGCGGATGGCCTTAAAACGCAGTTAGGATCGGTCAATTTCCCCATCATTCAAAAAAGAGTGGCCGGTATTTATTGTGTGGATGAATCAGAAATTATCGCGGCAATGCGTCTATTGTTTGAGCGCACGAAGATGGTTGTTGAACCGTCAAGTGCTGTGGTGCTCGCAGCCATTTTAAAGAACCCCATACCGTTTTGTGGCAAGAAAATTGGTCTAATTCTCTCGGGAGGGAATGTCGATCTCAGCCAATTGCCCTTCTGATTTTGGGTGGTCTCGATTGGGTAAAGGTCGACTTGAGCTACATGAATTAATGCCGTATATTTGGGGCCTTTATCGAGTCATGAAATACAATTGGTTCTTGTGGATTTTTGGGGTGATGAGTCCTGTGTTGCTGGCGCAACAAAGGGAGTTGAAGCCTGTTGCCATTGAACTCGATTATTTTTACGGCAGCATACTAGAACACAATTCTGATATTGCTCACCTGATCACCGGACATCCAACAGGGTTCAATATAGTTTACAATAGAAAAACCTACGGTTATAACGAGTGGGAGAGTCGTTATAATTATCCTGACTGGGGCTTTACATTTAATTATCAGGACATGGGCAACCCGTATTTAGGGAAAAACTACGGGCTCTATGGT
This sequence comes from Flavobacteriaceae bacterium, assembly GCA_038141525.1. Classification (GTDB taxonomy): domain Bacteria; phylum Bacteroidota; class Bacteroidia; order Flavobacteriales; family Flavobacteriaceae; genus BACL21. The sequence goes on along the minus strand of JAYQIF010000001.1, from coordinate 264,127 downwards.
CATTTTAACTGGTATTTTTGGAAGCGCAGGTTGCGGCTGGGAATCGGTCAAGGGGTCGCCATGGCAGGTAATCCGTATGACCCCGAAGACAATTACCAAAACACGGCCTATGGCAGTCGTTTTATGAGCACGACCTTTTTAAAGTTCAACCTAATTCAAGAAAACCTCTATCGTGGCCTAGGGTTCAGGTTGGGTACTGGGATCATTCATTATTCCAACGCTAATTTTAAAGCGCCAAATAACAGCACCAATACGCTTTATTTTTCTGCCGGAGTGAGCTACCAATCTCAGGAAGGAGTCATATTGACTCGTCACAATCATGGAGATTGGCCCAGCCAGTACTACAGTGAACCCATCACGGTAAATGCGGTATTTAGAACAGGGCTCAATGAAGCAGATGTCATTGGTCTGGGTCAATATCCATTTTATGTGTTCTCCTTTTTTGCCGATAAGCGCGTTAATTACAAGAGCACTGTACAGTTGGGTGTAGATTTCTTTTTTTCGGACTTTTTGATTCATCTAATCCGTTATCGAGAATCTGCGTTTCCGGGAGATGGAATAGAGCCCGGTTTGGACTATCGGCGCATTGGTGTATTTTTGGGGCATGAATTTCGTTTTCGCAAAACGGCTTTTGTCGCTCAGTTGGGGCGTTATTTTTATTGGCCCTACGAATTCGAAAATAGAATTTACAATCGTCTAGGGCTCAAGCGCTATTTTGGCAAAGAACATTTTTTTGCTGCGGTAACGCTCAAGGCACACTGGGCGAAGGCTGAGGCTGTTGAATTTGGTATAGGTTATCGATTATGAAAACAGGTTGTAACATGAGGATTCGTAATTTTCATTACGCTTTGATGCTGCTGACAGGACTGCTGTTCTGGGGTTGTAATAGTGATAATGCTTGGGATTGTTTCCAAACGACTGGTCCTATTGTACAGCGCACCTTTAATGTGGATAAATTCAAAAAAATCATCATTTGGAATCGGGTCCAACTTATTGTTTCCTCGGGACCAGAGCAAAGTGTTGTGGTTGAGTCAGGAGAAAACCTGATGAATGAGGTTTTGGTGCGCGTGGAGGACAGTATTTTGAAGGTCAGTGACCGAAATAGTTGTAATTACACCCGTGATTATGACGTTACCAAGGTTTATGTTACTGCTCCAGTGGATTCACTTGAGATTAGATCTAGTTCGGGACTCCCAGTGATTGGTCAGGGACCGATTACCTTTAAAAAATTGATTTTGCTCTCTGAGGACAGAGAACAAGAGGGGGAGTTTCACACCGACGGTGATTTCTATTTTGAAGAATTAGATGTGACGCAACTGGTTATTTTTGCCAACGGGACAAGTAAGTTTTTTCTGGGTGGGCGCACCAATTCTGCCAATATTGGACTCTATGATGGGGACGCCCGTATTGAGGCTCCTGATCTTGAGATTAAGAATTTATACCTTTTTCATCGCAGCACCAATAAAATGGTAGTGGCCCCGACTAACCTCATTCAAGGCCGAATTGTGGGTCTTGGCGATGTCATTTGCTTGACTCAGCCTCCGATAATCAATGTGGAGGAGGAGTTCACAGGACGCCTGCTTTTTCAATAGTCGCCTTCGGATGCAATTCCCGTCTTAGAATAAATAGTAGGTTTTCATTGTATTTAGCTTGCGATGAGTCACCAATCAGGCCGTCCATTGCGCAAACAAGGCTTCCAATGCGGCAGGGTCATTGTCGTTGGCCAATTTCTTGAGGCTAATGTCCTGAACAAGTGCTCCTTTGTTCAAGACGATGATGCGATCACAGATGGCCGAAATATCTTGAAGTGTGTGCGTCGAGAGTATTATAGTGGTCTCTGGGCTAAGCGATTTTATGAGTTTTCTGATTTCCTGAATCTGGTTGGGATCCAAACCAGTCATGGGCTCGTCGAGGACTAAGAGTTCGGGGGTATTGATTAGTGCTGCGGCCAAACCTAGGCGTTGTTTATATCCTTTGGAAAGGGTAGTAATTTTTTTGTGAGCCACGGCGCTCAGCCCCGTTCGATCGATAAGACTTCTCTGATCATAAGCGTTCGGGGCATACAAAGCGGCGGTTTGATCCAGATATTCCCGGACGAAAAGTTCTTGCGGGAGGGGATTGTCCTCAGGGAGGTAACCGATTTTATTTTTGTATGCTTTGTGGCTTGTATTGAGTGTTGTTCCCTGATGACTGAGAGAACCTTCTTCAGGCTGTGACAGTCCAACAAGGAGCTTGATTAGCGTTGACTTACCCGCACCATTGGGCCCTAATAGACCAATAATTTCTCCCGAATAAATGGAAAAATTCACTCGGTTCAGGGCTTTCTGTGCCCCGTACATTTTTGTAATATGATCAAATTCGATATTCATTCCCAGTTAGTGTAAAATTAAAGAATAAAAAAACTTTAGAAAGATTTTATCTTTTGAATGATAAAGTATATTTTAGTCACCTAAGATTGAATAATGAAAACATACATCAACACATTTTTCTTTTATTTCTTTTATGTCAAAGTAAAGGCTTTGTGATGATTGTATAGGACAATAACCATAAGGCCCGACTCGATGTTCGGGCTTTTTTTATGATTTTAAATAATGAATATAGCCATACAAGGGATAAAGCATTCTTTTCATCATCAAGCCGTTAAGCAATTGTTTGACCAACAATCTTATACACTTCAGTGTTGTGACTCCTTTGACGCAACGACCCAGGCCGTGGCCAATGGTCTGGCTGAATTCGGTGTGCTGGCTATTGAAAACTCCATAGCGGGCTCTATCTTAACTAACTATAACTTATTGGAGTCGGGATCTTTTGAGATTTACGATGAAGTTTATTTAAACATTCAAATGCATTTGATGGCTTTGCCAAATACAGATGTGAAGGATATAGTGGAGGTCCGTTCGCATCCTGTAGCGCTATTGCAATGTCGGAATTATCTTAGACAGTATCAGGGTCAATTTCGATTGGTGGAGGGTAAAGACACAGCGAGTGAAGCAGAGCAAATCGTAAGTCAAGAGTTGCGCGGTATTGCAGCCATTGCAGGCAAGGATGTAGCAGAGGCCTTTGGCTTGGAGATTCTGGACCACCAAATACAGGATATCAAGCAAAATCAAACGCGCTTTGTGCTGTTTGGTCTTCCTGGGAGTCGATCACAGAAAACGCCAAATAAAGCCAGTCTTAAATTTCAGTTGGGACACCAAGTGGGTTCGTTGAGTCGTGCACTTGGGGTGCTGAGTGATCATCAAATTAATCTGACCAAGATCCAGTCCTTGCCAGTGCTTGGTATGAATTGGCGCTATGCATTTTTTGTAGATGTTACTTTTGAGGATCCGCAAAAATTTGAGCAGGCCATAAAGGTTTTACAGGAAGGGGTTAAGCATTTTAAACTTCTTGGACGATACGCACAGAACAAAGAAAATAAACCCATCAAATTGGAAGAAAAAATTGAAATATGAGTCAAAATATTGAGGCGCGCCAGTGGTTGCGTGCCATGAATCTCGGGCATCCGATTGTTATCGCAGGGCCTTGCAGTGCAGAAACACAGGATCAATTAATGGAAACCGCCAGAAGGCTCACTCACACTAAAACATCGGTGTTGCGAGCGGGCCTATGGAAACCGCGGACTCGTCCTGGAAATTTCGAGGGGGTTGGCGCTCTTGGCTTACCATGGCTCAAACGCGCTAAACAAGAAACAGGACTATTGACCACTACAGAGGTGGCGCACCCACATCACGTAGAATTAGCTCTTGAGCACGATGTGGATATCCTATGGATTGGTGCGCGTACGACGGTATCTCCCTTTATCGTACAAGATATAGCAGACGCTTTACGGGGTACCGATAAGATTGTATTAATAAAAAACCCAGTCAATCCAGATCTTTCTCTGTGGATGGGCGCTTTAGAACGATTTGAAAATGCGGGAATTACTCAGCTGGGGGCTATTCACAGGGGCTTTTCGTCTTATGAAAAAACAAAATACCGAAATATTCCTGAATGGCAAATTGCTATTGAATTTCAAAGCCGAAGACCAGATGTGCCCTTAATTTTAGATCCTTCTCATATGGGTGGCCGCCGTGATTTAATTTTTGAACTGTCTCAAACTGGTCTGGATTTAAATTATGATGGCTTGATGATTGAGAGCCATATTGATCCTGATAACGCGTGGAGTGATGCGGCCCAACAAGTCACACCCGAAAAACTGGGAGAAATTATCACGGCACTAAAAATGCGAGAAGTCGATGTTTCTGGTACAGAATTTCATGAGCATCTGGATGCCCTTCGCGCAAAAATAGATGTAATCGATCAGCAGCTCATAGAATCTTTGGGCAGACGTATGGGGATCGCCGTGCAAATCGGTCAGCTAAAGCACGACAATAATGTGGCGATTTTGCAGTCCGATCGATGGACGTCAATTTTGGAGCGTATGGTCAAGGCTGGTATTCAAGAGGGGTTGAGTGATGAATTCACTGAAAAATTATTTAAAGCCATTCACCAAGAATCGATCAATCAGCAAAAAAATATTAAAACCCAGTAAGCGGGTTTTGAAGTCATGTAAGCGTATTTTATCAGGGTCAGCGGTTAGGTTCAATCTACTCTTGAGATTGGATTATGCCTGAAAATCCGTGGATATTGAGTTTTAATTAGCAATTTTGCACCTGTATGAAGGGCTTGGTTTATAAATCTACTGGAAGTTGGTACGTTGTAAGTTCAACTCGGGGTGACTTATATCCTTGTCGCATCAAAGGAAAATTCCGCATTGATGGTATCAAGAGCACCAATCCGATTGCAGTTGGAGACCGTGTCGAATTTGAACTCGAGTCTGCCGATCAAGAGACACGCGGGGTCATTACTAAAATCGAACCCAGAGACAATTACATCATTCGGAAATCGGTTAATCTTTCGAAGCAAACTCACATTATTGCCTCTAATATTGATTATGCCTTTTTGCTCGTTACGCCCAGTAATCCTGTAACAACAACCTCGTTTATCGATCGTTTTTTAGTTACAGCAGCGGCCTATCATATAGAATGTGTCCTACTGTTTAATAAATCCGATGCTTATGATCAAGAGTCACTAGAACAGGCCAAATATTTGGCAGCCTTGTACCGCTCGGTTGGTTATACCTGTATTGGAATTTCAGCAAAAACTGGCAAAAATGTGGATAAGCTCAAAACACTTATGGTGGATAAGACGTCACTTTTTTCGGGACATAGTGGGGTGGGTAAATCAACTTTGGTCAATACTCTAGCACCAGAACTAGACCTAAAAACGGCAGAGATTTCACAGCAACATGCGCAGGGGCAACATACGACGACTTTTGCCGAAATGTTTGATTTGCCTTTTGGAGGACGCATTATCGATACCCCTGGAATTAAAGGTTTTGGTGTTGTAGACCTCGAGCAAGCTGAACTTGGGGCTTATTTTCCTGAATTCTTTGCCCTACAGGATCAATGCAAATTCAATAACTGCCAGCATATCAATGAGCCTAAGTGCGCTATAAAAGAGCATCTTGAATCCGGGCAGTTGGCTTGGTCACGCTATCACAGTTATTGTCAGATGCATTCGGGTGACGACAGTCAATATAGAAAAGATTTATACCCCCAGTCATGAAGGCAGTAGTGCAAAGAGTTAAGTCGGCAAGTGTAACTGTGAACAACGAGATTGTGGGTTCAATCAATCATGGGTTCTTGTCTTTTTGGGCGTTAGTGTGAATGACACCCAAGATCAGGTCACTTCAATTGAGCCGAAAAGTGGCTAAACTCCGCATATTTGCGGACCAAAAGGCACCAATGAATGTGGACGTGCAAAGCGTTGGTGGTGATCTCTTAGTGGTGAGTCAATTTACATTACAGGCACAAACCAAGAAAGGCAATCGTCCCTCATTTGTTGAGGCAGCCTCTGGGGATAAAGCAGAGCCTTTGTATAAAGAATTTATTCGTTGCTTGCAAAAGGAGACCGGTAAGGACATTCAATCCGGTCGCTTTGGCGCAGACATGAGTGTTGCTTTGGTAAACGATGGTCCGGTGACCATTATATTAGATACAGATCAGTATTAATCGATAAAATTAGATGCCATGGAATTAAACAGCTTACAAAAACAAGTCGACCATTGGATTCAAAATCACGGAGTGCGCTATTTTAACGAACTCACTAATATGGCGCAACTCACCGAAGAGGTTGGGGAAGTGGCGCGGATTATAGCCCGTCGATATGGAGAGCAAAGTGAAAAGCCTAGTGATAAAGAAAAGGATTTAGGAGAAGAATTGGCCGATGTTTTGTTTGTCGTGCTTTGTCTGGCCAATCAAACTGGTGTTGATTTACAAGCGTCCTTTGATAAAAAGATAACGCTAAAAACCCAGCGCGATCACGATCGTCATCACACCAACCAGAAGTTAAAATAAACGCTCTTAGACACCCGAAGTTATGTTTTATTCGATTGTTTTACAGACAAAATTCTGGCGTTCTGTCCTCGGTTTGGCCCTGGGTTTTGCTGTGATATTCGTGGTGATCAAAGGGTTTTTAGCGCGCGGGGATTTTTTTACATTTTTTAATGCTTGGCGTAATGTCGTCGGCCTGATATTAGGGTCCATTATTTATGGATTTTTTACCGCGTACAGTCGATTTTATAAGCACTACAAAAGTCCAAAAAAAGTAACGCTTATGATCCATCTAAAGGCATTCAAACCAGTTGAAAATGAGATCCTGCTGACCCTAACAGGCTCTAAGAGTGAAACCAATAGGTTGCTCATACTTCAGGCGCTTTGGCCGGAAATTCGTTTGAATAATTTAGCCCAGTGTGATGATGCCGCGGTAATGATTGAAGCCTTAAAAAAAACCCAAGGAGATTGATGTGGGTCATGCCGGTACTGCAATGCGTTTTTTGACAGCATATTTTGCCAGTAGACCAGACTCTTCTGTGGTCCTTACTGGGTCGCCGAGAATGTTAGAACGACCTATAGGAATCTTGGTGGACGCTCTACGGAGTTTGGGGGCTGAGATCAATTATCTCAGGCACGAGGGTTTTCCTCCTTTAGCCATTAAAGGGGTTGCCCTATCAGGTGGGGAGATCACGATGTCTGGCTCAGTAAGCAGTCAATATTTAACAGCCTTAATGCTCGTGGCGACTAGATTTAAAAATGGTTTAACCATCCGCATTAAAGATGGTCTAACGAGTTTGCCCTATGTCACTATGACACGGTCTTTGTTACAGAGTTTAGGCGTCGACGCCCTGGTGTCTGATGAAAAAATTCAGGTGACAGGGGCGCTGCAAAAGCATGGGCAATTATTGTCCGTTGAGTCAGATTGGAGTGGCGCCTCTTATTGGTACAGCATGGTGGCTTTGACGCCCGAGATGAGTCTTAAATTACGTTATTTAAACCAAGACAGTCGTCAAGGGGATAGTGCAATCGCTGACCTTTTTCAGAGATTAGGCGTAATGACGGAATTCGACGTCGAACATCAGTCTGTCTTACTCCGGGCCACGAACCAACCGCTGCCTGATTACGTTTCTTGGGATTTATCCAATACTCCCGATATCGCACAGACCATAGCTGTCTGTTGTTTTGCTCTGGGGGTTAGGTGTCATTTATCGGGATTACACACGCTGAAAATCAAAGAGACAGATCGTCTTGAGGCTCTTACCGTTGAACTTTCCAAACTCGGTGCCATGGTTGTCTGCAATGAATATTCAATCAGTATAGAGGCGCGTAAAGAGCCAATAAAACCCAATATTTCCATAAAGACCTATAATGATCACCGAATGGCTATGGCCTTTGCACCATTGGTCTCGCGGGTGCCAATCTATATAGAGGATCATGGTGTTGTGAGTAAATCCTATCCCAATTTCTGGAAGGATATGGCTAATGTCGGCCTTGAATATAGTTTGGGTAATTAATTGGTCTTTTACTTGACAACCCCCTTGTGCAGGTTGTATATTTGCCCCCTTTAACTAAAGACTACGCTCTATGGGAATGAAACTCTCGAATTTCAATTTTAATTTACCACCTGAACTATTGGCCGAGTACCCTGCGCCAAACCGTGATGAGGCAAGACTTATGGTTTTGGATCGCAAGAATCAAACCATAGAACACAAAATGTTCAAAGACTTAATCGACTATTTTGATGAGCAAGACGTCTTGGTACTGAATAATACCAAAGTTTTTCCTGCACGTCTCTATGGCAATAAAGAAAAGACAGGAGCGAGAATCGAGGTTTTTTTATTGCGTGAACTCAATGCCGAAACCCGCCTTTGGGATGTTCTGGTTGACCCCGCAAGAAAAATTCGCATTGGGAATAAGTTGTACTTTGGCGAAGATGACTCGCTTGTTGCTGAAGTCATTGACAATACGACTTCACGTGGAAGAACCTTGAGATTTTTATTCGATGGATCATATCAAGAGTTCCGTGAGAAGTTGACCGAGCTTGGAGAAACACCATTGCCAAAATATATCAAACGCGATGTTGAGCCCGAAGATGCTGAGCGTTATCAAACGATTTTCGCCAAAAACGAAGGTGCTGTAGCTGCCCCAACTGCTGGTTTGCATTTTTCAAAGCACCTCATGAAGCGTCTTGAGATTAAAGGGATTAATTTTGCTGAAGTTACTCTGCATGTGGGATTGGGTACATTTAGTCCTGTGGAAGTCGAGGATTTGTCCAAGCACAAAATGGACAGTGAGGAGATTTTTATCAATCCAAGCGCGGTAGACACAATTAATACAGGAATACAACACAAACGTCGCGTGTGTGCCGTGGGAACGACTGTTATGCGTGTCTTAGAGAGCTCGGTCTCTTCCAATGCGACGCTCAATCCGTACCAAGGATGGACCAACAAATTTATTTTTCCGCCCTACGATTTTAGTATTGCCAATTGCATGGTGACGAATTTTCATACGCCCAAATCAACCTTGCTGATGATGGTGTCTGCTTTTGCGGGTCATGAATTCATTAAAGAGGCTTACGCCGAGGCAGTTAAAGAGCGCTTATAAGTTTTATACCTATGGCGATGCGATGTTGATTATCTAAACGAATTAAAACCCTCGATATCGAGGGTTTTTTTATGTGAATATCCTTTTTTTAGTTACCTTAGAAGTTCTCTAATGTTATGGGATTCAAATAAATGCTGAGGTATACCATCATATTGTGTGTTCTTTATTGTGCCAATCTTACAGGACAGGGTAACGCGCCTGAACCCAAAAGTTGGGACTATGGTCTCGAAGCCCCAGAATATATTGAGTTATCGCCCTTGGAGATGAGTGCGGTTATGGCTCAGGATATAATCGCTGATCAAGATAAATCTATGCCCTGGCGTTACGGTATTGAGCGGACTGTATCTCTGGATCTCCTCACCCATGGTCAACCGACTGAATTGTCTGATGGGACCCAAATTTGGCGTTTGGCTTTGCGTTCACCACAGGCTCTTAATCTAAGCCTTAATTTTTCCAATTTTTACATCCCTCAAGGCGGGCAAGTACAATTTTATAATGGTTCACGTAGCGATTGGTCTAAAGTGCATTATACTAAGGAGATAACCGCAAGAGAATTTGGCACATGGATCATTCAAGGCGATGAAATAGTCATTGAATATATCGCAGAACCCAGTACCACGGAATTACCGCATATTTATATCGAAAGCCTCATTCATGGCTATCGTATGGGCGCAATCAACAGTTTGATTCAAAATCAAAATGAGGCGCGTGGCCTCGAAGATTCAGGCGATTGTCATTACGACGTGAATTGTAGTATTGGCGAGTCTTTTGATGGTCATCGCGATCAGCTGAAAAAAGCTGTAGCCTTGTTGAACCTCGGAAATGGCTATTTGTGCTCGGCGGTATTGGTGAATAACGCCAAAGAGGACAAAACACCATACATATTGACGGCCAATCATTGTTTGGATAATTCGGATCCAGCCTATTGGTCCATGCGTTTTAATTGGATCAGCCCGGACCCAGTCTGTGGTTCGACAGACAGCAGTATTGATATTGGCACCAATTTTACGGTAAATGGGGCACAGTTGCGTGCGCGAAATAATCGCTCTGATTTTGTTCTTGTTGAGTTAAACGAGTCTATTCCAGCTTCTTGGGACGTCGCTTTTGCGGGTTGGGACAGAACAGATGATCTTCCAGAGTATCAAATAGGCATCCATCATCCAAAGGAGATGTCATGAAGGTTTGCCGCGATGATGATCCAATGGCGCGTGATACGGCTAATGGAATAGAGGTGTGGTTGGTGAAAGGTTCTGATGTTGGGGGCAGTAATGGTTGGGATATCGGCAGTACTGAGGGAGGGTCCTCAGGTTCTCCGCTATTTAATGATCAAGGATATATAGTAGGTCAATTGCACGGTGGTATGGCCAGTTGTGATGGTGTTCAGAGCAATGGTCGCTATGACTTGTACGGTCGTTTTGCCACTTCATGGGCTTACGGGAGTAGTCCACAAGAGCGATTAAGCGATTGGCTCGATCCGGATGGAGTCGGTCTGGAACGCCTTGAAACACTCGAAAACGCATTGAGTATTAGTGATTTCGACCTGGAGGGTGTGGTTTCTATTCATCCGAATCCTGCAACGGATTATGTAATGATTCACAATACCAAATATCCCAATTTGAAAGGTCATGTATTTGCTCTGACGGGTCAAAACCTTATGACCTTGGATCTTTCTGCCACGGAGAATCAAATTGACGTCTCAGCACTAGCGCCCGGCATTTATTTGCTCTATCTCGAAGATTCAGATTCGGGCAATATTGTTACCAAGAAATTACAAATCCAACCCTAGCCTCTAAAATTAAGTTCACGACTAAAGTTGTACTTTTGTCGTGGCTATGGCTCACTCAAAAAAAGACATCAGGCGACTCAGCCTAGAGGAATTGCGCTTATTTTTTACCCAGCGTGGCGATCAAGCATTTCGGGCCAATCAGGTCTATCAATGGCTTTGGCAAAAAGGGGCCCATACCTTTGAACAAATGACGAATCTCTCGTTACAAACAAGAGATTTACTTCGGGAACACTTTGTCATCAATCATATCAGCGTTGATCATATGCAACGCAGTAGTGATGGGACCATTAAAAATGCGGTGCGCTTGCATGATGATTTGATCGTGGAGTCGGTACTCATTCCCACTAAATCGAGAACAACGGCTTGTGTGTCATCACAAGTTGGTTGCAGTTTGGATTGTACTTTTTGTGCTACAGCAAGGTTGAAGCGTATGCGCAATCTCAATCCTGATGAAATTTATGACCAGGTTATGGCTATTCACAGAGAGAGTCTGCTTTATCACGATCGTCCCCTGTCTAATATTGTTTTTATGGGGATGGGCGAGCCACTGATGAACTACAACAATGTTCTTTTGGCCATAGAAAAAATAACCGGGGACGAAGGCTTAGGCATGTCGCCCAAACGCATAACCTTGTCCACCTCTGGGGTACCCAAAATGATGAAAAAACTCGCAGATGACCATGTGAAGTTTCATTTGGCCCTGTCGTTACATTCTGCAATTCAAGAAAAACGCCAAACAATCATGCCTTTTGCCGAGCGTTTTGTGCTCGATGATGTTTTAGAGGCACTGATTTATTGGTATGAAAAAACCAAAAGGCGCGTCACTTTTGAATATATAGTATGGGATGGGTTTAACGACACCGATTTAGATATTCAGGCTTTGGTTCAATTCTGTAATAAGGTGCCGTGTAAGGTCAATATTATTGAATATAACGCCATCGATGAGGGGTCTTTTAAACAAGCCGCACCTCATCGAATAGAAGCTTATACTCAGGCCTTAGAAAAAGCGCATATTCCTGTAACAGTGCGCCGCAGTCGCGGAAATGACATCGATGCCGCTTGCGGACAGTTGGCCAATAAGCATTAAAGCGCATAAAAAAAGCAATAAAAAAGGGAGCTTCGTTAGAAGCTCCCTTTTTTCGGTATTAAACTTTAAACCGTACGCTAGATTAACGCTTGCTAATTTTGATAGACTTAGTCTGTCCTTCAGCAGAGATCGTAGCGATGTAAACACCAGCGCTTAGACGATCCATAGAAACAGTAGCTGATGTCGCATTAATTTGCTGACGGGCTACTTCTTGACCAACAACATTGTGCAATACAACTTGATCCATCATAGTAGCTGAGCTCAAGTGAAGCGCGTTATCACTGCGTGGTACTGGAAGGCACCAAACGCACTATCAGTCACCCCAAGAGATCCTTGATCTCCAGCTTCGATTGCTGTATCAGGAGTGGCTTCGAATGCGTAGTCTTTTACCGTCATTAGGTTATCTCCATTTACGTCTGTGTCCAAACGAACCCATCCGTAATGCGTAGTTCCTGATGTTAAACTGATAAAACGCACACCAAGATATCCGTCTGTAACATCTCCACACCACTGGCTGTTTGAGTAGGCACAACCATAGTAGTTTAGGTCACCACGCACTCCAGTTGTTGTGAATCCAGTTGCCGCATCAATAACATCTCCTTGAGCCATAAGTAACGGATATTCATATCCGCCAGAGGTAAATCCAGCTAATGCACCACCCGAACTTGGGAATACAATAGCAGCGTTTCCACCAGCTAGGCCATCAGGATTGTTGATCGATAAATCTTCAAAGGTGTCTCCCTCAAAATCTAAGGAGAATAAATCACCAACTTGTAGAGTAACGTCTGGGTCAACATCGGTGTAGACCACCTGACCATTGGCATCGGCACCAGCCATTACCGCAGCAGACATCGCTCCATATTGAGCCAGTCTTTTTGATAATTTTTGTGAAGTAATTTTTTTCATAAACTAAAAATTGGAATTAAAACTTTTCTTTTGCAGCTTTGCTACTTGTCGTAAATATAAGGATTTAAGATTGGTTTGCTTAAATAAACATCCATAAATTTGATTTATTCATTGATTATTTATAAATAAAACACAAAAAAATATGGTCAAAAATAGCGAAGCTCAGCGGGAGCGTTTTGACCCAGACAATATACCCGTAGAGGGTTCATTGGGCTTGTTGGCCCTTGGAGATATAGGGTTTGAGGCTTGGCGTAAAGCCAAAGGTCATTTGCGCAACAACAAGAATATCGCCAATGAAAAAAAATAAATTGCTGCTCATCGGTTGGGATGCCGCCGATTGGGATATCATTTGGCCATTAATTGCCCAAGGAAAGATGCCTGCTTTGGCCTCGATGATCAAAAGAGGTACTCATGGGAACATCAGTACCATGACCCCGCCCTATTCTCCGATGCTTTGGACCTCTGTGGCCACGGGAAAAACGCCAGACAAGCATGGGATTTTAGGATTTATTGAGGTCACACAAGATGGTCAGTCTGTGCGCCCAGTAACGACTTTGTCACGCAAAACTCGTGCCCTTTGGAATATTTTTCACAATCAAGGGCTCAAATCCAATTGGGTCGGATGGTGGCCGAGCTTTCCGGTAGAACCCATCAACGGCTGTATTGTTTCTGATCGTTTTCAAAAAACACATATGGACCCCAGGGTTCAAACCCCAGTGAGTCCAAGATCAGTGCATCCGTGGGAGATGGTTGAGGAATTTGCGCCGCTTCGGATGTTTCCCTTTGAAATTACACAGGCACATTTATATCCTTTTGTGCCACAGGCGCATAAAGTAGATCAAGAAAAACACAAAGGGCTGCATGCCATTGGTAAGATAGTTTCTGAGAATAGTTCATTACACAATGCGGCGACCCGATTATTGCGTACTTCGGAGTGGGATTTTATGGCTGTCTACCATGATATGATTGATCATTTCTGTCATAGTTTTATGAAGTATCATCCTCCAAAGCATCCTGGAGTTGATCCAAAGAATTACGAGCTTTTTAAGGACGCTGTAACTGGGGCATACATTTTTCAAGACATGATGCTCGAACGCACGCTAAAGTTGATCGATAAGGACACGACGGTGATTGTCATGTCAGACCATGGCTTTGAATCTGGTGACAAGCGGATTTTGAATATGCCCAAAGTTCAAGCAGCGCCCTCATTAGAGCACAGACAATTTGGAATGTTTGTGGCTTGCGGACCGAACATTAAAGAAAACGAGAAAATCTATGGACTTGGACTCATCGATATCGGTCCAACAATATTGCATCATCACGGCCTTCCAGTAGGACGCGATATGGACGGTAAGGTCAATTTAGACCTATTCAAAGAACCAGGTGAAGTCCAGTATATCGATAGTTGGGATGATATGCCAGGAGATTTTGCAGAGATCGATAAAAAGGAGCAGACCGATGTCTTGTCCGATGCTCAAACTATGGAGCAGCTGGTCGAATTGGGTTATGTGGAGCGCCTAGACGAAAAATTTGAAGTGGCCATCCGCAATACGCGCATTGATCTCAAACATAATTTAGCCCGGGTTCATCTGGGTAAAAAGGATTTGAGTACTGCCAAAGCAATCCTATTGGAATTACTGGAGGAACCAAAGGCAAAGGACTATGCCCCTTTTTTGATGGACTTGATCAGTATCGCTATCAAAGAAAAGGATTTTGAATCGGCGTTGATGCACCTGGAGGCGGTTAAAAACTCTGACACTGAAGTTTCGTACAATCTAGATTTGACCGAGGCTCAGATACTTTCTGAAATGGGTCGTCCCAGGGAGGCACTGGCAATTATTGAGCATCTACTTGAAAAAGACCAAACGGGACCTGTGTGGTATCGCTATGGTTTATTACATTATGAACTCGGTGATTTTCAGCGGGCCATTGAGGCGTTTGAAAAAGCCATTGAGAAAGAATCTCAAATCCCGACATATCACGCGGCAATGGCGGAGGTCCTGTTGCAAACAGACCAGTTTGAAGAGGCGGCAGAATATGCCTTGACAAGTGTTGAGCTGGTTAAGTTTTTCCCCAAGGGGCATTTGCTGCTGGGCCAGGCTCTGGAACAATTGGGGGATCTTGACAATGCCGAAATCGCTTATGAAATGGCGGCAAAGCTCAAGCCTAAAGAATTTCACAAAGCCGAGCAATCACTGGAGAACTTAAAAGAAAAAAAAGACATCCAGTATACGCTCGAAGATAAAGCAACGCATAGATATTATGAAAATCAGATTGTGGTGGTATCCGGTTTGCCACGCTCAGGAACTTCCATGATGATGCAGATGCTCGATCGCGGTGGTGTTGCTATTTTACAAGATGAATTGCGCGAGGCCGACATTTCGAATCCAAAGGGGTACTATGAATACGAACCAGTAAAAGCGCTATATAAGGATAATTCTTGGCTTGAAAAGGCCCTCAATATGGGCGTTAAAGTAGTGGCCCCATTACTCAAATATTTGGACAATCAGTACCGATACAAAGTGATATTTATGAATCGTGATCTTCACGAGGTGGTTCAATCTCAGCAAAAGATGTTGGGTAAGAATTCTGAGGACTTTCCCGTGCATTTGTACAATCAATTTCAGCGCTTGTTGAAGTCCGTAACCGGATGGCAAAAAATTGAACCAGGAGTAGAGATTCTATACATCAATCACAGGGAGGTGATTGAGCATCCAGAACAAGTCGCAAAGCAGGTCGCAAAATTTATCGGAAAACCTCTAGACATAAAAGCCATGTCCTCTGTCGTGGATCCTCAGCTGTATCGAAATAAAAATCAAGATAAATGATTTCAGCCAAGAGCCATCAGATCATATGAAAATTACGGCCCAAATAAAAGCCCCGATTGAGGCAGAGATGGAACTTTTTGAAAAAAAGTTTTACGATTCGATGTCTTCTCACGTGGCTCTGTTGAATCGTATCACTCATTTTGTTGTGAATCGAAAAGGCAAGCAAATGCGACCGATGTTTGTTTTTTTGGTGGCAAAATTATGCAGTGATCAAGGGGTAGAACAACGTACCTACAGAGGCGCTTCGGTTATCGAATTGATACACACGGCCACTCTAGTTCATGACGATGTCGTTGATGACAGCAATCAGCGTCGTGGATTTTTCTCAATTAACGCCCTCTGGAAAAATAAAATCGCAGTACTGGTAGGGGATTATCTGCTGTCCAAGGGATTATTGCTTTGTATTGATCATGATGATTTTGATTTGCTCAAGATTATTTCAGTTGCGGTGCGCTCCATGAGTGAGGGTGAATTGTTGCAAATAGAAAAGGCTCGTCGCCTGGATATAACCGAAGAAGTATATCTCGAGATAATCAAACAAAAGACGGCGACCTTGATTGCTTCCTGCTGTGCTATTGGCGCACGCAGTGTACATGCCTCTGAAGAAGAAGTCCAACGCATGTGGGCCTTTGGAGAAGCTTTAGGAATGGCTTTTCAGATTAAAGATGATTTATTCGATTACGGAAATGAACAGGTTGGTAAACCATTAGGTATTGATATAAAAGAACGCAAATTGACCATGCCCCTAATTCATGCGCTGAATAAGGCCAACACGCAGGAGCGCCGTTGGCTCATGAACTCGATAAAAAATCACAACCGGGATAAAAAAAGGGTAAAAGAGGTTATCGCTAAGGTGAAGTCGCTCGGTGGATTGACCTACGCGGTAGACAAAATGAAGCACTATCAAGGCCAGGCTATGGCCATTTTAGACACTTATCCAGAGAGTCCTATAAAATCGTCATTGACCTTGATGATTGACTATGTTATTGAGCGAAAGAAGTAGGTGGTTATTGTTTGTAGCCGAGACGGATTTTTTCCACTTTTCGATTCAGCATTCAGGGTAGAGGGGTGGTCAAGAGTTCACTTAATTGTATTAAATTTAGTGCAGTATTTCGACCAGAATAACGAACCATGATTTCAAGAACAACCATTGATCAAGTATTTGAGACTGCTCGTGTTGAGGAGGTCATTGGTGATTTTGTACAACTCAAAAAGTCGGGTACCAACTATAAGGGCCTGAGTCCATTTACTGACGAGCGCACGCCGAGTTTTATGGTGTCGCCCGTCAAACAGATTTGGAAGGATTTCAGTAGTGGTAAAGGAGGAAATGCTGTAGCTTTTTTGATGGAGCACGAGCATTTTACCTACCCTGAGGCCATTAAATACTTGGCCAAAAAGTACAATATTGAAGTTGAGGAAACAGAGATGACCTCTGAGCAGAAGGCGGAGGCCGACAAACGCGAATCCCTTTATTTAGTCAATGAATTTGCTCGTGATTACTTCAAAGAGACCCTGACCCAGACCCAGCAAGGTAAGGCGGTAGGATTGACTTATTTTAAGGAGCGCGGTTTTACTCCAGAAACAATCGAAAAATTCCAATTAGGATACAATGACGATCGCTGGGACGGCTTCACCAGTGAGGCCCTCAAACAGGGGTATCAAATGAGTTTTCTTCAGGAGACGGGACTCACTATTGTTAAAGGCGAGCGAAAGTTCGATCGTTTTCGTTCCCGTGTGATCTTTCCAATTCACAGCATGAGTGGCAGAGTCTTGGGTTTTGGAGGGCGAACACTCTCTGCGGACAAGAAACTAGCAAAATATCTGAATTCACCAGAGAGTGAGGTCTACCACAAAAGTAAAATTCTCTATGGCATAAACTTCGCCAAGCAGGGTATTGCTAAAGAGGATAATTGTTATTTGGTGGAAGGTTATACCGATGTGATTCAGATGCATCAAAGAGGCCTCACTAATGTAGTTGCTTCGAGTGGGACTGCCTTGACCCCCGAGCAAATAAGGTTGGTCAATCGTTTGACTAAAAATATGACCTTACTTTTTGATGGAGATGACGCCGGAATCCGTGCCTCGCTCCGTGGGGTAGACCTCATTCTCGAACAGGGAATGAATGTGCGTATTTGTACTTTTCCCCAAGGCGAAGATCCCGATAGTTTTGCGCGCAACAATTCACTGGACGCACTTCAAGACTATTTGAATACCAATACTACGGACTTTATCAATTTTAAAGCGTCTTTGTTGGCCAAAGAAGCGGCTAATGATCCCATTAAAAAATCTGAGACGGTACGAGATATGGTTCAAAGTATCGCCAAAATACCGGACCATATCAAACAGGAGGTGTACCTCAAAGAATGTGCCCGGATCATGGATATCAGTCAAGAGGTGTTGTTCAGCACGCTTGCCCAAATCCTGAGAAAAAACCGAAATGAGGCTCAGAAAACCGCCGTGGTCAGTACGCCAAAATTAGATGTTATTCAGACGCTTGAAACCAAGCCTAAAGTCGATGTTCAGCATAGCTTGGAGCGCAAAATCATCGAATTACTGCTGCTTTATGGTGGTATTGAGGAAGCGTTCAAAGAGACCTTGATGGAAACCGACGAACAAGGCGCCGTGCAATATAAGTCTGTCCTTCAATCTACTCTAGTGTATCAGAAAATTTATTTAGACTTACAGGAAGATGAGATTGAGTTTGCTGATCCGGAATTTCAAGAGCTATTTTACCGAATTATTGAGGCGTATCATCAAAATTCTGCATTCAAGATTGATGGCTTCCTTCAAAATTTACCTCATGAACTTTCTGAGCGCGTGACCCATATTTTGATGGATGAAGAAAAACATCAATTGCATCAATGGGACCGTAAGTTGATTTTCGTTAAAAATAAAAGGGAAGGGGTAGCCCAAGTCGTGTCTGAAACTATTTTGAATTTACGACGTTATTTGGTCACCAAAAAAATCGATGAGTTAAGCACCGAGTTCAAGGACCAAGATTCTAGTGAGAACGCTGAGGAAACCTTGCAATCCGTTACAGATTATATCGGACTCAAGAAAGTGCTTTCAGAGAAGCTCAATAGGGTACTTTGAGTGTAACGATGACAAAAATTAGCCCAATCGAAACAGGCGCGATTGATTGATCAGGTCTGCGATATTATCGACCTTTAATTTTGTGAGTAAACGCGTTTTGTAGGTGCTCACTGTTTTTTCATTGATATCTAGGGCCTCAGCAATATCCTTGTTGCGTTTGCCTGAAGAAAGCATGTTTAATACTTCAATTTCTCTGGTCGAGAGTTTTTTGTAACGATTTATGGCACTACTTTCACCAACACTTCTTTGACTGAAGGAAGCATTGAGTTCTTCATTGAGGTAAATACCGCCTTTGGCCAATCGCTGCAGCGCTTCAAAAAGTACTTTTGTTGAGGCCGATTTTGATAAATAACCAGCCGCCCCAGTTTTGATACACCTCAGGGCATAGATTTCTTCAGCAAGATGGGAGAAAATAAGGATGCGTAATTTTGGATATTCTTTTTTGATGTAGCGCAGTGTGCTGACTCCATTGAGTTGCGGCAACTCAAGCTCCATAATGAGAATATCGGCCCGGCTCTGTTCTAAAACAGAATTGAGTTCCTCCATATTTTGTGCTTTACCGACAATTTCGAATTCATCACTCTTGCGCAGAAGACAGGAAATTCCTTTACGAATGATGGGATGATGATCGGCAATAATGAGTCGTTTGGTAGGCTCCATCAAATTCAAATGTAATAAAAACGCCCGTTTTCGGATTTGTAATGCTCAAATTATCGATGAACGACACTAATTTTCAAGGAATTAACGAAGGTTTTCGGGAATAATGCACACTGGAATGGGGTTCATTTTGTGTTGATTGGTGCGATTGAGTTTTTGATATATGGACAATACTTCTTCTTGACGAGGGCTGAGATTCACTGTATTGAGGCCTGTCTCTTTATCTTGTGTCATGGCCCACTCTAATTCGTCGTAAGTGGCCCCCAACTGTTGTTCATCGGTTTTGCTGTCGTGGTAAAGTCCATCCGTAGGTGCTGCCTCCAAAATATCTCGACTAACGCCCAGGTAACGCCCCACGGCATAAACCTCACTTTTAAGCAGGTCTGCAATCGGACTCAAATCAACGCCACCATCGCCATATTTGGTGTAAAAGCCAACACCGAAGTCTTCTACTTTATTTCCTGTTCCAGCGACCAAATATTGGTGAATACCGGCATAGTAGTAAAGTGTAGTCATACGCAATCTAGCACGCGCATTAGCCAGACTCAATTCATTTCTCGGATGATCTTGCTGTTGAATTACAGCATGTTTGAGTTGATCAAATGTTGTGCTGAGATTCACCATATGCCCCGTCACTTGTCCATGTCCATTACATAAATTTTGCACGTGTTTGTGCGCTCTACTGCTTTGATCTATTGCTTGGTGAATGGGCATTTCAAGGCAGAGTGTAGGTAGCCCAGTTTTGGCACAAAGGGTGGAGGTCACTGCAGAATCAATGCCGCCACTTACGCCAACAACAAATCCTTTGGTTTTTGCGTTTGTGGCATATGATGTTAACCACTGGACTATATGCTGAGTTACTTTTTCTACTTTCATCGACACAGGAATTATACGCAATTAATGATACCTTTGTGCTGCAAAAATAAGTAAACCTAATATAAAACCTTACCCCGATAAGATTTCATTTTATGAAGACAATCCTCCACAGATTAAGTAGCGTATTTTCGCCCAAATTTATGTTAGGTGTAACTTTGGTGGTTTATACAGTACTCGGGGTGCTTGTGATTTCGTGTCGGGAGCCATCGGAACGTGAACGTGCGATTGAGTCAATGGACGTAAGTATTGTTGTAGATCGATTCGATCGAGCTTTTGCGCAAGCTAGACCCGATCAACTCGATTCGATTAAAGGAATTTATCCTTTATTTTTTCCGACACAATACCCAGATAGTGTCTGGCTAGCCAAAATGAAGGACACATTGCAAATAGCCATTCAGGAATCCGTGAATGAGGTGTTTTCGGATGATGAATTATTGTCCCAGCAGTGTAGTGATTTATTCAAGCAGATCAAGTATGATCTCCCGGATTTTGCCATACCCAATGTCGTTGCAACCACCTCTGATGTGGACTATAAGACGCGAGTCATCGCTCATCAAGGATGGCTCATTCTTATGTTGGATAATTATTTGGGGACAGAGCATAGATTTTATTCCGGTCTGCCGCGTTATGTAGCCAAGAATCTCAGACCTGAGATGCTTTTTTCTGATGTCGCTGAGGCCTTTGGGAGAAAGGTAGTGGCAACGCCAACACAACGCAGTTTTTTAGCCCTGATGATCTATTATGGCAAGTTGTTGTATCTAAAAGATTTGTGGCTCCCTGAGATGTCAGATGCCGATAAAATTGGCTACACCGCGCAAGAGCTGAATTGGGCTAGAGAGAATGAACAGTTTATCTGGCAATATTTTTTATCCCAAGAATATCTCTTCAGTACGAACTCGCGACTGAAAAATAGATTCATCGATCCTGCGCCTTATTCGAAATTTAATTTGGAACTGGATAGCGAGAGCCCCGGTATGATTGGTCAATGGATTGGTTGGCAAATCGTCCGGCAATACGTGCAAAATAACCCTATTGAATTGAGCAGCCTAATGCGCTTGTCGGCGCAGGATATCTATCGCGGGGCTAAGTACAAGCCCTCTAAATAACTTTATCTCAATCACTATTTAATCAAGACAAATAATATGGCAACACATACATCGCAAATTTCAATTGAAGTCGCGCTGGACGAGAACAAAATCCCAGAGCAATTGCATTGGTCGGCACCAGATGGTGGTGTCAATCGTGAAGAAACAAAGGCCCTTTTGCTCTCTGTTTGGGACGATCAGGCACAAGAGGCGCTGCGTATCGATCTTTGGACTAAAACCATGCCTTTGGATCAGATGAAAGTCTTTTTTCATCAAACTTTGGTCGCGATGTCCGGCACGTTTGAGCGGGCCACTAACGATGAAAAAATGGCGGCCACGATGCGCGATTTTTGTGACTATTTTGCAGAGAAGCTCGAACTTGAAACTGGAGAAAAAAGTGCTGAATAATTGAGCTTGAACCCGGAGGTCTCATTTGAGCCTGTTATGGTTGACCAAACTCGGTATTCAATTGACCTATGTAGGACAGGAGTTCTTCACGGCCAGTGCTATGGGCTGAGGAAGTCACAAAATATTGGGGCATTTCTTCCCAGAACTCTAATAATTGCTCACGGTATTTCTCAACGGCTAAGGCACAGGCCTTTGGTTTTAGCTTGTCCGCCTTGGTGAAAATGATATGAAAAGGAATTTGTTGCCGCCCCAGAGTCGCCATAAAATCTAAATCAATGGGTTGTGGCTCATGACGTATATCAACCAGCACGAAGGCCAAAACCAACTGTTTGCGTTTTTCGAAATATTGTGTGATGAACTTTTGAAACGTTTTCTTACTTTTTTTAGAAACGCGGGCATAGCCATAGCCCGGAAGATCCACTAAAAACCAATTTTTGTTGATGATAAAGTGGTTGATGAGTTGGGTTTTGCCTGGACGCCCGCTGGTCTTTGCTAAACTTTTGCGCTGCACCAACATATTGATCAGCGAAGACTTCCCGACATTAGATCGACCGATAAATGCATATTCTGTCAGGGTTTTATTCGGGCATTTGTCAACGGCGCTGTTGCTCATGACAAATTCTGCAGATTTTACCTCCATGATACTGCTTTAAAGGGCTTTAGCTTGTAGCCAATGATGTAAGTGCTGGTTGAAGATATCTGGGTGCTCCATCATGGGCGCATGGCCGCATTGTTCAATCCAGTATAGAGATGAGTCTGGTAATAATCTGTGAAATTCATCGGCAACCTCAGGTGGGGTGACCGTGTCATTTCTTCCCCAAATAATGCATGCTGGATTGGTCATTTTTGGGAGGTCTTCTGCCATATTGTGTCGAATTGCACTTTTGGCTATGGCCAGAGTTCTGATCAGTTTATTTCGGTCATTGACACTGGCATAAACTTCGTCGACAATTTCTTTGGTTGCGATTTTAGGGTCGTAAAATACGTTCTCTGCTTTTTCTTTAATGTACTGATAATCTCCGCGCTTTGGATATGATTCGCCCATGGAGTTTTCGTACAGACCAGAGCTGCCTGTAAGGACCAGACCTTTGACTTTTTCTGGAAATAATTTAGTGAGCAACAGACCAATATGTCCTCCCAGCGAATTCCCAAGGATAATGGCCTGTTGAAGGTCCATAGCATCCATGAATTTTGCCACGTGCAATGCCAAGTTTTTCACAGTAGTTTTTAATACCGGTAGGCTGTAGATGGGCAACTCTGGTATGATTACGCGATATCCCTGGTTGGAGAAAAAAGAGGTGACACCGTCAAAGTTGCTGAGCCCTCCCATGAGTCCATGCAATATAATGATCGGAGTGCCTTCTCCTTGATCGAGATACGAAAAAGACTTTTGTTTTTTTAGAATGTACCCCATAGTTTGGTTTGACTGCCAACCACAAATTTACACAAAATTTAATGAAATACGGATGGGAAACATGGACATAATGTGGACTTATTTCAAGGCGACAGCGGTCCGATAATGCGTTTGTGTGCTGAGCAGAAATGATTCGATAGAATCAATAATTAACAGGTGGTAAAACTTATTAACAATGTGGTAAAAAGTGGTAAAAAGTGGTAAAATTTCCTGTATATTTGAGCAAATTGTGCATTGAATAGGTGTTGAATCTCATAGGAACATATCATTGTAAAGCCGACAACAAAGGACGTGTCATGGTGCCCTCTGATTTGAAAAAACAGCTCTCCCCGTGTCTTGCTCAGGGGTTTGTCTTAAAAAGGGCGGTTTTTCAACCTTGTTTGGAATTATATCCCATGGATCAGTGGAATGCGCTGATGGCTAAGGTGGGGCAGCTCAATCAATTCAATCGCAAAAACAATGATTTTACTCGTCGATTTACGGCTGGTGTGCGTCGCATTGAACTGGATGTCACAGGCCGTATCAATATTCCGGCAGACTTAATGGCAGTCGCTCAAATTAAGCGTGATTTAGTGCTCACTGCTTCTGTGGGAATCGTTGAAATTTGGGATGCACAGAACTACGAAAAGGCCATTTCAGATGCTGCACTAGACTTTGCTGATTTAGCAGAGGAAGTCATGGGAACTCCTAATACCGCCGCCGATGAGTTATCATGATCCTGTGCTGCTGTCTCAAACTGTGGCAGGCTTAAATCTTAAGCCAGACGGGATTTATGTCGACGTAACTTTTGGGGGTGGGGGCATTCAAGATACTTATTGTCTTTGCTCGGTCCCAAGGGTAGGCTGATTGCTTTTGATCAAGATCAAGATGCGCTCAACAATCGAATTGACGACTCGAGATTTCTTCTAATTCATCAAAATTTCAAATACCTCAAGCGTTTTCTCAAATTTCATGGAGTACATCAGGTCGATGGAATTATGGGTGATTTTGGAGTTTCCTCGCATCAATTTGATGAGGGAGACCGTGGGTTTTCGACGCGCTTTGACGGTGCTCTGGATATGCGGATGAATCAACAACAAGACCAAACGGCTTCAGATATTTTGAATGACTATTCTGTTGAGCAATTGACTGTTTTGTTTCGAGATTTTGGTGAGTTGCGCAATGCAGCAAAAATCAGTCGGTTTATCGATACAGCTCGCCAACAGAAAACAATCAGAACCACAGAAGATTTAAAGTCGATTGTCAGGCCGCTCATGCCGCGCAACAAGGAGCATAAAATAATGGCTCAAATATTTCAAGCCATTCGCCTTGAGGTAAATCAAGAATTGTCGGTCTTGAAAGAGTTTTTGAAACAAACAAAAGAGGTCATTAAACCTTTAGGACGATTGAGTTTGATTTCTTATCACAGTCTTGAAGATCGATTGGTCAAACGCTATATGCGCGATGGTCTTTTTGAGGGAATGCCAGAAAAAGATGTTTTTGGGCGCTCTTTCACCCCATTCAAGCCTGTGGGAAAGCTGATTATGCCTACCGTAGATGAAATAGAAAAAAATAACCGAGCACGCAGCGCCAAGCTGCGCATTGCTGAGCGAACAAATGAGGTATGAAAGAGTCATTACTGCATATAATTCGCGGTCAATTTTTGATCAATCAAGACGCCATAAAAATTTGGAAGTTTATCTTGTTTTTATCGGCCTTGGCCATGATCATGATCAGTAGTGCTCATAGAGTCGATAAAAAGGTACACAGAATCGCAGATTTGAGTAAAGAGGTCAAGGCGCTTAAAAGTCAATTTGTGGTTGGGCGCATGCGGCTCATGAATGCCAAAATGGAAACCAAAATAATCAAACCCATGGCATTGCAGGGATTGCGACCCTCTGAGATTCCGCCAAAAAAAATAGTCATTGCTGTTAATGCTCAAAAAGATGAATAAAGAGACACTCACATTAAAGCGATTTTATGTGGTTGCGGCAGTATTATTTATTGTCGCGGCGGCTGTGGTCTTTCGTTTGAGTAAAATTCAGTTTGTAGACGGCGATCATTACCGGGCTATTGCCGCTCAGAAAACGACCAAAAATATTCCCATAAAGGCCAATAGAGGAAATATTTACGCCAGTGATGGGAGTCTTTTGGCGACCTCTGTATCGCGCTATGACATAAGGTTTGATGCCGTTACGGTAAGTGGGGCAAATTTTGAAAAATTAATGCCTGAACTGGCTCGTGCCATGGGCGACTATTTTGGAAAGTCCTCTTCGTATTATCAAAATATCTTGCAAACGGCACGAAGTAATGAGCGCCGTTATCAGATTTTGGCACGAGACCTGAACTACACAGATTATTTAGCGGTCAAGAAGATGCCATTGCTCAATCTAGGGCCTAATAAAGGGGGATTAATTGTGGTACAAAAGCCCACACGCGAGCGTCCATTGGGGAAAATTGCCGAACGATTAGTAGGGCATAACACAACGGCCGATACCATGAAATATACCGTTGGTCTCGAAGCGGCCTTTGATTCTTTTTTACGCGGTCAAGATGGTCATAGGCTAAAGCAGAAAATTGCTAAAGGGCAATGGAAACCCGTTTCTGACGAAAACGAACTCGAGCCCAGAGATGGTTTCGATGTCGTGACGACCATCGACATCAATATACAGGATATTGCGCATCACTCCCTTTTGTCTCAGCTTGAATATTATGAGGCAGAACACGGCACTGTTGTCGTGATGGAGGTGGGCACCGGAGCGGTACGTGCCTTGGCCAATTTAGGCCGCACCGCTAAGGGGACTTATTACGAAAAGCTCAATTATGCTGTTGGAGAGAGCCACGAACCGGGCAGTACATTCAAAACGATTGCTTTTGCCGCCGCTTTGGAAGATCGCGCCATCGATACAGCACAGATTGTGGATACGCGCCTTGGGAGTAAGGCTTTTTACGGTCGTATGATTACCGACACCAAGGGCCATGGTAAAATTTCTGCGGCACGGGCCCTAGAAGTTTCTTCAAATATTGGTCTGGCAAGTCTGATTGACGAGGCCTACAGCCAGGAGCCCCAGCGGTGGTTAGATTACTTTAAACAGTGGCGATTGGATACGGTTCTTGGCCTGCCCATTTCGGGAGAGGGTCGTCCAGAGCTCCCCCGTCCTGGAGATCGTAAGTGGAGTAAGAATGCTCTGCCTTCGATGGCTTACGGTTATAATTTGCGCATGACTCCTCTGCAAATATTGACCTTTTACAATGCGCTGGCTAATGATGGAACTATGGTTAAGCCTCGCTTTGTGGACCGAATAATCGGTGATAATAAAGTCATTCACGAGTATCATCCAGAGGTGATCCATCCCAAAATCATGTCTGATCAAGACACTGGCTCAGGTTCGGGATGTCTTAGAACATATAGTCACGCGCGGGACAGGACGTGCGTTGTACTCAGAGTATTTTTCCATAGCGGGTAAGACTGGTACAGCCAGAACAGAATACTGGATGGAGGACTGGGAGGACAACCGTCGTTATATTTCCTCTTTTGCCGGTTATTTCCCAGCCGATCAGCCGAAGTATTCATGTATTGTTGTGATTCACAAGCCCAGCACAAAGAAAGGCTACTATGGCGCCGACGTTACCGGACCTGTTTTCAAGCGTATCGCACAAAAAATATATACCGACAGTCCACTTCGAGATACCATCCAATTGCCAATACAGCCCCTAACTGAACTTAAGAATCAGCAGGCGGAACTCGAGCGAGTTGTAGTGCAGGCGCACAAGGGGGTTCCTGATGTTCGTGGTTGGGCGTTAATGGATGCTATAGCAGTACTAGAAAATTTAGGCCTGAGTGTCGAAGTTCGAGGCCGTGGAACTATTGTCAAACAAAGTCCACAACCCGGCGCGGCTATGGGGCAAACACAAAAAGTTACTCTTTTCGGCTCATGACCTTGCTTAAAGACATATTGTATCGTGTAGGACTGGAACAAGTCATTGGCTCTACGGCTGTTGCTGTGCGGAATGTTGCATTCGACTCCCGTGATGTGGCGCTGAATGATGTTTTTGTTGCCCTCAAAGGTACCGTTGTGGACGGACATCAATTCATCAAACACGCCTGTGATCAGGGGGCCGTAGCGGTGGTCTGCGAAGAATTACCCGAATTGATCATCAACGGCATTACTTACGTCAAAGTTCGTGATGCCAGTGAAGCTTTGGCGTATATCGCTGATAATTTTTATGATCAACCCTCTAAATCTTTGGTTTTAGTTGGGGTTACCGGGACCAACGGAAAAACCACCGTTGCGACCTTACTGCATCAGTTATATACCAAATTAGGACATGCGACCGGTCTGCTTTCCACTGTAGAGAATAAAATTGGCCACCAAACCATACCCGCCACGCATACTACTCCAGATTCTTTAACCATAAATAAATTACTCAGAACAATGGTTGATGCCGGACTGACCCATTGTTTTATGGAGGTGAGTTCTCATGGCATCGATCAAAATAGAACCCTCGGATTAGATTTTGATGGGGGCATCTTTACGAATTTATCCCACGATCATTTAGACTATCACAAAGACTTTAAAACCTATCGCAACGTCAAAAAACATTTTTTTGACGGCTTGAAGGCTCAGGCATTTGCCCTCACGAATCTCGACGACAAAAATGGTGGGTTTATGTTGCAAAATACCAAGGCAACGGGACATACTTATGCTCAGAAATCCTTAGCCGATTTTAAAGTGCAGGTTTTGGAACAGCAGATCAGTGGGCAACTGCTGAAAATAAATGGTCAAGAAGTTTGGGTTAAGCTCATCGGTGGATTTAACGCTTATAATTTACTGGCGATTTACGCCTGTGCGATGTTACTGGACGCCCAGGAAATATCGGTGTTACAGCAGATCAGTACTTTGGACAGTGTCTCTGGACGGTTTCAATATTATGTGGCCCCCAATGGAGCTACGGCCATTGTGGATTACGCCCACACACCAGATGCCTTGGAAAATGTTTTAGGGACCATTGCTGGCATAAGAACCGGTAATGAGACCTTAATTACTGTTGTTGGTTGTGGCGGTGATCGCGATACTACCAAACGGCCCAAGATGGCGGCCGTTGCCACGCATTGGAGCAACAAAGTAATATTTACCTCAGACAACCCACGCAGTGAGTCCCCCGATCAAATTATTGCACAAATGGAGGCTGGGGTTCCAGCGCACGAGTACAAAAAGTTTGTTTCGATTAGCGACCGTCGCGCGGCCATCAAGACGGCGGTACAAATGGCAACATCGGGAGATTTGATTCTGATTGCCGGTAAGGGACATGAGACTTATCAAGAGATTGCTGGAGTGCGTCATGACTTTGATGATTATCAAATTGTCACAGAATTTTTAAACGACCAAACTACCTGATATGCTATACTATTTATTTGATTTTTTGGATAAAACTTATGACTTACCCGGGGCTGGACTGTTTCAATTCATCACCTTTCGTGCGGCGATGACTGCGATTACGTCCTTGTTTATTGCCACCTATTTTGGTCGAAGAATCATTGAGTTTTTGCGCCGCAAACAAGTAGGGGAAACCATTCGCGAATTAGGCTTAGAAGGTCAAGCACAAAAGGCAGGTACGCCGACTATGGGCGGGGTCATTATTATTTTGGCGACCGTAATTCCAGTGTTGCTCTTTGCCAAACCCGACAATATATACGTGATCATGCTTTTGGTGACCACTATTTGGATGGGCATCATCGGTTTTATTGACGATTATATCAAAAAGTTCAAGCAAGATAAAGAAGGACTCCCTGGGCGTTTCAAGGTATTTGGGCAAATCGGATTGGGCATCATAGTCGGGACCACCATGTACATGAGTGATCAAGTTACTGTACGACGCCAAATTCCTACTGGGGCCAAGGCATTGGTCGAAGTGTCTGCTCGCGATCAAGCCACGGATCAATCGCTATCGACACGAGACCGCGATATTTCGAAGGCCTTTTATCCTCCAGAAAAGGCCTTGATTACCACCATGCCCTTTGTTAAAAATAATGAAATCGATTATCAGAAAATTTTGGGATGGTTGGGTCCAAAAGCGGCTACTTTTTCTTGGCTAATTTTTATTCCTATCATCATTTTTATCATAACAGCGGTATCAAACGGAGCCAATCTGACCGATGGAATAGACGGTTTGGCCGCGGGAACCTCAGCGATAATTGGCGTCACCCTAGCCATTTTTGCATGGATCTCTGGGAACCTCATTTTTTCGGATTATCTCAACATCATGTACATCCCGAACATAGGAGAGCTGTCGATTTTTATCATGGCTTTTGTTGGGGCACTTATTGGTTTTTTGTGGTACAATGCTTATCCCGCTCAGGTTTTTATGGGCGATACGGGAAGTCTGACCATCGGAGGCATTATTGCAGTGATTGCCATTGCGATCCGCAAGGAGTGGCTCATACCCATTTTGTGTGGAATATTTCTCATGGAAAATTTATCGGTAGTGCTCCAAGTGGGGTGGTTTAAATACACCAAAAGGCGCAGTGGTAAAGGAGTGCGATTATTCAAAATGGCCCCGTTGCATCATCATTATCAAGTCAAAGGTTACCACGAGAGTAAAATTGTCACTCGATTTTGGATCGTTGGGATTGTTTTGGCTGTATTGACCATAGTAACGCTCAAAATACGCTAATGTCTAAAGAAAAACTCGTCATATTAGGAGCCGGTGAAAGTGGACAAGGGGCGGCTTTGCTGGGTAAGGCCAAGGGCTATTGTGTCTTTGTTTCTGACAGTCATCGCATCGCAGACAAAGCGGTAGCGCTCTTTCGTAAGCACGATATTGATTTTGAGCAGGGCGGTCATGATCTCTCTAACTTGGTCGATGCAGATATCGCTGTAAAGAGTCCTGGAATACCTGATCAGGCATCAGTAGTACAAGAGCTATTGGCACATGGAGTAGAGGTGATTTCAGAAATCGAATGGGGCTTTCGTTTTACCCAAAAACCAATAATCGCCATTACAGGAAGTAATGGCAAAACAACGACAACGGCCATGGTTCATAAATTACTCTTGGACGCGGGGATTTCTGCTGGGCTTGGGGGCAACATCGGTAGCAGTTTTGCCGCTCAGGTCATGGGCCAGGAACCCGATTATTACGTTTTAGAGGTCAGTAGTTTTCAGCTCGATGGCACCACCCAATTTCACCCACATATTGCTGTAATTACAAACATCACCCCAGACCATCTGGATCGCTACAATTATCAGTTCGAAGCGTATATCGCTTCTAAAATGAGTATTGCTCGTAATCAAAACCCGCAGGATTTTTTGATCTACGACTATGAGGATCCTGTTTTGACCAAAACAATGAATCAAACGTCTGTTTCATCGATGTTAATGCCTTATTCTACTAAAACTAAAGTGGCGCCAGGCAGTTATATCGATCGAGACACCTTAGTGATAAACACACCCGAAAAAACAATAAATATGCCTACACTAGATCTTGCCCTACAGGGAACACACAATCAAAAAAATGCCTTAGCCGCTGCTACCGTCGGTGCGCTTTTAAATATTCGTAAAGAAACAATTCGGGCCTCATTGGAACACTTTCAGGCTGTGGAGCACAGGCTAGAATACGTTCTTAAAATAAATAATGTGACCTACATCAACGATTCGAAAGCGACCAATGTGAACTCTGTCTATTATGCATTGGAGAGCATGCAATCACCAACTGTTTGGATCGTTGGCGGTGAAGACAAGGGCAATGATTATGGCGAGTTGTTACCACTGGTCAATGAAAAAGTTAAAGCCATTATTTGTCTTGGACTGAATAACGATAAAATTATAGAAACATTTGGGTCGGTGGTCGATATGCTTGTAGAGACGCACAGTATGGCCGATGCGGTACAAGTGGCTTACAGATTGGCCCATCGAGGAGATGCCGTGCTCTTGTCACCGGCATGTGCCAGTTTTGATTTGTTTAAAAGTTATGAGGATAGAGGACGTCAATTTAAAGAAGCAGTAAGACAATTATAACCCCCGGGGCCTTAAAGGATTCACCCTAGCTTATGCAAGAGTTCATCAAAAATATAAAAGGAGATCGCGCAATTTGGGCCATTGTAGCCCTACTGGCCTTATTTTCTTTTATGCCTGTATACAGTGCCAGCAGTAACCTGGCCTATCTTTACGGTGATGGGAATACGCTTCAGTTTTTGATCAAACATTTGGCGCATTTGACATTGGGCTTTGTGATTTTGTTTGGTGTTCATCGAATTCCCTATCACTATTTTAAAGGCCTTTCCATGATTGCCTTGCCCATCATGATGATTTTATTGATTCTGACTCTAGCTCAGGGCACGACCATTGAGGGCGCTAATGCCGCACGTTGGATAAAAGTGCCGGTGGTGGGGGTCACCTTTCAAACCTCTTCATTGGCCTCTGTAGTATTGCTGGTTTATGTAGCACGGTATATGGCGCGCATCAAAGATCAGGAGATTACCTTCAAACAAACTTTATGGCCCCTATGGGCCCCAGTTTTTGTTGTACTGGGCTTGATATTGCCCGCAAATTTGTCCACGGCTTTATTGATTTTCGCCATGGTTATTATGCTGGTTTTTGTAGCAGGACATCCTTTAAAAAATATCGCCTCTATTTTGGGTATTGGTTTGTTGAGTTTAACACTGTTCGTGCTGTCGGCAAAAGCGTTCCCAGATTTATTTCCTAATCGTGTAGATACCTGGACCAGCCGTATTGAAAACTTTTTTAGCGATGAGGTCGATGCCAAAGAAAAGCACTTCCAGGTCAATCAGGCGAACATTGCCATTGCCACTGGCGGTATGATGGGATTAGGACCGGGAAAAAGTATTCAAAAGAACTTTCTGCCACAGGTGAGCTCTGACTTTATTTACGCGATAATCATCGAGGAGTTCGGGCTTGCAGGGGGACTATCTTTGTTATTTTTCTATTTGTTTTTGCTCTTTAGATTGGTGGTCTTGGTGTATAATACTTCTGATTATTTTGGCAGGCTGCTGGTCATCGGATTGGGGGTTCCTTTGCTGTCTCAGGCCTTCATCAATATGGGTGTTGCTGTATCTCTATTTCCCGTTACAGGGCAAACCCTTCCGCTGATCAGTAGTGGAGGAACCTCCATTTGGACCACCTGTGTCGCCTTGGGGGTGATTTTAAGTGTGAGCGCCCATCGCAAAGATCAATTGAAGGCCGATGAGTCCGTGTCTAACCCTTTAGATGTATTGAGTGAAACGATTTAAATACATCATATCGGGCGGCGGTACCGGAGGCCATATTTATCCTGCGATTGCGATTGCTAAGGAAATTCAGCGGCGCAATCCCGAGGCCGAGATTATGTTTGTGGGGGCCCGTGATCGCATGGAAATGCAAAAGGTGCCTCAAGCAGGGTTTCCCATACGGGGACTTTGGATTGCCGGATTCCAGCGCAGACTGACCTTAAAGAATTTGTGGGTGCCCATAAAACTGGTTGTGAGTTTGCTTCAATCTGTATTTTTAGTTCAATCTTTTCGCCCTAATGTAGTTATTGGGACCGGTGGTTATGCCAGCGGTCCATTGCTGCGCATCGCCGCTTTATTTGGCATTCCAACCGTAATTCAAGAGCAAAATAGCTATGCTGGTGTGACTAACAAAATGCTTGCTGCCAGCGCCAAAAAGATTTGTGTGGCCTATCAGGATATGGAGCGCTTTTTTCCATCAGAAAAAATCGTATTTACAGGAAATCCTGTGCGTCAGGACTTGGTTGATTCTCGGATTGAGCCGCATATGGCCTTAAATCATTTTAATTTATCGACGCATCCAAGCCAGCCAGAACAACGAGCTCAGGGCCCTGTGTTACTGGTTTTAGGAGGAAGCTTAGGGGCTGGGCGGATCAATACCCTGATTGGTGAAAAGCTCGATTTTTTTCGAGCACACAATATCAGGGTCCTTTGGCAGTGCGGCGCGTACTATTACAATGATTATAAACATCTAGAGCGT
Source organism: Flavobacteriaceae bacterium (assembly GCA_038141525.1). Taxonomy (GTDB): domain Bacteria; phylum Bacteroidota; class Bacteroidia; order Flavobacteriales; family Flavobacteriaceae; genus BACL21. The sequence goes on along the minus strand of JAYQIF010000001.1, from coordinate 231,044 downwards.
CCCGGCTTGCGCATTGTCCCTTTTATTGATCAAATGTCCATGGCCTACAGCGCCGCAGATATCATCATATCGAGATCAGGCGCTTTGTCAGTATCTGAATTGGCTCTGGTCGGCAAGCCCGTTTTGTTCATTCCCTCACCCAATGTTGCCGAAGATCATCAAACAAAAAATGCACAGGCACTTGTGGATCAAAAGGCCGCATTAATGATAAAAGAAGCAGATTTGGCACTAGAATTTGAAGCGACATTCAAACGGTTGTGCCAGGATAAGTCCTTAAGCGCATCTCTGGGCCAGGCAATAAAGGCGACGGCTATGCCTAATGCCACCACTGATATCGTCGATCAATTAAAAGGATTGTGCTTATGAGTTTGGATTTACGTCATCATCGATATTCACGTTTTATTTTTCTGGGAATAGGAGGGATCGGCATGAGTGCGTTGGCACAATACTTATTAATTCAGGGAAAAACAGTGTTGGGTTATGACCGAACGTCGTCTGATATCACCCAAAACATGCAAAAAAAGGGTGCGATCATTGCTCATGATGCCCAGCCGCTGGAGCAGTGGTTTGATCGGCAATTTGCTCAAGAAACCCTGATTGTTTGGACCCCAGCAGTGTCTCAAAGTGATCCCTGGATGATGGAGGCCAAGCGAAGTGGTTTTGAGATGGTCAAACGCGCTGAGCTACTGGGCATGATTAGTTCTGAATCAAAAAAAGTACTGGCCGTGGCTGGGACGCACGGAAAAACTACTACTTCGGCAATTTTGGCTCATCTTTTGGTGGATTCGGGTAAGCAGGGGATTGGTTTTCTGGGGGGCGTCGCTGTGAATTACGATTCAAATCTCGTTTTACCAGATGCTATGATATCTGCCTTAGCCGATGGCAAAACTCCTGAGTTTTGTGTTGTCGAAGCCGATGAATTTGATCGCTCGTTTTTGACAATCCATCCACATTGGGCGTGTATTACAAGCGTTGACCCGGATCATTTGGATATCTATCAAGACAAAGAAACTTTTGTTGCGGCTTTTGAATTATTTGCCCATTCCCTGGACACGGAACACCTCATGATCACAGAGGGTTTAGCATTCGATGGGGTTACCGTTGGCTTTGCTGATCAGGCCAAAATCAGAGCGCAGCGGGTGGCTGTCGTTGATGGCGCCTATCGTTTTGATCTTAGGTTTGATGATGAGCTTTGGGAAGGGTTAACTGGACCATTGCCAGGACGCCACAATTTGACGAACGTGATGATGGCTGTGGCTATGGCTCGAGGATGTGGTTTAACGAAGCAGGAAATCGCCCGGTCTTTGAAAAATTTTCAGGGGATACAACGGCGTTTTAATCAGTATAAATTATCCGATGGGCGCGTGCTGATCGATGATTATGCCCATCACCCAACAGAACTCAGGGCATTGCTGCAAGGAGTCAAGGAATTTTATCCAGATCAATCACATGTTTTGTTGTTTCAGCCTCATTTGTACAGCCGTACAAGGGATTTTGTATCGGAATTTGCTCAGGTCCTGAATGAATTTGAGCGCGTTATCTTGATGCCCATTTATCCGGCACGTGAATTGCCAATTCCAGGAGTAGATAGTTCTTGGTTAGCCGGTATGTGCCACACGGATAGCGTACAGTCTTTGGACTCTTCTCAGGCCTTAGAGGCTTTTGTTCATGAGGCACATAGCACGGATACAGAGCAGAGATCCCCAAATGTATTTGTAGTTGCAGGAGCGGGCGATATTGGGCTTTACGTGAATAGTTTAATAGAAAAATTGACTTCATGAAACGGTACTGGTATCCACTAAAAATGATCGTGATGGCGGGGCTAATTTTGTTTTTGATGGGCTTTGCACATCAGAGAAATACTCAGCGTTATTGTCGTGATTTGGCGGTTAAATTTGTTGGAAATCCACAGCCGTTTATTGCCCTAGACTCGGTTAATAAATTGTTAATACAAAATAATGAGCCGCTTTCGAGTATCCCCAAAGAAACTTTAGTTTTGAAAGAGATGGAAGCCCGATTACTGCAGCATCCTATGGTGTATCAGGCTCAGGTTTTTATCTCAATTGATGGTAAAATTGGGGCGAAAATTCAGACCAAAAAGCCGATTGGTCGTGTTATAGACAACCCTAGTTTTTACATTGATGAACAAGGACAACCAATGCCGCTTTCGAACCTGTACACTGCCCGAGTGCCAATTGTCACTGGTGAGGTTTTGTTGCATTTAGAAGCCTTAAAGGCGTTATTGCTTACCATCAACAAGGATGAATTTTTACATCCAATGGTTACGGAAGTAACAGTAGATGCTGACGGAAATTTTGAGTTGAGGCTGCGCCAAGTAACATATTCATTGCTTCTGGGTCCCGTTAATGACGTGGCTGTGAAGCTCCGAAATTTTAAAGCATTTTATCAAAATATGCAAAAACAGCAGGAGCAAAAGCAATTCAATAAAATCGATTTAAGATTTAATAATCAGGTGGTCGCCACCGAATAAAGACATGGAACAAGAAAATATCGCTGTAGGTCTGGATATCGGAACCACGAAAATTGTGGCCATGATTGGACGCAAAAACGAATTTGGCAAAATGGAGATTTTGGGTATTGGTAAATCCAAAAGTCTGGGGGTACATCGCGGCGTGGTCAACAACATCACGCAAACAATTCAATCGATTCAACAGGCGGTACAAGATGCTGAAAGTAGTTCAGGAATGACCATAAGCGATGTTGTTGTGGGTATTGCCGGTCAACATATTCGTAGCCTTCAACACAGCGATTATATCACCAGAAACAATAGCGATGAAGTCATTCACGATCAAGATATAGAACGATTGTGCGACCAAGTCCACAAATTAGTAATGTTACCTGGCGAGGAAATCATACATGTCTTGCCGCAAGATTTTAAAGTCGATGGCCAAGCCGAGATTAAAGAACCAATTGGGATGTATGGTGGACGACTTGAGGCCAATTTTCATGTGGTGGTTGGTCAGGTTTCATCGATTCGCAATATCGGGCGCTGTGTGAAAAGCTCCGGACTTGATTTATCGGGCATTACCCTGGAGCCACTGGCCTCATCAAATGCTGTTTTGAGTCAAGAGGAAAAAGAAGCCGGGGTGGCATTGATTGATATCGGGGGAGGGACCACGGATTTGGCTATTTTTAAAGATGGCATCATACGACATACAGCAGTCATTCCATTCGGAGGCAATGTGGTTACTGAGGACATCAAAGAAGGCTGTTCAATAATTGAAAAACAGGCGGAGCTGTTAAAAATTAAATTTGGATCGGCCTGGCCCGGTGAAAACAAAGACAACGAAATTGTCTCTATTCCTGGTTTGCGCGGCCGTGACCCTAAAGAAATCAGCCTAAAGAACCTCTCTAAAATCATCCACGCCCGAGTAGTAGAAATCATCGAGCAAGTTTATCTCGAAATCAGGAATTACGGTCACGAGGAACAAAAGAAAAAGCTTATCGCGGGTATTGTTTTGACCGGAGGAGGATCCCAGTTGCGCCATTTAAAACAGTTGGTAGAATACATTACCGGTATGGATACGCGTATTGGTTATCCAAACGAACATCTAGCCGGAGATAGCGATAGCGAGACTACCAGTCCAATGTATGCTACAGCAGTAGGTTTGGTTTTGACGAGTTTGAACGAGAAAAATAGAACACACTCCTCGGCAAAATTAAAAGTGTCGCTTGGAACTGAGCCAGAATCCGCCCCTACCGCCCAAACAGAAGACCAAGGGTCCGAAGAAGAAATCGAGCAAGAGCAAAACGTTTCACGGGGTTTTTTCGATAAATGGGCCGACAAGTTTAAAGAATTTTTAGATAACGCAGAATAAATATTGTGCCAAAAAGACAACCTTTATGAGCCACCAAGAATTTGATAATATTTCATTTGATCTCCCTAAGAATCAATCCAATGTCATTAAAGTCGTGGGTGTTGGCGGGGGAGGAAGTAACGCGATCAACCACATTTTCAGTCAGGGCATTAAAGGTGTTGATTTTGTCATATGTAATACCGATGCTCAAGCCCTTGAAAACAGTGCTGTCCCCGTTAAAATACAGCTTGGTGTTTCTCTGACCGAAGGACTGGGAGCTGGGGCAAATCCAAAGATTGGAGAACAGGCCGCGGTGGAGTCTGTCCAAGAAATTCGCGATATGCTTTCGACCAATACCAAAATGATTTTCATTACTGCTGGTATGGGTGGTGGCACAGGAACTGGAGCAGCACCGATTATTGCGCAAATGGCTAGAGAACTAGATATTTTAACTGTTGGTATTGTTACCATGCCCTTTCAATTTGAAGGCAAGCTCCGCAATGATCAAGCGCAAATAGGGATCGAAAACCTCCGACAAAACGTGGATTCACTAATTGTTGTGAACAACAATAAATTACGTGAAGTATACGGTAATTTGGGCTTTAAGGCAGGGTTCTCCAAAGCGGACGAAGTTTTGGCTACCGCTGCACGAGGTATTGCTGAGGTAATTACCCATCACTATACCCAAAATATTGACTTGCGCGATGCCAAAACTGTGCTGGCCAATAGCGGTACCGCAATAATGGGAAGTGCGACAGCAATTGGCTCAAACCGTGCGAAAGAAGCTATATCCCAGGCGTTAGACTCTCCACTGCTGAACGATAATAAAATTGCTGGGGCAAAGAATGTCTTATTGCTCATTGTCAGTGGTTCAGAGGAGATTACCATTGATGAAATTGGAGAAATTAGTGATTACATCCAAGAGGAGGCAGGACATAGTGCCAACATAATTATGGGTGTAGGCGAAGATGATGCGCTACAGGGAGCGATTGCCATTACAGTTATTGCTACTGGTTTTGATCCAGAACAACAGAACCATATCGTCCATACGGAGGCTAAGCGCATTATTCACACGCTAGAGGAGGAGCAGCGTGCCGCTTATGATTTGAGTACGGAAGATACCCCCCAGCCGACGTACAATAAAGAGGTTAAGTCGCCGGAGCCCGATCCAATAAGTAGTAATGAACCCCAAAAGTAATTCGTCATACGCTTTTTGAAAATCAAGAGGATCAAGAGGAGCATGAATCAGCAGATGAGGTGTCTTTTGAGGGATACGTGCCAACTTCAGAACTCATTCGCAATATTTCTGTTCAGGCAGAAATCGTGGATATTAATTATTTAGCAGAGTTTCAACAAGTGGTGGTCAATGACATCGAAGTGAACGACTTTGAAATTATTTCGGTTGATGAGCAACCTGATCAACAGAATGTGGGTGATGCGGTATCCGAAGAGCTCGAGACATCCACACAAGATCAAATGCTCATGTTTGATCTTCCGATCAATCAGCAAGAACAAGCGGACATTATGGACATCGAGGTCTTCGCTCCCGAGCTTGTGACGGCGGATCAAGAAGCTGTGGTCCATGATTTGAGTGCGGACCCCTTAGAGCAAGAACCCGAGCAGGAACAAGACTTCGCCGCCGCTGATACTGCGGCTGAACCTCAGAAACCAATACGCTATGTGCTTGACCAAGAAACGGATTCTTCAGTAGCTGCTGAAGTTGTGGTCGAGCAAGACACGGAACTTGAGCAAGAAATGTCCCTCAGTACGAAGGTTGTACCAGAGGAAAAATCTGAGGACAATCCTGGAGCTCAAGACCCAGTCAATACCCCCATCGCTCAATTATTGCGTGAGCGCACAGAAGAGCGCAAACGAAAGATGAAGGAGTTTAATTATAAATTCCGCAACAGCGCATCCAAAATTGACGAGATTGAGCGTCAGCCGGCTTACAAGCGTATGGGTATTGAATTAGACGACACCAAAAACCAAGACGATCAACTCTCTCGAACTACGGTTAATCTGGAGGATGATGAAATTGATTTGCGCTCAAACAATAGTTTTTTACACGATAATGTCGATTAATTGATGCTGTCAAAAGACTCGTGTAAATGAAAAAAAGCAAGCCTATTGGCTTGCTTTTTTTGTGCTTGATGTGATCCAGTTGATTATCGGGGATAATCCTCAATTAGCGCGCACTACTGCAAATACAAAACCACGCGCTCGCGCTCGATTCCTTTATTTTTCTGCGAAAACCCTTAACTTTCGGTCCACGTTTTCTTCTAAAAACAAAGAACCACGCCATGGGCGTGGTCTTGTGCTTGATGTGACCCAGGGAGGATTCGAACCCCCAACCCTCAGAGCCGAAATCTGATATTCTATCCAGTTGAACTACTGGGCCTGATATGTCTTTTGGTTGTTTTGATTGCCAAATGAGGTGGCGAAGATACAAAAAGGTCCATTAAATTCTTAGCCTTTTAAAGGGGCTTTTGGACTGATTTGGCTTGTTTTTGTTGGGTTATTTTTGCCTTGTAATATGCGCGACAATCTGTTTTGCATGTATTCTTGAGTTTTCGATAAACCACAAATGCGTTTGTAGCCCACCACAAATCACACCGGCCAAATAAAGTCCTGGGCGATTGGATTCCATAGTCTCGGGATTGTACTGTGGTCTTTGATTTTCTTGTGGGTCGATTGCGATCCCATTTTTTTCTAAAAAATTGAGATTTGGTCGATACCCCGTTAGTGCCAAAACGAAGTCATTGTCTAATATCTCTGAGCCATCGGGCGTCATTATTGTGACCTGGTCATCGTCAATGTTAGTGATATGGCTGTTAAAATAGGCTTTGATGCTGCCCTCGGCTATGCGATTTTCGATGTCTGGTTTAACCCAATATTTAACGCGCTGCCCAATGCTACTACCACGCACGACCATGGTGACTTCTCCGCCTTTGCGGTAAATCTCTAAAGCCGCGTCGACAGCTGAGTTACTCGCGCCAACCACGATTGTCTTTTTAAAGGCATAGGGATGGCCCTCGCTAAAGTAATGTCGGACTTTATCTTTATCCTCTCCCGGAACCTCTAGCATTTTTGGTAGGTCATAAAACCCCGTAGCGAGAACGACCTTACGGCAGTGATGCACATTTTTATCGGTGATGACGCTATATTGTTCATCTGCGCCATCAATATGGGTTACTTGTTCATAGAGTGCGAGATTTGATTTAAGCGTATTGCCGATACGCCCGTAATACGCTAAGGCTTCGTCTCGATCCGGTTTGGGTTGAGCACTAATAAACGGAATGCCCCCGATTTCGAGCTTATCGGAGGTTGAGAAAAACCTCATATTGCGCGGGTAGTGGTAGATGGAATTGACCAACACCCCTTTTTCGATTATTGTGTAGCTTAAGTTATGCTGTTCACAAGCCAGTCCACAGGCTAAGCCAATAGGGCCGCCCCCAATGATCAGTACGTCTTTTTGGTCGGCCATAAGGGTGTTTTATTGAGTCAAAGACTTCAGATTGGCGACAGTTTTTACAGGATCTTGCGATTTGAACACAAAACTACCGGCCACTAACACGTCGGCCCCTGCCTGCTTTAACGCCACAGCATTATCACTAGTCACGCCTCCGTCAATTTCGATCACAAAACTAGCCTTTTGTTCTTGTCGCATGGCGTCTAGCTCACGAACTTTATCATAGGTACGCTCAATGAATTTTTGACCGCCAAATCCGGGGTTGACACTCATCAGGCAGATCAAATCTAGGTCGCATAAAATATCTTTCAATAGATGGACCGGCGTATGTGGATTAAGGGCGACACCCGCTTTCATTCCGTTTTGTTTTATGGCCTCGATACTGCGGTGTAAATGAGTACAAGCCTCATAATGCACCGTAAGTACTTCGGCTCCCAAATCGGCAAAGGTCTTGATATAACGATCTGGGTCGACAATCATTAAATGGACGTCAAGTGGTTTTTGTGCATGTCGTCCAATGGCTTTGAGCACCGGCATGCCAAAACTGATGTTTGGCACAAAAACACCATCCATAATGTCGATATGAAACCAATCGGCTTCACTGTTATTGATCATGGTGACATCGCGCTCTAAGTTTGCGAAGTCTGCTGCTAAAACTGAGGGTGCAATGAGGGTCTGTGCCATGTGAGAAGTTTTTACAAAAGTACGAAATCACACCCTTATGCAATAAAAAACCTCCGGTAATGTCCCGGAGGTTCTCATCAATCAAAAACAAACAGTTCAATACCGCTTGTTGTCGTCCTTTAGCAGTTCACTATTGATTTTGTTTCAACTGCTCATTGGGGCACTAGCCCAAATAGGTTTTGAGAATTTTACTTCTCGAGGTATGCTTTAATCTTCTAATGGCCTTTTCTTTGATCTGACGAACACGCTCGCGGGTCAAATCAAAAGTCTCTCCAATTTCCTCTAGGGTCATGGGGTGTTGATTTCCTAAACCAAAATACAATCGAATCACATCAGCTTCTCTTGGCGTCAGTGTTTCAAGGGCGCGCTCAATTTCTGTTCTGAGGGATTCGTGCAACAGAGTACGGTCTGGATTCGGCGATTCCCCACTGCGCAATACATCGTAGAGGTTAGAGTCTTCACCTTCAACAAGCGGGGCATCCATAGAGACATGACGCCCAGAATTTTTCATCGATTCCTTGACATCATTGATGGTCATGTCTAGCTCCTTAGCAATTTCTTCTGCAGAGGGTGGACGCTCGTGGGCTTGTTCCAAAAAGGCAAAAGTCTTGTTAATTTTGTTGATGCTCCCAATTTTATTCAAGGGCAGACGTACGATTCGAGATTGCTCAGCTAAAGCTTGTAGAATAGACTGTCTAATCCACCATACGGCGTACGAAATAAATTTAAACCCACGCGTTTCATCAAAGCGTTGTGCTGCCTTGATCAGTCCTAGGTTTCCTTCATTGATCAAATCGGGCAGTGTTAAACCTTGATTCTGATATTGCTTGGCGACAGAGACAACAAAACGCAAATTAGCCTTGGTTAGTTTTTCCAATGCGCGCTGATCTCCGGCTTTGATGCGCTGGGCCAATTCCACCTCTTCGTCGGCGGTAATTAGATCAACTTTACCTATTTCTTGGAGATATTTGTCTAGTGATGCGGTCTCTCTGTTGGTGACCTGTTTGGTGATTTTTAACTGTCTCATGAAGGATGCTTAAATGAGGTTTAATGATGTCATGTACTAGGTTATACGCAGGATTTCTAAAAATGTTACAAAACTGAGTATTTTATTGATATGGAACTCTGTTCGCTTTGGTTCTTGGGACTTGTCATACCAAAGTGGCCTTACAGCTCAAGCACATATTTTGGCCTGATGCCAAAAAAAAGCCCTGACTAGAGTCAGGGCTTTTGGCAAGGCCTTGAGGCCTTATCCTCAATAGGGTAAGGATTAGTCGTCGCTATTGCTGCGCTCCGAGCGATCAGATCGGTCATCGCGACGCGAGCGATCATCACGACGTTGACGGTTGTCGCGTCCCCCGCGTTGATCTCTACCGCGCCCTGAGGAACGTCTGTCACCACGCGGCGGACGTTCTACATAACCTTCGGGTTTTGGTAATAATACCTTGCGAGAAACTTTATCCTTTTTGGTTCTTGGATCAACGCCGATATATTTCACATCGAATACATCACCCATGTTCACGACATCGGTCACATTTTCTGTGCGTTTCCAGTCGAGTTCAGAGACGTGTAACAGTGTCTCGTTGCCAGGGGCTTCATTGTATTCCACAACGGCACCAAAGTCTAGAATCTTAATCACTTTAACTTCGTAGACACTGCCGACTTCTGGTTTAAAGGTCAATGAGTCAATTTTGGCCAATACGGCGTCAATCCCTTCTTGATCTGTTCCTAAAATCTCGACAATACCTTCCTCTGTGACCGGATCTTCATTGATAACAATAGTGGTCTTGGTTGTCTTTTGAAGTTCTTGGATTACTTTTCCACCAGGACCAATAAGGGCACCGATGTATTCATTTGGAATCGTCGTTGTCACCATTTTCGGTGCATGCGCCTTGACATCGGCGTTTGGCGCGTCAATGGTGCTGACAAGTTTGTCCAAAATATGAAGACGACCATCACGCGCTTGATTCAAGGCGTTAACGAGAATTTCATAAGACAAACCTTTGACTTTAATGTCCATTTGACATGCAGTGATACCATCGGCGGTACCCGTCACTTTAAAATCCATATCTCCAAGATGGTCTTCATCTCCTAGAATATCAGATAGCACAGCGTATTGTCCGTCTTGCCCTGAGATCAGACCCATGGCAATACCAGAGACAGGTTTTTTCATTTGCACTCCGGCGTCCATCAGTGCCATGGTTCCACTACAGACTGTAGCCATTGAGGAACTTCCGTTACTCTCAAGGACTTCTGAAACCACACGAACAGTATAAGGACAATCCTCTGGAATCATTCCTTTTAGCGCGCGTTGTGCTAGGTTACCATGCCCAACCTCTCTTCGCGAAGTACCGCGAATCGGGCGTGCTTCTCCTGTAGAGAACGGAGGGAAATTGTAGTGTAAATAAAAAGTTTCTTCTCCTTCATACGAAGGCATGTCGATTTGATTGGCCTCTCTTGAAGTTCCTAGGGTCACTGTTGCTAATGCTTGTGTTTCCCCGCGCGTGAAGATAGCAGAACCATGAGTAGAAGGGAGGTAGTCCACTTCACACCAAATCGGGCGAATATCGGTAGTTTTTCTACCGTCCAAACGTAACCCTTCATTGAGCGTTAAGTCGCGAATAGCTTCTTTTTCCGCTTTATTGAAATACTTGGAGACAAGCCCGCCGTAATCGGCCAATTCTTCCTCATTAAAGCTAGCTTTTACTTCTTCTTTGATTTGGCCAAATGCCGCGCTGCGTTCATGCTTGCTCGATCCCGCTTTGGCTACTTGATATACTTTGTCGTAGACCAAATCGTGGATCTTCTGTGCCAATTCCTGGTCTTCGCGTTCGCCGGTATACTCACGTGTTGGTTTTTTCCCAAAAGCTTCCGCTAATCGAACTTGAGCAGCACATTGAACCTTAATGGCTTCATGAGCCGCTTTGATCGCCTGGGTCATTTCTTCTTCTGAAATCTCTTTCATTTCTCCTTCAACCATCATCACTGAATCTTCGGAGGCTCCGATCACCATGTCTATGTCACTCTCTTCAAGTTGAGCACGGGATGGGTTGATGATAAACTCACCGTTCACTCGCCCAACGCGCACCTCTGAAATAGCACATTCAAAAGGGAAATCCGATAATTGAATGGCTGCAGAAGCTGCAAGTCCTGCCATGGCATCTGGCATTACGTTTTCGTCGTGAGACATGAGCTGAATCATCACTTGTGTTTCGGCGTGATAATCTTTTGGAAATAAGGGGCGCAATACGCGATCCACCAAACGCATAGTCAGCACTTCACCATCGCTGGGACGCGCTTCACGCTTAAAAAATCCTCCTGGGTAACGTCCAGAGGCCGCAAATTTTTCGCGGTAGTCTACAGTAAGGGGTAAAAAGTCGACATCACTTTGTTGGTAGTTCGACACTACGGTACAAAGCAACATACACTTTCCCGATTGGACCACAACAGAGCCGTGTGCTTGTTTGGCCAGTTTTCCAGTTTCTAGGGTAATCTCGCGACCATCCCCGAGGTCAATAACCTCTCTAAATACTTTAGGTATCATGTGTTTTTCATTTATGCATCTCATTGATGCTTTGTTTGGTCGTTGACCGATTATCGGTCAAAAGGTTGTGTTGTTGTGGTGTTGTTGGACCAATGAAAAACTCAATACAGCTTTTTAAGCATTTTTGTATTCCGAGAATCACTCAAAGTTACTGGATAATTCTAAACAATACAAAAGCAAAAGGGACACCGATGGTATCCCTTTAGATTTATTTACGCAAGCCTAGTTCTTTAACTATGGCACGGTAGCGCATGATGTCTTTTTTCATCAGGTAATCCAGTAATGATCGTCTTTTACCGACCAGTTTTACTAGAGAGCGCTCTGTGTTAAAGTCTTTGTGATTGCGTTTGAGGTGCTGGGTCAAATGCTGAATTCGGTAAGTGAATAATGCAATTTGGCCTTCGGCAGTACCAGTATCGGTTGCACTTTTGCCGTGTTTTTTAAAAATTTCTTGTTTTTTTTCAGATGATAAATACATGCCAATATTATTTAAATGATTTTTATGTATGTTGATAACCTTGTGATTATCGAGCGGCGAAAATACAAAATTCAATTAATTTTATCTGTATAATTGTGATAAAATCAAGGAGTTCGAAAGAATTCACGACTTTAAATTGTTTGAAATACTTAACCCCTAAAATCCATAGCCATGCAGCATCCTGTTTGCAGTTTATCCAAAAAAGTTATTTTGGCCGTTACATTGACCCTCATTCTTGTATCCTGTTCGGGCAGTGATGACAGTATTCCCGAAACGAATATCTCGGTAGATGACTCCGCATTGGCTGCCAAATCTGATGTTATCCTTGAGGCGACTCAGCATATTGTCGAGAGTGGTTACAACTATATAGAGGAACCAGATCGTATGCCTAACTCTATTTTTGGCACGTCTTGTCCTTCCTTTGATGTTTCGGTAGATGGAACCCAGGTTACCTTGATTGTTGATTTCGGCGCTTCATGTCAGCTCTTGAGTGGACCCGAGGTTTCTGGTCAAATCATTCTCGAGTATGGACCTCGTGTTGGGGGGTTCCGTACCATCGATTATGTGTATCAGGATTTTTATTTCAACAGTCACCAGATCAGTGGAGGTGGTCAAATTATTCGAGAATCTGAGAATACCAATGGTAACCCCCAATCAAGTCTTAGTGAGAACATTACCGTTGCCTTTAGCGGTACCAATATAACGGCAAACAGGATTGGTACAAGAATTGTCGAGTGGGTTGAGGGTGTAGGTTCCGGGACTTGGATCGATAACGTCTACCACATTTGGGGCGACTGGGAAACGACCCTCAGTACGGGTTTTGTGCGCACCGGGTTAGTCAATGCCACGAGCCCTTTGGTCAGAGGATTGGCTTTGTGCGATTACATTGTTGCCGGAGTCATGGAGATCACCCAAGAAAATTTGTCGGGCACACTTGATTTTGGAGACGGTACTTGCGACGCTACTGCTGTACTTACAGTTAACGGTATTGAGTTCACCATTAATTTAGATTAAGGCCCAGAGCTCTCAGCACAAAAAATCTTTTGTTACTCCAAAACTGCCTCGAATGGCCTTAGAAGTCGGAGCGCTTAGTATCTCTATGCTTCTGCTGGCTTGCGCAGCGGTTTGTTTTGGATCAAATCTAAATATTGATTGATATTTGTCTTTAGATCTTTTCTGTGCGTAATGAAATCCAAAAAGCCGTGTTCTAGAAGAAATTCTGATGTTTGAAAACCTTCAGGCAGTTCCTTACCCGTTGTATCTCTAACTACGCGAGGTCCTGCAAAACCAATCAAGGCACCGGGTTCACTTATATTGATGTCCCCAAGCATCGCAAATGAAGCCGTTGTTCCTCCTGTAGTTGGATCGGTACAAAGTGAAATATAAGGAATTTTTGCCTCGGCCAATTGGGCTAATTTGGCGCTGGTTTTGGCCAATTGCATTAACGACAAAGCCGCCTCCATCATGCGGGCTCCACCACTTTTAGAAATGATCATGAACGGGGTTTTCTTTTTCAGGGCGTAATCGGCAGCACGTGCAATTTTTTCTCCCACTACACTTCCCATTGACCCCCCGATAAAACGAAAATCCATACAGGCCACAACGAGATCCTCTCCCATAGAGCGGCCAACTGCGGTGCGTACCGCGTCGTTCAAATTCGTTTTTTTCTGGGCCTCTTTGAGTCGGTCGGCATACTTTTTGGTGTCCTCAAAGTTCAAGGTATCTTTTGATTTGAGATTTTTATCTAATTCTTTGTATTTATTATCATCGAATAGAATCTCAAAATATTCCTTACTGCCGATACGCACGTGATATCCGTCCTCTGGGCTCACATAGAAATTGCGTTCCAGTTCTTCGGTGTCAACTATTTTTCCAGTAGGTGATTTATACCACAAGCCTTTAGGTACATCCTTTTTTTGCTCTGTGGGGGTCTGTATTCCTTTTGTTGTACGTTTGAACCAGGCCATAGGTCTCGCTTTTTTTTACAAGGTATCTATATTGTTTAAATCTTCAAAGGCTTTTTTTAATCTCGACTTAAACGTTGCTTCGCCTTCACGCAACCATTTTCTGGGATCATAATATTTTTTATTCGGTATGTCAGCCCCTTCTGGGTTACCGATTTGCGTTTTTAGGTAGTCGTGTTTGCCCACCATATAATCGCGGATGCCCTCTGTAAAGGCGAATTGTAAATCTGTATCGATGTTCATTTTTACTACACCGTAACCGATCGATTCACGAATTTCTTCCAAGGTTGAACCACTACCACCATGGAAAACAAAGTCAATTGGGTTTTCTCCTGTGCCAAATTTTTCTTGAATGTATGACTGAGAGTTTTTTAGAATCTTGGGTGTGAGTTTAACATTACCAGGCTTGTAAACGCCATGAACATTACCAAATGCGGCGGCTACGGTAAATTGATCGCTCACTTGCATGAGTTGCTCATAGGCGTAGGCTACCTCCTCTGGTTGGGTGTAAAGCTTTGAACTGTCTACATCTGTATTGTCGACTCCGTCTTCTTCACCACCAGTTATGCCCAATTCAATTTCGAGGGTCATTCCGATTTTACTCATGCGCTCGAGATATCCCTTGCAGATTTCGATATTTTCTTCTAATGGTTCCTCGGATAAATCAATCATGTGACTGCTAAACAGAGTACGACCCGTGCGTGCGTGGTGCTGTTCACTCGCCGTGATCAAACCATCGATCCAGGGCAATAAATTCTTCGCACAGTGATCTGTGTGTAAGATCACAGGAGTGTTGTAGGTTTGGGCCAAGGCATGGATGTGATGTGCTCCGGCAATACTCCCAGCGATGGCCGCGCGCTGACCGTCATTAGACAGTCCTTTTCCCGCGTTAAATTGTGCGCCACCATTAGAAAATTGAATAATCACTGGGGCGTTTACCTCTCGAGCAGTTTCTAGGACCGTATTGATGGTGTTAGAACCAACCACATTGACCGCTGGCATGGCATATTGTTTCGACTTTGCATGTTGAAAAATTTCTTGGACCTCTTGACCAGAGGCCACTCCTGGTTTTATGGAATGGCTCATTATGTGTTTATTTGATTAGGGCTCAAAAATAGAAAAAAATCCTGTTTAGAAGGGGTAGTTTATCCCGATATTATAAACAGCATTGGCGAAGTTATATTCCTTGAACCAGCGGTCGTTGGCTGGACGTGCAGGGTTGTGCGTTTTGAATCCGGTATCAAATCGAATTACGAAAAAACCGAAGTCATAGCGCAGCCCCAATCCACTAGCGACAGCCAGTTCTTTTAAGTCCTCTAAGCCATTGAATTGAAAGGCAGGATCCAATACATCGTCTTTAAAATTCCATATATTACCAACATCGGCAAAAAACGCACCCTTAAATCCTCCAAAAATTGGAAAACGATATTCTAGGTTAAAACTCAGCTTAAAATTGGCTTCGTTAAAATCTAAATTACTGCCACTAGAGCCTGGACCCAAGTCATAAGCTCGCCAGCCACGTATGTCATTTGCCCCTCCAGCGAAATAACTTCGGGTGAACGGGATGGAGGAACTGTTGCCAAAGGGTAAGGCCCAGCCACCAAAACTTCTGAAGGCCATAACATTTTGGCGTCCTAAATCCCAGTGTCTGATGTAGTCCAGTTCTAATTTGGCGTATTGTGAAAATGCAACACCAAAAAATTCTTGGCGCCCCGAGGCGTCGGTCGATCCGCTGATTTGACTCAAACCAGAGAGCAAGCTACCGGCCAGTTCTGCCTTCCATTGAAATCGTGTAAAACTATTGTCATTCACGGTTTCACGATTATCGATTTGCCAGGTAAAATTTGAGGCCAAAATCAGGTTGTTTTCGGTGAGTCTATTTTTACGCTGAGTGATGGCGTTCATTTCTCGGGTGAGCTCGGGATTAAAACTCCAGGGCGCTTGTGGGTCTTGAACGCTGCTTAAAAATAAATTGGTTTCATCTGGAATACTGAGTGTGTTCTCAGCGCCTTGGAAGGGGTAATTGACTTCTTGTGCAATGTCATTCAAGCGACTGTAAGAGGCCCTGTAGACATTAAAATAATTTGCTGCATTTAAGTTGCGTACGTATTGTAAGTTCAAGAGGTCAAAAGTATTGATGCGGGTATTAGTAGGGCGCCATCGATAGCTGTAAATGCTGTTAAAGTTCTGGCGATCTAGTCCAATATTTTGTTGAGAGTTGAGTCCGGTACTTATGGCCGTAGTTGGGGCCATATATTTAGGGATGATACTTTGGGTATTTATGGGGAATAAAAGCCGTGGTATGCTCAGTCGTGCGTCAATCCCCACGTCGGAGGTGTTGAAAAACTTACTGTCGCTAATGGCATTGTCTTTGGATGACCCAACACTTCCTCTTGCCGAAATTTCAAGATTCTCGGCCCCGCGAAAAACATTGCGGATCAAAAATGAGGTGCTGAACCCAATACCAAACTGTTGTATGGTCGAGGTATAGGCGTCGAGGTCAATACCAAAGGTGTATTTTTTGCGGGGTGTTAGATATATACTGCTGATCAGCCCTGTTTGTGTTGTATCGTCTGGATCTACTTTGTAATAGATTGTCGGATATTTGAAATTGCGCAGCTCATTGATTTGACTGTTGGTGACAGTTCGGTCGATATCGCTATAAAGACCTCCCGGGACAATGGCCATGGCATTGGTCAAGGCTTTAGACCGGTATTTTGCTCCATTGTGACTGTAGAGTTCATAGCCTTTGTAATAGGTTGTGTCGCGAAAAGGTAGCATTTGATTCTGCGGGCTGTGGTTGGTAATGATGCGAACGCGATTGATGGTATACTGTTTAAAGGGGGCCGTAGTGGCCACTGAATCTCCCTTATTGATGCGCCTATTGGGAATGATGTACTGTACGTTCACACGTTGACCCAAACCGTTTGTATCGGCTTCAAAGGTTACATAATCTTGATCAAAAAAATAGAAACCCGAGTTGCGCATTTGAAGGGTGATTCTCGCTCTTTCGTTATCAAAATCAGCCAAATCATAGGGCTGCCCGGACCGAATAAAGGACGCATTTTGGGTGGCCCAAAAAAGGGAATCAATCTGAGGTGATTCGATTTTGTAGTTCAGTGTGCCAATGCTATACGCTTTATTACGGTTCAGGGTGTAGCGAATACTGCCCCTGTTTTTTTTCGTGCTATCCTTCAAGACGCTATAGCGCCCTTTGATGTTGAAATAACCTTGATTGTAGAAGTATTTTTTGAGTTGATCGAGTGATCGCTTGGCTTTAGTTGTGTCTATAACCACCGGGGCGGACCCTGTGTTTTTAAGCCATTGATTGAAGTTTATTTTGGCGGAGTCGATAGCGCGCAATTGTTTGGCCGAGATCAAGCGCTGCAGTCGCTCAGTTCTTTTGGGCTTGGCCTCAAGCCATGCTGTAAATCGCTCTTGGGGATTTGGACCAGCTAAATTGTGCACCAAAACGCCTAGTGGCACTCCGACAACAGGTAATTTGGTGTTTGGTTTTTGTATTAATAGATCGGTGAGGGCAGCATCTTTTCGCTCTTGTTCATCGACGATTATCTCATTGTCCATAAGCCAAAGCTCATCACGGGTGAGCCGACGTGTTGGACTGCATGCCTCGAGCAATAGAAATCCTAAAATAAGTGATATTTTTGTGACAGAACGCGTCAAGAGATCGTGGTTAATACCTCAAAAATAGGATAAATTTGATAAGCAATAGCGAAATAAAACTAATAACGGGCCTGCACCGAAAAAAGTACCGTAGCCTTCATAATTTATTCATTGCAGAAGGGGAAAAACTCATTGGTGATCTTATGGACGCGGGTCTTGAAATGACGCATTTTTACACCTCAAAAACCCTACAAAAACAGACAAATTTTAGGGCTATGGCACCGACGCCAATTACCGAGCGTCAAATGCAAAAAATAAGTGTCCAGAAAAACCCCAGTGGTTGGCTGGCTGTATTCAAGCAGCCTCAGAGGACCTCACCGAACCAGGCTTCTTGGGTTTTGGCGCTCGACGATATTCAAGATCCGGGTAATATGGGGACCATTTTACGCCTGTGTGATTGGTTTGGCATTACTCATCTTGTCTGCACTCAGGATACTGTAGAGGTCTTTAATCCAAAAGTGGTGCAGTCCAGTATGGGTTCAATAGCCAGAGTCCAGATGCACTATGTCGCTTTAGATCAATGGTTGGCTCAACAATCCCGGCCAATTTTCGGTGCGGTGCTCGACGGCAAGCCAGTCGGGGAGGTACAATGGCCAGATCGAGGTGTTTTGCTTATGGGTAATGAGGGGCAAGGGATCCGTCCTGAGCGCGCCAAGTTCATTACAGATCACATCAGTATTACTGGAGCTCTGGATAAAGGTGCAGAGAGTTTAAATGTAGCCATGGCCACCGGCATACTGCTTCATCAGTGGCACATAAACCAATAACGAGCTTACAGTAAAAACAACTACTGAAAGGTAAAGTTGATGAACACTCCTCTGGTTTTCATCGAGGCGATATTTGAGGTCCAGGGACTCAGTGGATTTCTGTCGCGTACCAGCTCATCAGATGTGGCAAACACGCCACGAATCGAAGGGGAAAATTTAAAATAATAGAGATAAAAGTCAATGCCAAATCCCAGTTCGTAATAGCTCGTATTGCGGGTCATACGAAACTGTCCGAAATAATTGTCTTCAGGGTTAGTTTCATTACTCCCCAGGTTTATAGACCTTGAAATACCACAGACCACAAAGGGTTTGAAATTATTGAGTCGTTTGGTGGAAACCTTGAGCAGTAAAGGCAAGTGAACATAGGTCGATTTGACCTCTCTTAGGTAGTCAGATTCCTCCTCAATTCTGGGAAAAGTCAGATTGCGCTGGGTAAAGTAAATCCCAGGCTCTAGTCGTAGATTTAAATAATCGTTAATGCGCAAATCTCCAATCAGACCTACATTGAACCCTGCCTGTGGGGCTACTTCGACATCTGTATTGTCGTTGTCAAATTGACGATTGTAGGTGAATTTGAAATCGTAGCTATTAAACCCTAAGAAATACCCCCAAGAAAGCGGCCTGCTGTCAAAAGTCTCTAGGTTGGCTAGACGCTCTTTACTGAATAACTGCCCATAACTCACATGGAACACGCCAAGACAAAAGACAAGTGCTATTTGAGTTTTAAAGAGTTTCATTTAGTCGCGCGATAAATGGTAGCCACACCAAAGGTTTGCGGTTTTGGTCGTTGGACTATAAACCCAATTTTTGATAAAATATTGTTGAAAGTTTTACCGTAGGGAAAAGAAGCGGCACTGTCGCTGAGGTAGCGATAAGCCGACTTGTCTTTGGAGAACCAGCGCCCGATACTGGGCATAATGCCCCTAGAATACAAATGATAACCCTGTTTAAAGGGAAATTTTTCGGGAACGGAGGTCTCTAAAATAACCAAAAGACCCCCTGGCTTTGAGCACTCGGTAAATCTCTGTTAGTCCGTCCTCTAAATGCTCAAAATTCCGCACTCCGAATGATACGGTAATGGCATCAAAATAATCTGCCTCAAAAGGTAGTGCCTCACTATCGCCTTTGACAAATCGAAGGCGATTGGCATAAGCGCCCTTCCAGCACCCTTAGCCATGGCTTGATTTAGCATTCCTTGGGATAAATCCAGGCCGATAATTTCTTGAGCCTGAGTTTTTTGCGCAAAGGCAATCGCGAGGTCACCAGTGCCCGTGGCAATGTCTAATAGTCGCTGTCCCCCATGCTGGGCCACAGACCGGACTACTTTTTTTCGCCAACGCAAATCAGCGCCAAAAGAAATCACCCGATTGAGTTGATCGTATTCACCAGAAATGGTGTCGAACATTTGTTCGACCTGGGCTTTTTTATCGAGAGAGGACTCTTTGTATGGTTTGACTTTTTCTGCCATATAACGGGGGCAAAACTAATCTTTTTCATTCAAATGAGCGGCACCTTTGACAGTGGAATGTATGGCAATAAACCCTATATCTAAGGCTTATTTTGTATTTTTGTTCTGCAAGCGTTTAGACTTTCCTATGAAAATTATCATTGCAGGGGCCGGCGAAGTAGGATTTCATCTGGCCAAATTATTGTCTTTTGAATCTCAAGACATTACCCTAATCGACACCAACCGAGAGTCACTCAGTTATGCCGACACCCACCTCGATATTCGCGTTGTGCGCGGAGATGCCACCTCTATTTCGGTGCTCAAAGATGCTCAAGTCAGCAAAACAGACCTTGTTATTGGGGTTACTTCGAGTGAAACCATCAATATTACGGCCTGTGTTCTGGCCAAACAATTAGGGGCAAAACGAACTATTGCCAGAATTACAAATACCGAATTTATCGAGCATAAAGACGAGGTAGGCTTTACTAAATTTGGTATTGATGAGTTAATTTCTCCAGAGGCTCTGGCCGCTGTAGAGATCGAGCTGTTACTCAATCAAAGTGCTTTTAATGACACCTATGAATTTGAAGGGGGTGCGCTGACCATGATTGGATTGAATCTTTCGCGCACTGGAGCATTTGTCGGGCGGACCGTAAAAGAAGTGGGAATTATGTACCCCGAACTCCCTTACGTGCCCATTGCTATTCAACGTTTTGGCACGCAATACACGGTGATTCCCAGGGGAGACACCCAATTCAAAGAGGGCGATCAAGTCTATTTTATTACGACTGAAGATGGTGTGGAGGAGATTTTCAAATTAACGGGAAAAGTGCGGGACGAGATCAAAGACGTTATGATTCTTGGTGGGAGCTATATCGGTTGTAAAACCGCTTTTGACTTATGCCAAAATAAGTTCAATGTAAAGCTCATTGAGCACGACAAAAATAAGGCTTTTGAAATCGCAGACGATTTACCCAACTGCCTGGTAATCAATGGTGATGGTCGAAATGTTGAGTTGTTGCAAGAAGAATCCATTGTCGATATGGATGCATTTATCGCTGTTACTGGAAACAGTGAGACCAACATCATGTCGTGTCTGGTAGCCAAATCCAAAGGCGTTAAAAAAACCATTGCCTTGGTTGAAAATATGGATTATTTTCAGCTGTCTCATTCAATTGGAATAGACACCCTGATCAATAAAAAACTTTTGGCGGCCAATCATATCTTTAGACACATTCGTCAAGGAGAGGTGGTGGCCATGACACGCCTCAACAATATGAATGCCGAACTTCTTGAGTTTGTCGTTTCCCCTTCTTCTAAAGTGGCTAACAAACGCATTAAAGATCTCGATTTTCCGCGATCCGCCATTATTGGTGGTGTTGTTCGTGATCAGATAGGACTCATTGCCCTTGGTGATTTTACCATTCAAAGTGGTGATCGCGTGGTGGTTTGTTGTATGCCTCAATCCATCAAAAAAGTCGAAAACTTGTTTATTTAATGTCGGGTTTGTCAAAAATAAACATGAAGTTGATTGGTCATTTGATCGGTTTGCTTTTTGTGGTGAACGGCGGATTCATGTTCCTGGCCACTCTGGTCAGTTTTCTCTACAAAGATGGGGTTCAATGGCAGATGCTTCAAGCGAGTATTTTAGCCGTGATCTTTGGAGTTATTGTCATGGTTTTTACGAGAAATCATCGAAAAGAAATCCAAAAGAAGGAAGGCTATATAATCGTGGCTATGGGTTGGTTTTTTATGGCCTTAATTGGGACCCTACCTTATCTGTTCACTGGGGCCATACCCAATTTTACCGATGCCTTTTTTGAAACCATGAGTGGCTTTACCACCACAGGGGCAAGCATTGTCCACGATATTGAGGCCTTGCCTAACGGAATACTTCTGTGGAGGAGCATTACCCATTGGATTGGGGGCATGGGTATTATTGTACTGGCCATTGCCATTTTACCACTCTTAGGTATTGGTGGAATGCAGCTTTTTGCGGCAGAGGCCCCAGGCCCAAGTGGCGATAAATTGCACCCACGCATTACAGATACCGCTAAGCGACTTTGGTATATTTATGTGGGCTATACACTTGCTGAGACGCTGCTGCTTTGGGCGGCAGGAATGAATCTTTTTGATGCCGTCAACCATTCACTCAGTACATTGAGCACCGGCGGATTTTCTACAAAAAATTCAAGTATCGCGTTTTGGAATGATCAACCACTGATTCAGTACATCATTATGTTGTTCATGTTTTTGGCGGGTACAAATTTTGTTTTGAGTTATTTCGCCTTCAAGTCAAAATTCTCAAAAATAATAAGGGATGAAGAGTTTAAGCTCTATACAACCTTTATTATTGTTTTGACGGTTGTGGCTGTCTTTTTCATATACAACTATTCAGATCCAGCCACTTCTACTGTCACACACCCTATGGTTTATGGGCCTCTTGAGAGCGCGCTGCGGCACGGCCTGTTTCAAGTTTTGGCCTTAATCACAACAACGGGATTTGTTTCTGCAGACTTTACTGCATGGACGCCCTTTTTGACGATATTTTTCTTTGGTTTGATGTTTTTGGGGGGATCTGCAGGGTCTACAGCTGGGGGCATTAAGGTCGTTCGTCATTTAATTATGATTAAAAATGGGGTTATGGAATTTAAGCGAACCCTTCATCCCAGTGCTATTCTCCCAGTACGATACAACAATCGAGCGGTACAACAGCCCATTGTTTTTAATGTGCTTGGTTTTTTTATTTTATACATGCTTTCGTTCATCGTGGGTGTTCTTGTGTTTTCGTGTTTTGGTCTGGACTTTGAAACCGCTCTTGGTGGGGCAGCCTCTGCTTTAGGTAACGTGGGACCAGCCCTCGGCGATTTGGGTCCCGCCATGAATTATGAGGTCTTGACACCTGGAGCCCGATGGTGGGCTAGTTTTTTGATGCTCATCGGACGATTGGAGCTCTTCACAGTCTTGATTTTATTAACACCGTTTTTCTGGAGAAATCGATAAATCCAAGTATTGATTCAGTCGTTTAGCGAATCTGTTTTTGAGGTCTTTACCCTTTGCTTTGGACTGGAATCAAATCTTTGGGATTCCTGAATCCCTGTGATTTCAATTTCTACACGTCGATCAAATTCATCGCCAAGACCTGTGGGGAAGCGATAGGCCATACCCATAAAGCGCATGCGTTTGCGATCAATTCCTTTTTTGAGCAAGTACAAATAAACTGAACGAGCACGCGCATAAGACAGATCTTGCCTTCTTGTTCGGGTATTCATCACATCCATTGTAGGTCGTCTCGGGATCCCCACAACAGATATGGCCCATTATTTTGAACTTTAGTCCACGATGAGTATTGAGCAGACTCACCAATTGCTCTAAGACAGTTTTACTTTCATCCATGATGACATCTTGGTCAGGATAAAATAGAATACCGTCTAGCGCAATCTTTTCACCAACTTTGGGCATGGCAAAACGACTGCTCAAATCTATTTTTTGTTTTGTGATTAAGGGCGGCTCGATAATCTCCCCAACCGTGGCCACATGCATACTTTTGGGGTGAAAAATTATTTCCACCCGTCGGTTCGTAGCGTGGTCACCACCCAATTCTCCTTGTCCAATACTCGAAATTATGGTATAGGCACGCATTAATTTTTTTATGTGTTCCGCACGTTTTCTCGAGAGTTCTAAATTGTATTTTGCAGAACCTATGTCGTTTGTGAATCCATTAATGTGTACATCGTAACGCTCCTTGTTGGGCAAAGCCAGAAGACTATCTAGACGGCTGCGCTGCTGGGGTTCAAGACTGTATTGATCGTGAGCAAAATAGATATTGAATGCGATCTCTTTGTCTTGCCCCACCGCGGTTTGGGACCAATTAATGGCCAGCAACAGTATCATTAAGAGAGCTCTGTGACCCATCTAAACATGGCTTTATTCTTTAAATATACTATGAAGGTGTTGATTTACAAAGCTCAAAGGGACATTACCTCAGTCCCTGTTTAAATAAGCTGATGTACTCAGAAGTCGCTTAAAGTAAAGTTTAGTGTTCTGCCTAGGCACTGCCCCTCCTTAGTTATCCTTGCTATTGACCTTAACACGTTTCGCTAAGGTCCTGGCTATTGATGCAAGTTCCAGGGCATCTTGTGGCTCAGTATTTATGGGGTCAGGGCTGACCAGAATCACCCCCATACGCCTGTTGGGACGAGTAGTGGGCTTGCCAAATATGCGCAGGTCGGCGAAGGGCAAAGCGGTAATGTTTTCTAACCCCTCAAATTCGGGATGAGTTCCATGTTTATCCGAGAGAATTACCGAGGTGGCGCCTGGTCTGTAGCTGGGTAATTTCACCAATGGGTAATCCTAATATGGCGCGTAAGTGTAATTCAAACTCGTTGAGGTTTTGCGTTTGAGCCAGGGTCACCATACCCGTGTCGTGGGGTCGAGGAGATAATTCAGAAAAATAAACTTCTGACCCCGCTATAAAAAACTCTACTCCCCATATGCCAGGACCGCCTAGTGCTTGGGTGACTTTGGCTGCCATTTCTTGGGCCTCTTGAAGCACATCCTGGTTCATAGGCGCTGGCTGCCAACTCTCGCGATAGTCTCCGTCTTCTTGGCGATGGCCAATAGGCGGACAGAAGAGCGTTCGACCATTGCTTTGGGTGACCGTGAGCAGAGTTATTTCATAATCAAAATTGATGAATCCTTCGATGATGACTTCAGCAGCATCTCCACGTGCGCCTTCCTGAGCATAAGTCCAAGCCTTTTGGAGGTCTTCCATTTTGTGCGCTGTGGACTGACCTTTACCACTGGAGGACATGAGCGGTTTAATGACACAGGGAAACCCAATACTTTGGGCAGCGGAAACTAAGCCCTCATGGGAATCTGCATAGGCAAAAGGGGCTGTTTTTAAACCGAGTTGTGTTGCCGCTAAATCTCTAATGGCTTTTCGATTCATGGTAAAATTAGCAGCTTTGGCCGAAGGAATGACCTTTATCCCCTGCGCCTCATAATCATAAAAACGCGCTGTCCGAATGGCCTCTATTTCTGGCACAATAAAATCAGGCTTGTGTTTTTCTACGACCTTATCCAAGGCGTCTCCATCGAGCATGTTGATGACTTCTGACTCCTGAGCCACCTGCATGGCTGGAGCATTGGCGTAATTGTCTACAGCAATGACATATTGCCCCAGGCGTTGAGCGGCGATGACGAATTCTTTGCCTAGTTCTCCTGAGCCTAAAAGTAAAATACGTGCCATGACATGGTATGATTAACTGCGTGTTGCGGCCTTAGTCCTTTTCTGCGTTGGCCAAAGCTTGTTTAATGCGGCTTATAGCCTCCTTGATGTCAGATTCAGAGGCAGCGTATGAGATCCGAATACAATCAGGATCCCCAAAGGCTTCTCCAGTGACCGTAGCTACACCAGCGTGTTCTAACAAGAATAGGGCGAAGTCGCCCGCTGAATTGATGGTCTGTCCTTTGAGCGTGCGCCCGATGTAATACGAAATATCGGGAAACACATAAAAAGCTCCTTCCGGAACATTGGTTTTAAATCCGGGAAGTTCTTCTAATAACGATAAAATAAGAGTACGCCTTTTCTTGAAGGCATCAACCATGTACTGAATCGCTGATGGAGGCGTTTCTAAAGCTTTTACGGTAGCCATTTGTGCAATACAGTTTGCGCCACTAGTCACTTGACCTTGCATTTTATTGCAGGCTCGGGCGATGTAACTCGGTCCACCGATGTATCCGATACGCCATCCCGTCATCGAAAAGGCTTTGGACACCCCGTTTACCGTTACTGTGCGGGCATACATGTCTTCAAATTGAGCCATGGAGTAATGTGCGCCACTAAAGTTTATGTGTTCGTAGATTTCATCACTAACGATAATGATCTCTGGATGGTGCACTAGGACATCTGCTAAGGCACGCAATTCCTCTTTACTATATACCGAGCCACTTGGATTACAAGGCGAACTGTATATCATCATTTTTGTTTTTGGTGTAATGGCCTGGCGTAAATCTGCGGGTGTGATTTTAAAGTCAGTCTCTATTGATGTTTTTATCTCCACGGGTACTCCACCAGCTACCTTGGCGATATCCGCATAACTCACCCAGTAGGGTGCAGGCAGCAGGACTTCGTCACCTGGATTCAGTAGCACTTGTGCCAAGTTGGCCAGCGATTGTTTTGCCCCTGTAGAGACGACAATTTGATCCATCGCATAAGTCAAATTATTGTCTCGTTTGAATTTAAGTGCGATGGCCTGCTTTAGCTCCGCATAACCATCCACTGGACTGTAAGAGTGGTAATCATCTTCAATCGCTTGTGTGGCAGCTTGCTTTACAAAATCTGGAACGGTAAAATCTGGTTCTCCCAGACTAAGCCCTATAATTGAAACGCCTTCTTCTCTTAAACTTCTTGCTTTAGCCGCCATGGCGAGGGTGGCCGAGGTGGCCATCTCATTGACGCGTTTTGATAGTTTTGAATTCATGTTGGGTCACAAAGCGGGTTTCATCCCCATGTTTTTTAAATGTCTAAAATGAGCAGCGATTGCCGATCTGGTGGTTCGATATTCGTGATAGGGTAGGTCAAATTCTTGTGCTGTTTTCTTTACTATTGATGCAATTTTTGTGTAATGAATATGACTAATATTCGGAAAAATATGGTGCTCTACCTGATGATTAAGACCACCTGTAAACCAATTGATGAGCCTATTTTTTGTCGAAAAATTCACCGTGGTAAAAAGTTGATGAATGGCCCAAGTATTTTTCATGGTTCCAGATTCATCGGGTAGCGGCATCGTGGTGTCTTCAATAACGTGTGCTAACTGAAATACGACACTCAAAATCAATCCCGCCGTATAGTGCATGACAACAAAGCCGATAAGAATTTGCCACCAAGCCATTGGGAAAAATAACATCGGTATCACAATCCAAATGGTCGCATATAAAATTTTGGTGGCTACCAAAGTGGTCCATTGACGCCATGGATTCGGAAATCGTCCGTAGGATAATTTGCGCTTCAAATAGCGTTGGGTTTGCATAAAATCTGCTGTGATCGCCCAGTTGATGGTTAATAAGCCGTAAAACAGTACTCCATAAATATGCTGAAACTTGTGAAATCGTTTCCACGGGGCGTGTTTGGAAAATCGCAGAATACGTCCCGCCTCTAAATCCTCATCATGTCCGTGGATGTTGGTGTAAGTGTGGTGCAGTACATTGTGCTGTACCTGCCAATTGTAAACATTACCTGCCAGTATATAAATACTGCTGCCCAGAATCTTATTGACCCAGTTTTTATTGGAATAGGCTCCATGATTGGCATCGTGCATGACATTCATTCCAATTCCGGCCATTCCGACGCCCATGACCATAGTCAGTAAAAACTGCATCCATCCTGCCATGGGGCTGCGTCCAGAGCAAGACATAAGGTCCGATGATAGAGGACCGAACATGACGAGTGTTTTAATATGTAAACGCCAGTTGCCTGATTTCGATAGTTTATTCTCCTTAAAGTAGGTGTTGACCCTGCGATTCAGCGTTTTGAAAAATTGTGCTTTGTCTGCACGCGGAAATTTGATCGTTGTGTGCCCCAAAATATATAGTCGATTTTAAATTTAGTCATTAATTGATGATACTAAAATAAACAACTAGGGCTTATTACTCTATCAAGACCAATTAAAATTATTAAGGAAGCCCTACTTTTGTAGTTAATAACTGCTATGAACCTCATCAAAAAATATTTTCCTGAACTCAGCGCAATCCAATACGATCAATTTGCGGCTTTAGAGGGTCTTTATCGCCATTGGAATGAGCAAATCAATGTCATATCTCGTAAGGATATCGATGCCTTGTACGAGCGTCATGTGCTTCATTCTTTGGGTATTGCCAAACTCGTTACATTCAGGTCTGCCGCGCGCGTTTTGGATGTCGGCACAGGTGGAGGATTCCCTGGGATTCCGTTGGCGATTATGTTCCCGGATACCGAATTTGTTTTGGTTGACAGTATTGGTAAAAAAATAAAAAGTTGTTCAAGAGGTGGTCCAAAATTTAGGCCTCGAGAATGTTTCGGCTTTTCATCAACGAGCCGAAACGACTGAGGGGACATTTGATTTTGTAGTCACTCGTGCCGTTACACGCATGCAAGGGCTGGTGCAGTGGACCCGTCAAAAAATACGCTTAGAATCTATGCACGAGATACCTAATGGGATTCTGGCGCTTAAAGGCGGGGATTTAAGCGATGAATTACGACGATACAAAAAGGCCTCTATTTATCCTCTCGCCGAATTTTTTGACCCGCAGTTTTTTGAGACCAAAGTAGTGGTTCATGTACCTCTGTGATCACCAAATTTGTTTGGTCGAGAACAAACTAAAAACAATTAAAAAAAGCGGCCTATGTGAGTAGGCCGCTTTTTATCCAACAAATTGGTTGTTTTAAGCTTATATTTTTACCACCTTTTCTACACGGCGTTGGCCGTTTTGATCCAGTGCGATGAAATAAGTTCCACTAAGAAGTTGACTTAAATCAACCACTTCATTGGAATTATTGAGCTTCTGTGACATCAGAACTTTTCCTAATACATCGTATACTGTGAGGTCTGTGTTTTGGGCATTGAGAATATGTACTCTGTTATTTGTGGGGTTCGGATAGATACTTAGTTGACTTAAGAACTGATCTCCTGCGTCTAAGATAAATTCGGTTTGGAATGGAACCGCTGCACCAGATCCATAATTTCCGCTTGACTGAAAAATCACATTATTGTCGCTGTCATACATAACAACAGATTCCCCTCCATTATTCCCTGAATCACGCAAGTTGAATTTGTAACAATCTCCTGGTAAGTTAAATGACTCGGTAACATTTGTAACGCCAGTGTAAGGACCACCTTGAGCAACAACATCACCAACCCCATTCAAGATTTCCCAGGTACATTCCTCACCTTGGGAATCCGTGTTCAGGATTAAATTGACCGTATTGGTGTTTTCAAAAGTCAATTGATTGAATGATTGTGTCAGTGTATTGTTGTTATTTTCTTCATCCGCTTCTAGACTAATTTCTACGGTATTGCTTGCTTGCACGTCAAAGGCAACACCCGGAAGGGTCACTAATTCAGAGTAAAGCGATGGAATATTTCCGGTCCAAGTATAGGTTTGCACTGCCTCTCCGTTAACCGAATAGCTGACCTCTACAGAGGTTAATGGGTCATTTCCATAATTTTTAGTTCAAAAACAGGTTCCAAGAATCCACATTGATCTGCAATACTTGGGATGGATTCAACAGCCGCATCGTTTTGTGCAGTAATACCCGTGTACATTGGGGTTGTTCCACTTCCGCTAATAATTTCTTGAGTCGTTTCGGTCATAAAGACAACCAGCTCAAGATCGAGTATCTCGATTGGTATATTGTTGTGAGCCGCAGGAATAGTGTAGGTGTAGGTCTTATCAATAAAAGAACCAGCGGTCGTCGGAGAAACATCTTCTCCCCACTGACCAGTAATCATATGAATCAAACGGTGCATGTGGTTGTATTGATTACCAGCACCGCCTCCTGTTTGTGGGCCTAAGGTATTGTTTTGCAACAAGGCAACATTTAATTTATTGGTTGATTCAGGACTACTATCGGTGTAATAAGCTTCAACATGGACCGTCATTTCATTGGTCTGAATATCGATTTCTGCTTCCACGGCCATGTTCATATAAGACGCCTCTGCGAGAGTTTCATTACTCCTGGCATTCCATGCACCACGACTCATTGCAGTTCCCGTACCACCATTTTGGGCAGATCCAGGAAAATAGTGCCTGTTTACCGTTCCAGCTGGATACCCGACCAAATTGGATTGGGCTGCGATTGCCGCGCCAAATTGTGTTCTGTAATCGGGATCATTACCAGAGGGATTGGCATAACCACCTGTATGAATGTTGATTAAATAAACATCGTTTGGGTTTGCATCCTTTATGGCCTGCGCAATGGCGTGCCCATCGGGACAATAAACACAATAAATTCCTGTAAATTCTTCAAGGATTACATTTTTGTTTTCCGGATTTGTTGAGACTATTGTTTGAGCCAAAATCCCTACTGTCGCGAAAATGAGCGTGAGTGTGAAGTAAAATTGTTTCATGTTATTTTATTTTTTTTCTGAAGGTGAAATGTACTTAAAATAGCCCAAAACAGATATATAATTTTCCGTTTTTTTTTACAATTACGTGATTTTATGTATTTGATATTCAATTAATTGCAAAATACAAGTTAAGTGTGTATTAACAGAAATTACCAGTAAAAAAACATATTAAAACGAAACGAATTATATATCTTGCTGCGACTTTAATTTATATAATATTAGAATTTTTTTTATGAGAAATATTTTGGCTTTTTGCATGTCATTGATCACGGCAGTGACTTGTGCACAGTTTTCAGTGGAGACTCATGAGGGCGACCCAATTTTGGATGGATCTACTTGGACATTTGGTATTTACGGTCTGGGGATCGCGGAATTACCATTTTGGGTAAACAATGAATCTGCCACTGAAGAAATTTACACGAAAATCGAATTTGTCAGCGCGGTAAATGGCGACGGATCTGGGGTACAACTGTGCTATGGTCTGTGTTATGTGGACTTGGTATTTGGCGCGTCTTACCCTCCAGGCAACGAGGTTGTAACTATTCAACCCGGAGAAAATCAAGGATTTCCAGGTGATCATATCGCCAATTTCGTCGATGGTGGCGGTAATCCTATTGAATATGTCTTTAGATTTTATCAAGTCGACGCCAACGGCGACCCCATAGGAGAGGATTTAACCATGACTTATCGCTATGACCCAAATCTTGGTATGGGCGAAAATGGACCGCAGGTGAGTGTTTTGCAGAATCTAGTGAACACCCAGTTGATCCTGCGCGCGCACGAGCGCATGGTACTTGATCTTTTCGATCTACAAGGAAAAAAAGTTGGTCAATATAATGTCTCACAAGGAGATCAGTCTATTGATCTCACGCATCTTTCTGCGGCAATGTACATGGCTGTTTTACAAAATGATAGCGGCGCGCAAAAGACCTTTAAAATTATTAAGCGATAACGATTTATTGTAGGCTGAACTAAGGACCTAGTGAACAGTCAAATGGTTTGCTGTAAACAAACAAAAAAGAGCCCGCGGCTTTAGCCGCGGGCTCTTTTTTTGTCCTCTAAAATTCTCGTTCTGCTGGGCTATTTGCGAGGTGGGCCTGTGTCTATGACTGTCCTGATCCGTAAATACGACTGAACGCCGACTGGCGACGCAATTTTTTAAAAGGTAACGTTTAAATTCATGCTGAGTCCGTTGTTCTCTGGCACAAAACGACATACTCCGCCGACACAAATCAGGCCACCGCGCTGACGACCGTAATTCATGGCAAAACGCACTCTGCCCTTGGTGTAGCTACCCCCAAAATTATAGTAGTGGACTTGAGTCACGCCTCCATAATTGTAGGCATCTGCCCCGTATATGGACATGCGTGAGTTAAAGTTGTATTCAATGACTGCTCCGGCCCAATTTTTTCGATCTTGCTCGGTAGATAAATGTTGCCCGACTAATCGCACTGAGCGACCTTTGCCTAGTTTGTAGGTCCCCTCAGCAACAATGATTGACGCCTTGATGTCCCCTTGACTGCCTAGTGGTCCTCCCAAAACCACACCTTTGTCGGCAATCACATTTTGGTAGGTCAAAACCGTGTTTAAGTTCTTGTTCCAGCGGTTTTTTATTTCTGCATTGATGTCTCTGAAGTAGCGATCTCCAGAGCCAATAAATTCGACATCATAAGATTGGTCGTCATAAAAAGTAGCCTCTAATCCCGCCCAGTAAGAAAAGTTTCCAGCAATTTTGGTCCCGAGTTTACCTAAAGCTGATTCCTTTGGAAAAGAAACATAAACGTCAGACTGAACCCCTACTTCACCTGCACGCTGATCGAGAGGATCGGTAATCAGTCTAGGTTGTGCGTTGTACACGTAAATATTGGTCAGCAAATAATCTTGCTGCTTGGTCAGGGCAGGGGTATAGGAAATGAGTTGCTGATTGAATTGATTTCCTTCAGCCAAGCGATCGGCGTAAAAATTAAAATTCTCCAATCGTCTAAAAGTGGTACTTGCGCCAAAACCTTTTTGAGAATAACCCAAATTGGCTTGTAGTGCGGTCCCATCATAGAGTCGGTTCGAAACCAATTGGCCTTCATTGGCAATAACATCTGGGTCTTTTTTGATGGCTTCTATGTTGCCGTATAGACCGCCAAATCCAAAATCAATACGTCCTGAGAGTGCGCCGACATTACTGGGGATTTGATCGTTAGTCCCACGCTCTTGGTATCGGCTCACATAACTGGCGCCTAATCTTAGATCACCGCGCCCAAAATTTAATTGTTGCCCTAAATCATAGTTAAGGTCATAGCCATTAATGACGCCATCGGTCAGTTCAAAACCATTGCGCTGTTGTCCGGCCAATGCCGTAATTGAGATGTAGTCATTGAGGTTAAATTTAACACGTGCTCCCTGAATGGCTGAATTAATTCCGAGTTGACGGTCTTCCCAACTGCGCAAAATCAAACCACTGCCAAATTGTTCGTAAAAATAACCTGCCGTGATGTCTAAACCTTGAAGTTTGGCATTTAGATAATAGTAGGCGATGCCATTATTGTTATCGAATGTCGGACTAAACCCCAATAGGGCAGAGGGCAAGTAGCTTTCATATTGTATGCCTGCTGTAAAATCAACTATATTATAATTTAATTGTAAATAGTTGTTAGCGCGAAAAGCGTCTTCTGGAGCTAAAAAGCCGGGATCGGTGTCGGTGAGTTTTAGTTCTGTATCGTCTAAGAGCCATTGGCTGTTTGATTCAAACCCTCCATATAAATAACCCTGATCGTTTTGTCCCCAAAACGGAGTGGTGGCCAAAAAAATAATGGCGTAAAAAATGTGTTTCATCTAGTTTGAGATAAGATTAATCTGCGTTGGCCAATATTTCCTCGTAGAGTTCATATTCTGCCCCAGGAGTGTAGCCGGAATGACGATAGACTATTAGTCGATTCTTAACCAGTACAGTTAAAGGAACAGTGGCTGCGCCAAGCGCTCTTTTGACATCATTATTGGTATCGAGCAGGATGTTGTATTCCCAGCCTTTTCCGTTAATCATGGGTCGTACGCGGCGTACGGTACGCGCATCATCGATGGATACAGCGATCAGTGAAACGCCAGTTTCGTCTTGCCAATCGGAATATATTTCACTTATGGCATCCAATTCTTTGATACAAGGGACACACCAGGTCGCCCAAAGCGATACGATCGTAAGTTCCGATCGATTGGCTTCACTGGTAAGTGTTGTCGTTTGGCCGTCAAGTGTTTCTAGTGCGATATCCGGAAGTGCATCCTGAGCGATGAGCGTTGCGCTGTTCATTAATACCAATATACTGATGATTAGGTTTTTCATAAAAATGGATTTCTTGAGATTCTATCCAAACACAATATTAATGAAATTTTACTGTATTCATTAATTTTGGGACAAGTCTTTCGAGTTTGAAAAAACTTTATCTTAGGAGATTAATTTTGGTTATTTTAGCCAAAATTCAATATTTAAATCATTAAATCTATGGCTTTGAGTTATCGCAATTTCTTTTGTTGGGGGTCTGTCTGGTGCTTTTTTTCGTTGCATGCAGCGAAAAAGAAGATTTTTCTAGTTTTACGGACAATACCGTTGAGCCCATAAATATTGGCCTTACTTACAGAGCGGCTTCACTGCGCAATCAAGAGGTGACCTTTAGAGTTTATGACGAAGAGTCTAACGAAATTGTCGACAACATTACGTTCTACGTGGACGGAACACCGATTACAGGAAATACATTCAGTTCAGACCAAGAGGGTGTATTTTCTGTCTATGCAGAATACGAAGATCAAGGGACCTTATCAACGACGGATACCGGGAGTTTTTCCGTAGTGATACCCACTAAAAATGTTCTGGTGGAGGACTATACTGGCACCTGGTGTGGTTATTGTCCAGCGGTTTCGGCGGCTGTTGATGCCGTTCAGGCCTTAACCGAAAATATTTCGATTGTCGCCCTGCATAACGGAGATGATTTGTCATTAGCCATCGAACCGGATATTCGCGATGGTTTAGGGATTCCCTCAGGTTCTCCTCGAGCGCGCATCGACAGAACCATAGTTTGGGGCTTAGGGACCCCTCCTGAATTCCCTACCTCAGATGTCCTGAGTCTGGCAGGCATTGATGCTACGGTTGCCATCGGTCTATCCTCAAGTCTTAGCGGGCGTTCACTGAGCGTTACTGTTTCTATAGCTTCTGAACAAGCCTTGGCGGACCACAAGTTGGTTGTCTACATGACTGAAGATGGCTTACTGCGCGATCAAACGAATTATTACGACAATGATCCAAGCAGTCCATACTTCGGGCAAGGCAATCCCATGGTAGATTTTGAACAAAAGCACGTTTTGCGCGCTGCGCTAACGGATGCTATTGGTGATCCGATCCCTGCCCTAAATGCATTGACGGACTACACCAAACAAATCAGTTACACTATTCCAGAAGAATTTGCTTTGGATCAGTTACACCTGGTGGTCATGGTGGTCGATCAAAACAACTTAGCGGTCAATACCCAACATGCGGCCTTAGAGGAAACTGTGGTTTACGAGTAACTCTCGAACTGAATTTAATCCAAAAACGTATAGCGGTAATTTTTGGCCACCACGAGTTGCTCCTTAACTGTTCTCGGGGAGACCCAGCGATAGAGGTTTAGTTTACTTCCCGCTTTATCATTCGTTCCACTGGCTCTTGCTCCTCCAAAAGGTTGTTGCCCTACAACGGCTCCTGTTGGTTTGTCGTTGATGTAAAAATTACCAGCGCTGTTTTCCAAGGCAATAACGGCTTGGTCTAAAGCGTAGCGATCTTGACTAAATACAGCTCCCGTAAGGGCGTAATCACTGGTTTGATCTACGAGTGTTAAGGTTTCGCTCCACTGGCTGTCTTGATAGACATAAATGGTCAGAACCGGACCGAAAAGTTCGGTTTCCATGGTTTTGTAGTGCGGGTTTGAGGTTTTGATTACCGTTGGCTCAATAAAATATCCTTTGGTTTTATCGTACCCTCCACCGAATATAATTTCTGCATCTTTATCTTCTTTGGCTTGGTCAATAAAGCTGGCAAGTTTGTCAAAAGACCCTTCGTGGATCACGGCTGTCATAAAGTTTTGTGGATCTTCAGGCGAACCTTGCTTTATTGTTTGAAGCTCTTGCGTGAGCTTTTCAGACACTGCAGGCCACAGGCTATCAGGGATGTAGCAACGACTTGCGGCACTGCATTTTTGACCTTGGAATTCAAAGGCACCACGGATAATGGCTGTTACCAACCCATCCAAATCAGCTGAGGGATGAGCAACGATAAAGTCTTTTCCACCAGTTTCACCAACTATCCTTGGATAGGTTTTGTATTTGTGAATATTGGTTCCAATTTTTTGCCAGAGATTCTTAAAGACATCTGTTGATCCAGTAAAATGAAGTCCGCTAAAGTCTGGATGATCCAATAATTCTTCAGTAATCATAACCGGGTCGCCCATGATCATGTTAATGACTCCGGGTGGAACTCCAGCTTCTTTAAATACTTCGAGAACGACCTGTGCGGAATACACTTGGGCGTCACTGGGTTTCCAAACCACAACATTGCCCATAAGGGCAGCACTTGACGGCAAGTTTCCGGCAATGGCTGTAAAATTAAACGGTGTTATGGCATAAACGAACCCTTCTAGTGGACGATATTCTAGTCGATTCCAGGTTTCTGCTGTTGAATGTGGCTGTTCTTGATACATTTCGGTCATATAAGCCACATTAAAGCGGAGGAAATCAATGAACTCACAAGCAGCATCAATTTCAGCCTGGTGCATTGTTTTAGATTGGGCGAGCATCGTCGCTGCATTAATCCGAGCGCGATAGGGCCCAGCAATTAATTCGGCAGCGCGCAAAAATATTGCTGCTCTTTGTTCCCAGGGTGTTTGGGCCCATTTTTCTCGAGCTGCGAGCGCGGTGTCTACCGCCTGCTTTACCTCTTTTTGGAGGCTTTGTGAAATACGCCTAAGCTGTGTTGGTGATCGTGCGGCGGATTCATCGACTGAGTGTCTCCAGTAGGCACCTCTTGACCATTAATCCATAAAGGAACTTCAATGGTTTCATGATACATTTGATTGTAAGCCGCCAACACTGAGGCTCGCTCTGGTGTTCCTGGAGCGTAAGATTTTACAGGTTCGTTATGCGGTTTTGGTACGGAAAAAACACCTTTGTCCATGCTTGTTTTGAGTATTAATTGTGATAAGTAAGACGTGCAAATTGCACTTTACAAAGGTACGAAAAATACACGCCAAACCAAGGGGGTGCTCAGCGGATCATACCCGTCAAAAAGTCGATGAGTTTTTGATTGAATTAATTGTTGGTGATGCTTGTTGAATTTCCTCTGCCCCAACCGATGAGTCGATCATAACGCTCGCCCGGTCCTTTGTAATAGACCAAAACAGCATACTCATTTTCGGTTTCCCAGTAATTGCCATTGATACGTCCCAAATCGAGTGGTTCGTTGGCTTTTTGACTGGCAAAAGTATAGTTGTAAAACCCTTGTTTTAAAAACAAAATGGTCTCCATGAGGCCTGAGTCTGGATTGTAATAAAGCTCGTTATTTTCGTGTGCTGCATAATTGTTAAAATTGCCGTAGACAAAAACTCGCTCGTTTTCCTCAGGCTGATAGCGCAATGAGAAATGAGTCAAAATATACTCTGCTTCAATTCGTGAGTCATTCGTGCCGAGTGCACTTACGACAAAATTTCCATTAACATCAGGATTAAAGGTGTAGGGTCGTTCTGCTCGTGGATTTTGGGTGTATAGGTAGTGTTCAAAAACCTCATTGAGTTCTATACGTCTGATACCGACATTAGCCACTCGAGCCTCTTTACTGTCAAAGTTTAAAAATTCATTTCCGCCCCAAAATGAGGCCTCTTTATCGTAGCGATAAATCAACTCTTGCCCCATGGTGTATTGCGGTTTGAGGTGGTCAATGACCCGATTGAGATTGTTGTTTTGAATAATTACTGTTTTGACAGCTTGGTTTGGATTGATCAATAAAAGTTCATTGGGATAAACTGTAAATTGTACGGCTTGTTTTTCATCGATATGCTTTAAATCTCTTGAGCGTTTTATTGCCACGCCTACGTTGACTTGTTCTTCAACCAACATAAATTTCCGCGTAAAGAGCAGTGCGCCGTCATCGTCGTAGAGATGAATCATATAATTGCCGCTCTTTTTGAATCCTCTTGTTTCGCGATTTGGAAAGCGAACCTCGTAGTGGGAATACAATTGTAAGCTATTTAAGGAATTGAGATATTGTTCTATGCGCACATCGTCAAAACCATCGAGGTATTCACCTTTGGAAAGATCACTGAGTGTCCAATCAAAATTGTGATGCGTGATTTGGTAATAAAAATCTTCCTCGATACCGCGTAAATCGTCGAAACTGAGGCTGATGGATTCTCCCAATTTCACAATGGGTAATTGAGCCTGCTGACTGCCGCCCTGAAACTGAATTGATTTGATGTATAACGGTTCTGTTTTTTCCCCTTTTTGAGCCATGAGAACATTAAAGCTCAAGAAGCAGAGAGTCAATAAATAAAGGCGATTCATTAATAAAATTTTTATCTAATATAGCCAAAAATAAGCAGTTGTTTTCGCTTTAAAAATAGAGAGCAATACAGGTCATTAAATTTATTATGGAATATTATGGAAAGCGGCTTTTAATTTCTAAATTTGCAGTCCAAAAATCACCCTTTTGGGTGATCGAGGTATCAAAAAAAGAACGCTAATACTAGATCTATGTCCAGAGACATTAAGATTAAAAAGGGTCTTAATATACATCTAAAGGGTGAAGCGGAAAAAACACTGTCAAAAGCACCGCGTGCCAAAGTGTTTGCCCTGAGACCAGAAAACTTCCACCTCGTTACACCAAAACTTATCGTAAAAGAAGGCGCCAAATTTAAAGCAGGCGATGTTTTGTTTTATGACAAAAATCAGGAGTCTGTAAAATTTGTAAGCCCCGTGAGTGGTACGCTTAAAGCTATCGAGCGTGGTCCCAAGCGAGTAATCACTCAATTGGTGATTGAAGCCGACGCAAAAGACGAGTATCTAACGCACAAGCCGTTAGACGTTGAAAAGGCAGATGGCACAACGATTAAGGAGCATCTTTTGGTCGCTGGTTGTTGGCCCTTTATTATGCAAAGACCGTATGATATTATTGCCAGAACAGACAAAATGCCAAAGGCTATTTTTATTTCTGGTTACAGTACAGCGCCCCTGTCTGCAGATCTCGATTTTACCCTAATTGGCAAAGAAGACGAATTGCAAACAGCCATTACCGCGTTGAGTAAATTGACCGAAGGTTCCGTTCATGTTTCCGTAGGGCGAGACAGTAATTCGCCTTTGCGCGCCATGCAAAATTGTGTCCTACACAATGTTTCGGGGCCGCATCCAGCCGGTAACGTAGGGGTTCAGATTGGTCAAATTGATCCGGTGAATAAAGGAGAAGTGGTTTGGACTGTATCTGCTCAAGACCTAGTGGTAATTGGTGAACTTTTACGTACCGGGAAATTCAACGCCGAGCGTGTTGTAGCTGTTGCCGGTTCAAGTTTGAATGCACCACAATACTACACAACAAAAATTGGCTCCGCTGTTGCTCCTTTAATCGAAGAAGCACAGTTAGCCGAAAGCCATCCTCGTGTGATCTCAGGTGATGTATTATCGGGGTACAGTCTCTCACAAGGGTCACCTTGGTTTTTATGACAATACGCTATGTGTCATTCCAGAGGGTGATGATTACGAGTTTTTTGGATGGAATAAGCCGGTGTTCGATAAAGTATCAACCTCACGGGCCTTGACCTTTTCATGGCTACAGCCCAAGAAAAAATACGATTTAACCACAAACACTAACGGTGAACATCGTGCTTTTGTGGTTACAGGAAATTACGAGGAAGTTTTCCCTATGGATATCTACCCATTACAAACTTTAAAGGCCTGTATGGTCAAAGATTTGGATCAAATGGAAGCTTTGGGTATGTATGAGGTGGCTCCAGAGGATTTTGCGCTCACTGAATTTGTTTGTGTATCAAAACAACCACACCAGCGCATCATTAGAGAAGGATTGGATCTTATGTATAATGAAATAGGATAATTATGGCCCTGAAAGAAACATTACATAATTTAAAAGAGAAGTATAAAGGTCAGAAAATGGCCCCGGCATTTAATGCGATTCATACGTTTTTGTACGCGCCAAACGAAACCACCCATGATGGTACTCATATAAAAGGAGCGGACGACCTAAAGCGCACCATGAACACCGTGATCATGGCCCTTGTGCCTTGCCTTGTGTTTGGTATGTTTAACGCAGGTTATCAGCACTCAATAGCGATTGGTGAAGGCATTGCCGCCGGTGGTGATTTTTTCAGTACTGCTTTTTGGAATTTTGATAATTTAATTTTCGGCGCCTGGAAAGTGCTGCCACTCGTGGCCGTGTCCTATATTGTCGGATTGGTTGTCGAATTTATTTTTGCGGTCATTAAAGGTCATGAGGTTGAAGAAGGTTATCTGGTAACTGGAATGCTCGTACCCCTGATAGTTCCTGTAGACATCCCTCTATGGATGCTTTCTGTAGCTGTAGTTTTTGGGGTGGTGATTGGTAAAGAAGTTTTCGGTGGTACTGGAATGAATATTTTGAATCCAGCCCTGACGATTCGTGCCTTCTTGTTCTTTGCCTATCCGACTTGGATGAGTGGTGATAAAGTATGGGTCGCCGGTGCGCAAGAGCGTGCCAGTCAGATTGCTGCTGGGATGGAATTGGATTCCATCTCTGGTGAGACCATCTTAGGATCTTTAGCTCAGAATAAGGCGGCAGGATACGATCTTTTGGATATGTTTTTGGGCTTTATTCCAGGGTCTGTAGGAGAAACATCCACACTTTTGATTTTAATCGGTGGATTGTTTCTAGTGTTTACCAAGATCGGAAGCTGGCGCATAATGCTCTCTGCAGTTCTTGGAGCACTGGTCATGGGGATGATGTTCAATGGTGTTGTGGATGCGGGATGGATCGACAGTTCAAGTAAATTTTACAGTCTGATGAGCACTCCATTTTGGGTGCATTTGATCATCGGCGGATTGGCCTTTGGAATTGTTTATATGGCCACTGACCCAGTGACGGCGTCACAAACCAATAGAGGTAAGTGGATCTATGGATTTTTGATCGGTTTTATCTCGGTCTTGATCCGCGTGTTTGACCCCGCTTATCCTGAGGGGGTCTTTTTGGCCATCTTGTTGATGAACGTTTTTGCACCGACCATAGATCACTATGTGATTCAGGCCAATGTCAAAAGAAGAATGAATCGTTTAAACGTTAAAAGCGCATAAGATGGCGATCAACACAGAAAAAAATAGTTATACAATCGATTTTTGCCATCGTGATGGTGGTGATTGTAGGTTCATTGCTGGCCGGTTTATTTATGTTGTTCCGACCACAAATCGAGGCCAATGAGCGATTTGAAAAACAACAGAACATCCTCTACGCTATGGGCATCAACAATAACCAAGGCGCTAATGATGTTGTGTTTGTCCCTACCACTGAAGTAGAGGGTGAATTCCAAAAATACATTACCCGTCAGGTGGTGATTCAAGGGGATGAGGTTGTCGAGGATGATCAAGCCTTTTTGATTGACATCAAAAAGGAAGCCACAAAGGCCTCTGACCCACAGTACAAAAGACGCTTACCCCTTTTTCAGGGTAAAGTAGCCGAAAAGGATCTCTATGTGGTTCCCGTGCGTGGAAAAGGGCTTTGGGATGCGATTTGGGGATTTGTTGCTATGGATAAAGACATGGTCATCCAAGGGGTTTACTTTGACCACAAAGGAGAAACACCCGGCCTTGGAGCTGAAATCAAACAACGATATTTTATGGATGATTTTGAGGGTGAAGGCTTTCTTGTAGATGGAGAATTTGCTGGAATCACTGTGGCCAAAGGAAATAATGATCCAAAAAATAACGACAAGAACGATCAAGAAATTGACGCTCTTGCTGGGGCAACAATAACAGGAGATGGTCTAACGGCAATGCTCAAAAAAGACATCCGATTGTATGTGCCTTACTTCAAAACATTAAACTAAAATCTTATGGGACTGCTCTCTAAAAAAGATTCTAAACTGATTTTTGATCCGCTCGCGGACAATAACCCGATCACCATTCAGGTTTTGGGTATCTGTTCTGCACTAGCGATTACCGCTCAACTAAAGCCATCGATCGTCATGGCATTATCCGTGATTTTTGTTCTGGGCCTGGGTAATGTGGTCATTTCACTAATGCGCAACATTATTCCTTCGAAGATTCGAATCATCGTACAACTCATTGTTGTAGCGACTCTCGTGATTATCGTTGATTTAGTGCTCAAGGCCTTCGCCTATGAACTCAGTAAGGAACTCTCAGTATTCATAGGTCTGATCATCACCAATTGTATCATCATGGGACGATTTGAGGCGTTTGCTCTTGGAAACGGCCCGTGGCGTTCCTTTTTGGATGGTGTTGGTAATGCTTTAGGTTATGGAGTTATCTTAATTATTGTCGGTTTTTTTCGCGAATTATTGGGCTCTGGAACACTTTTCGGATATAAGGTGCTAGGAGATTCTGTTGAAAAAACAGGGCTTTATGCCTTAGGATATGAGAACAACGGCTTTATGGTTTTACCTCCTATGGCACTTATTGTAGTGGGCATTATTATTTGGGTACAACGTTCTCGTAACAAAGCATTGATCGAAGAACATTAAAAAGTATTTTGATTCGGCCCATTTGGAGCCACATCATAAATAAACATATATGGAACATTTAGAGTTATTTTTTAAATCAATTTTCGTAGACAACATGGTGTTTGCCTACTTCTTGGGAATGTGTTCTTATTTGGCCGTTTCCAAAAAAGTAAGCACTGCTGTTGGTTTAGGAGCTGCGGTTATTTTTGTTTTGACTGTGACCGTTCCACTGAACTGGTTGCTCGACCAGTACATTCTGCAGCGTGGCGCATTGGTTTGGCTTGGCCCGGAATACGCGGACTACGATTTAAGCTTTTTATCCTTTATCCTGTTTATTGCGACCATTGCTACGATGGTTCAGCTCGTGGAGATTGTGGTTGAAAAGTTTTCTCCATCACTCTACAACTCACTGGGTATATTCTTGCCGCTTATTGCCGTAAACTGTGCCATTCTTGGGGGCTCTTTATTTATGCAGTCACGAGAAATTGAAACTTTGGGCCTTGCTTTGAATTATGGTTTTAGCTCTGGTATTGGCTGGTTTTTAGCAATTCTAGCGATTGCTGCGATACGCGAAAAAATTCGTTATTCAAATGTTCCTGCTCCACTGCGTGGATTGGGCATCACGTTTATTATTACCGGTCTTATGGCCATTGGGTTCATGAGTTTTGGAGGAATGTTGACCGGAGGCGATGACGCTGCTCAAGAAATTGAATTGGCCACGGTGGCCACCCCTACAAATGAAATGTCTAACACTGAGTCTTCAGAAATGTTCTCTCAAGAAAATGAGACAGAAGATAATCAAACGATAGAATAAGATGATATTAGCGAGTACACTTGGCGTTATTTTGGCAACTGTTGCGGCATTTTTGGTATTGACCTTATTGCTTGTAGCTTTATTGTTGTTTACCAAAGAAAAACTATCTCCCTCTGGCCCGGTCACCATCACGGTTAATGGTGAGAAAAAGATAGAGGTGGCCTCTGGAGGAACATTATTGTCTACACTGGGTAATCAGAAGGTCTTTTTGCCCTCTGCTTGTGGTGGTGGTGGAACCTGTATCCAATGTGAGTGCCACGTGCTCGAGGGCGGAGGTGAAGCCCTTCCGACAGAAACCCCGCATTTTACCCGGAAAGAATTACAACATGGCGCACGACTGGCCTGTCAGGTTAAAGTGAAGCAAAATATGTCGATTCAAATTCCAGAAGAAATTTTTGGGATTAAAAAGTGGGAAGCCACTGTGGTGCGTAACTATAACGTGGCTTCATTCATTAAAGAATTTGTGGTAGAGATTCCTGAGGATATGAACTACAAAGCAGGAGGATATATTCAAATCGAAATTCCTCCATGTGAAATTAAATACTCAGATATTGATATTACAGCGCACCCAGAAGAGCATGATACTGCTGACAAATTCCAAGCTGAATGGGACAAGTTTGGGCTTTGGCCACTGGTAATGAAAAACTCCGAAAGTGTGGAACGGGCCTATTCTATGGCTTCTTATCCAGCAGAAGGACGTGAAATTATGCTTAATGTGCGTATTGCTACCCCACCATGGGATCGTGCCAAGAACGGTTGGATGGATGTGAATCCTGGAATTGCCTCCTCGTATATTTTTGCCCAAAAACCAGGAGATAAGGTAACCATCTCAGGACCTTATGGAGAGTTCTTTATCAATGAGTCTGATTCGGAAATGTTGTATGTCGGTGGTGGAGCAGGAATGGCACCGATGCGCTCACACTTGTATCATTTATTCAAAACTCTAAAAACTGGTCGTACAGTGACCTATTGGTATGGAGGTCGATCAAAGCGCGAACTCTTCTATTTAGATCACTTTGAACAACTCGAGAAAGAATTTAAAAACTTTAAGTTTTTCCTCGCACTTTCTGAGCCTCTTCCCGAAGATAACTGGAAAGTGAAAAAAGACATTAATGACACCGAGGGTGATGGTTTTGTCGGCTTTATTCACCAAGTGGTGATTGACAATTACCTAAATCATCATGAGACTCCAGAAGACATCGAATTATACTTCTGTGGTCCACCACTCATGAATCAAGCGGTTCAAAAAATGGGAGAGGATTTTGGAATCCCAGACGAAAATATACGCTTCGATGATTTTGGAGGATAAGTTAAAAAGACCAGCATGCTGGTCTTTTTTTTAAGAACGTATTTGGCGTTGCTATGGAATTAACTCGACAAGAAATGCATTATTTGGCCATGAATATTGTTGGAGAGGACCTCAAGGCTCAAGGTTATGAGTTTTTGGGAGTAAATTCTGACCTTAAAAAGAATCCTCAATTTGTGGCGCTTAAAAACAAGACGATACACTTTGTCATAGTACGTGCAGTACAATTTCCTGAGGACCCCGCACTCTATGATGATGTTTTAATAAGTAAAATGTTAGATCACGCCAAGGCGCATGAAGCTAAACTGGCCTATGCAGGAGTGGGACTCGGACACGGAGAAGATTACGGGCGTCCTCCCCAGAAAGATCATGCGTATACCCAAGTTTATTCTGGATTAAAATGGCTGCTTTAAGATATTTGGTCATATTGGCTTTCTTCTGGGTTATTTCGGGCTGTACCCCAAAGGAAGAATTGCGCGCGTTCTATGGAAATGCTTTTGGGACCACCTATGCTATTAAATGTTATAGCACAGTTGAGGTTGCTCAATTGCAGGCTCAAGTCGATAGTCTAGTGCGTCAGGTGAATGCCTCTATCAGCACCTATGATCCTGAAAGTATAATTTCTAGAATTAATCGTGGTGACTCAGGCGTAGTTGCGGATCAGTATTTTAAGGAGGTCCTTGATCTCTCGCGTGAGGTAAATAAAGCAACTTTTGGATTTTTTGACCCTACCGTGGGGCAGTATTGGTAATGCGTTGGGTTTTGGGCCAAAGGGATTTAGTGAGATTCCAGAGGATCGCGTTTTGGACAGTTTGTGCCAATATGTGGGTCTAGAGCTGGTTTCAATAAGCCAGGATACAGGGGTGATTAATATTGAGCCCGGGGTTTATTTGGATTTCAACGCCATTGGTAAGGGGTATGGCATCGATGTTATTGGTCGTCATTTAGAGCAAATTGGTATCACGGACTATCTTGTTGAAGTGGGTGGAGAAATCCGTGCTTTGGGCCAAAACAGACTCAAAAATAAGCCCTGGATCATCGGTATAGAATCTCCTGATGTGGCGCAAGATGGGCGAAGTATCGATAAAGTGCTGGCGATTCAAAATCAAAGTATGGCCTCATCGGGGAATTATCGAAAA
Source organism: Flavobacteriaceae bacterium (assembly GCA_038141525.1). Classification (GTDB taxonomy): domain Bacteria; phylum Bacteroidota; class Bacteroidia; order Flavobacteriales; family Flavobacteriaceae; genus BACL21. Next base: position 186,101 of record JAYQIF010000001.1, on the reverse strand, counting down.
TTCAGGATAGACGCCAGAACTGGAAGAAAATTTGTTCATACGATTAATCCTTTGACGTGCCGCGCCGAAGAAAATTCTGTTACCAGTGCTAGCGTTTGGGCGCCAACTTGTGCCGAGGCAGACGCTTATGCTACTGCGATCATGGCTATGGGGCTAGAGCGGGCCAAGGACTTAATTGAAGCTCGTCCTGATCTTTCGATTTATTTTACCTTTTATGATCAGCAGCATCAGCCACAGTGGTATGCCACACCAGATGTACTGGCTAGATTTCAGAATAATAAATAAACTCCAGCATTGGATTGCAGTGAGATGTAAACTGCTAGGAATCCTACAGACTTGATTTTAATCCTTGAAGGCCAAGGGGATGAGTTCTCCAGGAGCTAAGCCGTATTGCGCTATTTGACTGGTATCGAGTTCCTGTGCGATATCAAAGGCTTTAACTCTAAATCCAACACTGCGCAGACGATCAAAGTAATCCATACCATAGAGGCGCACATGGTCGTACTGCCCAAAAATCGCAGCACGCTGCTTGGGATCGGTAATGCTATCGTCTTGAAAAGTTTCGCTGCGATCCGCCTGATAGGGGACTTGTAATATCGCAAGTCCTCCAGGTTTGAGTACCCTCAATAGTTCACTCATGGCTTTTATATCGTCGGGGATATGTTCTAAAACATGGTTGCAAATGATCAGGTCATAACTGTTGTCCGAAAAGGGAAGGGCACAAATGTCTGCTTCGATATCCGCCAGTGGTGAGTTCAAGTCTGTAGTGGTGTAATCTAGGTTTTTTAGCTTACGGAATCGCCCATAAAAGGCTTGTTCTGGAGCAAAGTGTAAAACTTTTAATGGCTCTGAAAATAGGCCGGTGTGGCCCTTTAAGTAGAGCCAGCATAGGCGATGACGCTCTAGGGATAATGTCCCCGGGGAGAGTACATTGGCGCGCATAGTCCCATAACCATAGGGCAAAAACCGGCGATAAGACTTTCCATTGATGGGGTCTGTATAGCGGTTACCCCGCCAATACAGATCAAGTAAAGGCCTAATCCATAAACTTATGGAGATCAGCCAAGGTCGCGGAATGGTATTGAGTACGTATTTAAAGACACCGCTCATTTAGGGTACATTAATATTCAATCTTTTGATCTGAAAGGCGCCTCTTCATCGGTTTTGATACCCAAGGCTTCATAAACATAATCAAAAGTACTGAGCAGCTCGGGCACTCCGTTAACAATAGCCACATTGTGCTCAAAGTGTGCACTAGGCTTCCCGTCTTGAGTGACGATGGTCCAGCCATCTTCAAGTTGTTTGACCTTGTGGGTTCCCATATTGATCATGGGTTCTATGGCAATGGTCATGCCTTCGAGTATTTTTTTACCACGACCTCTTTTGCCGTAATTTGGGACTTCAGGATCTTCGTGTAGTTTTTTACCCAGACCATGGCCTACGAGCTCTCGAACTACACCATACCCATGCGCCTCACAAAATTGTTGTACTGCAAATCCAATATCACCTATTCTGTTACCGACTCTAAAGGCTTCTATGCCTTTATAAAGTGATGCCTTGGTCACATCGAGAAGCTCAATAGTCTCTTTAGAGACATGGCCCACTTGAAAGGTATAGGCGTGATCTCCATAATATCCATTCATAAAAACACCGCAATCTACCGCGACGACATCCCCATCTTCTAGAGGTTTATCGGTGGGAAGCCCATGAACCACTGCTTCGTTTACCGAAGTTAGAAGGGTAGAGGGGCAACCATAAAGCCCTAAAAAGCCTGGTTTGGCTTGGTGATCTCGAATAAAGGCCTCGGCCATTGTGTCCAAGGCTTTGGTCGTGACACCCGGCTGAATTTCTTTGGCCAACATGCCTAAGGTTTTAGATACCAAGCGGGCACTTTGGCGCATGAGTTCTATTTCTTCCGTGGTTTTTAATTGAATCATAGTGTATTAAGCCTTGTATTGTGGATATTGGGTGACAGCCTGGGTCAGAGCATCAATGCACTGGCTTCCAATGAGAAATTTTTTGCCTGATTTTAAGTGTATCGCAAGTCCTTTGGCCCCGCGCATATTGTAAACCGTGCCGTATGCTGTAAAAAGGCGAATCCCCCAACCCCCGACAAAACCATAATGAACGACATCGATGGACTGGATTTCTTCCCAGGAGTGAAACTTTGTTTTAAACGGGACAAAGCGCATATAAATCCCCTTGTGGTCAATACGGGTATCCAGACGCATCCATCGAAAAAACAAGAGCATCCCAAGGTTAAAGAAGTTAAACCCTATAATGCCAAGGTTGTTCATGGGTTTTGAACCAAAGGGTACCTCAAGAATTAATTGCTGAATCATTCCATAAATACCAACCCCAAAAATGGCCAATAGTAAGGCCCAAAGCCACCATTGGTTGAATCGTTGCGATTCAAAAAATTTTGAACTTCATTATTCTGCATAAGCAGGGGTATAGGGCTGTTGTTTTAGAATTTTTAGTATGTCCTTTTCTAAAGTTTCTTGGGTGTATTCCACGATGCGGTTAAGCTCTGCGCCATCTTTAAAAAACATTATGGTCGGAATAAATTCGATTTCGTAGTCGGCCTCATAATTTTCTGGGGTGTCCTTATCATGAGTCATGGCAATAATCTCCAATTGACTTTGATCGAAATCAGCCAATTCGAGCAATTTGAGTAAGGCCGGAACTTCACGCTGACTATCCTCACACCACGACCCCATAAATACTTTGATATAGCAGGGTTTTAGAAGTGGTTTGATCTGCTCAATTAATGCTATATCTGGCTCATAAGCCTTACTGTTTTCTTCAAACCAAACCGAATAGGGCTCTTGATTTAATCCTGCTGCATTTATAGGACCCAGTAGCATCATACCGCCATCAATGGTATCGGCCACTTGTCTGTTAATTTTTAAATCAGAAAGTCCGTTGTTTTCTCCCAATTGCTCTTGGGCTGCATTGTTTTGAGTCTCTGTTTTTTCTATACCTTGTTTTGGGTTTTTACAGCCCAAAATTAGGGTGCTCATGGCCATTATCGTCAATAGGTAATTCTTCATAATTTAATCGATTAGTGGGGATTGAGTCATGGCCTCCGGGATTTCGATATCCATCAATTTCAGAATTGTTGGTGCGATGTCCCCCAGAACGCCAGAACGTATGTATTTTATGTTTTTGTCTACTAAAATTAGTGGAACAGGATTCGTCGTGTGCGCGGTATTGGGGCTGCCGTCCGGGTTAATCATGGTTTCACTATTGCCATGATCCGCAATAATTAAGGTGCTGTAACCATGTTCTAGCGCTAAGGGCACTATTTGTGCCACACAACTGTCTACCGTTTCGCATGCTTTTATCGCGGCATTTAAATCTCCAGTATGACCGACCATATCTGGATTGGCAAAATTCAAACAAATAAAATCTGCCGTTTCTTGTTCAATTTCAGGCATGATTTTATCGCGAATGTCAAAGGCGCTCATCTCTGGTTTTAGATCGTAGGTCGCTACTTTAGGTGAGGGACACAAGAGACGCTGCTCTCCCTCAAAAGGCGTTTCGCGCCCGCCGTTAAAAAAGAAGGTGACGTGTGGGTATTTTTCTGTCTCCGCGATGCGGATCTGCCTTTTACCCGCCTTGGCAATAGTCTCCCCCAATGTGTCTTGTAAATTGTCTTTATCGTAGACGACCTTAATGTCTTTGAAGGTGTCGTCATAATTGGTCAAAGTGCAGTAATATAAATCAAGGGGTGACATTTCCCACTGATCAAACGCAGTCTGACTCAATACTTGGGTTAGTTCTCTCCCACGGTCTGTTCTGAAGTTAAAAAAGATCACCACATCACCGGGTTTGATGAGATTGTTTGACGACTCTGCATTTCCCGGTACATCAGTCGAACTTTGAATGAGCATCGGTTCGATGAATTCATCGGTGATGCCTTTTGCGTAGGAGTCGCGGAGTGCTGCAATAGGGTCAGTCGTTGGATTCCCAATGCCATTGACCAAAAGATCATAGGCTTTTTTGACGCGTTCCCAGCGCTGATCACGATCCATGGCATAATATCGACCGATCAGACTGGCTAATATCGCTCCATATTTATCCAAAGTTGGCTGCAAAGACTCGATGTAACTAGGAGCACTTTTGGGGTCAACATCACGTCCGTCTGTAAATCCATGAACCAGAATATGAGGAACTTGCGCAAGCCGCGGCTTTGATTAAAGCTTTGAGGTGATCGATATGGGCGTGCACCCCACCGTCGGAAAGTAGTCCCAAAAAGTGAACATTTTTATCCTTCTCCTTGGCATAATCAAAAGCTTTGATGAGCTCGGGCTCTTGATCGATGGTGCCCATTTCAACGGCTCGATTAATTTTGGCTAGATCTTGGTACACAATGCGCCCTGCCCCCAAGTTCATATGTCCCACTTCACTATTGCCCATTTGGCCTTCAGGCAGGCCTACATTGGGTCCATGGGTGAGTAATTGAGCGTTAGGGTACTCATGTGGCAGGGTATCCATAATGGTGTTTTGGCTTGAGCTACGGCAGAAACCTTCGGGTTCTGGGTCATTCCCCAACCATCTAAAATCATCAAAAGTGCCTTCTGGGACATAGGGTACAATTTAGGGTATAAAGATAAGCATTAAGCGGCGTTCAATCTAATAGTACCGGGTTGATGTCCATGATATGATTTTTTCGGTACTCAGCCAGAAAAGACCCGGTAATGACAGATGCCCCGAGCAAGTCCTCATCACGTAAGATTTCCTCTAAATCTAATTTTGTAAAGGCCTTAAGCATGGGAATAGACACAGGAGCATAACTGTAATGCCAAGGCTCATGAGCAAAACCTTTTCGGTCAGGATGGTTTGTGTAAACCTCGTAAAAACCGTGCGCTCGAGCGTGAGTCTCGAGCCATTGTCTTAAGGGACAGAACACCCCCTGGCCATAATAATTTTCCGTCTCTAAAATAGAATCAGGAGGGATAACACTGCCGTCGATTAGATCTAAATCGGTGCCCCAATGGTGTCGCGAGGTGCCCGGAATAGTTGAATATTCAATGATGCGCTGCACGGCCTGCTCTGGTGAATCTCCGCTGGCTAGAAATCGTTTGTACTTGCTTTCAAAAATTTCTTTTTGGCGCTGAAAACTGCGAAAAGCTGAAACCACTTTAATGTCTATTCCGTCTTTTTTTGCAGCTTCTTGCATTAATTTCAGTGCCTTAGCGGTATCCCGATGCATGGTGGTCAGGTAACTGTCACCCACCAAATCTCTCGGAGATTTTCCGATGAGCTCGTCAATGCTGTACTCTTGAGTCATATTTAGTGCGGCATGAAGTTTCCCCGGCAATATTAGCCCTGAGGTGCCCACGGCCGCTAACTTTAAAAATTTCTGCCTTTTCATATGGTTCAAAAATTGGTATTTATAGCGCTAAAATATGATCTGGGCCAATCTCATAGCGCGTTTCGTCCGGCTGGAAAACCACCGCTGAATGTTCTCCTCTGACATAAATTTCTGAGTCGCTCACCCGAAGCCAAGTCCCTTCGGGAAGCCCAACAACCGTTGTTTGTTGTTGACATTGGAATTCCCGAATTCTCGTTTCCCGGGTTTCCCCCATGTGCGTGCTGCCCTTTTTGGGTTCTATATAATGGGCATTTATGTTAAACGGCACGCGACCCAGGGTTTTTAGCGAGGGGGGATGAACAATCGGCATATCGTTTGTGGTATGCATACCCAGCCCACAGATATTCGATCCTGCACTGGTCCCGAGATAGGGAACCCCTTGGTCCAGAGCCTCATTCAATGGATCGATCAGGTTTAAGTCATAAAGTTTTTTGACCAGCAAAAAAGTATTCCCACCACCGGTAAAAATTCCTTTGGCCTCGAGTAAAGCAATTACAGGGTCTTCAACTTCATCGAGGCCGATGACCTCAATATCTATTTGCGCAAAAGTTTCTCGGACCTTATGCGTATACTCGTGTTCACTGCAGCCTCCTGGTCGTGCATAGGGTACAAATGTGATGCAATCCACGCCTCGAAAAAACGTCTTGAGCTCAGGGAGTAAATAAGACAGATAATCTTGTCCAAAAAGTGTTGAGGTGCTCGCGAGAATTAGGTTATTCATGAATGACTTATTTTAAAATACAATGTACGTTAAACAGGGCTCTAAGGTGTAACTTACCCTAAATGGGCCAATAACACAGATATACAGGTGTTAAAGTTAAACTTAATTAAGCAAAGGTTCACCTGTGATTTGCCCTTAATTGATTAGGTTTGTGTCATCGCATCTTTGCCTATGTTTCAAAAGATAAATATTTTATTCGTGACAACGGGTTTGATTTTGTCGAGCTTGTTTCAATCTGTATTTACGGTGGATAACTCCGCCCCGGAACATAAATTTTATGTCAGCACGTCAAATGTTGAGTACAATTCCGCTACGGGTAATTTAGAGATCATTCAGCATATTTTTATTGATGATCTCGAGGCGGTACTTAGAGCGCGCTATGGGGAAAAGATTAAATTGGCTTCGACTGATGAGTCCAAAGAAAATACAATGCTTATCAAGCGGTATCTCCTGAATCAATGGACGATTAAAAATAACAACAAAGAGCTTGAATTGAATTATTTAGGGCATAAATACGACATAGATCAAGTAAAAATCTATATTGAGGTTCCGATGAAACAAGCCCCAGAAATTCTATTTTTTGAAAATAAAACACTCTTCGACCTGACTTCGGAGCAACAAAATATAATACATGTTAAAATGGGTGATGAGCGCAAGAGTCTATTGCTCTTTTCTGAAAATCCTATTGGCGTGTTAAACTTTAAATGAGTATTTTCACAACCCTTAGAAAAAAGTAAATTTAACGAAGATTAAAAATAAAAACTATGCACGCTAAATTCGGATTAATTGCCGCGTTTTTTCTTTCGATGACCTTGGTGTTTGGCACTCATGCTCAAGAGCAAGAACAAAACAAGAACGCAAGCCTGGACATTACAACAATAATCGCTTCAAACAACTCTATGAGGAGTTTTCTACGCCAAATCAGTATCGATCGGCCAGTGGAGCGCCTGGACCTGCTTATTATCAGCAGCAGGCGGATTACAAAATGACGCTAACACTAAACGATGCGTTGTCACAGATCTATGGAGAGGAGACGATCACTTATACCAATAACTCTCCGGACAACCTAGAATATCTTTGGGTTCAATTGGATCAAAACAAACGTGCTCGCGATAGTAAAAGTCCGCTTATTGAGGCATCAGGTGCCTTTCCAGCCAAAATGGCCAGTAGTTTTGTGAGCGAATATATGGGTGAAGGCTTTGACGGTGGATTTAAAATCGATTGGGTACGCGATGCAAAGGCAACCCTCTACCACATACGATTAATCGCACGATGATGCGTGTAGAAATGCCTCAGGCTTTAGAGCCGGGTGATAAGTTTGTGTTCTCTATTAAGTGGTGGTATAACATTCCTGAACATACTGTAGATCGTGCTCGCAGTGGATACGAGACGTTTGAAGACGGAAACAAGGGTTATGTTATTGCTCAGTTTTACCCTCGAATGGCAGTCTATTCAGATGTAGAGGGTTGGCAAAATAGTCAGTTTTGGGGTAGAGATGAGTTCGCCCTGCCGTTTGGAAATTTTGAGGTGTCCATTACCGTTCCTTCCGATCACGTTTTGGATGCTACGGGTGTCTTGACAAACCGTAAAGAGGTGTTCTCGAAGGAAATGATGCGCCGCTATGAATTGGCCAAAAAGAGTTACGACAAACCAGTTTTGATTGTAACCCAAGATGAGGCGGAGCGGGCCTCAAAGGGATTTGCGACAGACAGCAAAACTTGGAAATTTGATGCCAAGATGGTTCGTGATTTCGGATTTGCGACTTCCCGTCGCTATATCTGGGATATGATGGCCGTGCGCATCGGAGACCGCGATGTTATGGCGGTTTCTGTTTATCCACCAGAGGGGAATCCACTTTGGGAAGATTGGTCGACAAGAGTAGTGGCGAGCACCTTAAAGTCTTATTCGCGCATGACCTTCGATTATCCTTACCACAAAGCAATTTCTGTCCATGCTAAAAATCAAGGGATGGAATATCCCATGATTTGTTGGAATTATGGGCGTCCAAACAAAGACGGGACGTACAGTGATCGCACCAAATACGGAATGTTTGGGGTGATCATTCACGAGGTGGGCCATAACTTTTTCCCGATGATTGTCAACAGTGATGAACGCCAATGGACTTGGATGGATGAAGGAATCAACACTTTTGTTCAATACGTTGCAGAGCAAGATTTTGGTGCTGCTTATCCTGAGGCCATAGCGCCCAATGAGACTTATCCTTCGCGCCGAGGCCCTGCCAAGGCGATAGTCAATTATATGGCTGGAGAGCAGGATCAACTTGCACCGATCATGACTAAAGGATTGAATACGTATAATTTTGGAGCCAATGGTTATTCAAAACCAGCGACAGGGCTCAATATTTTGCGCAAAACCATTATGGGTGAGGATTTATTCGACTATGCCTTTAGAACTTATGCCCAAAGATGGATGTTCAAGCACCCAACCCCAGAAGACTTCTTCCGCAGTATGGAGGATGCCTCTGCCATTGATTTAGATTGGTTTTGGCGGTCTTGGTTCTACACAACAGACTACACAGATATCGGTGTGGCTGAGGTGAAAAAATACTACGTGACCTCTAAAATGAATTCTGCGATTCGTGAAATGATTCAAGCGCGTGGCATGAGTGAGAGTGATTTACCTCCAATAGTTTATTTGGTAGAGGAAGGCAGTGAAGACTTCGAGGAAGGTATGCGCAATCAGACCTTGAATGACGTGGTGACGCTCCAAGAATTTATTATGGATCGTATGACGCCCGAGGAGCGCTCTGGGCTTAAAACACCCAAGTACTTCTATGAAGTGACTTTTGAAAAGCCAGGAGGGATACCCATGCCAATCATCGCTGAGTATACCTATGCCGATGGTACAAAAGAGCGCATCACTTATCCCGCTCAGATTTGGCGACTCAACGACGCCTCTGTGGGTAAAATTATTGCCTCAGAGAAAGAGATTGTGAAAATTGAAGTAGACCCTGATGAGGAGACTGCCGACATCGACACATCAAATAACGCCTGGCCTGCCCAGGAAACCGTAGGTGAGTTCCAGACTTTCAAAAACAATATCAAGGGTCAATAGGGATAATTGCAGTCCATGTACTGAGCTGCTTTTATTAAATAAAATAAAGTTGTTGAAGCTCCGATGATTTCATCGGAGCTTTTGTTTATGGTCCTCTGAACTTTAATATCTTTGCGCTATGATTTGCCCGGTACTTTTTATCAGCGGTGCTGAAATAGCCTTTATTGTGTTTATTGTCCTGATGGTGTTCGGGGCCGATAAGGTGCCCGAAATTGCTCGTGGCCTTGGTAAGACCATGAAGCAGATTCGCCACGCGACCGATGATATCAAAAAAGAAATTACCAAAAGTGCCGATAAACAAGGGGTAGATGTCTCTGAATTCAAAAAGAGTATTGATCAGGTCAAAGAAGATGTCGATCAAATAACCGGTCCGATAAAGCGTCAGCTTTAATTATTTTTTTCGTGATAAGGTAAGTCCGTCTCTAATGGGCAATAACACCGTCTGGTATTCGGGGTGATTTTTTAGCTGTCTGTTAAATTCTTGTAAGACCTTGGTGTCTTTGTCGTCGTCCTTTGCTTTTTGCGCAACTTTACCACTCCATAGCACATTATCGCTAATGAGTAAACCTCCCGAGATCAACATCGGTGTGACGAGCTCCAGATAATTCAAGTAGTTGGATTTATCTGCGTCGATGAACACCAAATCAAATTGTTGATCAAGATTAGCGAGTATTTCCGAGGCGTCCCCGAGGTGCGCAATAATTTGATGCCCTTTACCTGAATGGTCAAAATATTTTTGTTGTAGCCGCCTTAGTTCTGCATTGCGATCGATGGTATGTAAGACGCCATCAGGGGTTAAGCCCTCAGATAGGCACAAAGCAGAATAGCCGGTATAGGTGCCGATTTCTAGAATAGCTTTTGGCTGTACCAGTTGTGCGATAAGACTGAGTAAACGTCCCTGTAATGGACCACTGAGCATTCTTGGGGCAAGCACAGTTTGCCAGGTTTCAAGATTGAGTTCTTGTAACAGCTGAGGTTCTTCTTGGGTATGGTCCTGGGCGTACTGCTCAATATCTTCGGGTAGAAAATCCATCAGCTCAATATTTTTTGTGCCAATTCTTTTTTAGCTTTTTCATCATCGCCAAAAAGCCATTGCAGTACGTTGTCTTCCCAAATTGCATCACACTCTTGCTCATTGAGGAGTCCTTGTTTTTGGGCCAAATCAAGAATTTTTCCAGGATATGAGGATTGAGCGGCACTTTCCATTTCTCCTAGCGGGTAAGGGTCGTCCAAGCCCATGAGTACTTGTTTGCTCCCCTGATTTTTAATCAATAATTCCAAAGAACCTGTATCGTGCACCAAAGTGTCAAAAAATATGTTTCTGTGACCCACACTTTTGCGCGGATGAACTTTTTCTTCAAATAAATCTGGTCGGCCGTCAAAACCTTGGATGCGTCGGCCCAAATTAATCTGAGCCAATTGTCCCCCATGGGCAAAACAAGTACGCATACCAGGGAACTTATCGGCATAGCCGTTTAAGGTATAGAAGTGGTAAGCATCAGCACATTGTGCCAGCATCCAGATTAGGTGAAATCGCCATGCGGTATTTTGTAGCTTGATGAATTTTTCGCCGTCATAGGGGTGGATTTCAACCGCTAAATTATATTTTGAGGCGAGCTCAAAAATCGGCTCATTTTCCGCATCAAATATACTGCGCCAAGTCCCTATGGTATCCATATAATGAGTCGGCAAACAAAGTAATCTCAGGCCAAGCTGTTCAACACAGCGTTCTATCTCCCACATCGCACCCCGCACAAATCCCGGGTGCACAACAAAACCGCAAGTAAACTTATTGCCGTGATCGTGCTGAATGCGGGCATTAAAATCGTTTTGAAACCTAAGCGCTTGTTTCATTTCTTCCAGGCGCAATCCATTGCCGTAAAGCTGCGATAAATTCAAAACAACAGCGTGATCAATCTTGTAGCGATCCATCCACTGCAGTTTTTCATCCAAAAAGAAACTTGAATCCGTTACAGGTCTACTCCAATCCTTTTGCAACATATATTTACGGTCTTTGTCCACCCAAAAAATTCCTTTGTCCTTCATAAATGCAGGAATTTCCTCTGGGTAGGGGAGTAAATGAGAATGACCGTTGATGCGCAATTTTCTTTTCATCTCACAAGTTTATATTGGTGGTTGTAATCGTTGTTGTTGTTTGGCCTTTTTAAAGTTACAAAGATTTTGTGCGTCCACCATCAATAGGCAAATTGATGCCGTTGATATAGCTGGCTGAGGGACTGCATAAAAAAGCAATACCGAATGCTATTTCTTCGGGCCGAGCAAAACGCCTGTCCGGTACTACAGAGGTCATAAAATCACGGGCCTCCTGAGTACTTTTATTGAAACGTTTTGCCGCAGAATTTACAATGTCATCCAGACGATCTGTGGCCGTAAAACCCGGGAGTACATTATTCACTGTAATGCCAAAAGGTCCCAGCTCAACAGATAAAGTTTTACTCCAATTGGCTACAGCCCCACGAATAGTGTTGCTCACGCCAAGGTTTTCGATGGGTTGTTTGACCGATGTCGAAATAACATTGATAATGCGCCCAAATTTGGCTTGTTTCATCCCTGGCACGACTCCTTGTGCCAATATTTGATTACACAAAAGGTGCTGGGCAAATGCTGTGGCATAGGCTTCAGGATCTGCGTCAAATGCAGGGCCTGCCTTAGGTCCACCGGTGTTATTGATCAAAATATGAAACTGATGTTCACGAGGTAAGGCGCTCCACAGCAGCTCGAAAAGCGTCAGTGTCGCTAAAATCAACAGCCATTGAATCGTGTTTTTGATCAGCGTCTTTTGGTAATTCTACCAGAGTTTGTGCCAGTTTTTCCGGGTTTCTGGCCAATAAGACGACCTGTGCGCCGAGTTTGGCCAGTTCCATAGCGGTCGCTTTTCCGATACCCGCGGTACTGCCACAAACTAAGGCTGTTTTTCCTGTAAGATTTAATTCCATATTGATGATTTTAATCTAATTTTTTTAGAATTGTTACATTCAGCTGGCCCTGTCATCCATTTGAATTTGCGTTGTAGCGAATACAAATATTTTTAGGTTCCGTAAAAAAGCGCAAAGCCTCAAATCCGCCCTCACGTCCCACGCCGCTCGACTTGACCCCGCCAAATGGAGTCCGCAGGTCACGATTGAGCCAGGTGTTGACCCATACAATGCCCGATTCTAGTTGTTGGCCAAAACGCATAGAACGATCCAGATTGGTGGTCCATAAACTTGCCGAAAGACCGTAAGTGACGCTATTGGCCATTTCAATAACCTCTTCTTCGTGGTCAAAAGGCATGAGCGTTACCACGGGGCCAAAAATCTCCTCTTGATTGACACGACATAAATGGTCCTGAACTTCTATTACGGTGGGTTGTAAATAATAACCCTCTGGATGCCTGTCAACAGTAACTTTTTGACCACCTGTCAGGATCACCCCGCCTTCTTTTTTAGCTATTTCGATGTAATCAAGGATTTTTTGACGATGTTCTTTAGAAATAACCGCACCTAGATCGACCGACTCGCTTGGTGGCCCCACCTTAAGTTGGGTCACCCGACTCACGAAATCTTTTTTGAATTGCTCGTAAATAGGTCGTTCTACAAATAGGCGACTACCACACAAACAAATCTGTCCTTGGTTGGCAAAAGAAGACTTTAGGGTCGTCTCTAACATGAGCGGATAATCACAATCTGCAAATATGATATTCGGGTTTTTTCCGCCGAGTTCGAGCGATAATTTTTTAAACATCGGGGCTGCGACACCCGCGATATGCGCTCCTGTAGCCGTCCCTCCTGTAAATGAAATGGCTTTGATATCGGGATGAGCGACAATGGCTTGCCCCGCACTGGAACCGGTCCCATTTACAATGTTGAGTACCCCCGCGGGAAGCCCTGCCTGCAGACAAATCTTCGCCAGTAAATAGGCTGTAACTGGTGTAAGTTCACTGGGTTTGGCCACGACGGTATTGCCTGCGGCCAGAGCAGGAGCAATTTTCCAGCTAAAGAGATAAAGAGGAAGATTCCATGGTGAGATACAACCCACCACGCCGATTGGGTGTCTGAGGGTAAAATTAATGGTGTTATGACCGACGCTCTCATGAGCTTCACTCGAAAATTGAGTTAAGGCGTGTGCAAAAAATCGAAAATTACTTGAGGCTCGAGGAATGTCCACTGCTGTAGCTAAAGACAATGGCTTACCGCTATCTTTTGACTCGGCTTGCGCCAAGGAATCAAGATTTTGATCAATCAAATCCGCGATGCGATAAAGCACAGCGCTGCGCTGATCTAAAGTCGTATTGCGCCAGACGCTGAGCGCCTGATTGGCCGCCTGATAAGCCAGATCTACATCCTGTGATTGACTCTCCGGTAGGCTGCCATAAACTTTGCCTGTGGCCGGCTCGATGTAGTCCAAATGCCGCCCCGAAACAGAAGCGACAAATTTACCGTCGATAAAATTCAGGACTTCGAGCATTATTTTTGTGGTTTATAGGCCGTGGCCTTAATTTCTACGAGCATTAAGGGATTCGGCAATTGATGCACGGCCACCGTAGTGCGCGCTGGTCCTGTTTCTGCGTTAAAATACTGCCCATAGACTTCATTGTAACCCGCAAAATCATTCATGTTCACCAGAAAAGTCGTTAAGTCAACCAAATCCTCAAGACTGGCCCCCTCTGCATGCAAATAGTCTTTTATGTTCTCCAAAACCGCCGTAGTTTGCGCTTTGATGTCCAGTTGCACGGTTCCCATAACATCTACCTTATTGGCGCCCGCAATAGTATTGTCTGGTTTTCGGGCGCTGGTTCCTGAAATATAAAGATAATCTCCCACACGCTTTATGTGAGGGTAGGCCCCGCGGGGAGTGGCTTTGCCGTCGATGAGTTGATTGTTAGATTGTGCCATAGAGCAAGAGTTGATCGTTATGTATTGACTGCTTTGTTATTTTAATCCTATTATTTTTTCTCGGTCATGAGCCGTTGGGTCTGTTGCTGGATCAACCTGAGTTGTTGTTCTAGATCTTGTGACTCATGTAATCTATTTTCGCGCAGGAGCTGTTCGATAGCTTTATCTTGGGCACGACCACGCGTCATGGCTTGATGATAAGTCAATTCTGGTCTGAAGGTCACCATAGAGTACTTACTCTGATAGTCTCTAGGGCGCTCTTGTTCTAGCCGTACCTCGATGCTGCGTTTGCGTTGAAATATCGGGTCTGCTGTGTGCTCTTTCATTTCATGAAAATTATCCAGGGCGAGGTTGGCTATTGCATCAGCGTCTTTTTTACGTGTTGTGGCAAATTCTTCAAAAAGTGCGTTCCACTGCTGTATCCCTGAATCCATCAGCTGGTCCAGCACCAGCACATCCTCAAACGAGGCGTTCATGCCCTGTCCATAAAACGGGACTATGGCGTGGGCTGCGTCTCCCATAATCAGGGCGCGGCCGCCGTAATTCCATGGGCCACATTTTATGGTGCCCAAAGGCCCCGTTGGGTTTTCTTTATACTGTTGGACCAGATCCGGAATAAGCGTTAAAAGATCAGGATATTGTTCTTTGAAATAGTTGATAATTTGCTCGGTTGACTGTATTTGATCAAAACCATAAGGTTGTCGGGTATGACTCATGAATAGAGTTACCGTAAAACTTTTATCCAGATTTGGTAGCGCGATGATCATGTCTTGGCCACGAGGCCATATATGCAATGCATCGGGGCGCAATTGATAATCTCCATGAGTGCCTGCAGCGATAGAAAGTTCTTTGTATCCATGACTGAGCCAGTCCAAAGAAAAATCAAAATCGGGGCCTTTTTGTTCTTGAAGTGTTTTTCTCACGACGGATCCCGCGCCATCACAACCAAAAATAACATCAGCCTCAATTTCGAGGTGGGCAGGTTCGGTCTTCGGGTCATCGGGAAAATGCTGCTCGAACCGCGCAACACCGCGCTGTATATCTAGTGCCACGCAAGGAGTATCAAAATATAAGGTTACGGCATTGAGTTTTTCAACCGCATCGAGAAGTAACGCATTGAGTCCTGGTCGGGAAATTGAATTTATGGCCGTGCCGGGATTACCGCTGTAGGGGCTAAAAAAGGAATCTCGCCCTTGTTGATGAATCATGCGTCCGGTCATCGGCAAACTAATGGCTAAGGCCTTTTGGTCCATTCCGGCCATCCTAAGTGCACTCAATCCTCTGTCGCTTAAGGCTAAATTGATTGAGCGCCCTGCATCCAAACTCTGACGGCGCAGATCCGGGCGTTTTTCAATCAGCGTTACCTGATGACCTTTTTGGGCCAGCCTTAGGGCTAATAAACTGCCGCAAAGACCTGCACCAATAATTAAAATTTTATCCTTTGTGTCAATGGTCATTTGAGACAGTGGTTTAAGCGTTGTACAAAATTATAGACATCTTGGAAGCTGTTGTAAAGCGGGGCAGGGGCCACACGGATTACATCGGGTTCTCGCCAGTCACTGACCACACCTGAATCGGTCAATGCCTTGTGGAGTGAACGGTCACTATTTTTGATTTGTAGTGACAATTGAGCCCCGCGCTGGTCCGGATCAAGTGGCGTCATAATACGTATTTTATCCGTGTCGAGTGATGAGAGGAGCTCTGCCATAAAGGCCGTGAGCTTTAAGGATTTCTCTCTAAGTGCCGTCATACCCGCACGGTCAAAAATCTCTAATGATGCCCGTATTGCAGCCATGGACAAAATTGGGGGGTTGCTCAGTTGCCATCCTTCGGCGCCATCCATCGGCTCAAAGGCATCACGCATTTTGAATCGTGTTTCTTTGTTGTGGCCCCACCATCCAGTAAAACGCGGGAGCTCGTGTGCCTTGGCATGACGTTGGTGCACAAATACGCCCCCTAAACTTCCCGGACCACTGTTGAGGTATTTATAAGAGCACCAAACGGCAAAATCTACATTGTTATGATGAAGGTCACACAATATGTTTCCCGCCCCATGAGCCAGATTAAAGCCGACTTTTGCGCCGCAGTGATGACCCAGCTCAGTGATTTCACCTATGGGGTAAACCTGGCCAGAATAATAATTTGAATTACCGAGCATGATCAAGGCGATACTGTCCTGATGCTTGTCGATGAGTTCCTGTAAATCAGAGAGTTCACATAGTCCCGTTTCTGGATTCGGTTGCCAAAGCAATAAACTTTGCTCTGGTTTGTATCCATGGAAATTAATCTGACTTTCCACGGCGTAACGATCACTGGGAAATGCGTCGGCTTCAATAATTATTTTATGACGGTGTACGGAAGGTTGGTAGAAAGAGACCATCATGAGGTGAAGGTTCACGGTAAGGGTGTTCATTACGACCACTTCTTGATCTTTGGCCCCGACGACTCTCGCCATTTGATGGGTCAATAGCTCGTGATAGGGGAGCCAGGCGTTATGTCCTTTTGTATGACCATCGACGCCCCATTTAGCCCAGTGCTCCAATTCTTGGTCGATATAATTTTTGGTTTGTTTGGGCTGCAATCCCAGCGAGTTACCACATAAATAAACCAAAGGATTCCCGTTGTCATCTTGTGGAATTTCGAATGCTCGACCAAAAGCCGATAATGGATCTTGTTGGTCGAGCAATGCGGCTCTATTTAATGATTGGTCGTTCATTCTTGGCGTAACCTATAACTTGAATTCTTAAAATTACACAATATGCCCTAGTCCTCCTAAATTTAGTATTTTTAAGTCGAGAAAAAATTAACAAGCAGCGGCTTACCGCTCAAATTAAATTATATGCTATGTCCTCAGAACACGTAACTCAAGTAAATCTAATCGAAAATGGCCCTGTTGTGGTGGTCGGCACCATCGAGCTAAATCATCCCGATGGAACCGTAGAGCGCCGTGAACGCCGCAGTTCTTTTTGTCGATGCGGTAAAAGTGCCAGTATGCCGCTTTGCGACGGCAGTCACAAGAATTAAACCCGTTTATTCAGACCCTTTAAAAAGACCAGGCAATTTTGTCATCACGCGCTTCAGACGTGGGATAGAGATATTTACGATATACGGGTGGTATGGGTGATTGGCCTCGTAATCTTGGTGATAATCCTCAGCGGGCCAAAATTTATCAAAGGCTTGGACCTCCGCGGCTACCTTGCCTTGGCCTAACTCTTTTTCTAGTTGGCTTATTTGTTGCGCAATGATCTCGGCCTGCTCTTGATTTTGGAAAAATAAAATACTGCGGTATTGAGACCCGTAATCTGGCCCTTGCCCGTTGAACTGACTGATGTTTTGTGAGGCAAAATAAACCTTGATCAAAGTTGCAAAGTCTACAATTTCGGGATTGTAATAAATCACGACGGCCTCGGCATGTCCGGTAAGCCCTGTATTGCTCGCACCATAAGTCGGGTAAGGCGTTTGGCCTCCAGCGTATCCCGAAATGACTTCCTCAACGCCTTGGAGTCTCTCGTAAATGGCCTCGACACACCAGAAACAGCCGCTGGCTAAATAAGCCTTGCTCAGCCCCGTTTGATCCATCTCTTTTATGCGTTGAATGCTTTGAGAAAAGTCCTGTGCTTTATAACCCGTGTTGATGGTCGTTTTGTTTTGGCAACTGGCTACAGTGTTGATCATAAAGGTTACCGCGACAATATAGCCCATTAGTCTTCTTACATCCATAAACTTATCTTTTGTCGTAAAGGTCAAAAAAAAACGCCTTTGAGAAAGGCGTTTTGAGATTATTTTAACTTAGTGAACAAGGTTTCCATTTTCTCGCGTTCTTCGTCAGCGAGTGTCGGATCGACCAAAATTCGGCCACTGTGTTCATCAGTGATGATTTTTTTTCTTGAGGCGATTTCCATTTGTACTTGTGGTGGAATGGTAAAGAAAGAGCCTCCAGAGGCTCCGCGTTCTACTGGCACCACTGCGAGTCCATTTTTTACATTGCCACGAATACGCTTGTAGGCCTTGAAAAGACGTTCTTCAATGCCTTTTGCGAATTTTTCTGATTCTTTGAGCAGGGCTTGCTCCTCTTTTTCAGTTTCCGCTAGAATTTCATCGAGTTCTGCTTGTTTGTGCGTCAAGTGCTCTTCGCGCTTGGTCAAACGTTCTTTGGTTTCCTCAATGATGATATTTTTTTGTTCAATCTGTGCTTGGTGCTCGCGAATCTGTTTTTCAGCTAACTGAATTTCGAGTTCTTGGAATTCAATTTCTTTACTCAGGCTGTTGTATTCTCGATTGTTACGAACTTTATCTTGCTGGCCAGTGTATTTTTTAATCAGAGCCTTAGCCTCTTCGATGAGGTTTTTACGATCCTTGATGCCGTCCTCAAAAAGGCCTAGGTCCGCATTTAGTTTTTCGAGACGCGTATTTAATCCGGCCACCTCGTCGACGAGGTCCTCTACCTCAAGTGGTAATTCTCCGCGAACGTTACGTATTTCGTCAACTCGCGAATCGATGAGCTGTAGGTCGAATAGCGCCCGCAACTTTTCTTCTACCGTGGTTTCAGTTTTCTTTGCCATAAAGATTAGTAATAACTTATAGGATTGGTCTTAACGTTTGATTTCAACACCTTGACTATGGGCAAGGAGGCTGCAAAATTAGTAATTTTTTTGCTAAGGTGCTCAACAATTAGGTCTTTTGTGAATTGTTCACTTTCGTAATGACCGATGTCGAGGACGGCAAATTCATCCTGACCCTTAAAATAGTCGTGGTATTTTAAATCAGCTGTGATATAGACTTGAGCACCAAGTGCTTTGGCCTGATCAATGGCAAAGCTTCCGCTCCCCCTAAGACAGCGACGGTATCGATCTTATCGAGTGCGTTGTGATTGTATTTAATACACCCACAGCTAAATTTCGATTTCAGTACTTTGAGTAATTGGTCAAAGGAGAGTGCCTCGGGAAGAGTTCCTATGAGTCCCATACCTATTTCAGGACAGTCTTGGTCGAGTTTGAGGATATCGAAAGCGACTTCCTCATAGGGATGAGCTCGTTTTAAGGCATCGATTAACTGGCGTTTTTGGTGGCGCAGAAAACTGACTTGTATCTGGATCTCTGTTTCTTTATGTCGTTGGCCAATTGTTCCGAGCTTAGGTTTTGATCCATCGAGCGGTTTAAATGTTCCAGTTCCCTCCAAATTAAAGCTACACTCTTGATAATTGCCTAGGGCACCTGCCCCAGCAGCGAAAAGTGCATTTCTGAGTTCTTGGGCACTTTGTGTCGGCACATAGGTGACCAATTTATACATGACCTCTTTTTTGGGCAGGAGTACGCGTGTATTTTGGAGTTCTAAAACTTGTGCCATACCAGCAGAGACCCCATGCGGGCTATTGTCTAATGCTGTATGTATGGCAATTATGGCGATATCATTTTTGATGGCTTTGACCACTGTACGAGAGACGTAGTCTTTGGGCTCTAAAGATTTTAAACCAGAAAAAATTATGGGGTGAAAACTAACGATGAGATTACAACCCTCTGCGAGCGCTTCATCTACGACACTTTCTAGGGTGTCTAAACTGACTAAAATCCCGCTGACCTGGCTTTGGGGATTGCCCACGAGTAATCCGGTGTTGTCAAAGTCTTCGCTGTAGGTCAGGGGAGCCCACTGATCTAATATGTCTAGTACGTCTGCTACCTGCATGAGTGAAATTTTACGGTAAAGATAAAAAAGTATACTTTCGTTGTGGTGACCTGGTTTAAAAAGGGGCACACCACGCGATATATGAAATTGCTTACCGCTCCCTTATCTTTACTTTATGGCAGTGTGCTGGCTGTGCGTAATTGGGCCTTTGATCGTGGTTTGTTAACCGAACATGAGTTTGAAGTGCCCGTCATTGCTGTGGGCAATTTAAGTGTTGGGGGTACGGGAAAATCACCGATGATTGAATATCTGGTGTCTCTTCTATCGACAGAGTACAAGGTTGGGGTAATCAGCAGAGGTTATGGCCGAAAAACTAAGGGGTATCTCGAAGTCACCACCGAGCACACCTCTTTAGAGGTGGGTGATGAGCCCAGACAATTCAAACAGAAGTTTTCAGAGCTTACTGTAGTTGTTTGCGCCGATCGGGTTAAGGCTATTGCATCGCTCAAAGATCGATGCGAGGTTATTCTTTTGGATGACGCCTTTCAGCATCGATATGTTCGTCCGGCCATAAATATATTACTGAGTCAATATCAAAGGCCTTATCATAAGGATAAAGTATTGCCATGGGGAAGATTGCGCGAATGGTCTTCTGGTGCCAAACGCGCTGACGTGATTATTGCCACTAAATGTCCTGAGGATTTACCTCATGCCAAGGGACAAGCGCTTCAATTTGAACTAAAATTAGATCAAAAGCAGAGTTTTTACGCCACAACTATTGCCTATGGCCCCCATTGTGTCGGTACCCATGACACCATTGATATTGATGAGTTCGTGGCTTTGCCTTTTGTTTTGGTTACGGGCATTGCCCGTCCGGAGCCTCTGGTTGAGGCACTCAAGAAAAGAGGTGCGCGTTTTGAGCATTTTGCCTTTGCAGATCATCATCACTTTACATCATCTCAAGTGCAGAAGCTACGCGATCAAGAACTTATTTTGACCACGGAAAAGGATTATCAGCGGTTGGTCGACAAACTCAAAAAACACGCCATTTACTATTGGCCGATAAAAAGTAAATTTTTGTTTGATCGCCAAGAGGCTTTTGATTTAGAAATCCTAAGGAGAGTGGCTTTTCACCGTTCACGCCTTGGTTGATGCTTCCTGAGTTAGGGTGCGGTGAATTTTCTCGAAGAATTCTTCTGTTTTAAATGGCTTGGGTATTATTTCGCTAAACCCAACCCTGTAGAATTCATCGATGTTTTCCTCGATGGTCACCGCGGTCAGTGCGATAATGGGTAGGTCGGGCTTGAATTTACGAATTTCTTGTGTGGCCTCGATTCCGCTGATGCCGGGCATGTGTATGTCCATGAGAACAACATCAAAATCATGAGACTCCACCATTTTTATGGCGTCCATTCCGTTGTCGGCGACCTGACATTTAATGTTCCGCTTTTCGAGAATTTTACGGGTAATCATCTGGTTGATTTTGTTGTCTTCGACTACGAGGACATCACGATTCTCAAAAATACTGTATTCATTTTCGTCCAGTTGTTTGGCTCCCGCCGCTTCTGTTGCATCTTGGGCAGAAACCTCCAAGGAGAGGTCGAACCAAAATTTTGAACCTTTACCTAGTTGACTTTCAAGTTGAATTCGGCTCCCCATAAGCTCTAACAGGCTTTTGACGATCGATAGACCCAGTCCAGTACCGCCAAATTTTCGATTAATTTGAAGTGAGGCCTGTGAAAAAGACTCAAAAATACTTTTCTGTTTCTTTTTTGAAATGCCCACTCCGTTATCTTCAATTTCGAAGTGTAACTTTATTTTGTTATTGGTTTCACTGAGTTTACTCACTCGGACAATCACATCGCCGTTTTGTGTGAATTTAAGTGAATTTCCGATCAGGTTGATCAGGATTTGAGACAATTTGACCGAGTCTCCTTCGAGTTTCTCTGGAATTTCGTCATCGTATTCAAGGCGTAAATTGTTCTTTCGATCGACGGCCGACTTATTTAGAGCAATAAGGACATCATTGAGCCGCTTTTTTAGATTAAAGGTCGTCTTTTCGATTTCCACTTTATTGGCTTCCAATTTATTGAGATCCAAAATATTATTGATCAGATTCAATAAGTACTCCCCGGAAAACTGAAGTGAGCGCAGGTGTTCCTTTTGTTCGGGCTTCGGATTTTCCTCGAGCAAGAGATGCGTCAATCCTGTCACGGCATACATCGGTGTGCGTAATTCGTGTGTTATGGTCGATAAAAACTCCGCTTTGACCAAAGAAGCTTTTTCTGCTTTCTCTTTGGCTTGTTGCAGTTCACTGTTTTTATCCTGCAGCAGCGTATTGGCCTTGGCCCGTAAGTTGTTGTTTTTGTACAGCGACAAGGTGAGCAAGGAGAGG
This sequence comes from Flavobacteriaceae bacterium, assembly GCA_038141525.1. GTDB lineage: Bacteria > Bacteroidota > Bacteroidia > Flavobacteriales > Flavobacteriaceae > BACL21. The sequence goes on along the minus strand of JAYQIF010000001.1, from coordinate 164,013 downwards.
ATAACAATCAATGCGATACTCAGGCCAGTGGTAATTTTGCTGAAACTTATTGACCGTTGTTGTCTGTCTAAGTCACTTTTTTGCTGGTCGATAATTTGATTTAGACTGGCCAAATCCTGATTACTCTCGCCTGTTTTTGCAAGAGTACCGAGATATATTTGATGTAAGGAATCGCTTTTTTGTTCATAAGTCATCAGCAAATCTTCAGCCTCATTAAATTTGTTGGCTCTTAAGGCCAAATAAGACTGCAGCCTTAAGCCTTCGATACGGATGCGAGGCAGGTTCACTTCCTGACCAAGTTGTAGGGCTTTTGTCAAGGCTATTCGTGCTTTGTTTAGCGCATTAGGCAGAAGTTCCGGGTCAATTTTAATGAATGCCTCTGCCAGCAATAATTCTGTGTTTGCCAGATCTGTGAATTGCTGTTGATTGTTAAGCGATACTCTCGCTGATTCGAGATAATTAATGGCTTCACCGAATTGTTTTTGTTTTATCGATAGGGCACCGTACCCCAAAAGGACTTGAGCTCTGTCATCTGTCAGTCCCAGGGAGGAATAATATTGATCCGCCATGTGCAAAAATATCTCAGCCTCTTCCCATTTGCCGTTTTCGATATAGATAAGCCCGAGTAAAGTTTGAGCCTTAGCGATAAGATCTGATGCGTTTTCAACGCGCAATAACTCGATGGCATTATGGACCTGAAGCGCAGCATAATCAAAATTGTGGATCTTGTAGTGTAATCTTGCCAGACTGAGTTGGACGCTGGCCTGAGCTTCGATATTTTGTGTTTGCGCGGCCTCTTGGAAGGCTTGATTCAGTCTCTCGAGTGCCTCGGAGTAACTGTTCTCATTTAAATAGATCAGACCTTGTTCGTGCAGTTGACTGTATTGGTTCGTTGTTTGCTGGAATCCCAGTGTCGAGCAATGACCCGGAGGTTCAATGAGCAAGAACAGCATTATGGTAATGGACCGCAGTATTAACGAGGCGTATTGCATTTGATGAATCTACTTCGTCAATAAATATAATTAATTTGAGACTAAATGAATGGGCTTTTGCATTATTCTAGACCAATGACATAACTGGATGCGACGACAAAAAACCATAGGAGTATGATTTAACGCTCGGATTGGTGTTTGAAAAAAATGAGATTGTCGTTAGCGTATGTGTTTGTGTGCCTTGTATGAGGACCGTACCAATGCACCGCTTTCAACATGACGGAATCCCATGTCAAGACCAATGGTCTCATAGGTTTTGAATTGTTCAGGGGTGATGAATTCCTTGACCGGTAAATGTTTTTTCGAAGGTTGTAGATATTGACCCAAAGTCACTACATCGACATTGGCCTCACGCAAATCTTTCAAGGTTTGAATGACTTCTTCTTCTAATTCTCCCAATCCTAGCATGATGCCACTTTTGGTACGATTAATGCCTTGCTCTTTGAGATAAGCCAAAACACTGAGACTTTTGTCGTATTGCGCCTGTATGCGGACCTCTCGCGTAAGTCTTCTCACGGTTTCCATATTGTGAGACACCACCTCGGGGGCTACAGCTATGATTCTGTCAAGAGGTTTGGTCTGACCTTGGAAATCCGGTATTAAGGTTTCTAAGGTGGTTGTGGGGTTCATACGACGAATCGCTTTTACAGTTTCTGCCCACATGATTGATCCCATATCTTTCAAATCATCGCGATCCACAGAGGTAATCACTGCGTGCTTGATATTCATGAGTTTTATGGAACGCGCTACTTTTTCTGGTTCATCCCAATCAACATCTTGAGGTCGGCCAGTTTTGACCCCGCAAAAACCACAAGAACGTGTACAAATATTGCCCAGAATCATAAAGGTCGCCGTCCCTTCGGTCCAACATTCTCCCATATTAGGGCAACTCCCTGATGTACAAATGGTGTGTAGGTTGTATTGGTCCACTAAACCGCGTAATTCAGTGTACTTTTTTCCTGTGGGTAACTTGACCCTGAGCCATTTTGGCTTTGGGGCAGGCTTGGCAATAGGGGTTTGTATCTCGCTCATAATTCAGGTCCAGTATTTGACTGGGGCAAAGATAAAACATTCTGGGCGGAGCATGAATGCCTTTTGTACTTAAATCGTACTTGAGATCCTACAAAATCAATCACCATGCGGCACACTTATTTACAGAGTTGATAAGTACCATATGCTGAACCCAATCAGCAGCACAATGGCAATGATACTCATGAGTTTTACCAAAAAGCTCGGGTGAAAATTTTTGTCCAAAGTTGGTCCGGTAACCACGCGATAAATGACTATGGCATAAAATGGTGCGGAGATAAAGGACAGGACAGTGCCAAAGGCAATCAGTGTGCCCATTTGATCGGTAAGTCCCAAATAGACCAAAACACTGCCAATGACCAAAATAATTAACCAAGTTAGATAGTTCATACGATGGCCTTGCGCAAAAAGTAAACTCGAGGTTTTGGCCATAACTCGAGGAGAGCCATCGAGCGTGCTCAATGAGGTGCTGAACATGGTGGTTAGGGCTGCAATACCAATAAAGGCCTTAGACCATTGCCCGAGGCTTTCGGTATACATGCCGATGAGTTGGTTGGCAAAAACAGCACCACTATTTGAAAATTCTCTACCTTGATCATGCATGACCATACCACCGAGTAAAATAAAACTCAGTCCAATAAGAATGGTGGTGCCGTACCCAATATTAAAATCCCATTTTGCCTGCCGGGTATCAATCTTTGGATCGAGATGTTTTTTTTCTACCGCCCAAAGAGATTGCCAAATGGCCAAGTCCAATGGTGCAGGCATCCAGCCCATAAAGGCAATTAAAAATGCGATGCCTGTGGTGGACTGGGGAATAATTTGATCCCAATTTGGGGCAGACGGTGTACTGACCCAAGCAAAAATGAGTGCCAGTATTGTTGTGATGGTCAAGGCAAAAACTACATATTTCATCAACTGATCCAGTAGGGCAAATCGTCCCCGAAGCAAAATCAGAAAACATACAAATAGAATTATGCCAGCCCAAATAATCGGTGTGCCTATTCCGGTCAATGAGGTCGCGATACCCGCGGTCACTATGGTGACCGCGGTTTGAAAAGTAAACATAGTACACAGGGTCAGCGTGAAATAAACGACCAATACCCATCGTCCCATTTTGCTGAAGGCCGTCAACAAATCCTGGCCTGTACAACTTGTGTAATGTACGCCAAAGGCGAAAAAGGGATACTTGATTAGGTTGATCAGAAGTAGCGCCCAAATAAGGCCAAAGCCAAAATCAGCCCCTGCTCTAGTGGATTGAACTAAATGGGAGACACCAATGGCTGCCCCAGCAAACATAATTCCCGGGCCTAATTTTTTAAACCAGTCCATTACAATTCTCGATGTTGTTCTATGAGTTCTGCCATGAGTTTTTTAGCCCGCAAAAGGCGCACCTTTATGTTGGTTAGCGGTTCCCCAAGTTGTTCGGCCATATCGCGATAGGGCATTTCCTGAAAATATCTCAATTGAAGTACCTCGCGATAAATGGGTTTGAGTAATTTCATCAAGGCTTGAAGTTGCAATAAATTTTGCTCCTGAATTAAGGCATCCTCTTTGGTGGGACTGTCATCTACCACTTCATTTCCTTGATCGTGTTGATCTTCCAAAGGGCCTGTAACAATAGAGTTTCGCTTTTTGCGATATTGGTCAATTTGGATGTTTTTCGAAATGGTTATGACCCAAGAACTGAAGTTATACTTTGGGTCAAATTGTTGGATTTTGTCAAAGGCTTTGGCAAAGGCCTCTATAGTAATGTCCTCGGCATCGGATTCGTTTTGCACGCGCTTTAGTTGAAAACCAAAAACCAAATTCCAACAGTGATCTAGGAGTTGTTTGTAGGCCTTTTGATCTCCAGACTTTGCTCTGGTAATTACGCGAAGAATTTCCTCAGGGCTTAGTTCCAATGGGTGGGTTTTGAAAAGCGATTCCAAACAAATATAATTAATTGCAGGAACATAAGCAGGGGCTCTAGTATTGGAATCCATAGGCGTAAATCTGTCGACTGAAATTTCTTAAATACCGGGTCTAATTGTATGATCAGATAAAGAGAACGCAAAATAATCAAGGCCATGAGGGCCTTAAATATCAGTGAATTCCAAGGTAGAGATAAGGACAGCGTGGCAAGGCATAGATAAAATAACAAAACGCTGCCAGAGTACATCCCGAGCATCAATTTTGTTTTGTTGCGGTAATGGTGCGCTGTACTTTGGTGTCTTCGTTTTTGACGAAAAAGACTCCGCCAAGATTCCTTTGGTAGGGACCAAGTGAATGCCATTGGATCAAGAACTACGGCTGTATTTGTGGCTGTGGCCCCATGATTAACGAGTAAATCATCATCCCCCGATGGGATTTGTAGGTGTGATTTAAATCCATTTTGAGCGCGAAAGAATGTTTTGCGATAAGCTAAGTTGCGCCCGACCCCCATATAAGAGTGACCGGCAATAGCTTGGCCTAAGTACAGTCCGGCGGTTAAGACAGTTTCAAAGCGAATCAAGGCATTCAAGACCCCAACTCTTTTGAAATAGCCACCGTATCCCAGTACAATGGAATAATTATCCTGCAACACTGCAGTCATATGCTTAATCCAATGTCTTGAACCGGGTATGCAGTCGGCATCGGTCAGTAACAATAAATCATGAGTCGCTTGCTTGATACCGAAGGTTAATGCGTGTTTTTTACCTTGATGTCCGTCTTTTTGATCGCGGAAAATAACAGGGCGTACTCGAGAATCTTTAGTGTTCCAATGGGTCAGAACTTCTTGGGTGTTATCGCTCGAATGGTCATCGACAACAAGAAGTTCAAAATGAGGATAGCTTTGATCGAGAATTATTGGAATTAATTTATCGAGCCGTGCCGCCTCATTTCTGGCGCACACGATAACTGAAACACCCGGTGGTGCGGCTTGTTTGTCACGTAGTGGTCTATTGTCGCTATCGGTGGCTTGTCGGATTTGAGTGGTAAGCCGTATCCGTCTGATGAAAAAAGCATGGATTAAACAGGCACCTAGAGCACAAAAGTATAAGCCCCAGGACCAAATCATTAGGCCTGCTCGCTACCGTTACACTCGGAGAATTGATCTGGAGTTTTTCCGCAAAAACTGCAAGACTCCCCATCCTTATTCAGAAATGGGCTTTGAGAGGCACAGGTTCCGGCAAATTTCCCATCTTTTTTGCCCCATATTTTTATCGCGATTCCGGCAAAAGCAAGGAGTAAAAGACAAACGGTAAGGAGTAATAATTTCATGTGACAAAACTACAACAATACAGGTAAAAACGCAGAGATTTTTTAATTTTATCGCTCTGTAATCGGCGCGGACTGACACCGATCAGGGGCTGATTCAAAATCATATGCTACTTTGAATTAAAAATTTTAGACCTATGACCATTTTGCAGCGCAACCTAACCCGATCGATCATGCTCATGTCAATCCTGTCTGTTGTTACGGCCTGTTCGGGACCAGTAAAAAAAGAGCAGGGGGTCCAACAAAAAGCTCAAGAAGCCCAAATAACAGCCGAAAATCGTCTGGAGCAGCAAAAAATGCGACGTAGTTTATTGTTTGCTTTGATCGCCGACAGTCGCCTTGAGACTTTGTCTGAGTATGTGGTGGCCAACAATATGTCAGAGTTATTTTCGACGGATCCTGGGCCTTTTTTATTCTTTACACCAATCAATGTGGCTTTTGAGAATGTTGATTCCACTACACTTAAGCTTTGGAGTGATCAAAGCAACGGTGTGGTTAAAAGTTTGATCAACAAACATTTAATCCAAGCGGACACCCTGGTCGATGATTTGTCTTTTTATGTGGGACAAGACCTGCAAACACGGGGTGGGATGAGGGTGAAAGTTGTTCAGGATCAGGACGTTTATTATCTCGAAGATGTCAAAGGAAAGCGCGCCTTGATTACGCCCAATCCGATGCGTATGGACAATGGCTTTATTTACTATATCGACCAGTTGTTGCATCGTCCATAGTCTTTTGCACTGTACCGAAAGCACAATCCATCAAAACCTAGATGTAAGTACAAGAGCCGGTCAGAGCAGTTTTAGCTCATGAAGAACATCAAATAATATTGACTTCTGGGGTGAGGTTTATCCCAAACTCAGTATATACTGCTTGCTGAATGTGCTGCGCCAGAGCCCATATCTCTGAGCCGGTCGCCTCACCATAATTGACCAGTACCAGGGCTTGGTCTTTGTGCACCCCAGCATCTCTTTGTCGATACCCTTTAAGTCCAACGCGCTCAATGAGCCATCCTGCGGGTAATTTTACGCGATCATTTTCGGCTGGATAACTGGGCATGTCGGGGTAATTGAATTGAAGTTGCTCGGCATGATCGCTCGAAACAAGAGGGTTTTTAAAAAAGCTACCGCTATTGCCTAGGTCTTTGGGGTCGGGTAATTTGGATTGTCTAATGTCCACAACGGCTTGGGCCACCTGCCTTATGTTTGGATCTGTGATCCCTTTTTGCTGGAGGACTTTTTTGATGCTGCCGTAGTCTAGTTTTAGTTGGTGGTTTCCTTTGGAAAGGCGCAGTCTTACACTCAGGATGATGTACTGATTTTTGAGCTCATTTTTAAACACACTCTCTCGATAGCCGAACTTACAGTCCTCAAGACTGAACAATTGTCGCTCACCGGTGTCTCGATTTAAGGCCACACAGGACTCAAATACATCCTTGAGTTCCACCCCGTATGCCCCAATGTTTTGAATGGGTGCGGTGCCCATTTGTCCGGGAATTAACGCCAGGTTTTCGATACCTCCTAGATTATGCTTAAGACAAAATTCTACAACTTCATGCCATATCTCACCAGCTTGAACTTCCAGTATGGCGTGCTCCTCGGACTGTTCAACTATTGAGATGCCTTTGAGGCTAATTTTAAGCACAGCCCCCGATACGTTTTGTGTGAGTAAAAGATTACTGCCCCCGCCAAGTACCATTACGGGCTGACCCCTGAAATCCTCGAGACAAGACCATACTTCATCCGCCGTATGGGCTTCTACAAACCACTGCGCTTGACTTTCAACGCCAAATGTATTGAAGGTTTTAAGTGATTTGTTTTGTTGCATGCTCAGGGATTTGGATAAACCTCAAGAGCGGCTTTGATTATGGCAACCGCTTTGATCAGGCTTTCTTTTTTGAGCACATAAGCGATGCGTACCTGATTGAGTCCGATGCCAGGAGTGGAGTAAAACCCAGCCGCTGGGGCAACCATTACGGTTTCTCCGTCGAGGTCAAAGGATTCCAATAGCCACTTGGCAAAGTCGTCACTATTGTTCACGGGTAATTGAGCGATGCAATAAAAAGCCCCTTTGGGTTGACCAATAATGACGCCAGGGATTTTCTTTAATTCAGCCACAAGTGTATCTCGACGCTCTTGATACTCGGCAATGACCTGATCAAAATAAGACTGGGGGGTTTCTAGGGCTGCTTCACTCGCAATTTGGGCAAATGTTGGCGGGCTAAGTCGGGCTTGAGCAAATTTAAGTGCGGTGGCGATTAGGGTCTTGTTTTTGGAGACCAGACACCCAATACGGGCTCCGCACATGCTATAGCGTTTAGAGACAGAATCAATCAGGATGGCATGCTCTTCAAGGCCAGGCTCTTGCATGATCGAATAATGCTGCTGTCCGTCATAGGTGAATTCGCGATACACTTCATCGGCTACAAGGAATAAATCGTGCTTTTTAACCAGAGCGACCAGACTTTGGATCTCTTGTTTTGAGTATAAATATCCCGTGGGATTTCCGGGATTACAAATCAATATCGCTTTGGTTTTTGGCGTAATATGTTTCTCAAAATCCGCGATAGGTGGCAACGCAAAATTATCTTCAATACCAGAAACCACCGGAACTACTGTGACGTCACTTGCTCGAGCGAAACCGTTGTAGTTGGCGTAAAAAGGCTCTGGTATGATCACTTGATCACCCGCATTACAAATGCTCCCCATGGCAAACAAAAGAGCCTCGCTTCCGCCTGTGGTCACGACTATATCTTGAGCACTGACCTCTATGGATTTCCGCTTGTAGTACCCCGCAATTTTCTCGCGATATTGCTCAGAACCTTCGCTTCTTGAATAGGCCAAAACGGAGAGTCCGTGACGACTCACGGCATCTAGAGCTACTTGAGGAGTTTGAATATCGGGTTGGCCTATGTTTAGGTGATAAACTTTTTTGTTTTGTTTATAAGCCTGCTCGGCATAAGGCACGAGTTTTCTGATGGGTGACTCGGGCATTTGTGCCCCTTTGGTCGAAATAGATGGCATGGGTCTTCGTATTAAAAGGGCAAGAAATTATGTCTTTAGTTTTCGAGTATGCTTTTGTTAGCTTCTACGACGCCTTTTATTTTTAGCGCCTTTATGGGCTCTGTGGCGTTTGAATAAACCGTGACTGTTTTGCGAATTGGTCCAACACGCTTGGTGTCATATTTTACCTTAATCTCTCCATTTGCACCTGGGGCAATAGGATCCTTGGGTTTTTCTGGGACCGTACAACCACAACTCGATTTTACGTTTGAAATAATCAGTGGGGCGTCACCGGTATTGGTAAATTCAAAGACGCGAATTCCGTCGCTGCCTTTTGCGATATTTCCGTAGTCAATCGTTTCTGACTTAAATTCTATTTTGGCTTGTGCTTGGACACCAAATCCAACCAACACCATCGCGATAACAACAAATAACTTTTTCATGGGTTTGGGTTTAAATGACTAAAGTATTGAACTTTTACACAACGAGCAAAATGCATGGCTTACTTTTATAATCTTTAACTTATAACTACTTTTGCCCACTAGCGTTACAAAAATTACACCACAATGGCTGGAGTTGGCAAATACAATGCAAAAGAGGTCGAGAATCACTGGTATGATTACTGGATGAATCACGGTTATTTTCACAGTGAAATCGATGACAGAACTCCGTACACCATTGTGATTCCTCCACCGAATGTCACTGGAGTTTTGCACATGGGCCATATGCTCAATAACACGCTACAGGACGTTCTGATTCGCCGTGCACGCCTAAAAGGATTTAATGCCTGTTGGGTCCCTGGAACGGATCACGCCAGCATCGCGACCGAGGCCAAAGTGGTCGCGAAGCTAAAGAGTGAGGGTATTGAGAAATCTGATCTATCTCGAGAGGAATTTTTAGAGCACGCCTGGGAGTGGACGCATAAGCATGGAGGCATTATTCTAGAGCAGCTCAAGAAGCTCGGGGCCTCTTGTGATTGGGAACGCACCAAATTTACTATGGACCCTGATCTCTCAGAATCCGTGATTCAAGTCTTTGTGGATTTGTATCGCAAAGGGTTGATCTACAGAGGGTATCGTATGGTCAATTGGGATCCCGAGGCCAAAACAACCCTCAGTGATGAAGAAGTAATCCATCAGGAACGCCAAGGCCATTTGTATTACATTAACTACGCGGTAGCCGATTCTGATCAAAAGGTTTTGATTGCCACTACCAGACCTGAGACTTTGCTCGGGGATACGGCTGTTTGTATCCATCCAGAGGACCCGCGTTATACCCACCTCAAAGGAAAACAAGTTATCGTGCCTATTTGCGGTAGAAAAGTGCCCATTATAGAGGACACCTATGTAGCGATGGATTTTGGAACCGGTTGTCTTAAGGTCACTCCGGCCCATGATGAAAATGATAAGGTACTCGGAGAAAAACACAATCTTGAGGTCATTGATATTTTTAATGATGACGCTAGCTTGAACGATCACGGTTTGCATTACAAAGGTCAGGACCGCTTTGCGGTACGCAAAGCCATTGTAGAAGAGCTCAAATCTTTGGGCTGTCTTGAAAAAGTAGAAGCCCATACCCATAAAGTGGGTACGAGCGAGCGTACAGGTGCCGTGATTGAACCCAAACTCAGTGATCAATGGTTTTTAAAGATGAAAGACCTCGCACAGCCAGCCTTGGATGCAGTTTTGAACAAGGAGGTGCATCTGGTGCCTGAGAAATTCATCAACACCTACCGTCATTGGATGGAAGGGGTGCGCGATTGGAATATTTCGAGACAATTGTGGTGGGGTCACCAAATCCCAGCGTATTACTACGGCTCTGGTCGTGAAGATTTTGTCGTAGCAGCCACTAAAGAACAGGCGCTTGAGCTCGCCCGTGAACGCTCAAAAAACGCTTCTTTGACTTTTGATGATTTGACTCAAGATGCCGATGCCTTAGATACTTGGTTTTCATCTTGGCTCTGGCCAATCTCTGTTTTTGATGGGATTCGCAACCCTGACAATCCTGAAATCAACTATTATTATCCAACCAATGACTTGGTCACTGCTCCAGAGATTTTATTTTTCTGGGTGGCGCGCATGATCATCGCCGGTTATGAGTATCGTGATGAAAAACCATTCCAAAATGTCTATCTCACTGGAATAGTCCGTGATAAGCAAAGACGAAAAATGAGTAAGTCATTGGGGAATTCTCCAGATCCTCTCGACCTGATCGATCAGTATGGAGCCGATGGGGTACGCGTAGGGATGCTCTTGAGTTCGCCTGCGGGTAATGACCTCATGTTTGACCAGGATTTATGTCAGCAGGGTAGTGGTTTTGTCAACAAGATTTGGAATGCCTATAGACTGGTTTCTGGCTGGAGCGTCTCTGATGAGGTGTCCCAAAGTGACAGCGATGATAAAGCCATTGAGTGGTATACAAATAAATTTCAACGGGCACTAGCCGAGATTGAAGATCATTACGGCAAATATCGTATTTCGGATGCGCTCATGACCACTTATAAACTAATTTGGGATGATTTTTGTTCTTGGTTTTTAGAGTGGATCAAACCTCAATACGGAGCGGCGATCAGTGCAAAAACATACGCACAGGTCATTGCACTTTTTGAGGATAATTTGAAAATTTTACATCCGTTTGTGCCTTTTGTATCTGAGGAAATTTGGCAAAAACTAGCCGACAGAACCAAAGAGCAAGCTTTGATTGTCGCCAAGTGGCCTGAGCTTAAATCGCCAAACACTGAGTTGATTCACGAATTTGAACACATAAAAGAGGTTGTGTCTGGCATTAGAAGTCTGCGCAAGGATAAAAATATTTCGTTTAAGGAGACGGTTGATCTCACCATAAATGATGTGGCTAAAATTGGCGATTATTACGAGACTGCCGTGACTAAACTTTGCAATGTGGCTGAAGTCCATTATGCGGATGTGGCCCCAGAAGGCGCTTTGAGTTTCCGAGTTAAGAGCAATGAGTACTTTGTTCCGGTGGCGGGTCATGTAGATCTTGACCAAGAGCGTGAAAAATTAAGCCAGGAACTCAACTACACCGAGGGCTTCTTAAAAAGTGTACGCGGTAAACTCAGTAACGCGAGATTTGTGGACAATGCACCAGAGGCGGTCGTGGCTGCTGAGCGACAAAAAGAAGCCGACGCGCTTGCCAAAATAAAGACCATAAAAACGGCGCTCGAAACTCTCGGGCAGTGATTCCCTATATAGCGTCACTTTAGGGGTTCATGCCCTTGTCGTTTCTGTAGAGAAAATAGTTGTTGGCGGTTTCTATATATTTAAGTTTCGCCTCTTGCTGCGAAAGACCTTTAGCTTGAAAAAGCGCATTGGTTTTAAAGGCGTTGATCAGTGGCTTGCTGCCTTGCGGTAGTTCGCGGTCGCGAGTCGCTATCTTGTAGTAAGCGTAAAGTTTGAGTAAGACATCCGCCGGAAAAGGCTCCAAGTGTTTGCTCACCGCGACTACTGATTCTTCAAAGGCCTTATCTAAATCTTTACCCTTCACCAGCTAGAGTGCTTAAACCACCTTTGACGACTTGATTTAAGGCCACAGCTACTGGCGTATTGACCGGAAGATAGACATCCACACGAGAACCAAACTTGATAAACCCACTGTCTGAAGTTTGTGTGGCATTTTGACCTACTTCAGCATAATTGACGATGCGTTTGGCCAAAGCACCAGCGATTTGGCGGAACAGTACAGGGCCAAATACTTTGCTGTCTACTACTACAGTTGTGCGTTCGTTTTCTAAACTTGCCTTAGGGTGCCATGCCACTAAATATTTCCCTGGATGATATTTGCTGTAGAGTACTTTGCCGCCCACAGGATAGCGTGTCACATGAACATTAATGGGGGACATGAATACCGAAATCATCAGTCTTTTGTCCTTAAAGTATTCGGGTTCAAAAACCTCTTCAATCACCACCACTTTCCCGTCTACCGGTGAGAGAATGATTTTGTCGTCAGGAGTAAAATTACGCTTGGGATTGCGAAAGAATTGAAGGATTAAAACCAAAAATATAAATCCAATTCCCCAAAGGCTGTACTTTAACCAGGGCGCGGCAATTAAGTAATGTGCTGATAGAAAGACAGCAGAAACAAGAATAAACGTAACGGCGATAATGCGATGACCCTCTTTATGAAACATAAGCGGCAATTTGAAGCAAACAATAAACAAATGGACTGACAAATATAATGCTGTCCAGGCGGTCATATATGCCACCATGGCCTGGCAAAAGGGCACCACTGTCCTTTACCTGTGCCTTTCTTTTGAATTTTGATTGAACAAGGTCTCCCAGGGTGCCAAATACAGAAATCAGTAAGGCCAGTAACAGCCATAACTCGAGACTTTGTCTGTCGAAATATTGAGCCATAACTACTGCGGCAATTAGGGCCCCAATAACCCCGCCTAATGTTCCTTCGATCGTTTTTTTCGGAGAAATATGTTCCAGAAGTTTGTTGCGTCCAAAATTAACACCGACTAAGTAGGCCATACTGTCATTTACCCAAATCAGAATAAAAACACCAGCAATTAGATTTAAGTCAAAGTCTCCCTGAATTTGTGGAATAAGTCCCATGGTAATGACCCCAATCATGATGTAAAATACCATCAAAATGTATTTGCGTTCCAGGCGCTGATGAGACATAAATTCGAGCAAACTCAAAATCAAATAAGTATTCATCAGTACCCCCAAAACCCCTATAACTAAGTCCATCCACTGGGGTAATAAATTTAAATGGACGCCAACAAAAAGCATGAGAAAAATAGCGTAGGGGAGGAGGCTTTTTATCTGAACCAAACGTTGAAATTCAAATAAGGTCAATAGCCCAAAACAGCCGGTAAGTAATAAGTAATACTGAGCATCAGCGTACATGGCGAAGAGAATCAACGTCATGTAGATCAAACCAGAAATGCTGCGCACTAAGAGCTCTCTCATATGTGGTTGGCTGTTGCTTAAATTCAGACCGGAACTAGAGGTCTTCCATTAAAAGCAAATATAAGTTTTTTGTGCTACTTCCATAACTCATGAAATCTTTTTCGCCCTTTGATTCAAAGTCTTGTATGGTCGTGATATTGGTGGGAATAGTCTTGTTGCTGCGGCTCTTAATCAGATGTAATCCTTCACTTATGGTATCGACAAGTTGGCTTGTTGTCGCAAAAATAATCATGTTAGACGGGAGTTCGCTGAGCTTCTTTTCTTTGATTTGTTTGGAACAAAGTAAAATTGCTCCATTACTCGCCACGAGTGACTCACACTGAGAAAGAACAAAACAGGCTTTGTCGGATTTTGAAAACTTAAGATTATAGCCATCGAATTTTTTGACAAGGGTGCCATCCATACAGAAGACTTCCTTTTCGTACCAGTCGTTTTCGAGTAAAATATTGTCAAAGGCCTCAGAGACTTCTTCCCAATTCAGGCAATAGAGAAATTTACCTCCGTTTTTACTAAAGTTACGCGTGAATTTTTCGTCGGTCGGTAGATCTTTATCTGGGAAATACTTGCTTTGCTCCTTGGACGGTGCTTCATTGTCGCTTTTGCCTTTTTTTCCAAATAGTCTTTTGAATAGACTCATCAACCAAATTTGAATTCATACTGCCTACTCAAAGATATAAAAACTTAGGGCAAATGCCGAAGCCATCACGATAAAGATTCAGAACAAAAACACCCTATTTTCTCGACCGGTATTGTCGAGAAAAGCAGGGGTATTTTATATAAGACATTGACGCACTGGGCTCTTATTCCTCCTCAGCTGCAGTGTCTTGTATTTCCTCAGCTGCAGTGTCTTGGGCCTTATCAGAACTTTCGTCCTTTTGCGATTTTTCCTTTTTCGGTTCTGCCAGCTCAGGAGTAGCGAAAGGCCGTGGTCCAAAAATTCGCTCAAGACTTTCTTTAAATATCACCTCTTTTTCTAACAATTCGTTGGCCAGTTCAGTGAGTTTGTCTTTGTGCTCTTCTAATAAAGCAATCGCTCTTTGGTATTGTGCTTCGACAATTTCGGAAATCTCTTTGTCGATCATTTCAGCAGTTTTTTCACTGTAGGGTTTACTGAAATTATAATCGGTTTGTCCCGATGAATCGTAATAGGTTAAATTACCAATTTTATCATTGAGACCGTAAATAGTGACCATGGCTCGGGCCTGTTTGGTAACTTTTTCCAAATCGCTCAAAGCCCCTGTAGAAATTTTGTCAAAAATCACTTTTTCGGCAGCACGTCCCCCCATGGTGGCACACATTTCATCGAGCATTTGATCTGGACGAACAATAAGGCGCTCTTCGGGTAAATACCATGCGGCACCGAGTGATTGACCCCGAGGAACGATCGTGACTTTTACCAGAGGAGCGGCGTATTCTAACATCCAACTCACTGTGGCATGACCCGCTTCGTGAAAGGCGATGGCCTTTTTCTCTTCGGCTGTGATGATTTTGTTTTTCTTTTCGAGTCCACCTACTATGCGGTCTACGGCATCAAGAAAGTCCTGCTTGCCGACGGTCTTTTTGCCTTGTCTTGCTGCAATTAAAGCAGCTTCATTACAGACATTGGCAATATCTGCACCAGAAAACCCAGGGGTTTGCTTGGCCAAAAAGTCCATATCTACACTATCGTCTTGTTTGATCGGGCGAAGGTGTACCTCAAAAATCTCTTTGCGCTCGCGCACGTCCGGTAGGTCGACATAGATTTGACGATCAAAGCGTCCGGCACGCATTAATGCTTTGTCCAAGACGTCTGCTCGGTTGGTGGCCGCCAAAACAATTACATTTGTGTTAGTGCCAAATCCGTCCATCTCGGTGAGCAATTGGTTTAAAGTATTTTCACGTTCATCATTAGATCCTGAAAAATTGCTCTTACCGCGCGCGCGCCCGATGGCGTCAATTTCATCAATGAAAATAATGGCTGGTGATTTCTCTTTAGCTTGTTTGAATAAATCGCGTACCCGGGAGGCACCGACTCCGACAAACATTTCAACAAAATCAGATCCCGAAAGTGAGAAAAACGGCACCTTGGCCTCTCCTGCGACCGCTTTGGCCAGCAGTGTCTTACCGGTACCCGGAGATCCGACCAGCAAGGCGCCTTTGGGAATTTTACCTCCAAGAGCGGTGTACTTTTCTGGTTGCTTTAAGAAGTCGACAATCTCTTGTACCTCTTCTTTTGCTCCTTCGAGACCGGCCACGTCTTTGAAGGTGGTTTTGATGTCTGTTTTTTCGTCAAAAAGACGGGCTTTACTTTTACCAATATTGAAAATCTGGCCTCCAGCACCTCCGGCGCCTCCGCCCGACATACGGCGCATGATGAACAGCCAAACGCCAATGATTAAGGCAAAAAATAGAATCGAGGGTAAAAATTCAGCCCAAAGATTGGTCTCAGTATTCCAAACAATTTTGGTCGTCAGCCCGTTTTCGGTTTTTATCGTATTGAGACTGTTTTCAAAATTCTGAAGATCACCGAATTCAAACTGATAAGCCGCATCGTTTGGACCGGGTTTTATAATGCGGTCTTTGAATTTATTGGCATGAATCGAACTGTTGCGAGCAGATTCGGTTAAATAGACACGAGCCAGTTTCCGGTTGATGATTTCGACTTTTTCGACATCACCGTTTTTTAGATAGGATTGGAATTCAACCTGAGTTGTACTGATAGGATCCGATATATTACCGCCCCCAAAAATGTTGAGTCCCATAAACATCACAAAAATTGCGATGTATATCCAATACGAATTTATTTTAGGTCGCTTTAGCTCTGGTTTTTTTTCTTTTGACATTTGCCTTTTTTGAATTTAGTAGGCGGTTTCTATGGACACACTTTTGGCATCACCCCACAACCCCTCGATATCGTAAAACTCTCGTATGTGTTTTTGAAACACATGAACCACTACATGGACATAATCCAACAAGACCCATTCGGCATTGTCGCTGCCTTCAACGTGCCAGGGCTTTTCCTTTAAGCTCTTACTCACGAGCTTTTGCACTGAATTGACGATGGCGTTAACCTGTGTGTTCGAAGTACCACTGCAGATTACGAAATAATCACAAACTGTATTTTCTATTTCGCGTAAATCCAAAATCTGGATTTCCTGGCCTTTGACCTCCTCGATGCCTTTGATGATTTCTGCTACGATTTGGTCCGCGTCGGCTTGATTTTTCTGCATTCAATGGTAGTTTCTACAAATTTATTACTTTTTTACTTCTCGAAACGATTTCAATCCTTAGATTCACCGCAAATTTCTTTTTGTGAAACAAATCAAAATTGATGCCACTGAGTCCACGAACGACTATCTCAAGCAAATGTTGCGTCAAGTTTCTTTAGAGGATGGCACCATGGTCCGCACATTGAACCAAACCAAAGGGCGTGGACAAAGAGGAGCAAATTGGTTTTTTGAAAAGGATAAAAGTCTGGCATTTAGTATTTTAAAGAAGTGGTTGGACGATAAACCTCCGAATCCATTTCACCTACAATGGGTGGTGACCAACAGTATTTTTGAGGTTTTGTCTGATTTGGGTCGCTGCTCATGGCACATTAAATGGCCGAACGACATAATGGCAGATGGAAAAAAAATTGCCGGCATATTAATCGAGCATCAGTACCAAAATAAACTGCAAAGTTCTGTTAATGGGATCGGTATTAATGTCAATAATCAGCTGTCGCCAACTCTGCCCCAAGCCGCGTCATTGAGCACTATTCTGGGGCGTAAGTTCGATGTTGACCTGCTTTGTGATACATTGAGGCAGAAACTCTTTCTGGCCTGCAGCGACATCAAGCAAGACCATTACAGTCGTGATTTAGAGCAATTGAATCAGCGTTTATATCGTAAAAATATCCCTACGTTTTTTGAAACTGCCCAACAGGGCGTCTTTCAGGGCCAAATAAACGGTGTGGATCAACAGGGCCGGTTAGTCGTTGATTCTGTTAACGGACTTCAGGCGCACAACGTAGGGAGATTCGTCTGATTGCGGATTAGTAAATCACTAGAGTTGCCCTAAATGTTCGCTCAGTGTGTCGATGAATTTGGTAATCGGGCCTTTGATCATCATGGCCATCATCGGATTAAATTCTCCTGTAAAATGCAATTGTACGGTACATTGACTAGGGCTCTGAGACTTAATATTTCCGGTCAAGGTAAACGGTAATTTGTCGCTTTTGGCACCAAGCACCAGCTGAGTCGGGGCTTGTTCGGATTTCTTCTCTAAGGCAATTTCAGGCATGCCTTTTAGCGCAAACAGAAAACCTTTATCACTGAGCACTTGAAATTTATCTATGTTGTCCGGCATGAGCTTTTCAAAATTACTCACCTGACTCAAAAAGTCAAATACCTCCTCGGCCGATTTGTTTATATTAATTTCTGATCCCGAAATTTCCATATGTTGTTGTTTTGATCGTTGATAGGACGTTTATGGCATCCACTCGCTCGGATTTTCTCGCCATTGACTCAGTACCTGGGCTTGTTTTGCCGTAATATAATTCGATTTTTCTGCTTGGGTCAACAAGTTGGGATAGTCGCTCAGGGTATTGAGCGTGACTTTTGCTTTTTCAAAGTTTTGCGCAGCTATTGGGAACCCGTAGGTAAAAATGGCCACCATTCCTTTGACTTGAGCCCCGGCTTCGCGCAGCGCCTCGACCGCTTTAAGGCTGCTGCCCCCCGTTGAGATAAGATCCTCGACCACAACTACATTTTGCCCCGCTTTGACGAGTCCTTCAATTTTATTTTGCCGTCCGTGGGATTTAGCCTCAGGCCGAACGTAGCAAAATGGCAGATTTAAATAATCGGCCACCAATGCTCCAATACCAATAGCGCCCGTGGCAACGCCCGCGATAACCTCTGGTTTGCCATAAATTTCCTCGATTTGTTTGGCAACATGTTCGCGGATAAAATTGCGTATTGGGGGGTAGGACAGAGTGATTCTGTTGTCACAATAGATGGGCGAATGCCAACCGGAGGCCCAGATAAATGGGTTTTGTGGTTGTAATTTAATTGCATTAATTTGCAGCAAAAGTTCGGCAGTTTTCTGCGCTGTTTCTTTGTTTAAAACCATGGAACAAATGTATAAAGTTTTTGTCAAAGATCGCCCTATAATTGTCAGTACAGAACAATCTCTAGGAGCGCCATACAAGACTTTCCCTCTGCGTACAACAGATCTCATTCCCATTATTGAGGCCTTGAATAAAGGCAAAATGACCCACGTACATTTATATCATAAAAACGCTGAGAAAATCGAGTGGTATCTCAAACGAAAACTACCCTTTGTTCTTGCTGCCGGTGGATTGGTTTACAACAAAGACGGTAAGGTTTTGTTCATTTACAGAAATGATAAATGGGACTTGCCCAAGGGCCATGTGGAGGAGGGCGAAGCTCTTGAGGATGCCGCCATACGTGAGGTCGAAGAAGAGACAGGAGTACGCGATTTGAAAATCGATGAATTGCTCAAAACGACCTATCACGTTTACAAGCGCAAAGGAAACTACAAACTCAAGGTCACCTATTGGTACGGCATGACCACTGAATATGAGGGGGCATTAAACCCTCAAAAAAAAGAGGGCATCATGAAGGCTAAGTGGAAAAGCTTAGAAAAATCAAAAAAAGCATTGGGTAACAGTTACGAGAATATCAAGTTAGTTTTCCCCGAGCATTACCTGGTCTAAAATACGAATCACAGGATAGCGTAAATGAGCTTGTTCATAATGTGGCGAGTGTTTATGAAGCCAATCTAATTGTGCATAAGCACTTTGAGCAAAAGCCTTATTTTGAGTTTTGAAGGACTCAAATTCAGCCTTTAATTTAGGGTCAGCGTTGAGTAGGTCTAGGGCTAAATCTTCCCAAACATAAGGGGAGAATCCCTCTTTTTGCTGCAATATTGTGTCGAAGAAATTCCAATTAAAAAATGAGTCTATGGCCTGGGGCTCCAAAGTTTCTAAAATATAGCGCAATGCGAATTGATCGGTTGGAATGAGGTAATCGCCAGTGGATAGCGTTGTGTTTTCAATGCGTGGTACTGCTGTGGTATTGTAATGCAGGTAGTGGCCTTCGTAAGGGTTACTTCTGGTTTGGTAATCTTCGATATAGTACACCTCGGCCTTAAGTTCGAGGTTCTGGGTTACTTCAATCAGATCGATTTTATTTTTTTTGAGTCGCTCGATGACTCTGCTGTAGGTTCTGGGAAGCCCATAATAACGGGGGATCACAATGCTGTCTCGGGCACTGTAGGTATCGAAGTAGGGCACACTTTTGGTGTATGGTTTTTGGCGGTCGTATTTAAGTCTGGATTGGCCGGTAATGGCACTGGGTATATATTCTGCGGCATAACCCAGGAATTCTAGAGGGCGATACTGCGTGGTGTCAATGCCCCAATTTATGGGGTATTTGTCCAGCGGGGCGTACATCTTTTGCTGCGCTAAAGAGGCACGCTCCAGCTCAGGTCGGTATTGCTCGCAAAGTTCGGTAAAGGTTTGTAATAGCGCATAAGTTCCTGTTACGCGTGATTTATAGTCTTTGAGCATATGTGTTTCGACCATCATTCCCAGGGTATGAAACAGGGCAGTATACCCAGTGGAATAACGCGGGTGATCAATGAATTGCTCAAAGCCCGTTTCAGGACTTCGGTTAAACACATTGACATACGGGGTAATGGGCCAAGATTGTGCCTGGAGTGCTTTGTCGAGTTCTGGCGTGAATACCTCTTGTAAAAATGCTCCTAGGGTGCCAGAGAGCTTGTTGTGTTGGGTCATGAGGTGGGTGAGCACATATTGGTAGTCGGCACCATTACTCACATGAGTATCTACAAAAGCCAAAGGACGTAGCCACTGAAATAGCGCACTGAAGGCCAAAGCATTTTTGGTGTCTGCCTTGATGAAATCCCGGTTTAGATCGTAATTCTGAGCATTGCCTCTAAAGCCATAAGAAGCGGGGCCATTTTGATTGGTTCGGGTGTAACTGTTGCGATTTAATGCGCCCCCGATGTTGTATACAGGGATCACGGCGACAGCGAAATCTTGAGGTCCTTTTTCGGGGTTCAACGCCCAATCCCGCAGCAGCATCATGCTGGCATCGATACCATCGCTTTCGCCTGGGTGAATCCCGTTGTTGATCAGGATGACCGGGAGACTTGGGGGTTGATCTTGTTCAATAGCAGGACTTCCTGGGGGCTGGTAAATCACCACGTGCAGTGGTTGGCCGCTGTCTGTCGTGTCGCCTTGGTGCATGCTGATTTCCTCAAAGGATTCACTTAAATGCTGGTAATAATCAATGACTTGAGCGTAAGTCGCTGTTTCTTTACCCTGAGATGATTCAAAAACTGTCGTCCATTGTTCGGGGTTTTCTACGCGCTCTTTGCAAGAGGTACATACTGTAATTAGGATAAAAAATACCAAAGGAAGGCTGAAGGAAAGTAATCTATTGTTCAGACGCATTGTGAGCTATTTGTCATAAAAATAAGCATTATTAGTGGCACAATACCAAAAAAAAAGACGCCGTCGTAGTGAGCGTCTTTTAGTTTCGGTACACACCATTTGTGTGCCAGTATCGCTTTGGTTCTGCACCAAGGACAAGTTTGGTGTTTAGCTATTCATCGAGATTAAAAACTCTTCATTATTGCGTGTTTGCTTAATGCGGTCATTGATGAATTCCATAGCTTCTACCGGGTTCATGTCGGCGAGATATTTGCGCATTACCCACATGCGTTGGATCACTTTTTCATCCAAGAGCATATCGTCGCGACGTGTACTTGAGGAGGTAAGGTCAATGGCAGGGAATATACGACGGTTAGAAATCTTGCGATCTAATTGAAGTTCCATATTTCCAGTTCCTTTAAATTCCTCAAAAATTACCTCGTCCATTTTGGAACCTGTTTCGGTAAGGGCTGTTGCAATGATACTGAGTGAGCCTCCATTTTCGATATTTCGTGCCGCCCCAAAGAAACGTTTTGGTTTGTGCAGGGCATTGGCATCTACCCCTCCAGAGAGGATTTTACCACTGGCTGGTTGAACCGTATTGTAGGCCCGGGCCAGACGTGTAATTGAATCCAAAAGGATCACCACATCGTGACCACACTCTACCAGTCTTTTGGCCTTATCAATGACAATGTTGGCCACACGCACATGTTCTGTGGCTTCCTTGTCGAAGGTCGAGGCCACGACCTCACCTTTAACATTGCGCTGCATGTCGGTCACTTCTTCTGGACGCTCATCAATAAGTAAAATAATTTGATATACCTCAGGATGATTCGCGGCAATCGCGTTGGCAATATCCTTTAAAAGCATCGTTTTACCCGTTTTTGGCTGGGCGACAATCATCCCCCTTTGTCCTTTACCAATGGGAGCAAACAAATCAATAATTCTTGTGGAGACTGTACTTTGTTTGTCTGCCAAATTGAATTTTTCATCAGGGAAAAGTGGGGTCAAATGCTCAAACGAAACGCGGTCACGCACCACATTAGGACTGAGTCCATTTATTTTGTTGACTTTAATCAGTGGAAAATACTTTTCTCCCTCTTTTGGAGGACGTACTTCACCAAGAACTGTATCCCCGGTTTTTAAACCGAATAAACGAATTTGACTTTGTGAAACGTAAATATCATCAGGAGAGGATAAATAGTGGTAATCACTGGAGCGCAAAAATCCATAGCCATCTTGCATGATATCCAGTACACCTTCACTCTCGATGATGCCATCAAACTCATAATCTGGTTCCTTATAACGGTTGCGCGTGTCGCGGTTGCCGTTGTTTCTGTCTTGGTGGTCTGTGCGTTTGTGTTTGTTTTGATGCTGACGTTGGTTGTTGCCTTTGTGTTCTTTGGTACTGCCTCTGCCATTCTCCTGATCGTTCCCCGAGTTTTGATTAGGGTTGTTTTGCTGATTTTTATTTTGGCGTTGCCCTTGTGGGTTTTTGTTTTGTTTGGTCTTTGTAGGGCTTTTGCCTTCTTGTTCTTCTGCCTGAGACTTATTGCGGTCCTGGGCGTCTTTTTGTCGTCGTGGCTTCCGCTCCTGATTCTGACGAGAGTTTTGCTTTTGTTCTTCGCCTGCCCCTGTTTTTTGCTCTGCATTGTTGTTTTCGGCCTTGGGGGTACTGGCCGAAGCTGCATTCGAGCTTATATTTTTTACGGCCGCAGGATTAGCGGCTTGATAATCTAGTATTTGATAGACTAGATCTAATTTTTTTAGGGTACGGTATTTTGGTACACCCAGCTCCTTGGCTAAAGTCTGCAGTTCAGGCAGCTTTTTTTCTTTTAATTGAGAAATCTCTAACATGTAATATTTAATTCGTGAAAATGTATCAGTGGATTGTAGTAAAACTGATCGGTAAAATTTGTTGAAGTTGCATTCCCCTTATGATGAAGGGGTTACTTGTAGTGGGACAATGATACAACATTATTTTGAAATCTGGCAGGATTTTTTTCGAAAAGAAAGTTTATTTTTGTTGCCGCAATCGTCATTTGAACCATGATACAACGTGTCCAATCCCTTTATTTATTGGTGGCTTTAGCCCTTGATGCTGGATTTTATTTTGTGGGCAACACAGGGACAGAATCTCTAGAGAGTGGGTGGTCCATGGCGTCGATTAACCAGACCGTACAACTCATTGTTATGGTACTTATTGTCTGGTCTATTTTTAAATTTAAACAGCGATTACACCAATTTGTGCTCAATCGCCTGTCGATCATATTAAACTTTGTATTAGTAGGCGTTTTCGCTTATCAGTCGCTAAGCTTACCTGGAGAGGCCACGGCCTCACAGAAGGGTATTGGGGTCTTACTTCCCATCATTTCTATCGTTTTTTTAGTGCTGGCCAATAAGGCCATCAAAAGGGATGAGGACCTCGTAAAATCTGTCGATCGATTGCGCTAACACCTTTTAGTATATTTATTAGTGCGAAAACCCTCAAAACATGCCATTTTGAGGGTTTTTTGTTGAAGACAAATCGATTTTTAACCTTATCGTTTATACTCTAACACTTCCAGGTCTTTAATTTCACCTCGATCAATGGTAAAGCGCAGCATGGTTCTGACCTTATGAAATCCATGGCGGCCTATGGCACCTGGATTCATGTGCAGATGACCGTATTTAGGATCACGCATTACTTTAAGAATATGAGAATGCCCACAAATGACAAGATCCGGCCTGTAGGTCTGTATCGCTTTTTTGGTCAGAGTATTGTATCGTCCGGGGTAGCCGGCAATATGAGTCATATAAACCGTTACTCCTTCACAGTCAAAAATCAATTCTTTTGGGAATTCTGCCCGAATTAGGGCCTCATCGATATTTCCGTATACGGCTTTGATTGTGGTTTTTTGTTTCAGGGCATCGGTCACCGCTAGGTCCCCAATATCTCCGGCATGCCATACTTGGTCAACACCAGAGGCTCGCTTTAAAACTGTCTTATCAATATCGGAGTGGGTGTCGCTGAGCAAAAGAATTTTTAGCATGGATTAAAGTTAAGTCAATATTTGTTTTGAGTACTGAGCGGCTCTGACATTATTTGTAAATTTGTCCTCCAGCGCAACATCATGAGGTATTTTATCGAATTAGCTTATCAAGGAGCGGCCTACAGCGGATGGCAACGGCAGCCAAATGCCTCAAGCGTGCAGCAATCCATCGAAGAGGCGATGAGTATTTTATTGAAGTCGCAAATCTCGATAGTTGGGGCTGGCCGCACTGATGCAGGAGTACACGCACGACAGATGTTTGCTCATTGCGATATAGAACGTGATTTCGATCCAGAACAACTCACAGATCGACTCAACAGTTACCTCCCCAGTGATATTGTTATTCATAAAATTTTTGTGGTATCAGCGCAGGCCCATGCCCGCTTTGACGCCACAGCCAGGACATATGAGTATTGGCTCACGCTGGGAAAGGACCCTTTTCTATCATCAGGGGCTCACGCCGTTTATAAAACTCCCGATTTTGAGTTGATGAACAAAGTGGCCTTGAAATTACTCAATCATGTTGATTTTCAGTGTTTTTCAAAATCCAAGACCGATGTTAAAACCTACAATTGTGACGTAAGTCATGCTCGGTGGACTCAGCGCGATGGTGTTTGGGTCTTTACCATAACGGCGGATCGATTTTTGCGCAATATGGTGCGCGCCGTTGTCGGTACTTTATTGGAAGTAGGTTTGGGAAGAATGAACGATCAAGAATTTGATCAGGTACTCGAAAGCAAAAACAGATCGGCTGCTGGGCCATCAGTTCCGGGACATGCCCTATATTTGACAAAAATTGACTATCCCGAGACTATCGTGTCTTAAATTCTAAAGTTTATGGCCAAATCTAACGGTTCTGCATTTGATTTTAAGCTGTTTATGCGCCTTTTGACCTTTACAAGGCCGTATCGAGGGACCTTTACTTTTGTTGCTTTTGCGGCTGTTGGCCTTTCGGTAGCTGGGCTACTCGGTCCTATTTTCCTAAAAAACACCATCGATTTCGGGATGTTGCCCCGCGATTATGAGCTGATGTTGTTCTACATTGGTTTGATCGTTGCCGCATTGATTTTGGAAGTTGTTTTTCAATTCAGTTTCATCTACTACGCCAATTGGCTGGGTCAAACCGTGATTCGTGATTTAAGGATTGCTTTGTTTGATAAAATGATGCGCTTTAAAATGGCGTATTTCGATAAGAGTGCCGTGGGACGACTCACCACAAGAACTGTAAATGATATTCAGACCATTGCCAGTATTTTTAGTGAAGGGCTATTTACCATTGCCAGTGATGTCTTAAAAATGTTAGTCATTGCGGGGTATATGCTCTACGAGAGTTGGCAATTGGCCTTGATTTCTTTTTCGATTTTGCCGCTGCTTATTTACGCCACTAGGGTATTCCAAAAGGCCATGAAGAGTGCTTTTGAACAGGTGCGCAATCAAGTGGCCAACCTCAATACATTTGTCCAAGAGCGAATTACAGGAATGAAAATTGTGCAAATTTTTGTTCAAGAAAAAACAGAGTATGACACCTTTGTGGCCATCAATAAAGAACACAGAAAGGCCTGGATAAAGACGGTTTGGTACAACAGTATTTTCTTTCCTATAGCCGAAATCTCCGGATCGGTGGCTTTGGGACTCATCGTCTGGTATGGAGGCATGCATGTATTGCCAGCGGATGCCGTAGAGCGTTCAGGGATGACTCTTGGGCTCATCACGGCATTTGTTCAATTGAGCCAAATGTTATTCCGACCGCTGCGCATGATTGCCGATAAGTTCAATACCCTACAAATGGGGATGGTTGCGGCCAACCGGGTCTTTGAAATATTAGACACTAAGGCCTACATTGCAGACCAGGGTACCCAGGCACCACAGAGCATCAAGGGGTCTATAGAATTCAAAGGGGTTTATTTTGGTTATAACCCGCAGGAACCGGTACTCAAAGACATTAACTTATCTGTTGAGACCGGACAAACTATTGCGCTTGTTGGGGCGACAGGAGCGGGTAAATCGACCATCATCAATTTGCTCAGTCGTTTTTATGAAATCGATAAGGGAGGCATTTATATCGATGGTGTCGAATTAAAAGATTATACCTTATCGGGACTCCGCAGCCATATTGCTGTAGTGCTTCAGGATGTATTTTTGTTTGCCGATACCATTTTGCATAACATTACTCTGGGTGACCCAGGAATTACTGAAGATAGAGTAGTGGCCGCGGCCAAAGAAATCGGGGTACACGATTTTATCAGTAGTTTGCCAGGAGGTTATCATTATAATGTGAAGGAGCGAGGGACTACTTTATCTTCGGGTCAGAGACAATTGATCGCTTTTTTGCGCGCTTTTGTCAGTGAGCCAAGTATTTTGATATTGGATGAGGCGACTTCCTCTGTAGACAGTTATTCCGAAGAACTCATTCAAAATGCGACCGATCGCATCACGCGTGGGCGCACATCGATTGTTATTGCCCATCGCTTGGCCAC
The DNA here is from genome assembly GCA_038141525.1 of Flavobacteriaceae bacterium. GTDB lineage: Bacteria > Bacteroidota > Bacteroidia > Flavobacteriales > Flavobacteriaceae > BACL21. Next base: position 137,863 of record JAYQIF010000001.1, on the reverse strand, counting down.
CATTCAAAAGGCCGATCAAATTTTAGTCATGGAGCAGGGACAAATCATCGAACGTGGACGTCATGCCGATTTGATCAAAAAGGACCAAGGTCATTACAGGGCGCTATATGAGGTGCAGTTTATGGATCAGCCAGACGCAGTATCGTAGCACAGGACGAAGATCTTTATTGACTCAGATCTCGGGCCAGCAATTTTTCTAATTCTTTTAAGTCTTTGTACAAAACAAAGTCTCCTTCTTTGAGGTAAGAGAGTTGTCCGGTTTCCTCAGAAACGACTAGGCATACAGCATCAGTTTTTTCTGTAATGCCCATCGCCGCTCGGTGTCTCAGGCCAAAACGCGACGGTAGTTTAGACTCGCTGGTTACGGGCAATATAACCCGTGTCGCGGTTATGGTATTGTCCTCAATGATCAGAGCGCCATCGTGTAGCGGACTATTTTTATAGAAGATACTTTCCAATATGGGTTGATTCACCTCCAAACTCATGATGTCTCCTGAGCTTTTGACAAAATCCAAACTATTGTTGCGCTGAAGCACGATCAAAGCCCCTGTTTTGGATTGTCCCATTTTTGCACAGGCCTTCAAAATTGATGAAATATCCGTGTTAAAGGCGGACCTTGTTTTGATCTGGAATCGCTGCAGTAATTTGCGTCTGCCCGAAAAATTAGTCGTTCCGAGCATCAAGAGAAACTTTCGAATTTCTTGCTGGAAAACCACAATGAGTGCAAACATACCGACACCGAGAAATCCTCCAAGGATTCGGCTGAGCAACTGCATTTGCAAAAATTCAGTGAGTTTCCATGTTGCATAGACGATGACAATACCGATAAAGATATTAATGGCCACTGTTCCTTTGACTAAACGGTATAAATAAAACAATAGAAAAGCCACCAACAGTATGTCTACAATGTCTAATATGCGGATGTCGAATAGTTCCAAAAAGATTAATTTGTTTTAAAGGTACTTAATTTTTTAAGGCATTCACGATACGCACTGCCTCCATGGCGGGCGCAACATCATGAACTCTTAGAATACTTGCCCCTTTGAGCAAGGCGATGGTATTGGCTGCCGTGGTGCCATTGAGGGCATTTTCTGGATCGGTTTCGAGTAATTTATAAATCATTGATTTTCGTGACAGGCCGACAAGAATGGGGGCCTCTAATAGTCTTAGATGGTCCAGCTTGTCTAAAAGTGCATAGTTCTGAACTAAATTTTTTGCAAATCCAAAGCCAGGGTCTACGATAAGGTCATGCACGCCCAAAGTTCTGATGTGCTTGATTTTTTTGAAAGGTCCTGCGCCACGTCCATCACAACATTATCGTAATGTGTGAGTTTGGTCATGGTTTGTGGGGTCCCACGCATGTGCATCATAATGTAAGGGACTTGATGTTTGGCAGCTACCTTATAAATCTGTGGGTCTCGATCGCCTCCAGAGATATCATTGATCATGGCGGCGCCTGCTTCAATGGCTCGGTCGGCCACAGTACTGCGGAAGGTGTCGATGGAGATGATGGCCTTGGGAAAGTCGCTCTTGATGGCCTCAATGGTGGGAATAACGCGTTTTAATTCCTCGTCTGTTGAGACCTCTGCAGCGCCCGGTCTACTGCTGTATCCACCAACATCGATAAAGCTCGCTCCGCATTGAAGCATCTGCTCCACTTGTTGAAGCATAACTTTGCTATTGCTGTATCGACCCCCGTCGAAAAAGGAGTCCGGTGTTTGATTCAAAATGCCCATGACCCGGGGGTGATCAAGGTCGATTAGGTTGCCTTGGCAATTGATGGTCATGGTATTTTTTAAATTGATTTATTTGAGCGAAATTTACGCAAAATCTAAGATAAATATGTCCCTGACTGCAAAACAATACGATGAGGTAATTCATCATTGTCGAGACCTTTTCATAAAAAAAATGGGGGACTATGGCAGTGCTTGGCGCATTTTACGTCTTCCTTCATTGACGGATCAAATATTTATTAAGGCACAGCGCATAAGAGGTTTGCAACAAAATGCTCAGCGTCGTGTGGATGAGGGTGAGGTTTCTGAATTTATTGGCATTATTAATTATTGCACCATGGCGCTGATTCAGTTAAAGCTCGGTGTCGCAGAACAACCGGATTTAGATTTAGACGGGGCCTGTTCACTCTATGATCAAGAGCTACACAATACCAAATCACTCATGATGGATAAGAATCACGATTATGGCGAGGCTTGGCGTGATATGCGGGTAAGTTCGTTGACCGATTTGATTCTACAAAAGTTATTGCGCGTGAAGCAAATCGAAGACAATCAGGGAAAAACTGTGGTCAGTGAGGGCATTGATGCGAATTATCAAGACATGATCAATTACAGCGTTTTTGCCTTGATTCATTTAGGGGTTGCCACACAAGTAAAAACCAAGTAACAAGATCATGGGAACAAAAAGGATCATCACGGGGTTCAGTCAAGTTTTTGTGGGCGTACTGTTCATTATCAGTGGTCTTATAAAACTCAATGATCCGGTAGGGTTTTCATTTAAACTACAGGATTATTTTGCCCCAGATGTTTTAAATCTTGACTTTTTATCGCCCTACGCTTTAATGCTGGCAGTGATTGTAGTCCTTGTTGAGGTCATTCTCGGAGTAATGCTGCTGGTCGGTTATGCCAAGAAATTTACCCTTTGGAGTTTGATGGGAATGATCGTGTTTTTTACTTTTTTGACTTTTTATTCGGCCTATTTTAACAAGGTAACCGATTGTGGCTGTTTCGGGGATGCGTTAAAACTCACGCCATGGGAATCCTTTACAAAAGACGTGGTCCTGCTGATTTTTATTGCTTGGCTTTTATGGCAGCAATCGCATTTATACACGGCGGGAACTGCGCTTTTGCGAAGCAGTGCCGTTTTGTTGTCGACAATTGCCGCTCTGGCCTTTGGCTATCACGTGCTGATGCACTTGCCTGTGGTCGACTTTCGTCCCTATAAAATCGGTGCGGATATTGCTTTGGGCATGAGTGTTCCGCCAGATGCACCCCCACCTATCATTGAATACCGTTGGCAATACCAGGGCCCCGATGGCCCTTTTGAACTGGTCAATACCACAGGACGGGATCCTCAGCCAGAGGGTGCCACGAGAATTGGAGTGGAAACCCAGTTTTTGCGCCCACCCTATGAACCACCCATTCATGATTTTACCATGGAACGCGATGGGGTCGATTACACCGAGGAACTTTTGGCCCAGCCCAAGCTTGTGGTGGTTGTGGCCTATAACCTAGCCGTTTCTGAGCCTCCAGGATTTAGTTCCATCAATGGTGCTGTGGCGCGTGCTCGTGCTGCGGGTTACTCTGTGATTGGTTTATCGTCCTCTGGCCCGGATGAGGTTGCTGCCTACAAGGAGCGATTTGGTCTAGACTTTGATTTTTATTTTTGTGACATGACCACCCTCAAGACCATTATTCGCAGTAACCCTGGGATTATGGAATGGCGCTCTGGAGTAATTCAGCAAAAACTCCACTGGTCGGATGCTCATCAATTAAAACTCAATTAAGTGCTGCGCTACACCATAAAAAAATTGGGCTATGGTGTGCTTACCCTTTTTGGCGTAGTTACGATTATTTTTTATTTGTTTCATTTTTTACCAGGAGATCCTGCGCGCATGATGCTTGGCCAAAACGAAAGTGCACAACAGTTAGCACTGGTCAAAAAAAAGTATGGATTTGATCAACCTTTGGGTCAGCAATATTTATACTACCTCAATGACTTGTCTCCAGTTTCTTGGCATTCTAAAAAAAATGATGATTACACTTTTTATACCCCCGAGCAGTATGGAGGGGTCGTATTTTTTGATGGCGCATTGGGTCAATGGGTGTTTAAAGCGCCTTATCTGCGGGTTTCCTTTCAAAAAAGTGGTAAAAAGGTCTCTGAGGTGATAGCCGAAACATTGCCCAATACGGCAATTTTGGCAATTAGTTCGATCAGTTTGGCGGTATTTTTAGGTATTCTTTTAGGTGTGATTTCAGTTTGGTTTAAGGACGGTTGGTTGGACCGCTTGATTCAACTCGTGAGCACAGTGGGGATGAGTGTGCCGTCGTTTTTTAGCGCCATACTCTTTGCTTGGTTTTTTGGTTATGTTTTGCATCAATACACCCATTTAAATATGACGGGCAGTTTGCTCGAGGTAGATGATTATGGCGAAGGCACCTATATCGCTTGGAAAAATTTAATCCTTCCGGCAGTGGTTCTGGGTATTCGGCCGATTGCTGTCGTGACCCAGCTCATGCGCAATTCCTTGTGGGAGCAAATGCAGCAAGATTATATCCGCACGGCGCGAGCCAAGGGACTCACCGATTGGGCCATCATGTGGCGCCATGCCATGAAAAACGCCCTGAACCCTGTGGTGACTGCCGTTTCGGGCTGGTTTGCTTCGATGCTCGCTGGGGCTGTTTTTGTGGAGTATATTTTTGGTTGGAATGGCTTGGGGAAAGAAATTGTAGATGCTTTAAATACCTTAGATTTGCCTGTAATTATGGGCGCTGTCCTAGTGATCGCTACGATGTTCATCATCATCAATATTTTGGTAGATTTAATCTATGGACTGTTGGATCCGCGTATTGCCTATGGGGAGTAAGTATTGACCTATTTGGGCTTGAGAGATTTTAAATGATTCATCGAGCCTGAGTGTTCCTCAAAAAAGAGGACTAAGACTTTGTAAAAAATAGAATTACGGATAATAGAATAAAAAGTATGAGAAAAAAGATTGTTGCTGGAAACTGGAAAATGAATTTAAATAAAGACCAGGCCTTATCGTTGACCACAGAATTAGTTGATGTTCTGGGCACTTTGCCCGAAAATCAGCGTGTGATGGTTTGCCCACCCAGTATTCACCTGAGTATTGTGACTGAGATAGCTTCAGGTTCGCCGGTTTTAGAAGTTGGTGGACAAAATATGCACCAAGCTGAATCTGGGGCGTATACGGGAGAAATTTCAGGTGCCATGCTCAAGAGCTACGGAATCGATTCTGTGCTGCTGGGACATAGTGAGCGTCGCGCATACTTTCATGAAGACAATGATTTGTTGCGTAAAAAAGTAGATGCTGCCCTGGCCGCAGGAATCGAGGTTATTTATTGTTTTGGTGAAATGCTCGAGGAGCGTGAAAATAATACGCACTTTGAGGTGGTTTCGCGTCAATTAAAAGAGGCATTATTTCATCTTGAAGCATCGCAGTGGAAGGATATTGTTCTAGCCTACGAACCGGTATGGGCTATCGGTACAGGACGCACGGCTTCGCCAGAGCAGGCCCAAGAGATGCACGCCCATATTCGCGGGGTACTTGCAGATCATTACGGTAAAGACTGTGCTGATGGTGTTAGCATCCTTTATGGCGGTAGTGTAAAGCCCGGTAATGCCGGTGAGATATTTGGTCAGCCCGATGTCGATGGTGGATTGATTGGAGGAGCTTCCCTCAAAAAAGATGACTTTATGGCTATTGTAGCCGCTATGTCATGAGCCAAGTTTATATCGAAATAGACTGTCAAGTGACCCCTGTAGAACCATGGGCGGATATACTTATCGCTGCTTTAGGTGAAATCGGATTCGAAAGTTTTGAAAATAAAGAGTCTGGTTTTTTGGCTTATATCGTGTTGGGCGAGTATGATCTTGAAACAACGCAGCAAGTGCTTCATTCTTACTCAGATCATTGTGCGGTTTCTTTTTCATCCAAAGAAATCGAGGCTACGAATTGGAATGCCGATTGGGAGAAGAATTTTTCACCCATTACCGTGGGCGATCGGATTCATGTGCGCGCGCCTTTTCATCCCGCTACAGACGCTGAATTTGAAATAGTAATCGAACCCAAAATGTCTTTTGGTGGCATCATCAAACGACCCATTTGATGCTCGAACATTTGCTGGAGCTCAATCTGGGCGATAAAGATGTTTTGGATATGGGTAGTGGAACCGCAGTTTTAGCCATTATGGCCTGCATGCGTGGCGCGCGTAAGGCGACCGCCATCGATATAGATGAATGGTGTGGAGAAAACGGCCTTGAAAATGCCCAGCGCAATGGTATTGACAATATTAATGTACTTGTGGGGACCGCAGAGCAATTACCCAAAACTCCCGGATTTGATGTGATTATCGCCAATATTAATCGTAATGTATTGCTCGAGGATATGCCGGCCTATGTCGCTTGTTTGCGTCCGGGAGGAGTTGTGCTCCTGAGTGGGTTTTATGAGTCCGATCTCGATATCATTAAAGAAAGATGTAAGGCATGTGGACTGGTTTATCAGCATCATAAAACTCGAGACAACTGGGTTGCTGCAAAATTTTTATTTTTGTGATATGGCACACCAGCATCAATACAGTCCGGAACTCGAATTAGCTACCGATGAGATGTTGGAGCATCAGATTATCCTTTTTAATGATGAGGTCAATACTTTTGATCATGTGATTAACACTTTAGTGAAGGTTTGCGATCATGATCCACTTCAAGCAGAACAATGTGCCTTACTGGTTCATTTTAAAGGAAAGTGCTCGGTTAAATCTGGGTCCTATGCCGATCTATTGCCACAATGTAGCGCGCTTTTAGACGCAGGATTGAGCGCAGAGATTAATTAAAATTTTTGGTTGCGGATACTGGTGATTTTTTTATATTTGCCACCCAATAAGGCCTCGTGGCGCAACTGAATAGCGCATCTGATTACGGCTCAGAAGGTTGCAGGTTTGAATCCTGCCGAGGTCACGAATAAATTGCACAATTAGAAAAAACGCCAAGCTCGCTTGAGCGTTTTTTTGTTTGTGTAATTTTCAGAGCGGAGCTCTGTCAGGAGCTTCAATCCTGCGCCAAGCTTGCTTGAGCGTTTTTTTGTTTGTGCAATTTTCAGAGCGGAGCTCTGTCAGGAGCTTTAATCCTATTTAAATCAATTTACCGGACCAACATACGGCCCGTGCGGTGTCCACTGTGTGGCGTCATCGCAAGATGAGGTTTTAGTGTCTTTATCGGTGATCACTTTTTGATCGGTTAGGCCGGTTCTTTGTTGCGGGCTGTGGCCAAAAATACCGATCAGAAGTATTGCTGTAAGTCCGGCCAAAAAAATTATGCCTTGTTTTTTAAAAGTGGTCATCAGTACAGTTTTTGACGATAGGATCGCGATGTTTGGTAAAAGTACGATTTATTATTTGTCGTGAAGATAAACTACTGTGCGTTAAACTTCTCTTCTGAAGAAATTTCTTTGGCCATGAATTTTAAAAATGGCGCTTTAAATGTGCGAGAAAGAGGTAACTGCTGGGCGTAATTTAGCCAAACATTGCTTGAATTATACTTGGTCACATAAGCGGTATGTACCATATAACTGCGATGAATACGCAGAAATTCCTTGGGGAGCTTAGTGAGGATTTCATCAAATGTTAGGCGTTCAATAATCGGCTTGTCGTTATTATTCACTTAAATCAACAAGTAATGGCCTTGGGATTTGATGTGTGTTATCTGATTAACGGGAACGAAGTGTTTGTTTTTTTGTCCAGTTATGCCAATTTCACCATTTGGCTTGCCGTCGGTCTCTTTTCCAGAAATATAATTGATTTGCGCGCTTAATTCAAGTATTGGTTCTGTTTTTGATTTCGGAGTAATTGCTGACTCATTACCCCTTGTTGTCATGTTGTACAGGGCTCCTCTGGTCGAAAAAATCATGGATCCCGAGAAAATCATCAGTTCTATCCCAGAACCAATCATGATTGGATTGATAAAAAAGTTGCCCTCTTGCAAAAAACCGTATTCGACAAATATGTAAAGGGTATTACCGATAATGACGGCACTAAATGCCATGAGGTAAATTATTGCATTTTTTTTGGTGTGCCACAAGGCCATAATCCCTGCCACTAAACTTATGCCGAAAATAATGAACAATACGGCGTAGAGTATGTTCAGAAACAGCATCAAATTGGCCTCGTAAACATTGGTAAAGAAAAGGCCAAATACAAATAGGCCGATGATTATCGTGTTCACTAACTTGAGCAAAGCACTCAAAACTTTATTGTTTTTGTCCAGGCTTAAATAGTCTCTTGTGAAAATGGTGCTGAGTGATGCGATGATTAAAATGAGTGCAGGTCTCATATAGTTGTTCAAAGAGCCAAAGCTTGGATAGAGATACTGAAAAGAAAATCCAAGGGCAGTAAAGATGTACAAGATCATTGCAATGGCATAGATGCCATAGATCCAGAGAAAATTCTTTCGCAGTAAAATCCCCAGAGAAAGCGCCACAAAGCTCATAATAAATAGCATTCCAAAATAAACGCCAAATATCATATTTAACCGAGTCTCATTATGTTCGAAGCTCGTTCTATCCCATATTTTCAAGGGGAAACTAACTGCGGCATTACGTTTGTCAATCATCAAGAGAAATTTGTTGTTGGTCCCCAAGTCTTCCAAGGGAAAAACATACCTTCTGTCCAGGAAACTACGATTATTAAATACTCGATTTCTATCCCCGCCAAAGCCTACGAGTTCCCATTTGGATTTGGATTGGTAAAGTCTAACTTCGTCAATGTGCGGATTATCGAGCTCAATTATTGGTGATTCTAGCTGACTAAAATTTTCGAGATCGAAAGAAATCCAAAAATAATTTTGCGAAAAACCCTGGGTGTCGCTTTGTGGGGCGAGTACTGTATTGTTCTTAAGGAATAATTGATCGACTTGATCTGGAGTCAGCTCTGTAGGGGTTTCAAGGATCCGACAGTATTCAATTAATGATACGGGCTCTGAGTAAACTGGAACCCCATTATTTTCTTGGGCGATGGTCGCCGTCAAGGCCAATATGACGAACATCATAGACTGAATCATGACTGCGCGCTTGGTTTTATGTTTTGATTGACAACATAAAGCTAGGGTATAACTCGCATTCTTGCAATTAAAATTTTATTCAAACAGTAGGGTCTCTAAATCTTCCTTTGAAAATTTATTCAATATTTCGCTGGGGTGAATTTGAAGACCAGCACAAAGTTTTAAGAACACTTCAAGAGAGATTTTGTTTTCGCCTTTTTCGATAACCCCGACATAATTGCGGCTAAGGCCACAAGCATAGGCTAAGGATTCTTGTGAGATTTTTTTGGAAGTACGGATCGCTTTGAGGGCTTCAGCGATAGGTTTCATATATTTGGGACTTTATAGAAATTTTAACATAGGAAAATTATGAATACTTTTTTGCATTATTCACCACTATCGTGTGGGTTACCGTGATAGGGTATTTTTAAGTAGTTTAAAATCAGCAATATGTATTTTTTTTGACAAAATAATTTGTGATTTTAGACCAGATGTGTCTCAGAACCAATTACAAATGTCAACGATGAAAAATTTTTTACGAAATTTTGTAGGGCTCTTGGGTGGAGTCACACTTGGTGCTGCGGTCAACGGAGGGATAATTGCACTTCAGCCTTATTTGGGATCATTGCCGCAGGGAGTAGATCCTAATAATATAGATTCGTTGATTAAAGCGATGGGAGATTTTGAATGGCATCATTTTGTTATGCCTTTTGTGGCCCACGCATTGGGCACATTTTCCGGGGCTTATTTCGCTGTGCGCATCACGCGCCAACGACCACTTTTTAAGGCGATGGCTATATCCGCTATATTTCTTCTTGGAGGAATCCAAATGGTCCAGTTGCTTCCTGCGCCATTGTGGTTTGAGATTGTCGATTTAACCCTAGCGTATCTTCCCTATGGGTGGGCTGGCTTATTATATTGGCGTGCACCACAATCCTACTAGGGCCGCTCAATAATCAGCTTTTGACTTTCTTGTTGATTATCCCCACTGAGAAGCACCCAATAGAATCCCTCAGGCAGTGATGAGATGTCAAGTACAGTGGAGTATGAGGTGGGCTTTTCACTGAGCACGGTGCGTCCTAGAACATCTATAATGGAAATGTTTTCAATAAAGCGATGAGCCTTGAAGTTGAGTGTTTTTGAGCCAGGATTTGGCCACATTACTGTTGATGGGATCCCCTTAGATATTCCTTGGGATAACAGGCTCGAATCTCCAAAAATTATGTTGTCAAAATAAATCACATTGGTACTGCTACGATTTTGAAAGTCAGGAAAAATAACGATCTGATCAATACCATTCGAAGAAGGTTCTCCGATTATTGCTGTAAAGTCGAAAACGAGTCGTTCCCATTCATTGACTACCGAATTAGCTATTTTTATTTCTCCTGTGGAGGCTCCTGATGGTGTAACAAACTTAAAGCCCACATCACTGATTACAGATTTATAAACCATAATGGAGACAAAGGCATTTGTTGGGTCTAAGCTGAAGGTGCCGATATCGGCTCCGTGCATTGTTTCACATCCTGCAAATGGGGCACCTCCCTGTAATGCGGTAAATTCCGCTACTATCGCTGAGGTGTTGATTCCTGAGGGAAATGGATTGGGTACGAACAGTAAATCAGGATTGCTTTCGTTTTCAAAAACTGTCCAAGTCCAATCTGCTCCATGCCCATCGGATTCGAAGTCAATTGGATTGATTTGGGCGCCCAGCGGAATGCTCAGTAATAAAACTAGAGTGGTTATTGATTTTTTCATCCGTTTAATTTGTTTGGAAGGTACGCTATTAAACTGGACTTTAGAGTGCTTTTTAAAGTAATAGCCCAGTTCTATATTTAAGTCAGTGTCTCAACGGCCGTATCGTAAGCCATAACCTTAGTTTCTAAGATGCCATTGACGGGGTCATAAACCTGACACTCATCAATAGGCGCAACATAAATGTGCAAACTCATCGCGCGATTTGTACCTTTATTTTCCAAGCTGTGAAAACCCATGCGGTCGTGCATGTAAGTAAATTGGCCTTGTCTTAATTTGGATGCTTGCGTAACATTCAGTTGCCCCTGTGGTTTAGTATATCTCTTTTCGTCGAGTGTTCCTGAAATTTGATACATCCAGCAATCTTGCTCACTGTGATTGTGTACTGGGGTAATGGCTCCTGGAGCCCAACAAATAAGTATGAGCTCAAATTGATCTGTTCTGGCCAAACAATTGCGGGTGTATCCACTTTCGCTCCACGTGGCATATAAATCGAATGTCACTTCAGGTATTTCTATACGACGAAGCATTTTAGGATGATCTTGCGCATTTGCCTGACTCAAAAAGCCTATTAAATGGTCGATAGTCTTGATCGGGTTCATTAATTTAATTTTTGTAGAAAATAAATTCGAGTTTGCTTATTGGTCTCAATGACAAATTTGGCCATAATATACAATAAATGCCGCAAAATGATTTACTATATTATTGTAAAGGCTTATTTTAGAGCAAATTTTTAATATTTTACGCTAACCAAGAAAACTATTTTCTATGCAAAATACTTTGCAGACTTTTGTCAGAATTGCACAAAATTTATTGGATGATGAATCGCGTCAACCGGTTGCAGACTTCATCCCTGCTCAGGAGTTATTTGAATCACTTGATTTGGCCTTAAACGAGGAGCCAATGTCGGAGCAGAGCTTTGAAACAGCTCTTGAATCTCTGGTTTTAAAATCCCCTAGAACGGCGACCGTTGGGTTTTTTAATCAGTTGTTTGGGGGGCGCAATCCTCATGCTGTTTTGGGTGATTTATTGGCCGTTATGCTCAACAACAGCATGTATACCTATAAAGCTGCAGGAGCACAAATCGGTGTCGAAAAAGTAATCTTGCGCAAGGTATGCGATATGCTCGGTTGGGATCATAATGCTGATGGAACTTTAGCGCCCGGGGGCTCAATGACCAACTATATGGCGATGGTCATGGCAAGAGACGCCTGTGATCCTAAAATCAAAACGGAGGGCGTTACAAAACGTCTTATGGTATATACCTCAAAAGAATCTCATTACAGCATACCTAAAAATGCGGCTTTCTCTGGTGTTGGCAGGGACCAGGTGCGGTATATCGACACGGATATTCAAGGACGCATTGATTTGGACTTGTTGTCTCAAGCAATTCGAGAGGATCTGGCCAATGGTCTTACTCCGGCGATGATCAATTTAACGGCTGGAACGACTGTGCTTGGTGCTTTTGACCCTATTGAGCCCGTAATTGTACTGGCTAAAAAACACAATATTTGGGTTCATGTAGACGGTGCGTATTGTGGTTCTGTTTTATTTAGCGCTCGATACCGCGATCTAATTAAGGGTATAGAACAAGTGGATTCATTTAGCTTTAATGCCCACAAAATGCTGGGGACTCCATTGTCGTGCTCGATAATCGTGACCAAGGATAAGCGCCATTTGCACGAATCATTTTCGAATAATGCCAGCTATCTGTATCAAACCGATCACGACGAATTCAACCTTGGTAAAATGTCACTTCAATGCGGGCGTCGTAACGATGCCCTTAAATTTTGGACCCTTTGGAAGAGTGTCGGCACTCGAGGATTAGAGAAAATTATAGATCACCAGTTTGATTTGGCCGAGGTAGCCAGAGATCATATTAGGAGTAATAAAGATTATACACTATACAGTTACGAAGATTCGATTTCTGTTTGTTTCAATTATAGAGATATACCGGCACGCGTATTATGTACCGAGCTTTATCAGGCACAAGAGTTACTCGTGGGCTATGGGTCTTTTGGTAGTGATGAGTTTGTGCGCTTGGTCACCATCAACGCTCAGAATAGTGCGCAAGTAATAAAAGACTTTTTCAAGACACTTGAGCAGTTTGTTGAAAAAAATTATCAGTACCTCTCGGCACAAAGTGAAGCCGTGTTGTTGCCATCAAACGATTAACAATAAGGAGTAAGTTTAATCTTCACTGAACAGTTTTATGGAAATTGATGTTACCAAATTCATTGTTCTCGGCCTCTATGTCGCTGTACTTTTTCTGATTGGGGTATTTGCCTCAAGGCGAGTTAAGAGTATGAGTGATTTTTATGTCGGAGGAAAACGACTCGGTTATTGGGCTGTCGCCTTCTCTGCGCGGGCCACAGGAGAATCCGGTTGGCTGCTTATTGGGCTTACGGGATGGGAGCGTTATCAGGGCTATCAGCCTATTGGGTGGTGGTTGGAGAAGTCCTTGGGGTAGCGATTTCATGGTGGTTTATGGCAAAAAAATTCAAGCGCAAGAGTGATGCTTATGGTTCAATCACCATACAGGATTATTTGGAGAGTCACTTTGGTACCAATAAGAAAACACTGCGTATACTCTCGGCAACTATCTTATCGGTTTTTGTGATTATTTACGTCAGTTCACAGATCGACGTGACGGGAAAGGCTTTTGAATCCATGATGGGGATAAATTATTACTACGGGGCAATATTGGGCTTCCTTATCGTACTGTCTTATATTTTTGTGGGCGGTTTTGTGGCCGCTGTTTGGTCGGATTTGTTTCAGGGATTATTGATGTTTTTCGGATTGGTATTACTGCCTGTGGTGATCTGGTATTCCATGGATGGTCCGACCAGTATTATCGATGGTCTGACGCAAATTGACCCCAAATTGATTCAGCCATGGGGCACAAGTGATGACTCCCTAATGAATGTGGCCACTATGCTTGGCTTTGCCATGATAGGCCTTGGTTTTTTAGGATCTCCTCAGGTGTATGTCCGTTTTATGTCCATCAAAAACGAGTCAGAAATTGACAAAGGCAAATGGGTTGCGGTCGCCTTTACCTTGCTTACCGATGCTGCTGCGGTGACCATAGGTATCTTGGGTCGGATTGTTTTCACGACTCAAGGACAAGAACCAAGTGCCATCTTGGGTGTAGGCGCAGAAAATGTATTGGCCATGCTTACAGAGGCGTTCTTGCCTACCTTACTGGCCGCAGTTTATGTCGCTATCGTTCTTTCGGCCATCATGTCGACTATAGATTCACTTCTGGTTTTGGCCTCAAGTGCCATTACGCGAGATTTCTATCAAAAAATTTACAGGCCTGATTTAAAAGACGAAGATTTAGCAGGGCGTTCTAAATGGGTGACATTAATTATGGCATTATTAGCCCTTGCCATCGCCATGATTATTGCTGTGGTTTCTCCAAATCATACAGTTTTTTGGCTCATAATCTTTGGATGGTCTGGTATAGCGGCCTCTTTTTGTCCGGTGATCATTATGTCGCTATTTTGGTCCGGTCTTACAGAGAAAGGTGCCATTGCCGCCATGGCTGCGGGGTTTCTATCGGTACCCTTTTTTAAGTTTGTCGTCCAGAATATGGACGGTGTTGGTCCTTATTTTGTGCAACTCGATGTTTTGGCGCCCTCATTTTTGATTTCTATCCTTGTCGGATATATCGTCTCCAAAAATACTGCAAGCCGCTAAGTACGAACAGCGATATTAACTTCATTGAATCCGGGCGAAATAATGGTGGCGCGCATGTTCGGCTCCATGGTTTAGGGTTGTTTTTTCTTTGCCACAATATGTTCCTCTGGGGTGAGCAGGGGTGAAGCGTCTAAATCTTCAACCCCCATGAACTTAACCAACAGGGCCAATGATGCCTTTAGTTGGTGCAGCTCCTGATCCTCTAATTCTTGTAGTTTAACGGTCAGTTTGTCCTGAAGAAGATCGGGAATCGTTTGGATGATCTTATCGCCAAGGGCCGTCAAATATATAAAGGAGGAGCGCTTGTCTTCCGGATTTAGGAGTCGTGCCACATAGCCTTTTTTCTCGAGTCTTGAGACAATGCCAGTAACCGTACTTGCATTAAGGTTTAAATGTTGTCCGATTTCTGTAGATGTGGCGCGAAAAGTGTCAATGGTCCTGAGAAAATTCAAGCATAAGTATTGAGGTATACTGATGCCAAATTCACGCTCAATACGTTTGCTCTCTAAATTAATAGAGCGAATGATTTTACGCATATTGATCAGTACTTCGGTATACTCCATGTCCTTACTCAAGAGGCTTACTTGGCAAGTTAAGGATTTTTGTTCTGTAGGAGAGGACTTTTTTTAACAGAGAGCGAGATGATTCTTGTGTCGTTCATCGAATTTTGTTTAACGTTTATCATTAAAAGTTAAACATTTTTTATATTTGTCTATAATATTTATCGACATGACCGCAAAAAAAAAAACCACCGAAGAGCAAATCATTGCCCATTACATGGACGACGTTTTGAGCGAAGAATCTCAAGCCAAAAGTGTCCATGCTTTTGCCAAAAGACACAATTTCGAAGAATCTGAATTTTATAACTTCTTTAATGGGTTTGAGCACTTGCAAGAAGAGATTTTCGCAACCTTTGGGCGCAACACCATTCAAATGATTGAGCAGAGTCAAGAGTACGGTCAATACCAAACTCAGCAAAAGTTGTTGAGTTTTTACTTTACCTTCTTTGAGTTGTTGACCGCAAATCGTTCTTATGTCATGGCTCAGCTTAAGGGCAACAAGGATAAGCTTTCTGCCCTAAAGGCATTGGGAGCCTTAAGACGCGTTTTCGTCAATTTCGTGGAACGATTGGGCGTGGTTAATGTGGATTTTAAGAGTGATCAGCTTAACAAATTGCGGGACAAAGGGGTGTCTGAGTCATTATGGTTTCAACTTCTGGTCACCATGAAATTTTGGATGGATGACCGCTCTAAAGGCTTCGAAAAAACAGATGTTTTTATCGAGAAATCGATCAAGGCTCAATTTGACCTTATCGACACGGCACCGGTGCACAGCGTTTACGATTTAGCAAAATTTCTTTGGAAAGAAAACGCCATGGCCTAGATGAAGAGCATAGACAGAATTCCTACATCTAAAATTCAGCGCGCTTCAAAAATTGTCACAACAGGTCTCAAGGTAGGCGTGAATTATGCTAAATATTATGGTCAAAAAATCGTCCATGATGAATCTGAGGCAAAGCAGCAGTTAAATTCGGCCAATGCAGAGGACATTTACGACGGGCTGAAGGAACTCAAAGGTTCCGCACTTAAGGTAGCACAAATGCTGAGTATGGAAAAAAACATACTGCCGCGCGCCTACGTCGAAAAATTTTCGTTGGCTCAGTTTTCGGTTCCTCCGCTGTCTGCGCCGTTAGTTAAAAAGACATTCCGTCGCTATTTTTCGTCGAATCCAGATCAGGTTTTTGATAGTTTTTCGGAGCAATCCGTTAACGCGGCGAGCATCGGACAAGTGCACAAAGCTACCTTGAAAGGCAAGACGCTAGCCGTAAAAATTCAGTATCCGGGAGTGGCAGAGAGTATCTCCAGTGACTTAGCCATGGTCAAACCGATTGCAAAAAAATGTTTAACATCAAAGGGGAGGGGTCGGACCAGTATTTTCAGGAAGTTGAAAACAAACTCAACGAAGAAACTGATTACAAGCGTGAACTCAACCAAAGCAGGCAGATGGCTCAGGATTGCAGGCATATCCCTAATCTGAGATTTCCCCGCTATTATCCAGAGCTCTCGAGTGAACGAATTCTGACCATGGACTGGATGAACGGTCAGCATTTGTCTCAGTGGTGCCAGAAGGCATTCAGCGCCGAACAAGGTCAAAAAATTGGCCAGACTCTTTGGGATTTTTATATGTATCAGATGCATGTATTGCGGCGCATTCACGCCGATCCACATCCGGGCAATTTTTTAATCGATCAGCAGGACAATCTGATGGTGATTGATTTTGGTTGTCTCAAAGAAATACCCGACGAATTTTATGGGCCTTATTTTGAGTTAGCCAAAAAAGAGAACCTAGAGAACCCAGAATATTTTGAGCGCCAACTCTATGCCCTAGAGATTTTAAAACCCGATGATTCGCCAAAAGAAAAAGACTTCTTTTACTCGATTTTTCATGAAATGCTCTCCTTGTTTACCAAGCCATTTCACTCGGAAACCTTTGATTTTTCGGACCAGACGTTTTTCGATCAGATCGGCGAGTTAGGTCAAAAGTACGCCAATGATAGTGCTTTACGGGAGATGAATGGTAATCGAGGGTCCAAACATTTCATTTACATCAACAGAACATTTTTTGGTCTTTATAATCTAATGTTTGACCTGAAGGCCAAAGATGTGGTGATCAATAATTATCGCAGTTACGCTAATCAAGAGGTATCCCAAGAAGCGGTTTTGGCATGAAGGCGCTGAGTCTGATACTGCCGCATCAACTTTTTAAGGACAACCCGGTCCTCTCATTGGAGCGCCCTGTGGTCATGATTGAAGAGACCTTGTTGTTCAATCAATTTTCTTTTCACAAACAAAAGATTGCCTTTATGCGTGGCAGTATGCGTGCATATCGTGATCGTTTGATTGGTCAAGGACACCAAGTGATTTATATCGAGGCCCACCAGCCAGAGGCAGATATACGACAATGGCTTTTGGCTTCTATCGACAAGGGTTTATCTGCACTTTATCTAATCGACCCGGTTGATAATTGGATCGAGCGTCGCATTACACGATACGCCCGGAATATTGAATTGAATTGGCATGATACACCTGCGTTTTTAAACACAAAAGAGGACCTATCCTCCTTTTTTAAACCGACCAAAAAGAAGTTTTTTCAGACTTCATTTTATAAGTCAGAACGTCAAAAACGCGGTATTTTGATAGAACAGGGTGGCCCAGCGGGAGGTCAATGGACCTACGATGCCGAAAATAGACGAAAGTTCCCTAAAAATGCGTCAGTCCCTGAGGTAAATTGGCCGGAAGAAACCACTTATCACCAGGAGGCGAAGACCTATGTTGCAGAGCATTTCGATAACAATCTTGGGGCTTTAGACAATGAAATAACCTATCCGCTGGATCACCATGCCGCCGAGCTATGGCTCAAGGATTTTCTGAAATACCGATTTGAATATTTTGGTCACTATGAGGATGCTTTGGTGGCTCATGAGCACATTTTACACCACAGTTTGCTGTCACCACTGATTAATGTCGGCCTGCTTTGCTCAAATCAAGTTTTGGACCAGGTGTTAAGCTATGCCAAGAATGCCTCAATACCCATAAATTCTACAGAGGGATTGGTGCGTCAAATCATGGGTTGGCGAGAGTTTATTCGTGGGGTTTATCAGGTCAAAGGCAGCCAAGAGCGCACCACTAATTTTTGGGCCCACAAACGTAAAATTCCCGAGAGTTTCTATAGCGGGACTACAGGGCTTTTCCCAGTAGATTCTGTAATAAAAAAATTAAACAAAACGGCTTATGCCCACCACATAGAGCGCCTGATGGTCATGGGCAATATTATGGTGCTTTGTGAATTCGACCCCGACGAGGTTTATCGCTGGTTTATGGAGTTATTTATCGATGCCTATGATTGGGTGATGGTGCCCAATGTCTATGGCATGAGTTTGTTTGCCGATGGCGGGGTAATGAGTACCAAGCCCTATATCAGCGGAAGCAATTACCTAAAGAAAATGAGTGATTACCCTAAAGGGCCATGGCAAAATACTTGGGATGGACTGTTTTGGCGTTTTATGGACAAGCATCGCGATTTCTTTTTGTCGAATCCTCGTTTGGCCATGCTCGTGCGCAGTTTAGATAAAATGAAGCCAGAAACTTTGGAGCGTCATTTGACTAATGCCCAAAAGTTTTTGGATCAATTGGATGCCGAATTATCCAGCGAGACTACTAAAAATTAATTATATTCACGTTATGGGAGTAGGAAATATAGTATTGTTCACAATTGCATTGTGTCTGGTTTTAGGTCTTTTAGCGTTAACCGCTGATCGCGCCTAATCATGATCTGGAACGAGCAAGACATAGCTACAGCCGATCGACTGACTCGGCTGCGCATGATTAATGCCATTACTGGAATAAAGCCCGCTAATTTGATCGGTACTCAAGATGAGGCCGGTAGACATAATTTGGCGGTGTTTAGTTCTGTGGTGCATTTGGGGAGTAACCCGGCACTGATTGGGTTTGTACTTCGGCCACATGACCAGGTCCCGCGTCATACCTGGCAGAATATCCAAACAACAGGTCATTATACCATCAATCATATTCCTGTCTCGATGACGGAGCAGGCGCATTATACCTCTGCAAAATTTCCTCAGGAGGTTTCTGAATTTGAGCGTTGCGGGTTTACACCAGAAATTATTCCAGGAATCAAGGCTCCATTTGTGCGTGAGAGTCATCTAAAAATGGGACTTAGCTTTGAGTCTGCCATAGAAATCCCGCTCAATGGAACAACTTTGGTCATTGGCAAGATCATTTACCTTTCTATACCCGATAGGTTTGTGGATGCACAAGGCGAATTGGATTTAACTCAAGCAGAATCTACTGGAATTTCGGGCCTCAATACGTATTATAGTCTTGAGAAAATTGGTCAATATCCTTATGCTCGGCTTAGTGACTTGGCGCAGTGGACTCCTGAGAGTACCCATTTTGAGTCCCTTGATCCTCATCCTCAGAATCCTTCAGAATAGTCACAGGAACGTCAACGTTACCAGAGTAAAAGACGACAATCTCTGCGGGCTGAGCACCATTATTTTCTCCGTGATGCCATTGATTGACCATCTCTACAATTGGGTCTCCTTTTTTCATGTGGAGCGTATCTCCTGCCTCACTGATTACCGTGAGTTCACCTTCTAGCAATATCCCAGCATTGATCACTGGATGGCGATGTACTGGGAGTTTGGTGTGTGGGGGAATGGTAATCCGCAATGCCGTCATTTGAGGGTGTTCTGCATTGTAATTCGGTAATGGGCTGCTGTTCCAACTTTGCGTCGTTTTTACTAAAGTTTCTACTTGGATGCCGTTTGAGGCCGAGGTCTTGCTTGAAACTTCGGTTGCATCTTGATCCTGCGCTTCGCTTGGCATTGACCCGTGGCTCGAGTAAGGTGGAAACTTTGAAGCGTTTTTTGTTTTTTCTTGACCGCAACCGATGATCGTCAAGGAGATCAGAACAACTTCAATTAAACGAATACGGTGCATGCCTGTTAATTTACCTTTTGATGATTTTCTTCTGTATTGTTTGGCCGTCTGCAGTGGTGAACTCAAAAGTATAAACTCCTGATGCGTAATTGCTTATGTCCATTTGATGTCCGGACCCTTGTAGCGTACCATCGAGTACCACAGTGCCCTTCAGGTCATAAACCTCAAAAGAAATAATTTGTCCTAAGCCCGAGTTGTACGACAATGCTACAGGGCCAATCGTTGGATTTGGTCCCAGTCTTACACCACGCTCAAAGGCGCCCATATCATCGATAGAAAGTGCTTGGACAATATCCAAAACCTCTTGGCCGCTCAATGCGCGGTTGTAAATTAAAATATCATCAAGTACCCCGGGGAAGATATTATCGGGAACATTAGCTTGTGTACCGACCGTAAAAGGATAAACACTGGTGAGTAGGTTGGATCCGTAAACTCTCTGTGCCAGGAGATTGCCGTCAATGTAGAGGTATGCCGTATCACCATCATAAACAGCTGCCAAGTGCATCCATGATCCAGTCATGACTGGAGGACTATCAATGGGCGGATCTACGTTAATGTTCCAACGGATTTCTTGATTTGGGGTGATGCCTAGAAAATAACCGCCAATATCAAACCCAGCCCAGTTGTTAAGGAGTCCAGTCCAATCGATGACCGTTTCGTCGATTTTAATCCAAACGCACAGAGACATCATATTTTCAGCGCTAAAATCAAAAATGCTTGGCTCTGATTGGGTGTCCAAAAATTGATTGATCAATTTCAGTGCCATATCGGGTTCACCATAGCGATTTTGTGCCGGTAATAGGAATCCACCTGTTGGGTAGGGATCTAGGGGGACACTATTTTGATCGCTGTAGTTGGCATAGTCATTGCCGTCGAGCTTGTAATAGCCTTGAAGGCCATTTTGGGGGATTTGTGCGGTAAGACTCATGCAAAAACACAGAGCAAGGGTGCTCAATATCTTTATCTTATTTGATTCAAAATTCATGTTGCCGTTGTTTTATTGATTGATGACAAATTATAAGCTAGTTTTTAAATTTAAAGAAAATAAATTACCCAATGCAATATCATTCTAGCATTCAGGTTGTTTGATCCCAGAATATTGGGATAAATAACAGGGGGTTTCCACTCGAGCACGACACAAATTCGTACATTCGTTTTGTTATGCCATTAGATAATACACTTATTCGCACTATTGCTGATTTTCCCAAGCCTGGAATTCAATTTAAAGACATCACACCGCTACTAAAAGATCCTCAAGGCCTCAAAGACTGTGTCGCCGCCATGATGCCCGATACCAATAAGGACATCGATTGCGTTGTGGGGATTGAGTCTCGTGGATTCATTACGGGGCCTCTATTGGCCCAGCAACTGGGTTGTGGTTTTGTACCCATTAGAAAAAAAGGAAAATTGCCACACCAAACTCTGGAACAATCCTATGATTTGGAGTATGGTAGCGCCACCATCGAAATTCATCGGGACGCCATTAGCCCTGGAGATCGCGTACTGTTACATGATGATGTTTTGGCCACGGGTGGAACGGCTGAGGCGGCGATCCGTCTAATTGAGGCTCTGGGAGGCGAAGTGGTTCTTTGCAGTTTTATTATCGAATTGACTGAGCTCAGTGGAAGAGCATTGATCGGTGATTATCCAGTAAAATTTGCTTATCGATTTTAAGTGTTGGTGATCCTCGCTGGGTAAGGCCTAATCTAAGGCATTGGTCGTCACCCAATAGCGATAAGCGATCAGGGCCAACTGCCATTTATTGGCCTTAGCCAGATCCAATCGACGTGCAGTAAGACTCGGTAAGACAAGTTTATTGAGTTTTGCGAGCATTATGAAAAATCTGCGTTTCATCAGATATTGATTTGCGTATCAATTTACAAAAATTAAGGCCTTACCCTTCAAGTGGGCCTGCCTAATTTGTATCTTCGTACTGCATTAAAGTCTATGAGTTACTTATATCTATTATTGGGATTCACTGCCCTCGTTGTTGGTGGAGAGTACTTGGTTCGTTCGGCTGTAGCGCTTTCGTTTAAATTGAAGCTCTCTAAAATGATTATTGGGCTGACCGTGGTGTCTTTTGCGACCTCTGCGCCAGAATTACTCGTGAGTCTAAGTGCAGCACTCAATGGATATAGCGCAATTGCATTGGGTAACGTAATTGGTTCGAATATTGCCAACATCGGTCTGGTCTTGGGTATTACAGCACTGATTAGTCCTATTGTTATAGATCATGATTTTTACAAAATCAATTGGCCAGTGATGTTCTCGGTGAGCATAGCGTTAACCTTTTTGTTGATCTACCAAAACGGTATTTCTTTTTGGGCTGGACTTGGTCTTTTTTCTTGTTTATTGATTTATCTCGTCATGTTGATTAGGCGCAATAGGCGTGAAACACCTCAAGAAGAGGAGTCTATTGAAGGTATCGATGAACAATTGGCTGTAGTGTCGGGTGTCAAAATAGGACTTTGGTTGCTCATTGGAGCCATGGCATTAAATTACGGGAGTCAGTGGCTTGTAGATGGGGCGGTCGCTATTGCTACAGATTTAGGTGTAAGCCAGCGTGTGATTGCAGTGACTGTTATTGCTATTGGTACAAGTGTGCCGGAATTGGCGGCCTCAATTATTGCTGCCTTAAAAAAAGAAAAGGCGCTATCCATCGGTAACCTAATCGGATCCAATATTTTCAACATTGCTTGTGTTTTGGGTTTGACCTCGATCATCCATCCGATAACGATCGATGCGGCTGAGTTTTTGCCTTTAGATTTATTTTGGATGTTAGGTTTTGCTGCGGCCTTACTGGTCTTAATTCTGATCCCGAGTCCACACCGTATCGGTCGATACGAAGGACTGCTGCTTTTGGTGGCCTATGCCATATTTATCAGTTCTACAATTCAGTAATTGCACAAATTTTATCGTTAACTTTATTTTTTTAGGGGGTTGTTAATAAAAAACTCCATTTTTTTATAACAAAATACGACCAAATAGGGGGTTGTTTGTTGATTTGAATTATTTTTGCCCCATTAACAAATAATTCAACAACTATGTCCACTTTACGATTTCAAGCGCTCAACGAGACCCTGGGGCGTCGACCCGTATCTGTTTCTGAACCTAACCGCCGATCTGAGATTTTCGGAGACAATGTGTTCAACGAAAATGCGATGCGTCAATATTTGACTAAGGAGTCCTTTAAATCTGTGCAAGAGGCTGTTCTAAAAGGCACAAAAATTGATCGATCTGTCGCAGATCAGATATCCACTGGAATGAAAGAATGGGCCATTGCCAAAGGTGCAACGCACTACACGCATTGGTTTCAGCCATTAACCGGAGCAACAGCAGAAAAGCACGATGCTTTTTTGAAACTATTGAAGGAGGACAGGCCATAGAGAAATTCGGAGGAGGACAATTGGTACAACAAGAGCCAGACGCGTCTAGTTTTCCTAACGGAGGAATTCGAAACACATTTGAAGCGCGCGGATACACTGCATGGGACCCTACCTCACCGGCCTTTATTTACGGGACAACCCTATGTATTCCAACAGTATTTGTCGCTTACACAGGTGAGGCATTAGATAACAAAACACCGCTGCTTAGATCGTTACAAGTGGTGGATCAAGCGGCGACAAATGTCGCTAAGTACTTTGATAAATCGGTATCCAAGGTTGTCGCCACACTTGGGTGGGAGCAAGAGTATTTTTTGATCGATAAAGCCCTTGTCGATGCGCGTCCTGATTTAAAATTAGCAGGGCGAACACTCTTGGGACATTCTTCTGCCAAGGGACAGCAGCTCGATGACCATTATTTTGGTTCAATCCCAACGCGAGTTTTAAATTTCATGCGCGATTTAGAAAACGAGTGCATGCTTTTAGGTGTACCGGTAAAAACCCGTCACAATGAGGTGGCGCCGAATCAGTTTGAGCTGGCACCAATTTTTGAGGAAGCGAACCTCGCTGTAGATCACAATTCTCTTTTGATGGACGTCATGGACAAGGTGGCGGATCGCCATAATTTTAAAGTGCTTTTCCATGAAAAGCCGTTTGCGGGTATCAATGGTAGTGGAAAACACAATAACTGGTCTTTGGCCACTGACACTGGGGTAAACTTATTGAGTCCAGGGAGTACGCCGATGAAGAATCTTCAATTTTTGACCTTCTTTATCAATACCATCAAAGCAGTGAACGAGTACGAAGAATTAGTGCGTGCCGCCATTGCGAGCGCGAGTAATGACCATCGCCTCGGAGCAAACGAAGCACCTCCGGCCATTATTTCTGTGTTCATTGGCTCTCAGCTTACGGCTGTATTGGATGCTCTAGAAAAAGTAACCGATGGCAAGCTTTCTCCCCAAGAAAAAACGGAGCTCAAATTAAACGTTGTGGGTAAAATTCCAGAAATCCTTTTGGACAATACTGATCGTAACCGTACCTCACCTTTTGCCTTTACAGGCAATAAATTTGAGTTACGCGCTGTGGGGTCCACGGCAAACTGTGCTAATCCGATGACTGTGCTCAACGCTATTGTGGCTCAGCAGTTGATCGAATTTAAGGCCGAGGTAGACGCTCTTATTTCCGATAAAAAGATGAAAAAAGACGATGCGATCTTCAATGTATTGCGTGAATATATCAAAGATTCTAAGCGCATTCGCTTTGAAGGAGATGGTTACGGACAAGCATGGGAACAGGAAGCAGCCAAAAGAGGCTTGAGTAACAATAAAACAACGCCAGAGGCATTAAAAGCTAAAGTTTCTCAGCGTGCTATTGAGCTTTATGAGCAACTTGGTATTATGAGTAAGGTTGAGATTGAAGCGCGTCACGAGATCGAAATCGAAGAATATGCCATGCGCATCCAAATTGAGGGAAGACTTCTGGGAGACATCGCCAGAAACCACGTCATTCCAACCGCAGTGCGTTATCAAAATATTTTGATTGAAAATGTTCAAGGGCTTAAGGATATTTATGGTGACGGCTTCAAAAAAGTCGCCGCTGAGCAGATGAGTCTCATCGAGCAAATTAGCGGTCATATTGCGTCAATCAATCAAGGCATCACACAAATGATTGAAGAGCGTAAAAAAGCCAATGCCATGGATGATGCAGAAGCCTGTGCCTTCGCTTATTGTAATCAGGTAAAGCCACTTTTTGATGATATTCGTTATCATTGTGATAAGCTGGAGCTTTTGGTTGATGATGAGCTTTGGCCACTGGTAAAGTATCGTGAGTTATTGTTTACGCGATAATTTGACTTGAAAAAAAGAGAAAAAGGGGTTCCGAAACCAAGGTTTTGAACCCCTTTATTTTTTTACCTTTGTCACAATGAGTCAAGAGATTTCAAAACGGTATGCTCAGCGCGGGGTTTCCTCGGCCAAGACTGAGGTGCACAAGGCCATCCAAAAGGTGGATAAAGGCCTGTTTCCAGGGGCATTTTGTAAGATAGTTCCTGATTATTTGACGGGCAGTAGCGAGCATTGTTTGGTCATGCATGCCGATGGCGCGGGTACCAAGTCTTCATTGGCCTATATGTATTGGCGTGAGACCGGAGATTTATCCGTATGGAAGGGCATCGCTCAGGATGCTCTGATCATGAATATTGATGACCTACTCTGCGTGGGAGCTGTCGATAATATTCTATTATCTTCTACTATTGGACGCAATAAAAATTTAATTCCAGGTGAAGTGCTTTCTGCCATTATTGGGGGCACTCAAGAGTTGGTTGATGAACTCGGTGCTTTGGGGGTCACCATTCACGCTACGGGAGGCGAAACGGCGGATGTCGGAGATTTGGTGCGTACCATTATCGTGGATTCTACGGTAACGGCAAGACTCAAACGCTCTGAAGTGATCGATAACGCGAACATCAAGCCCGGGAATGTGATTGTCGGATTGGCCTCATTTGGACAAGCCACTTATGAACAAGAGTATAATGGAGGAATGGGCAGTAATGGCCTAACCTCTGCGCGTCACGATGTGTTTGGTAAAATCCTTGCCGAGCGTTATCCAGAGAGTTACGATGCTGCTGTGCCAGAAGAGCTCGTATACTCGGGGTCAAAAAAATTAACCGATGTCATTGAGGGAACTCCTCTAGATGCTGGGAAACTCGTTTTGTCACCGACAAGAACATACGCTCCGGTAGTTAAGGCGATTTTCGATAAATTGGGTCGTGAGTCTATCGATGGAATGGTGCACTGCAGCGGAGGGGCTCAAACCAAAATTTTACACTTTTTGAACCGTGGACAGGTCATCAAAGATAATTTGTTTGAGACACCGCCCTTGTTTGACCTGATTCAAAAGGAGAGTCAAACGCCTTGGAAAGAAATGTATCAAGTGTTCAATATGGGCCACCGTATGGAGTTCTACCTCGACGCGCAATATGCCCAGCAGATCATTGATATTGCGGCTGATTTTAATATAGAAGCGCGTATTGTAGGCCGTGTATTGGAATCTGAGCAAAAGGGATTGACGATTGTTTCCCAGCACGGAAGCTTCGATTACCAATAGGGTATGGCGATAAAATTAATGTAAATTAGCCCAAACAAGAGGGCACGCTCTGTATATGCTAGAAAAACTAAACATAGTAAAGCAGCGATTTGACGAGGTCAATGATTTGATCATTCAACCTGAGATCATAAGTGATCAAAAGCGTTATGTTCAACTCAATAAAGAGTACAAGGAGCTCTCAATACTCATGAAAAAGCGCGATACGTATATCGCCATGCAAAACGCCATCGATGAGGCTCAGGAGATTTTATCCGGGGAGACCGACCCCGAAATGATTGAAATGGCTAAAATGGAGCTGGAATCAGCTCAAGAACTAAAGCCAAAACTCGAGGAAGAAATACGCTTTTTACTCGTGCCCAAGGATCCAGAAGATGCCAAGAATGCTGTAGTAGAGATACGTGCCGGAACAGGCGGGGATGAGGCCAGTATTTTTGCTGGTGATTTGCACCGCATGTACACTAAGTATTGTGAATCAAAAGGCTGGCAAGTGAGTGTGGTAGATTACAACGAAGGGACCAGCGGAGGTTTTAAGGAAATAATTTTTGAAGTCAATGGAGAAGATGTCTACGGAACGCTCAAGTATGAGGCCGGAGTCCATCGTGTCCAAAGGGTTCCGCAAACCGAGACCCAAGGGAGAGTACATACCAGTGCAGCCACAGTGATGGTGCTTCCGGAGGCTGAAGAATTTGATGTAGAACTCGATATGACCGAAGTGCGCATCGAACGCACGACCTCTACTGGACCGGGTGGGCAGTCAGTAAATACGACTTATTCTGCCATTAAACTGCACCACGAGCCGACGGGAATGATCGTGAGTTGTCAGGATCAAAAATCATCACATAAAAACTTAGAAAAGGCGTTAAAAGTTTTACGATCCAGACTATATGAGTTGGAATTGGCCAAAAAGATGGAAGCCGATTCTCAAAAGCGTAAAAGTATGGTATCGTCGGGGGATCGAAGTGCCAAAATTCGCACGTATAACTATCCACAAGGACGCGTAACAGACCATCGTATTAACCTTACCTTGTACGATTTAGGGAATATTATAGATGGAGATATCCAGAAAATTATCGATGAGTTACAACTGGTCCGCAACACAGAAAAATTACAAGAATCTGGAGAAGCCTTCTAAGGGTAATTAAGTTTTTAATCTAAACGGATGACGCAGCAACAACTCACCAAAGCAATTCACGACAAATCGTCCTTTCTCTGCGTGGGATTGGATGTAGATTTAGACAAAATCCCACCTCATCTTTTGGAGTCTGAGGATCCAATTTTTGCGTTCAACAAAGCGATAATCGATGCCACCCATCATTTGGCCGTTGCCTACAAACCCAATACGGCTTTTTATGAGTCTTACGGGACTCAAGGGTGGCAGGCTCTTGAAAAAACTATAGACTATTTAAATTCGAAACATCCAGAGATATTTACCATTGCTGATGCCAAACGAGGGGATATTGGCAATACCTCGACGCGTTACGCCAAAGCATTTTTTGATCAAATGGGCTTTGATGCTTTGACTATAGCGCCTTATATGGGGCGTGATTCTGTGGAACCATTTTTGGAATTTGACGATAAGTTTGTGATTCTTTTGGCTCTGACCTCGAATCCCGGAGCTTTTGATTTTCAGGTGAGTGATTCAGCGCAGAATTTGTTTGAGCAAGTTCTAGAAACCGCGCAGACTTATAAAAACCACCAGCGATTGATGTTTGTGGTCGGGGCGACCAAAACGGAGTATTTAGCACGAGTACGGGCTATCGCCCCAAAATCATTTTTACTGGTGCCCGGAGTGGGTGCACAAGGTGGAAGTCTGCAAGAGGTTTGTGACCACGCTTTGAACGATGAGGTTGGGCTACTGGTAAACTCCTCACGCGGAATAATCTACGCCAGCCAGGGCGAAGATTTTGCCCAAGCGGCAGCAGCCGAAGCACTAAAGCTGCAACAGCAAATGCATGCCATTCTTCAGGCAGGCCTACGTTAAGATAATCGAGAATTAATTACAAATTCGCTCAAAACTACCCGGTTCATCGTGATTCAACAAACAATTGCGTCGATGTTCACTAGCGGGCGGTATTTCAACTCAGCGTTGAATAATACGTGATAAAATTACCCATTCGATGATGAATTCGTAAATTTACGCAGACAAACGACCCAAATATTGATAATGCAACAACCAGAACCCTACAAGCCCCAGCATAAAATTCGCATCGTTACTGCAGCCTCACTTTTTGACGGCCATGACGCCGCCATAAACATCATGCGCAGAATCATTCAATCCACGGGGGTGGAGGTGATTCACCTAGGGCATGACCGCAGTGTTGACGAAGTGGTTTCTACCGCTATACAAGAAGATGCCCATGCTATCGCTATGACCTCATACCAAGGCGGGCATATGGAGTATTTCAAGTACATGTATGATTTACTTCAAGAGCGGGGCGCAGGGCATATTAAGATTTTTGGTGGCGGTGGCGGTGTGATTCTTCCGCAGGAGATCAAAACCCTCATGGATTATGGTATTGCCCGTATCTATTCTCCCGATGATGGCCGCGCTATGGGGCTTCAAGGCATGATCAACGATCTTGTGGCGCAAAGCGATGAATCTCGTGGGGATCTCAAAAGCTTTGATCGCGGTGCTCTGGGGGTGAATAATCCACATTATATCGCTCAGTGCATTAGTGCCGCAGAGAATTTTCCGGAGCAAATCAAGTCTTTTTTACAAGAACTACGGGATACTTCTGATCTGGCTAAGGTCCCTGTTTTGGGGATTACCGGTACTGGGGGAGCAGGAAAATCGTCGCTTGTTGATGAACTGGTCCGTCGATTTCTGGCGTCCTATCCCGAAAAGCATTTAGCCATCATTTCAGTCGATCCCTCCAAGCGTAAAACAGGAGGTGCCCTACTCGGCGATAGAATTCGGATGAACGCCATCAATACCTCTAGGGTGTATATGCGTAGTTTGGCCACGCGTCAGAGTAATTTGGCTTTGTCCAAATACGTCAATGACGCCCTGGACCTAGTCAAGGCTTCTGGATTTGATCTAGTGATTTTAGAAACTTCAGGTATTGGCCAAAGCGATACCGAAATTCTGGAACACAGTGATGTCTCTCTTTACGTGATGACTCCTGAGTTTGGCGCAGCCACTCAGCTGGAAAAGATCGATATGCTCGATTTTGCCGATTTGGTGGCCCTAAACAAGTTCGATAAGCGTGGCGCTTTAGATGCCCTGCGCGATGTGCGCAAACAATACATGCGCAACCATAATTTATGGGAAACGCCACAAGAAGAGCTGCCCGTTTTTGGGACAATTGCCTCTCAATTCAATGATCCCGGCATGAATAGACTGTATGGAGCAATCATGTGGACTCTGGTGCAGCGCATGAATCTGGACTGGATTTTAGAGGCTGCTTCAGAGGCTCAAGATTCTGAGAAAGTTTTTGTGATTCCTCCGGCACGTACGCGTTATCTCTCCGAAATTTCTGAGTCTATTCGCCAGTACGACGCTTTTACTGTGGCCCAGACCAAAGTGGCGCAAACCTTATACGGTATTTTTAAGGCTATTGAAAACTTGTGCCAGTCCCCAGTTTTACTGAGTCCTGAAGGACTTGAAATTCAAGAGCAGGACCTGAGATCTGAATCTGCTGATTTATTGCAGCAATTGCTGACCCAGTTCAAAACCCTGAAAATGAATCTCGACCCCCATCTGTGGCAACAAATCATAGAGTGGGATGGGGTAAAGGCAAAATATGGGGCGCCGCTCTATGATTTTAAAGTTCGTGATAAAGTGTTGCAAGTCGAGACCCATACCACATCGCTTTCTATGACCCAAATCCCCAAGGTGGCTTTACCGCGTTATACAGCCTGGGGGGATTTGTTGGGCTGGATGATGCAAGAAAATTTACCAGGCTCATTTCCTTATACTGCTGGACTCTATCCGTTTAAGCGCGTGGCGGAAGATCCTACCCGTATGTTTGCTGGTGAGGGTGGGCCAGAACGCACCAATCGTAGATTTCATTATTTAAGCCAAAACATGTCGGCCATACGCTTGTCTACTGCCTTTGACAGTGTAACCCTTTATGGACATGATCCTGACTTAAGACCCGACATTTACGGAAAAATAGGCAATGCAGGGGTTTCGGTCTGTAGTTTAGACGATGCTAAAAAGCTCTACAGTGGCTTTGATTTGTCTGACCCGATGACCTCGGTCAGTATGACCATCAATGGTCCTGCCCCTATGGTTTTGGCCTTTTTCCTGAATGCAGCAATCGATCAGAATTGTGAAAAATACATCAAAGAGCACAAGCTCGAGGCTGAGGTTGAAAAGGCTTTGAGCGTAGAATATACAGACCAATCACTTCGTCCAAAATACATGGGCGATTTGCCTGAGGGACACAATGGATTGGGCCTCCTTCTTCTGGGGATTACAGGAGATAAAGTATTGCCAATAGAGGTTTATAATGAAATAAAGGCCAAGACGCTGATGCAGGTGCGCGGTACCGTTCAGGCCGATATATTAAAGGAAGATCAAGCACAGAATACTTGTATTTTCTCCACTGAATTTGCCCTGAGACTCATGGGTGATGTACAGGCTTATTTCATCGACCAAAAGGTGCGTAATTTTTATTCGGTCAGTATTTCGGGATATCACATTGCCGAGGCCGGGGCCAATCCAATAACTCAGCTGGCCTTTACCCTGTCTAATGGGTTTACTTATGTCGAGTACTATTTGTCTCGAGGCATGAGCATCGATGATTTCGGGCCAAACTTATCTTTTTTCTTTAGTAACGGTATTGATCCTGAGTACGCCGTTATCGGTCGTGTTGCCCGTAAAATTTGGGCCAAAGCCATGCGCGAGAAATACGGTGCTGGTCCTCGATCTCAAATGCTCAAATACCACATCCAGACTTCTGGACGCAGTCTGCACGCTCAAGAAATTGATTTCAACGACATCCGTACAACGCTTCAAGCGCTTTATGCGATTTATGATAATTGTAATTCATTGCATACCAATGCCTACGATGAGGCCATAACCACACCTACGGAAGATAGTGTGCGTCGGGCCATGGCGATTCAGCTGATCATTAATAAGGAACTCGGACTGGCTAAAAACGAAAACCCAATACAAGGGGCTTTTATTATTGAAGAATTAACCGATTTGGTGGAGCAGGCCGTCTTGATGGAATTCGATCGGATTACGGAGCGCGGCGGGGTGCTCGGAGCCATGGAAACCATGTATCAACGCGGCAAGATTCAAGAGGAAAGCCTTCATTATGAGACCTTGAAGCACACCGGGCAATACCCGATTATCGGGGTCAATACCTTCTTGAGCAGTAAAGGTTCTCCAACCATCATTCCTTCGGAGGTGATTCGGGCCACTGAGCAAGAAAAGCAGATTCAGATTGATACGGTGCGCGCACTGCATACCCAAAAGCGGGATCAACTTCAAAGGGCATTAATAGATTTAAAAGTGGGGGCTAAGGCCAATACCAATTTATTTACAGTGCTCATGGAAGCGGTTAAAGTGGCCTCACTGGGTCAAATAACTCAGGTGCTTTTCGATGTAGGCGGGCAGTACCGACGCAATATGTAAACGGATAAAACCGTCGCGACATTTCGGGAGAACCCTACCAGCCCGATAGGTGCTATGGGTAAAAATGCTAAAGCATCAACGCCCAAGTGCGCTGAAGCTTACGGAACTGTTTGAGTTCTTTTCTAAATAATGGTAAGAATTCTTTGGCCTTGATGGGACTATCTTCCAACCGCTCGCAGGTGAAGAACAAGTTTTTGATCAGAACACTGACGCGTTTAGCGTGGCGTCTTTTATCTTCGGCATAAGTCTGATTTTCAGCACGAAGAATCTCTGGAGCCAGTTTACAAGATTGTTGAATAATGTCTCCTGTAAAGTAGATTTTTTCATGCTCAGGGCTATTGGGCTCGGGGCCAATGAGATCCGCACAGTACAGATACGACATATGACGCGACAAGGTCAAAATCTCTAATGCCTTGTGGTACAATGGTGGATAATGCAAGTGTTGCGTTAACATGTTTTTCATAGCTGACTCTTTCCAAAGACTGAATCAATCAAATTTACTCCAAAGACAACGATAAATACTTAATGATTTAAACTTGAGATATAAATTATATTTAATATTTAATTTTTTTTGACTTAATTTATACTGTTTTTAATGTTAATTGTGTGTTTTATGGATCTATTGAACCGCCGTATCCTCCAATGTTTGCAAACTAATGCTCGATATACTCATGCCGAAATTGGCCGAATTGTTGGGATCAGTTCCCCGGCTGTAAACGAGCGAATAAGAAAAATGGAAGATGCTGGGATCATAAAAGGATACCGTACGGATGTCTCCTCCTATGAGTGCGGTTATCAATTGAGAGCGATAATTACAGTACGCGCCTTCATGGGAAAACTAAAGCCATTTTTAGAGCAGGTCAAGAGTTTCCCAGAGGTGGTAAATTGTTATCGCATTACCGGTAACGAAAATATTGTGATGGAGGTCGTCTTGATCAATCAAAAGCATCTGGAACAATTTATCGACAAGCTCATTATTTTTGGAGAAACCAAAACACAGATCATTTTATCAAAAGTAGTTGACCATCACCCTATAATTCCACAATCATGAGACCACTCTACATCACACTGCTTGTTTTGAGTATGGCGTTAAGCAGCCTTGTCGCTCTTGGACAAAATAAGGAACGCGTAATACAAGAAATTCAAAATTATCAAGATAAGATGGACCGGGAATTTGCAGACCCTGAAGAGAGTATATTAAAACCTGAAGATCTCGCTGAGTTCAAGGGCCTCAAATGGTATCCTATTGACTTGGACTATAGGGTTACCGCACGATTAGAGCGTACACCACAGGCAGAACCCTTTTTAATGCCAACGACCACAGAGCGCAAGCCAGAATACGTTCAATACGGAATATTACATTTTACTTTATTGGGTCAGCAGCTTCGTCTGCCCGTTTACAGGAGCACCGATGGTTATGAGGATCCACAATATACTGACTATTTATTCTGCCCATTTACCGATTGGGCATCGGGTGATGGGGCTTATGGCGGGGGACGCTATATTGATCTGCGCATCCCTGAGGGAGATAAATTAGTTCTGGATTTTAATCAATCTTATAATCCATACTGCGCTTACAATGAGCGGTATTCATGCCCTATTCCACCTAAAGAAAATGACCTGCCGGTGCGCATTGAAGCCGGGGTTAAGGCCTTTAAGGTCTATTGAAAAGTACTTTGGCTCACTTGTTCGCCCTGGTTAGCCTTAGGGCGCTGAGATTTATTGTCGGCTGAGCCAAAGTCCCAGAAAAACAGCGGCTACACCTAAGATCAGACTTGAGGCCATATAAATTAGGGCGTGTGTGGTTGCCCCATTTTTTATCATATTGACCTGCTCGAGGGCGAATGTGCTGAATGTTGTGAACCCCCCGCAAAATCCGATGGCCAATAGAAGGCGCATATCTGCCTCCATATGGGGCCATTTGATGAACCAACCCATCAATAGGCCGATCAGCAGACTTCCCAATATATTGGCGCTGAAGGTCCCGGCGGCCCAAGGAACATATTGATTGAGCCAGTTGCTCAGGCCATATCTGAGGGCACTGCCGATGCCCCCTCCGAGAAAAACTAAGACTATATTTTTAAGCATAAGATGATTGTTGCGTGCGTACCAAATAAAATATGAGTTCAGATAAAATCTTTAAGGCCACCCAAAAAAGAGATTAAAGCGAAGATAGCCAAATTGTTCGAGCAAGGATGGACCACAAATAAAATCAAAATTTAACTACCTTTAGGCTTCAAAAATTACCAAAAATGAGACTCTATTTTTTTAGTGCTGTATTGATCGGATTATTGACCCTAAACAGCTGTGGCGATCAGGCCACACCCGTACAAGAAACAAGCTTTGATTTTAATGTAGATCAATTTGCTGATGTCAAAGTTCTACGATACCAGATTCCTGGTTTTGAGGATTTGACTTTGAATGAGCAAAAATTAGTGTACTACATGACGCAGGCGGGACTTGAGGGCAGAGATATCATGTGGGCACAAAATTACCGCCACAATTTGGAGATTCGTGAGGCCTTAGAAAAAATTTTCACGGACTATCCAGGAGCAAGGGACAACGATCAGTGGATGGCCTTCGAGACGTATCTTAAACGTGTCTGGTTCTCCAACGGAATCCACCATCATTACAGTAATGATAAAATAATGCCCGAATTTTCTCAGGAGTATTTGATGGAATTACTCGATGATGCTCAGGCAACACTTGAGGGTGAGGCTTTCGAGGTTGTCTTTAATGAGAAGGATAAAAAGAAGGTCAACCTCAGTAAAGACGCCGATATCGTTCTAGAGAGTGCCATTAATTTTTATGGACCAAATGTGACCACACAGGATGTCGAAGATTTTTATGGATCTGTCAAAGTGGATGCTGAGCGTCCGATAGAGGTCGGTTTGAACACAAGATTGGTCAAAGAACAGGGCCAACTGGTAGAGCAAGTTTACCGTAGTGGCGGACTATACGGGCAGGCTATTGACCGCATCATCTATTGGCTAGAGCAGGCCGTGACTGTGGCCGAAAATCCGGCACAGGCTAAGGCTTTGAACTTACTTATTGAGTATTACAAGACCGGCGATTTAGATACCTGGGATGAGTATGCTGTGGCCTGGGTTAATGCCACGGAGGGGAATATTGATTGGATCAATGGATTTATTGAGGTTTATAATGATCCAAAAGGATATAAAGGTTCATACGAGACGATAGTGCAGATTAAAGACTTTGACATGTCCAAAAAGATGAGTGTGCTTTCGGAGCAAGCGCAGTGGTTTGAAGACAATTCACCGCTCATGCCTGAGCATAAGAAAAAGGAAGTTAAAGGGGTTTCCTATAAAACCGTTGTGGTGGCGGGAGAGTCTGGAGATGCCTCACCCAGTACGCCTATTGGGGTTAACTTACCCAATAATAATTGGATCAGACAGGCGCACGGGAGTAAATCTGTCTCTTTAGGAAATATCATTAATGCCTACAACAATGCGGGCGGCAGCGGGCGTTTGCAAGAATTTGCCCACGACGCCCAAGAAATTGAACTAGAGGAAAAATACGGGGCTCTAGCCGATAAACTGCACACGGCATTGCACGAGGTAGTGGGTCATGCCTCAGGACAAATTAACCCTGGTGTCGGGACGCCAAAAGAGACGTTAAAAAGTTATAAATCAACTATAGAGGAGGGCCGTGCCGATTTGTTTGGCCTGTATTACTTGATGGATCCAAAATTACAAGAACTCGGATTAGTCACCGATTGGGAAGCGACGGGGACAGCAGCCTACGATGGCTATATCCGCAATGGCCTTGTGACTCAACTGATTCGATTAAACCTAGGTGATGATGTTGAGGAGGCCCATATGCGCAACCGTCAATGGGTGAGTGCTTGGGTTTTTGAAAAAGGTCAAGATCAGGGCGTAATCGAGCGTGTGACACGTGATGGAAAAACTTACTACGACATCAAAGATTACGGCAAGCTACGGGAACTCTTTGGCGAGCTTTTACGTGAGACGCAACGCATTACCAGTGAAGGGGATTATGAGGCAGCCAAGGCACTTGTAGAGGATTACGGTGTAAAAGTAGATCAAACATTACACGCCGAAATACTTGAGCGTAACAGTCAATTTACGTCTGCACCGTACAGTGGTTTTGTTAACCCCGTTTTGGTCCCGGAGCTCAATGCGCAAAACGAAATCGTCGGTTTCCAAGTGGTTCAGCCAGAATCGTTTGAGGCGCAGATGTTGGAGTACAGTAAAACCTACGGAAACCTTTAGGCACCCTGCAAAAGTTAATAGAGCTCAATAGTTTTTACGCTGTCTGAGTTATTGTTTGAGCCAAATTTTGGCCAGGAGCAGCAATAAGAAAAAAGCGAGGAATCCGAGCAAAACCCAGCGTTTGCCTTTAAAGTGTTTTTGATGAATAGCCCGATCTTTTTTGTAGCTCAGGCGAATGACTAATACGAAAGCCACAAAAAAACAGATGGAGAAGATTATTTGTCCGGTACTAAACATTTGGGTGTTTTAGATGAGTTATTGCCTAAAAAGCGCGATTCCGATGAATTGATTCAAAGAAAGACAAAAATAGAAATTATTAAGAGAATTATTATGAAACATTATACCGATGCCGTTAAAGCATTCCATGAGGCTTTTGGTCTTGGAATTGAACAAGAGCCGAGGGCAGATTTAGGCGACAAAAAGCATCTGTTGCGTTTTAATTTAATGAAAGAAGAGAATCAGGAGTACCTCGAAGCGGCCAACAACGGCGATTTAGTTGAGGTGGCGGATGCCCTTGGCGATATGCTTTACATTTTGTGTGGGACCATCATTGAGCACGGACTACAGGACAAGATCGCCACGGTATTTGATGAAATTCAGCGCAGTAATATGTCAAAACTCGGACAAGATGGAAAGCCGATTTATCGTGAAGATGGTAAGGTACTCAAAGGGCCAAATTATTTCAAACCAGATATTGGGTCTATTCTAGAAAATAATTAAACTAGAGAATAATTAAACCAGTGGAGCGACGTATTGGTGCATATGTCTCAATAAAAAGACGTAAAATAATTTCAGTCGCGTACAAAAAGCCTGTTAGATTTTTATGCGCCAGCCAAAAGGATCTTCCGCTCTATTGTATTGAATATCCTGTAGGGCATGTTTGAGTCTATCGGCGAATGAATCACGTATCTCCGGTAGGGTGTAGAGTTGGTCTTTATAACCGAAAGCGCTTACTGCACTGATCGTCGCTGCGGTGCCTGAGCCAAAAATTTCTTTGAGATCCCCACTGTTGTAGGCCTCCATAAGCTCCGTAACGCTAAATTTGCGGATAGAGACATCCAAATGCATATCACGTGCTAAATCGATAAGACTTTTGCGGGTGACCCCGTCCAATATACGATCACTCGTTGGCGCGGTGATTAATGTGTCTCCTACGCGAAAAAAGACGTTCATGGTTCCAGCTTCTTCGAGGAACTCATGGTTGTTCGCATCAGTCCAAATCACTTGATGAAAGCCTTTCTCACGCGCTAAATTGGTCGGATAAAATTGAGCGGCGTAATTTCCTGCGGCTTTAGCGAAGCCTACACCACCATCTGCAGCACGACTGTAATGATCCGCTAAAAGCACCTTGAGTTTTTCGTTATAGTAGGCTGTAACTGGCGAGAGTACGATCATGAATTCGTAGCGCGCTGACGGTGAAGCGGCAACGCCTGTTTCAGTAGCAATGACAAAAGGTCTTATGTACAGGGCATGACCATGACCAGATTTAACCCAATCTCGATCGAGATGCACCACCTGCTTCAGGGCATCCAAAAACAGCTCTTCTGGAAATTCAGGAATCGCGAGGCGCTCGGCAGATTTGTTAAAACGCTTGATGTTTTGATCAGGACGAAATAGAAAGATATCTCCGCGATCATCTTTAAAAGCTTTCATGCCTTCAAAAATGGCTTGACCATAGTGAAAGACTTTGGCGCCTGGATCAAGAGTCAAAGGTCCATAGGGAACGATCCTTGCATTTTGCCACTGGCCTTGGTCGTAGGTGCAGCAAAACATGTGGTCTGTAAAGTTCTTGCCAAAAGTAAGCTGGTTAAAATCTACTGTATCAATACGGCTTTTGGAACATCTGCTTACTTCAATCACTCGGTACGTTCTTTGGGGTGACTCATCGCCGCAAAATTAAGTAAAAATATGCCCAAAAGACCCTTAAAATTTCATAAAATTGTATTCTCAATGATAGATTTTAATACAATTTAAATATGAAAAAAGTAATCCTTCTCTCGTTCTTGGCGATGTCTTTCATTGCTTGCAAAAACTCTGGTTCACAATCCAAAAGTGCTGAAGTACAGCAAGCAGAAACCAGCGCTGAATTTGTTTCATTTGGTGCTGAGATTACCGCTGATGATGCTATCGATGGGGCCGCAATGATGGCTCTTTATGCCGATTTAAAAGAGGGCGACACCATTGTGGCTAAATTTCAGGCTCCGGTGAACAGTGTATGCAAAATGAAAGGTTGTTGGATGCGCTTGGCCGTAGAGGATCAAGAAGCCTTTGTTAAATTTAAGGATTATGGTTTTTTCGTTCCTAAGTATCTTTCCGAAGTTGACGTGATTGTCTCGGGCAAAGCTTATGTATCGCAGACCAGTGTTGAGGATTTGAAGCACTTTGCCCAAGATGCCGGAAAACCTCAAGAAGAAATAGATGCCATTACCGAGCCAGAATTGAGTTTAGATTTTATGGCAGACGGTGTATTAGTGCCTTCATCGGCTATTGTTGAGGAGTCCGATGAGTCCGCCAAGCCGGACGAGACGGCCCAGGTTGATTCCGCCGAGTAAAACCAATACCCGATTGATGAAGCCAGACGCCACATCGCTAAATCTTATCAAAACAGGCGATGGCTCCATGAGTTTATATCACGCAGCGCTCGATGAGACATATCACTCTCGTCATGGGGCAATTGCTGAATCTCAACATGTATTTATTCAAAGTGGTTTAAGCCATTGGCTGGATCAAGCCCAGGCCCGTCTCATGGGCCAACAACCCGAAGACATCTCCATTTTAGAAATGGGATTTGGCACCGGACTCAATGCACTGCTTACGCGCCTCTATCAGGTAGATATTGGTGGGAGTATCAGTAGCAATGAATTCGCGGCGACCGATGAGATTTCGATCCATTATCAAAGTCTCGAGGCCTATCCATTATTGCCACAAATTTATGAGTCTTTAGCGTATAGCGACTCTATAGGATGTGATCCAGAATTATTTTTGTCCCTGCACAAGGCGCCCTGGAATCAGAAGGTCGCTATTGCCCCAGACTTTAGTCTTACAAAAAACAAGATGAGGTTTGAGGATTTTTCTGCAAGCCAGGCCTATGATTTAGTGTATTACGATGCCTTTGGGGCACGTGTGCAGCCTGAGCTATGGGAAATGGAGCGATTTTTAATTTTACACAAGGCCCTGCGCAAGCACGGGGTATTGGTCACTTATGCGGCTAAGGGGAGTGTGCGTCGCGCGCTACAAGAAGTAGGTTTTGCTGTCGAAAGGCTACCAGGGCCTCCAGGTAAAAGAGAGATGCTCCGAGGGACTAAAATTTAACACTTAATATTTTTTTTAACGTTTTAAACGCCCCACTGCAATTGTCAAAACGCAGGGTTGCACTACCTTCGCAAAAAAAATAACATGAAGGTATTAATTGCTGGAGCAACTGGACTCATCGGTAGACATCTAGTCGCCGCTTTGCTCAAGCGTGGTGATGAGGTTCGATTTTTGACGACGCATCCTACCAAGACAGAGAGCCTAGACGGTGCTCAGGGCTTTTATTGGGATCCAAAGAACCATTTCTGTCCCGAGGAGGCTCTGGAGGGTGTTGCTGCAGTGATCAATCTCGCGGGCACTTCTGTGTCCTTGCCTTGGACGAAAAAACGCAAACATCAGATACTGCAAAGTCGTTTGGATACGGCGAACACACTGAAAATGGCCTTAAAAAAGGTCAATCAAAAGGTCCACTATATTGGCGCGAGTGGTATTTCAGGTTATGCTTCTTCTTACTCCTTAAATTACAACGATCAGGATGAAACACTTGGTTCAGGTTTTTTGGCAGAAGTGGTACGCCAATGGGAGCAGGCTACCCACCAAGGTCACAGACAAAACGTCTCCACGACGGCCGTAAGAACAGGATTAGTTTTGGCTGCTACGGGTGGTGTGTTCCCGCAGATTCTCAAGCCGATCAAATGGGGGTAGGCTCAGTTTTGGGCACGGGCAGACAATATCAATCATGGATCCATATCGACGATTTGGTTCGGGTCTATTTGTGGGTCATTGACCAAGAATTTACCGGCAATATCAACGCCGTGGCCCCCAAGCCGGTCACTCAAGAAAAAATGACTCAAGTTTTGGCACAGCACCTGCGACGTCCGCTCTGGCTTCCTGCGATTCCTGAAAGTATCTTACGCCTGATGCTCGGGGAGCGCAGTGCACTCCTGCTGGACAGTCAATGGGTCATTCCTGAGATTCTTGCACAGGCCAATTTTACCTTCAAATATTCAAAAATCCGGCTGGCCATTGCTGATTTATTGTCAAAGTGACATTTTGACATTTTCAACAACGTGGCAATAAATTTGCTTATCGCATAGGGTCAGATACAATAAAGACAATGAGTAAAAAAAATAAACAAGCCCAACAGCAGAAGCCTGAGCTAGAGACTGAAGGGGCCAATCAAGAGCAGACCCAATCCACGGAGGCTAAAAACACCGACAAGGGTTCGGAACAAAACGATGATACCGCTGCATCAGAACCTACTTTAGAAGAGGCTCTAGCCCAAGAGAAAGAGCGTTATTTGCGGTTGTTCGCTGAATTTGAGAATTATAAACGGCGTACCAGCAAAGAGCGCATTGAATTATTCAAAACGGCAAGTCAAGATGTTATGGTCGCTTTGCTGCCTGTTTTGGACGATTTTGATCGGGCCCTAAAAGAACTTGAAAAAGCTGATGATGCCATGTTTGAAGGGGTGACGCTGATACGCAATAAGTTTTTCGAGACGCTCAAGCAAAAAGGCTTGGCTTTGATTGAAACAGAGGCTGGAACTCCTTTTGATGCCGACCAGCATGAGGCCATAACCCAAATACCAGCGCCCAGTGATGACATGAAGGGTAAAATCATTGATGTCATCGAAAAAGGCTACACGCTGGGTGAAAAAATTATTCGCTATCGCAAGGTAGTGATTGGACAATAAGATGAAAGAAGATTTTTACGACATACTCGGGGTTTCTAAGGGAGCCAGTGCTAGCGAAATAAAAAAGCCTACCGCAAAAAGGCCATTGAGTTTCACCCAGACAAAAACCCAGGAGACACCAAGGCCGAAGAGAACTTTAAAAAGGCTGCTGAGGCTTATGAGGTATTGAGTGATCCGGATAAAAAAGCACGTTATGACCAGTTTGGTCATCAGGCTTTTGAGGGCGGAGGATTTGGCGGTGGCGGCATGAATATGGATGACATATTCAGTCAGTTCGGTGATATTTTCGGCGGTGCTTTCGGTGGTGCTTTTGGCGGCGGCTTTGGTGGTGGCCAGCGACGTACCAAAGGAAGTAACTTGCGTATTCGCGTGAGTCTTAGCCTTGAAGAAATCGCTCAAGGTGTAGAAAAGAAAATTAAAGTCAAGCGCAAAAAACAAGCTCCGGGAACAACCTATAAAACGTGTAGTACCTGTCAGGGACAAGGTCAGGTTACGAAAATTCAAAACACCATTTTAGGCCGCATGCAAACGGCAGCCACTTGTGGAACATGTCGTGGGGCTGGACAGATTTTGGACCACAGGCCATCTAATGCTGATGCTGATGGCATGATGGTGAGTGAGGAAACCGTATCGATAAAAATCCCGGCAGGTGTGGTCGATGGCATGCAGCTTAAAGTTTCTGGTAAAGGAAATGAGGCCCCCGGTCAAGGCATATCTGGAGATCTAATTGTTGCTATTTCTGAAACAGAGCACCCTCAATTGCAAAGAGAGGGGGACAATCTGCATTACGATTTATACGTGAGCCTCCCTGATGCAGTACTGGGTACCTCCAAAGACATAGAGACTGTTTCGGGCAAGGTGCGCATTAAAATCGAAGCTGGCGCACAAAGCGGTAAGATACTGCGCCTTCGGGGTAAAGGAATACCGAGTGTCCAAGGGTATGGAGTTGGTGATTTGTTGGTGCATTTAAACGTTTGGACCCCTAAAACTTTGTCGAAAGAGCAACGCGATTTCTTTGAGAAAATGAAGAATGACGAGCATTTTATACCAAAACCTGAAAAAGAAGACAAATCCTTTTTTGAAAAGGTAAAAGATATGTTTTCGTAAAATAATGTTAAAAACATAATTTTTTGTTTATATTTGGACGTCTCTTTTCCTAAAAAGAGTCAATTTTTTCTTTTTCATAGCAATTTTTTTCCCACCCTAAGTCAATCGATTTAGGGTGGGTTTTGTTTATAATACCTCCATTTTACCTTGAGAAGAATTACCTTTGTATGGTGTTTAATTTATCCTCTAGCCCAAAAAAACAATTGAATTATGGCATTGTTAGAAGTAAATTCGGTCTCTAAATCCTTCGGTGATTACAAAGCACTGGACCAAGTGAGTCTCTCGGTGCCTCAGGGGTCTATTTTTGGTCTTCTCGGGCCAAATGGTGCGGGAAAGACTACCTTAATTCGCATTGTAAATCAGATAACCATGCCGGACCAAGGCAGTGTATATTTAGACGGCGCAGCGCTAGCGCCTCAGCACATTAGTGATATTGGTTATTTACCGGAAGAGCGCGGCCTTTACAAGTCCATGAAAGTGGGTGAGCAGGCGCTGTACCTAGCCCAGCTCAAAGGTATGTCCAAATCCGAGGCTAAGGCCCAGCTAAAAATTTGGTTTGATCGGTTAGAAATTGGGCATTGGTGGGACAAAAAAATACAAGAGTTATCCAAGGGGATGGCTCAGAAAATTCAATTTGTAGTCACCGTACTGCACCGTCCAAAATTGCTCATTTTTGATGAGCCCTTTAGTGGCTTTGACCCCATTAATGCTCAAATTATTCAGAAAGAAATCCTTCGGTTACGCGATGAAGGGGCTACGGTCATTTTTTCTACCCACCGTATGGAGTCTGTCGAAGAATTATGCGATCATATCGCCCTGGTGCATCAATCCAAGAAAATACTCGACGGTAACTTAACACAAATCAAGCGCGATCATTTGAGCAATAGTTTTAAGGTGGGTATTGAATGTAAGGATCCACAAAAAACACTTCAGGAGCTCAAGCAGGTATTTTCTATTCGCCCCACAACCTTTAAATCGGTCTATCAAGGCGTTCAATTCAGTGTGCAACTTTCAGAACAAGATGTCCCAAACCAGGTGCTCTCAAAGCTCAGTGGTTACGGAATGGTGTATCATTTTGTTGCCGAGGTGCCTTCGGCCAATGATTTGTTTGTTCAGGCCATTAGTCAAAACAATAAAAATGGCGAAGGGTTATAGTATTTGGACAATATTATTAATTGGCACGATATTCAAGCGATAAATCAAAACAGTAAAGCGCTCATAGCGTAAAAAACACGATAAAAGTTAAGCAATCAATAAATGAAACACTTAGGTCTAATCATCACTCGAGAATACCTCAATAAGATTCGCAACAAATCCTTTGTAGTGATGACGTTTTTGAGCCCATTGTTAATGGCGGCACTCATTAGCGTAGTCGCCTACTTGTCTAGTGTGAATAATGATACCTAAAAGAGATTAAAGTCTTGGACCAAAGTGGTTATTTTGGTCATCTTTTCGAAGATAGGGACCAGCTGCGTTTTGAAACTCTTCCCGAGATGGAATTGGAGCAGGCCAAAACCTTGGCAGAGGCCACTTCTGCTTATGGACTGCTGTACATTCCTGCGGTAGATTCTATTGCTGACTTGCGAAAGGGTATTGTTTTTTATAGTGCCGATACCCCGGCACTGGGGGTTACTGTAGCTATTGAGCGATTGCTACAGCGTCAAGCCAATGCGCTCATATTACGAGAAAATGGCATTGACGATCAGGCCATACAAGCCCTGTATTTTAATGTTACCACACAGTTAGAAACTTTTGCGGGACAGGAGACTTCAAAACTTGGTTCCGGTTTAAAGCTCGTCTTTGGTGGAGCAGCCGGATACTTGCTGTTTATGTTCATCATTATTTATGGCAACATGATCATGCGCAGTGTTATTGAAGAAAAAACAAGCCGCATTATCGAGGTAATTATCTCTTCGGTTAAGCCGCGTGCCCTGATGCTCGGTAAAATCTTCGGAACGACTCTGGCAGGAATCACTCAATTTGCAATATGGGTTCTGATTCTCGGTGTATTTTCAGTAATTGCCTCAGGAGTTCTTGGCTTAGAACTCGGATCAGGGGTCAGTGTCGCCCAGGAGGCTGCACAAATAGACCAAGAGGCGTCACAAGAAATAGCGGTGGCCGTGGCTAAAGAAATATGGCAACTCCCACTGACAAATTTGATCGTGATGTTCTTTTTGTATTTCATTGGAGGCTATCTACTGTACGCGTCACTTTATGC
Organism: Flavobacteriaceae bacterium; assembly: GCA_038141525.1. Taxonomy (GTDB): domain Bacteria; phylum Bacteroidota; class Bacteroidia; order Flavobacteriales; family Flavobacteriaceae; genus BACL21. The sequence goes on along the minus strand of JAYQIF010000001.1, from coordinate 93,502 downwards.
CGCTATCGGTGCTGCCGTGGACAGTGAGACCGATACACAGCAGTTTTTACTGCCCATACTTATGCCGCTGATCATCGCTGTTTATGTTGGGGTTTTTACCGTAATCGAGGATCCGCATGGTACTGTTTCGCAGGTGTTTAGTTTTATTCCGCTTACGGCTCCGGTTGTGATGCTCATGCGCATACCTTTTGGGGTGCCGATGTGGCAACAAATTTTCTCCGTAGTTCTTTTATTTACTACCTTTATGGGAACCGTCTGGTTTGCCGCCAAAATATATCGAGTAGGGATACTCATGTATGGCAAAAAGCCCAGTTACAAAGAGCTCATTAAATGGTTAAAATATTGATACAGGACTCAAATCAGGAGTTAGCCCAGACCATTAAAAAAGGCGTCTGGGAAGCGATTTCTGATGTGTTGAATTGGGGACTTCATTGGGGTGAAGGGGCCAATCATATTCAAATTACCGTGGGCACCTTACTGCTGGTTACCGCGTCTTTTTTTGCGACGAGTTATCTATTGGGGTTAGTGCGCAAAATTTACACCAGAAACCTCACGGAAACCGATACCCAAAAGTTCATCAGTGTCTTTAAGTTCATCAAGTACCTGTCTTACGTGGTTGTTGTCTTTGCGGTTTTGAGCTTTTCAGGGGTTAATGTCACCCCGGTATTGGCAGCAAGTGCAGCCCTGTTGGTCGGTGTAGGTTTGGCCTTACAAGAATTGTTTCAAGACGTACTCGGTGGCATTTTCATCATGCTCGATAAGTCACTACAAGCGGGGGACATTATCGAAGTCGACGGGAGGGTTGGCCGCGTGGTGGACATTCGTCTGAGAACCACCCGAGCGGTGACGCGCGATGACAAAGTCGTGATCATTCCCAATCATAAATTTATTTCTGATACGGTTTATAACTACACCCAAAATCATAAACAAACCAGAGAGACGGTGACTGTGGGCGTGGCTTATGGCAGTGATACCACCCTGGTAAAGTCTCTTTTGTTGCAGAGTTTAGACAAAGATACTAGGATTTTATCGCGGCCAAAACCCTTTGTGCTGTTTGAAGATTTTGGTGATTCTGCGCTTGTATTTAGCGTTAATTTTTTCGTTTCGGATAGCTTTACTGATCCCGTGGTCAAAAGCGACATTCGCTTCAGAATTGATGATCTCTTTAGAAAACATAACATCAGTATTCCATTCCCTCAACGCGATGTGCATTTATACACCAGTCCCAATGCAGAACTGCCAAAAACAGAATAAGTATGCCTAAAATTTTGATTGTTGAAGATGAAGCGGCCATCAGGAGGGTACTTTCGAAAATTCTCAAGGAGGAAGATAATGCCTACGAAGTTTTTGAGGCAGAGGATGGGCGTCAAGGTCTTAAAATGATTCAAGCACAATCTTTCGACTTGGTCTTTTGCGATATCAAAATGCCTGTGATGGACGGCATGGAACTTTTAGTGGCTATTCAAGAACAATATTCCGAAACGCCTGTGGTGATGATTTCTGGTCATGGTGATATCGATGTGGCGGTTGAGGCCATGCGACTCGGTGCGTTTGACTATATTTCTAAACCTCCAGACTTAAACAGATTGCTCAATACAGTACGCTTGGCCTTAGATAGAAAACAACTGGTTGTGGCCAACAAACGGTTGACCAAAAAAGTAGCGCGTAAATACAATATGGTTGGTTCCTCACAGGCTTTGGAACAAATTAAGTCCATGATCGATAAAGTGGCGCCCACAGATGCTCGCGTGCTGATCACTGGCCCTAATGGATCGGGAAAAGAGCTCGTGGCTCATGCCTTGCACACCCAAAGTACCCGTAATAAGGGTCCGATGATTGAGGTGAATTGCGCGGCAATACCAAGTGAGCTCATCGAAAGTGAATTATTCGGTCATGTCAAAGGAGCATTCACCTCGGCCGTTAAGGATAAGGCCGGCCGTTTTGAAAGTGCTCATGGAGGGACACTCTTTCTGGATGAAATTGGAGACATGAGTCTTTCAGCTCAAGCTAAGGTTTTGCGGGCATTACAAGAGCAAAAAATTCAGCGGGTAGGTAGCGATAAAGACATCAAAGTGGATGTACGCGTCTTAGCGGCGACCAATAAAGATTTGATGCATGAAATCAAAGAAGGTCGTTTTCGTGAAGATTTATATCATCGCTTAGCGGTGATCTTAATCGATGTCCCAGGGCTCAATCAGCGTAAAGATGATATTGCCGAATTGGTCGATTATTTTTGTGACCAAATTGCAAAAGAACAAGGGGCGCCAAAGAAGAAATTTGCTAAAGCGGCTGTAACCTTGCTAGAGTCTTTTGATTGGACCGGAAATATTCGTGAGCTGCGCAATGTTGTGGAGCGCTTGATTATTTTGGGAGGGGCCGAAATTTCACCGGAAGACATACGATTGTTTGCCCATAAAAAATAAGTTTTAAAGTAATTTTAATATGAATAAATTCTGCTCTGATATTGTGTTCGCTCTTGTTTTATTGGCGACTCCCATGGTTCAATCGCAAGACCAATCGCAAGACCAAAATCCGGTTCAAAGTGCTGACGAGCGTATGCTGCGGGCTATTTATGATATGGCATTGACCGATGGACAGGCCTACGATTGGTTGGATCATTTATCCAATGAAATCGGAGGGCGATTATCCGGCTCGTTAGAGGCAGAAAAGGCGGTGCAGTACACCAAAGAGGTCATGCAGGAAATCGGTTTGGATTCTGTTTGGTTACAACCCGTTATGGTGCCCAAGTGGACCCGTGGTGTGCCGGAGTACAGCTATATCGAAACGGCTCCAGGAATCAGTTCTGTGGTCAACGTTTGTGCTTTGGGAGGTTCTGTTGCCACACCTGATGGTGGTTTAAAGGCCGAAGTGGTCGAAGTCCAAGGCATTGAGGAACTTGAGGCCTTGGGACGTGACGCTATCGAGGGAAAGATTGTGTTTTATAATCGACCCATGCAGGCTAATTTGATCCACACATTTGAAGCCTATGGGGGCTGTGTTGATCAGCGTTACTCGGGAGCTAAAGAGGCCGCTAAATATGGTGCTGTGGGCGTGGTGGTACGCTCTATGAATTTGCGTCAAGACGACTTGCCACATACTGGAGCCATGAGTTACGATGATTTACCGGTTAGCCAGCGCATTCCATCATGTGCCATTTCTACTAATGATGCGAATTATCTCAGTACGGCGATCAAACTTAAACCCGATCTCTTGTTTTATTTCAATCAGACCTGTCGTGTTTTTCCCGATGTACAATCTTATAACGTGATAGGAGAAATACGCGGATCGGAATTCCCGAACAACTATATGGTTGTGGGCGGTCATTTGGATTGTTGGGATTTGGGTGATGGCTGTCATGACGATGGAGCAGGTTGTGTGCAATCCATAGAAGTCCTGCGTTTGCTCAAGAAGATCGATTACCGGCCACGACACAGTATTCGAGTGGTGATGTTCATGAACGAAGAGAATGGTCTGCGCGGAGGTCGTAAGTACGCCGAGGAAGCACAAATCAAGAAAGAAAATCATGTGTTTGCGCTCGAGAGTGATTCAGGAGGATTTACCCCACGTGGCTTTTCTATTGATGCAGATCCAGAAAACATGGCCCAAATTCAATCATGGGTCTCCTTGTTTAAGCCTTACCTCATTCATTATTTTGAACCCGGTGGCAGTGGCGCCGATATAGGGCCACTGAAAAAAGAAGGGATGGTGCTGGCTGGATTACGCCCAGACTCACAGCGTTATTTTGATCATCATCATGCGGCAAATGATACTTTTGATGCGGTCAATAAGCGCGAATTGGAACTCGGTGCTGCCACGATGACTTCTCTGATTTATCTTATGGATAAGTACGGAACCAAAACGGAATACACCAGCATCCCTAAATAGGGCCTCAGATGTTACTTGAGCGCTACACACGCGAATTTGGGTATAACCTTCGTCTTGCTGGCCCTGTAATTTTGGGTATGTTGGGTCATACTCTTGTGGCTTTTGTCGACAATATCATGGTGGGGCAACTGGGTACAGCAGAACTCGCCGCAGTCTCTTTGGGCAATAGTTTTATGTTCGTCGCCATGTCTTTGGGTATTGGGTTCAGCACTGCAATCACCCCGCTTGTGGCCGAAGCCGAAGGTGAAGGTAATTTTTCACGCGGAAAAATTGTCTTCAAGCACGGGCTCGTCTTGTGCGCATTCTTGGGGCTGGCCTTGTTTGTTTCTGTGTTTTTGGCCAAGCCCTTGATGCGTTTGATGAATCAGCCTGCCGAGGTGGTCACCCTGGCCATGCCCTACTTGACTTATGTTGCGATCTCACTGGTCCCGCTTGTGATTTTTCAGGCATTTAAACAGTGCAGTGATGGGCTGTCCCTAACCCGATATCCGATGTATGCCACTTTGGTAGCGAACGTTGTAAATGTGTTGCTCAATTATTGTTTTATTTTTGGTCATTTCGGTGCTCCTGCCTTGGGTGTGGTCGGTGCTGCAATAGGCACTTTAGCCTCTCGCGTTATCATGATTGTCGTGCTTTGGTGGCTTTTGGCGCATCACAAAAAGGCCAAATGGTATGTCCGCAATCTTCGTTTTCGTTTGGTGAGTTCTAGAGTTTTTAAAAAAATACTGCGTTTGGGCTTTCCCTCGGCCATGCAAATGTTTTTTGAAGTAGGGATTTTTACCGCGGCTATTTGGCTTTCTGGAGTCTTAGGGAAAAACCCTCAGGCGGCCAACCAAATCGCCCTTAATCTTTCTTCCATGACCTTTATGGTGGCCATGGGGTTTAGCGTTGTGGCGATGATCCGTGTGGGGAATCAAAAAGGAAGGGCTGCTTTTGACGAATTGAGAAGAATAGCTTTTTCTATTTTCTTACTCAGCGGTCTTTGTGCGTTAGTTTTTGCTGTTGTATTCTTGATATTCAGAAATACAATGCCCATGATTTATTTAGACTTAGAAGATCTGTCGCAAATAGCAGACAATCGAGAGGTTCTTGTTTTGGCGGCCGAATTGATGCTTGTGGCTGCAATTTTTCAAATAAGCGACAGTATTCAAGTCGTGGCTTTGGGGGCATTGCGTGGCCTGCAGGATGTATTTTACCCAACCTTATACACCTTTATCTCCTATTGGGTGGTGGGCTTTCCCATTTCGTATTATTTAGGGATGCACACGACCTTGGGTAGTACAGGGATTTGGTTGGGACTTCTGGCTGGACTGTCGATTGCCGCGCTAACGCTGCTCTGGCGATTTAATCGACTCTCGACAAGACTCCGTGATCGAGAGTTTTCTCAGCATTCTTTAGAAAATTCTTGATTACCTTTACCGCCAAACAATAGACGACATGGATCTGCCAAAATTTCTTTTAGGAGACAATACAGACACCCCAGATGCGATTTTTGTAATCCACACTGAATTCCCGCGCTTTATCATAAATCTGGTTGACGATCAGATCGAGTGGCTCGAAGAATTTGACAGTGAGGATGTCAAAGAACTAAAGGAGGAAATGACCCAGTGCATTGCGCAAGCCTCCGAATTTTATGACAGAGAAATGGCGCGCTACGAGAAGGTTGATGATTGAGCTCCTGCAGACATACGATCAGGCACTTTTTATTTGGATCAATAGTGCTGGGACCCCCTTCTGGGATCCTTTTTGGCTTTTTGTGACCAACAAATGGGCCTCTGTACCCTTTTATCTATTGTTGCTTTGGCTGCTGAGACATTACTACCCTTGGCGGCGCATTTTACAGACGCTCGTTGTCATTGCCCTGATGATTTTAATTACCGATCAACTGGCTAATTTATTTAAATATGTTTTGGTGCAACGTCCTCGACCGTGTCGGGAAGAGTCGCTTCAGGATCAGCTCAGAATGGTGGCCGCTTACTGTGGTCGCTATGGGTATTTTTCGGCCCATGCTGCGAGCGCCGCGGCTCTGGCAAGTTTTTTTATCGCCTTGATCAAAAGTCAGGTGTTACATGGGGTCAAAGCAGTAAATAATGACCTAACTATTTTAACGCGCTCTTTCAAGACCCCAATTTTGGTTTATCTTATTGGTGTTATGGGCGATAGCTTTGGGGTACAGTCGGATTTACCTTGGAGTACATTACCCCCTGGACGTATTCACGGGCTGGGCGGTCGGTATACTTTTGGGACGATTTGTCTTTTTTCCGTTACAGGGATGGTTCATCAGACGTATGGCCTGAATCAAAGGGCTTTAGATGATCTGGTGGGGGGTCATTTTTTATCCCTTGCAAAAGAGACTTATTCGCCGTTTTGCATAGAGGCCTTGCTCTCACTAGATCGGTCCGTATGCTTTGATCGAACCATGAAAAAATCACGCCATAATCGGGGACGATGCGTGCGCTGACCAGGGCCTTGCGGATTCATGTCATAGCGCTCAATGAGTTTCACCTCAGCCTCTGAGAATTGCTTTTTGAACCCCTTTAAATTGTCCTGAGACACAATGACTCCAAATACTGAGTCGCGCGGTTGAATGAACACTCCATCTTTGAGCAGTCCGGGAATTGGCTTGCCAAAATCCCAGACCATCTCGGGGGTGAATCCACCAAATTCATAAACATTGAGCTTGTTTTCTTGTGCCCAATCGGCAAGTTGGCGCAAGGGTTTGTACTCTGGATTCTGACTCACGGCAGGGGCCATGGGCATACCAAAAAGTACGATCACCACAATCATGGCAATACTGCCACTAAAAGCCCACCGAATTTGTGATTTAACAAGGCCGTACAAAATGACAGAGCCGCAGAGAGCGAGTCCTACTGCGGTCAATACAAACCACATCATATAGGGTTCGAGCGACGCGCCCAAAAATAACCAAGCTCCAGCGGGAAAGCCCAGACCAACCAAAGACAGGACCCCAAAATGAAGCTGTAAGGGTAGGCGCAGCCATGAGCCCCATGTTTTTGTATTGCTTTATGGCATAAACCACAAAAAAGCCCACATTAAAGGCCAGCGGGATCAATACGGGCAATAGATAGCGTGGTTTTTTCTCTGGAATTAAAGAAAGCAAAACCACCGCGCAAATGGTCCACCAGAAACTCAGGCCGTAGGCTTTGCCATTGAATACTCTGGTTTTAAGGTATGGGTAAGCCAAACTCAGTACTGCTGGAATCGTCCACAACCCGCTTTGAATGAAAAAACTCCAGTAATAATAAAATGGCTTCACGTTGTAACTGCTCCAATTGCTGGTTTCCTTTTGGGTGATGGCCTTTAGGTTCTCTGGATCGGCCAGGTTGATATACCCATGCCACCAAAGCGAGGTAGCGAGTCCGACGATTGTAAGCACAAGCAACGGGCCGAGATTTGATTTCATCCCGCGCCAACCAGAGACAATCGCTTTGGCCAGAATTAATGGCAAAAACAGAGCATATAGAGATACAGGCCCTTTACTCATGAACGAGGCGCCGATAAAGATTCCCGTCAGTACGGCATAAGTCCATCGAAATTTTGACTGCTCAAAGAGTTGGTACAAGCAGTAAATCCCACCCATCATAAATGCATGGGTGAATATATCCCACTGCCCGTTACGCCCAGCAAAGACTATATAAAATGAGGTCGTGAGTATCAGACCCGACCACAGAGCGTAGGATTTGTTGCGCATAAATTTTAGGGCCAAGGCGTAACTGATCATGACGGTAAACAGTCCCATAATCGCCGCAGGAAATCTCAGCGCAGCGATATTTTTGAGGCCAAAAATAAGGGCAGAACATGCCGTAAGCCAAGTAGGGAGTGGCGGTTTTTGATAGCGTGGCTCGCCATTGATCGTAGTCAACAGCCAATTGCCATCGACGATCATTTCGCGAGCGGTAATGAAATTACGGGCCTCCATGATGTTGACCAATAGGACCTCCAAATGAGCCACAAAAACAATAAATGCGACCCCAAAGAGGAGATATCCTGCGTATTTAGTCTCGAACTTCATTTTTGCCAATAAATAAATTGCGTAAATAAATAATCAGGCCGCTTCCGTGTCCGACCAGAAGCACGGGGTCTTGTCGCCAAAGGGCATAAGCAATGATCATGATTGCTCCCAGGGCGCTGAGTCGCCAAAATCCTTTGGGCAGGTGAGAGGTTTTGCGCTTTTCAGAATACCACCACTGATAAATAAACCTGAAGGTAAACAAAAGTTGCGCGATAACTCCAAGCCAAAACAGCCAATTAGGAATGGCACTGTTGTTGAGCAGTAATTCTCGATCGTAGGCGCCATTATTGTAGCCATACCAGACCACAAGCAGCGGAAATAAGAGTAAAAAATAACGCAAAATAGCGGGGGCTTTACGCCACTCTCCTTGGAAATGCAAATTGCGTATGTAAATATAATAGGTCAAGGACTGACCGAGCATGATCGCAAAATCTTGACGTAAGTAACCGTAGACAAACAGCAGAAAGGAGGCCAAAAGGCTGAGTTGCCAAAAGAGGCTAGGGGTCACCACACGCTTTTGTCGTTCGGATAAAAACCACTGCACAAAAAGCCGAGCCGAAAACAGCAGTTGGGCCAAAAATCCGATGCCGTAAATCAGACCTTGACTCATCCTTGCTCTTTAATCTGGTAGTTGATGTATTTTTTCTTCATCCACAGATAGGCAAAACAATCCATAAGGGGACCCAGAAGTCTGTTCCACACACCAAACTTAGCTTGACCCGCGATTCTTGGATAGTGTCTGACGGGGATTTGAATGATATTCTCGTTTTGCAACAGGATCATAGCCGGTAAAAACCGGTGTAGCCCCCTGAACATGGGGATTTTTTTAGCACAATCTGTGCGGATTATTTTAAGCGGGCAGCCTGTATCGTCCATGCCGTCATGGGTGAATGCGCGACGAATGCCATTGGCAATCTTAGAAGACATGTTCTTGACGAATTTGTCTTTGCGATTCGCCCGAACTCCAGTCACTAGAGCGTGCGTTTCTGCGTGCGCCAAAAGCGCATTAAAATCCTCGGGGTCGGTTTGTAGGTCACTGTCGATATAACCCACCCAGGGGGTTGAGGCCGCATCAAAACCTGCTTTAATGGCTGCACTCAATCCACAATTCTTCACAAAACTCAAATAGCCAAAAGCGGTGTTGCGCTTGCATATATCTTGAATCATTGCCAGACTGTTGTCGCTAGACCCGTCATTGACCACAAGGACACAGGCTGGTTTACTGGCGATCTCTAAATATTTTAAGAGTTCTTTTTCTAGACGTTGTAGGTTATCCTGCTCATTGTATACAGGAACGATGATGGTCAGCGCGTAATTCATTTGTATCAGGCCTTTGGTGCAAAAGTAATTCTTTATAAGGAATAAAAAGGGAAACCTAAAAAAGTGGTTTATTTGCAAGACAATAACAATCCATGAAAATACTCATCACCGGTGCTGCCGGATTTATTGGCTCTCATACAGCAGAACGACTTCAGTCTTTGGGTCATCAAGTCATCGGATGGGATAATTTTTCAGCCTATTACGACGTCACCCTCAAGGAGCATACGGCCAAAACCTTGGAACAGCAAGGGGTCGTCATGCAGCGTGTTGATTTGGTCCACGATGATTTAATCGCAATATGGCCCAAGGATACGGTATTTGTCTTTCACTTCGCTGCTCAGCCGGGCATCTCACAATCCAGCACCTTTGACTCCTACTTGGACAATAATGTAGTTGCCACCCAGCGTTTGCTCTCGGTATGCGAACAACTGGATCAACCACCGTATTTTGTCAATATTGCTACCTCCTCGGTTTATGGCCTAGTGGCGACCAAAGATGAGACTGCGGCCCCGGAGCCGGCCTCTTGGTATGGCGTTACAAAATTAGCGGCCGAACAACTGGTCATGGCCTATGTACGCCGTGGTTTTCTCAAAGGGACTTCTTTGCGTCTTTATTCTGTTTATGGGCCACGGGAGCGTCCGGATAAGTTGTATACGAGACTGATCGATTGTGGTTTGAATCAAAAGGAGTTTACACTCTACAAAGGCAGTGAATCGCATCGACGCAGCTTTACTTACGTGGGTGATATTGTCGATGGGATTGTAGCGGTTATAAATGCAGCGGATTCTTGTCATGGGGAGATCATTAATCTGGGATCTGATTTAGAACACAGTACAGGTGAGGGTATTGAAACTGTAGAACGCTTACTGGGGAACACCATTAGTAAAAAAATAATGCCCCCACGCCCAGGAGATCAGGACCGCACTATGGCGGTGATTGATAAGGCCAGACGTCTTTTAGATTATCGTCCTTCAACAACACTAGAGGCTGGGATCAAAGCCCAAATAGAATGGTTTAAGACCTTGTCTTAAGTACTTCCTCTAACAGCATTTCTGCAGCGTCTACAGGAGTAATTTGCGCGTTTGTGACTTGTTCTTTGAGCGCCTCCCACTGACTTAATACCTCAGGTTGGAGCAGTAATTTTTCTCTTAGGGATTCTGTTAGCGTTTTTTCCAGCCAGCTTAAATTTTGATCAATACGCTTTTGGATAAACTGACCATTGGCCTTGGTCAAAGTCACATATTCCAAAATCATGTCCCAAACCTGATCAATGCCGATATTATTCAGGGCTGAGCAGGTGAGTGTTTTGGGCTGCCAGCCGCTGGATTTATGGGGGAAAAGGCCTAAGGCTCTTTGGTATTCCAATTGTGCGGCTCTGGCGATTTTTAGGTGTTCGGGATTATCGGCCTTGTTGATCACTATGGCATCGGCCATTTCTATTATGCCACGCTTTATGCCTTGCAATTCGTCGCCAGCACCAGCGAGTTGGAGCAATAAAAAGAAATCACAAAGTTCAGCAACGGCGGTTTCGCTTTGACCAACCCCAACAGTTTCGATCAGAATCACATCATAGCCCGCGGCTTCGCAAAGAATGATGCTCTCGCGGGTATGCCGTGCAACCCCGCCAAGGGTCAATTTGCTTGGAGTGGGACGTATAAAGGCCTGTGGTGCTTGTGTTAGCCGGTGCATACGGGTTTTATCCCCCAGGATACTCCCCCCGCTGAGACTGCTGCTGGGGTCAACGGCCAGCACTGCTACGCGATGCCCCTTCTGGGTGAGCATCATGCCCAACTGTTCTATAAATGTGCTTTTCCCTACCCCAGGCACTCCTGTGATACCCACACGCAAGGTTTTTTGGCCGGTTGAATTATGGTTTGTACTTATTTCTTTAAAACCACCGGATCCATGTCCTTCTTTTTGGTCAAGTGCCTCTTTCTGTATTTTGGAAGTATTTTGATCAACTGCATTCTCTGCGCTGAAAGCCAGTTTGAGAATTTCTTTAGCCTGCTTTTGATGTTTTGGAGCAGTACTCTCTATAAGGGTTATGGCGCGACTCAAGGCCGTTTTATCCCCATTTTTAAGCTCAGAAACTAAATCCTGTGCACTGAGCTGGGTCAGACGAGCCTGACGCACCGAAGCAATAGAAGCATCCCGAGCGCTTGCTGCGCTGCCGGATGCTTCTTGATGCTTATTGTTATGTGATGGTTTTTTACTCATAAAAAAACCTGTACCGCGGCTTATTGTTTTACCACCGGCACGGTATGTTTTGCTCCCTGAATCTCGGCAGTAACAAAGTAAACTCCCGGAGATAAATGACTTACAGAAATAGATTGCTCCATGCCCGCTTGCGCTACCGCCATTAGTCTTTGTCCCATAACGTTGGATAAGACGATACGGTCCAAAGGTAATGTGTTGCGTACGGTGATTATCTCTTGTGCTGGGTTTGGCGCTATGCTCAAATTTTGAAAGACCTGATCGTCGACACTCATTAGATTTTCGCACTCGATAGTGATTTCAAAATCACCTGAACCATTGGTTCCTTCGACCATGATAAAATAACTGCTCACTCCGTCACTTTCAAAGGTGACCTCACTTTGAACTCCACAGCTGTCATCGTTTGAAGCAATTTCATTATTTAAATCACAGTTGTCATAAACGCGGATAACCGTATCGAAATTCGTGTTTCCGTTACACAACGAGGCCGTAACCATTTGCGCATCACCATCGCCGACATATTTATAAAATACATCGTTTGTTCCATTACCACCTGAGTCTGTGGCATTATTTGTAGAACCGGTCAATGTTTGATCACAAGAGATGAATGTAGCATTGGTACACTGGTCATTAATGGCGGTGCTTTCTGCAACTCTTAAGACAAAACCTGAGCCGTCGTCGGCTAAACCAACTACTGTGGTGCCATCTCCCGAGACTGCTAATGGTAGTGCTAGGGTACGGCCCTGAGTGTCGATGCCAAGGTCTGTGGCCAAATCGTTTAAGTTTTGAAGGCCCAAACCGTCTTTGTAGTAAAATCCTTGACCTTGAGTCGCTGGTGCTGGAAATGGTCGGTAAAAGCCGACAACTACTGAACCGTCGTCCGAAAGTCCTGTAGTCGCTCCTCGCCATCCATTTACTGGTGGTGGCCCAATATTTTCCATACCTGTATTGACATTGTATCGCCACGCTTGGAAGTTATTGCCTGATCCTCCACTGCCGCCCACAAAGGTGCCGTCGAAAGAAACACAGCCAGCTTCTGAGGCAGGACCGCCTCCGGGATACGTCAGTAATTCTTGGACGCCATTGACCCAAATGGCGGCCTGACGGAATCCAGTGGTACTGTCTTGCCAACCCACTACCACGCTACCATCACCATTACAATCATTGGCTCGTGAACTGCTGCCTGAAACTGTACTGCCCAGGTCAACCATGCCTGTCGCCGCAGTCCATTGAATGGCATGGGCAGAGCCAGCGTTGACCCATCCTAAACCGACAATTGAGGTTCCATCTTGAGAGATGCCCCAAGATGAGCTCGTAGAATTTCCAGAAGACCCGCCGATACCGCCGAGATTCGTCCAGAGACCACTATCTACATCATAAACACTCAATTCTCCAAGACCGGTATTGGGATTGATGCTGGTTCCTGCAATTTTACTGCCATCAGAGCTTACATCGGGGCGTCCTCCATAGCCTTGCGGCGCTACTCCACCGATAAGTACCGATCCTGTTTGCTCGGTCCACATAAATAGCTGACCACCATCATCTCCGACAACAACGGTACCGTCATAGTTGACGCCCGATGCGGCGTACAAAAATCCAATATCAGTATATTGGGCGTAGGTTTCACTAAAATTAGCCACGGCAATCAACGCGGCTACAAGTAATGTTTTTTTCATAGTTTTTTAATTAAGCATTTGTTTGTAATACCCATTCTCCTTTTTGAATCAGTGGAATGGCTTGTTTGTATTTGAGGGTCTTGGTTTGGCCGTTGAGCACGTGTTTGATGGTGACTTTGTCATTGCGTCCAATTTTGGGTTGTTCGCGCACCACAGTCTCTACAGCTTGGGCTTTATTTTGTGTTTGACCTGCGGCACGTGCCTGGGCCGAACGCTCATCGAGGTTTTGAATTTCTTCTTTTTGTTCGCTATAATTTTGTTTTTGACGCACCTGTTTGGCCTCACGGATCTGTTGCTGTTGCTCCTGAGGCAATTCTCCTTTGAATAGGAAGGAAATAACATCTTTATTGACGGTTTCAATCATCGCTTTAAAGAGTTCAAAGGCTTCGAACTTATAAATCAAAAGTGGATCCTTTTGTTCGTGGACCGCCAGCTGAACGCTTTGCTTGAGTTCATCCATTTTGCGCAAATGCGTTTTCCATGCATCATCGATAATGGCTAGTGATATGTTCTTTTCAAAGTCTGTGATGAGTCCAGCACCTTCGGTTTTGTAGGCTTTTTCCAAATCTGTAGCCACATTGAGGGTTTTCACCCCGTCGGTAAAGGGGACCAAGATACGTTTGAACTTGTCGCCCTGAGTCTCATAGACGTTTTTGATCACAGGGAAGGCTAGGGCTGCGTTAGCCGTCATTTTTTCTTGATAGTGCTTGTATGACTCTTTATACACGAGTGCTGTGATTTCTTTGTCACTCATTTTTTCGAAAGCCATCTCGTCTACCGGAGCACTCATAGAAAAATAACGAATGAGTTCAAACTCAAAGTTTTTGAAATCTCCAGCCATCTTATTCCCTTGGGTAATGACCTCGGCAGTATCGTAAATCATATTGGCAATGTCTACGCGCAGGCGCTCACCAAACAGGGCGTTATAGCGACGTTTGTAGACCACCTCACGCTGCGCATTCATTACATCATCGTACTCAAGCAAACGTTTTCTAATCCCAAAGTTATTTTCTTCGACCTTCTTTTGGGCGCGTTCTATAGATTTAGAAATCATCGAGTGTTGAATCACTTCGCCTTCTTCAAGGCCCAAACGGTCCATCATTTTGGCGATGCGTTCGCTCCCAAAAAGGCGCATGAGGTTGTCTTCTAGTGACACGTAGAATTGGGAACTTCCCGGGTCTCCTTGGCGACCACTACGGCCGCGCAACTGACGGTCAACACGTCGAGAGTCGTGACGCTCTGTACCGATAATGGCCAATCCACCGGCGGATTTGACCGCATCGGTGAGTTTAATATCTGTTCCACGACCCGCCATATTGGTGGCAATGGTCACTATACCCGCGTCCCCAGCTTCAGCCACAATATCTGCCTCTTTTTTGTGCAACTTGGCATTAAGTACATTGTGTTTGATGTTGCGAATACCCAGCATACGACTCAGCAGTTCTGAGATTTCCACCGAGGTGGTTCCGATCAGAACTGGACGACCAGCCTCTGAGAGTTGAACGACTTCCTCGATAACGGCATTGTATTTCTCTCGCTTTGTCTTATAGATTTTATCCTCTCGATCGTCTCGGGCAATCGGACGGTTGGTGGGTATTTCTACCACATCGAGTTTGTAAATTTCCCAGAGCTCCCCAGCCTCGGTGACAGCGGTTCCGGTCATCCCCGAGAGTTTGCGGTACATACGGAAGTAGTTCTGCAGGGTAATGGTGGCAAAAGTTTGGGTCGCGGCCTCGATTTTGACGTTATCTTTAGCCTCAATGGCTTGGTGTAAGCCGTCACTATAACGGCGTCCATCCATGATACGTCCCGTTTGCTCATCGACAATCATCACCCGATTGTCCATCACCACGTATTGGGTGTCTTTTTCAAATAGGGTATAGGCTTTGAGCAATTGGTTTAGGGTGTGGATGCGCTCGCTTTTGATGCCAAACTCGCGAAACAAGGCTTCTTTTTCTTTGGCCTCGTCTTCAAGTGCGAGCCCTTTGTCTTCGATTTTGGCGATTTCCATGCCGATTTCTGGCATGACAAAAAAGTCTGGATCATCGCTGCCAGAGAGGTAATTCACGCCTTTGTCGGTCAGCTCGATTTGATTGTTTTTTTCGTCAATCACAAAATACAATTCCGCATCGACCTTGGGCATCTCGCGGTTGTTGTCCTGCATGTAGAAATTTTCTGTTTTTTGCAGGATTTGGCGCACGCCTTCCTCTGAGAGGAATTTGATCAGTGCTTTATTTTTTGGGAGTCCGCGGTAAACGCGTAACAGTTGAAAGCCCCCTTCTTTATCATCGCCGCTGGCAATTAATTTTTTGGCCTCAGCCAGGACGCCCGTCAGATATTTGCGCTGTACATCGACGATAGAGCTGATTTTTGGTTTGAGTTCATTAAACTCGTGGCGATCGCCTTGGGGAACCGCTCCCGAGATAATCAGTGGGGTTCGGGCATCATCGATCAGGACACTGTCCACCTCATCTACAATAGCATAATGGTGCGGTTTCTGAACCAAATCGTCTGGAGCATGCGACATATTATCACGCAGATAATCAAAACCAAATTCGTTGTTGGTCCCATAGGTAATGTCGGCATTGTAGGCTTGGCGACGTGATGCAGAGTTAGGTTGATGCAGGTCGATACAATCCACACTCATGCCGTGGAATTCAAAAATAGGCGCCATCCATGCACTATCACGTTTGGCCAGGTAATCGTTCACAGTGACCAGATGTACGCCCTGACCTGCTAAAGCATTTAAGTAAACCGGTAGGGTCGCAACAAGTGTTTTTCCTTCCCCTGTTTGCATCTCGGCGACTTTACCCTGATGCAGTGCAATCCCGCCGATGAGCTGCACATCGTAATGCACCATATCCCAGGTAACTTGTTTTCCGGCAGCGTCCCAGCTATTGGACCAATGGGCCTCATCTCCTGAAAGCGTAATGTAGTTCTTGGTAGCCGAAAATTCTCGGTCTTTGGCTGTGGCGGTTACCTTAAGCACTTCGTTTTCCTTGAAGCGTTTTGCCGTTTCTTTGATCACGGCAAAGGCCTCAGGCAAAATTTCGTCCAAGGTTGTTCTCTCGATCGCGTAACGCTCGTCTTTGAGTCGGTCAATTTCGTTGTAGAGGTCTTCTTTTTTGTCAATATCGGATTCGGCCTCTATGGCTTTTTGCAGGTCCTGAATTTTTTGTTCAACCTCGGCTTGATCGTTTTTGATGCGCTGGCGAAAGGCATCCGATTTTGCGCGCAATTCGTCTAGGGATAGGGCGGCCATGCTGGACTCAAATTGTTTGATTTGATCCACAAGAGGCTGAATTTGCCCTAAATCTTGTTTTGATTTATCCCCTACGAATATCTTTAAAACGTTGTCTAATAGTCCCATTCTAGTTGGATTTCGGTCTAAGCAATGATCATCGAGAACCGATGTGCTTAGTCCCACAAAAAAACGACAAAAACCCACAAATTCAAAGGGTTTAGGCCATTTAATTGGCTTTGGTTATTGTAAAAAAAGTCTCAGAACACACTCGGGCCTGAGACTTTATTCAGCAGTGATCTCGCTGATTAATATTCATCTTCGTTCCACAGATAATCTTCGTCTGTGGGATAATCTGGCCAAATTTCTTCTATGGAGTCGTATGAATCACCTTCGTCTTCAATAGATTGAAGGTTTTCCACGACCTCTAGAGGAGCTCCTGTACGGATCGCATAATCAATAAATTCGTCTTTGGTTGCCGGCCAAGGCGCATCACTTAAATAGGATGCTAATTCTAGTGTCCAGTACATAACAGAATTCCGTTTAGTGTTTTGCAAAAATAAATTTTTACTTCAGAAAGTCAAGTAAAAAGATATTTTATTCATCATAATTTAAAAGAACAATCTCAATGTATTGAAAAACAGACTTTTAGTTTGTCTATATTGCTTCAGCCAGCTGTTTTCTCTGGTGTGATAATTCACACTTTTTAACGCCCGGTTTGCCGGAAATTTTGATTTTACCAAGTTCTTGGTTTTGTTCGTGGTATTATCCGCTCACTTCAGGGTCAAACTGGCTCGCGATTCCAGGGCAAACTACCTCGCAATTTAGCCCTCTGGCATCCACTTTACCTCTTCAATACCCAGATCAAAAGTCAATTTTCGTGCCAAGACAAAAAGGTAGTCAGAAAGGCGGTTGAGGTATTGGATTACCAGAGGCGGAACACTGTGGTTCTCGGCCAAAAGTGTGGCGCGGCGTTCGCCGCGCCGACAAATCGTGCGGGCAATGTGACAATATGACACAATGCTGTGGCCGCCAGGCAAGATGAAATGAGTCATGGGCGGCAAGACTTCGTTCATCTGATCGATAGCCGTTTCGAGTTTGGTGATGTGCTCGGGCTGAATCGTAGGAGTTTTGCGCGATTTTGCAGCCGATTCTTCCTGTGGGTTGGCGAGTTGTGCCCCAAGGACAAAGAGTTCGTTTTGAATGGCGCCAAGTTGTTTTTTGTATTCCTGTGCGATGCCTTGACTCATCAAAAGGCCTATATAGGCGTTAAGCTCATCTAATGTTCCGTAGGCTTCGATGCGCTGGTGGTGTTTGGGTACCCGCGCTCCATCAAAAAGTGAGGTGTTGCCTTGATCTCCGGTTTTGGTATAGATTTTCATGAGCTATTTTTTATTTTGACGTTTTTGACGTAAACCGCTGCGAAAGTTACGCTGACTGCGCTTGCGTCTGGCTTTTTGTACGCGGAAGTTATTCCAAACCACTACGGCCAAAAGTAAAAACGCGATTAAAGTCCAGGTCAACATGGGTTATTTAGTTTTAGTGTCGCTTTCGATGACCCCGTCACGCAAACGAATCACGCGGTGGGCATGGGCGGCGATATCCTCCTCATGGGTAACGAGAATAACAGTATTGCCTGCTTTGTGAATGTCATCGAACAGTTGCATGATCTCTAGTGAGGTTTTCGAATCCAAGTTTCCCGTAGGTTCATCGGCCAAAATGATTGAGGGTTTGTTCACCAGGGCGCGCCCTACAGCAACGCGTTGTCTTTGCCCTCCTGAGAGTTGATTGGGCTTGTGATCCATGCGGTCTGAAAGCCCTACATCGTTAAGGACTTCACTGGCTCTTTGGTGGCGTTCGGGTTTTGAAGCGCCTGCATAAACCATAGGCAATGCGACGTTATCTAACGCTGTTGTGCGTGGCAAAAGGTTGAACGTCTGAAAGACAAAACCGATTTCTTTGTTGCGAATTTCAGCCAGCTGATCGTCGCTCATGCTGCTCACATCCACACCGTTGAGCGCGTAGTGCCCAGAAGTTGGGGTGTCCAAACAGCCCAGTAGGTTCATGAGGGTGGATTTACCCGATCCAGAAGGGCCCATAAGGGCAACGTATTCGCCTTTTGGATGTCCAAATCAATGCCTTTGAGGACTTTGACTACTTCTTGACCTAATGGAAAATCTCGGGTAATGGATCTTATCTTGATAACGCTGCTCATGCTAATTTTTTTCAAGGCTAAAGTTACTTATTTTCTAAGAGTCGTCCTCCCTATTGAATTTGTAATTTCAAAAGGATATTTAAATGTGTTTTAATCCGGTTTATGACGGGAACTAAATTTATGAATCCACTCGCTTTTTTTGAGATAAAATGTAATTTAGACCCAAAACTAACCAATGTTGTCCATTGTCATTCCTCTTTACAACGAAGCACAAACGATATATGAGGTGCTCTCTAAAGTTTCCGGGGTAGTCCTACCCACTGAAATAGAACGTGAAATAGTCGTTGTGGATGATGCCTCAACGGACGACAGCTGTAGAGTAGTGGATCGATTTTGCCAATCTAATCCTAAAGTCAAACTGTATTTGATCAAGCAGGATAAAAATTATGGAAAAGGGGCTGCACTTAGACGAGGTATTGAAGCTTCAAAAAGGCGAGTTTATCGTGATTCAAGATGCGGATCTTGAATACGACCCCAACGAATATTGTATTTTACTTCAACCCATTCTGGATGGGAGGGCCGATGTTGTTTATGGCTCAAGATTTATGGGAGGGAATCCTCATCGAATTTTATTTTTTTGGCATACCATCGGCAATAAATTCCTCACGTTCCTCAGTAATGCCATGACAAATTTAAACCTCACCGACATGGAAACTTGTTATAAAATGTTCCGAGCCGAGGTTTTAAAAGAGATTAATCTCAAAGAAAACCGTTTTGGTTTTGAACCTGAGGTTACCGCCAAAATAAGTCGTGTGAAAGGCATCAGAATATACGAGGTTGGGATCTCTTATTATGGGCGCACCTATGATGAAGGGAAGAAAATAAATTGGAAAGATGGGATTCGAGCACTTTGGTGTATTTTGAAGTATAACATTTGGGCGAAAAAATAGAGAGGGGTGCGGTAGGTTTTTTGGTTTATCGTTTCTGTCATTACCCTTTTAATGCTGACCTATAATTTTAGGCTAGGGGTTGAGGCTTTTCATGATACAAATGGATACTTTGGTGGTGATTCAGTGTATTATATTTTAGTTGGTGCGAGTATAGCAAAAACAGGAAAATACGGTCATCTTAAATCGACTCCTCGAGAAATCATCGCCGATCTAAATTCGGGAGAATTTCTGAAGAAGCAATATGAATTTGGGAACTACAGCACTTGGCGCCCTCCAATATGGCCGGCATTTCTCGCCATTTTTTTTAAACTGTTCCCGAACGCTTTATTGATGGCTCATCTGGTCAAATTTCTGTTAATTCTTGGCGGCGCTTATTTATTTTTTTCGAACATTAATTCTGTTAAAATTTAGTGTCAGCGTATCAAGAATTTTTGCCGTTTTCTATCTTATACACCCGACACTACAACTATATTCAAGGACTTTTTTGTCTGAATCATTTACATATTTGATCATGACTATTCTATTATTTTATGCTGTAAGGACTTGGCAAGATTCGAATAAGATAAATGTTTTTATGACGGGGTTAACCGGTGGACTTGTGGTACTAACTCATCCATATTATTTGGCATTGCCGTCTGTTTTGATTGGGCTGATTTTTTTGATCAATAAGTTCAAAGTGACAAATTATTTCATTGCCTTTCCAGTTTTAACATTTGTTATTGGCTTTTGGGTTCTGAGAAATCAAATGATTTATCCAGAAAACGGACTGTTTATAACTTCTTCCACAGGGGCTGTAATGGCAAAAGGCTGGAATGCCAATGTTCCTGAGCTTCACAATAACGTCAATGGTGATCTGGCTGATGAGGGCCTTGTATTAAAACCGGACGATCAAATGGCTCGGCTCGATGAGATTGAGCGTTCAGAACTCTATCAACTACGAACCAAAGAGTTTATTAGGGAGAATACAGCCATGATTGTTCCCATTTTGATGCGTAAGCTCAAAAGCGCTTTCAATCCAATTCGAGAAATTTCAAAACCAGGGCTTCTTCAAAATCTGAATGAGCTACACAGAATATTGATTTTGCTAATCTTCATTTATGCGCTTTTTCGTAGAAAGTTGGATCTACTCGGTGTTATAGCGCTGACAATAATTTTATCGACGATTTTTATAACCATTCTAACCTATTCTGGATTAAGATTTCGATCTGGTCAAGTCCCTTTTGAAATACTCCTTATCGCTTTGACGCTGAAAGAACTTGGTCTACTTAATTATATTCGGACTGTAAAGTGCTCCTTAGCCTGTTCTTTTCGGAAAAAGATGAGCCCCCAAAAGTAGGTGTCGATACTCACGGTGACTTTTGGATCTTTTATAATTTCGTTCCAGGCCGCGGTCATGGATTGAGACCAGTGAATGTCATCGATGATAACCAAGGTATCTTGGTATGCCAGATTTTTTATTTGCTCAAAATATTTCAGGGTTGCCGGGCCGTCGTGATGACCATCAAGGTAAATTAAATCAAATTTTTTTTACTCGCCGCGGGTTCATTTGGCTTACTGTCTGCCGCCGGTTCACTTGCGTTGGTTTTTACCGCGACTTCACTTGGGCCTATATTTTTCCGAATCTTTTCAAAATATTCCGCAAATGTGAGATTAAGTATTTTGACTTGATTTTCATTGTGGCTGGGGATTTTAGCCTCGGAGTGGATTTCTTCTAGCCATGATCGCAGGTTGTTTTCTGTAAAATCAGCTGTATTAGGGCAGCCTTCCACGCTGGTTATTTCAGCCGTTGGATTTCCTGATGCCATGGCTATGGTGCCCATACCCAAGTGGGTGCCGAGTTCGAGTATAGTTTTGGGCTGGAAAAATTGTACCAGACGAAATAAAAGGCGTTGTAGCTTTAGACTGACCGAAGCGTTACTGAGCATTTGTTTTACCGGTCGTGTTTGGTGTTTTTGCAGGTTTTGATCTCGTGAACCTGCTCCAAAATCCTTTACATGGATGGATTTACCGGAATTCTTAAGTGCCTTTCTAAATTTAATTAGGGCTTTGTATTGAGTATAATTGTTTTGGTCGTAAAGACATTTGGTCAAAAGCTCATAAACAAAAGGGGAGTGCACGCCATGGGCATTGGTCGAGCGAAAAAGAAATCTCACATAACTCGAGACCGAATAAACGATGGAACTCAGATTGGTCATGAATCTTAAGCTTTTAGGTGTGATGATGCTAAAATCACCTTGTTACAAAATAAAGGCAAATATTAGAGTTCGCATGCAAAAGCATTTTGTTTTTAAATGCCTTAGGTTATATTTGTGGAAACAACCCACGGCTATGCCCAAAAACGCATATTATTTATTGGTCATTATTGTCCTTGTTTTGGGCTCTTGTGTGCCGATAAAGCGTCTGACTTATCTCCAAGAAAATCAAGATAAAAGCAATGAAGAACTCGTGGCACTGCAGCCGAGTATCCCTCCGTATCGCCTGCAGGTCAATGATTTACTCAGCATTCGAATCAAAGCTTTGGACCAGGAACAAATCGGTTTTTTTAACCCGACATCTAACGAGGTGTTGAACGCAACAGAGGAAGGGGATCTTTATTTTAATGGTTTTGTCGTAGACGTGCATGGGAATATCCGCATACCCGTAATTGGCGAATTACCTGTGTTGGGAAAAACCCTTGAAGAAGTTCGTGAAGATTTAGAGCAGCGATTGCTTCAAGATCTGTTTAAAGAAGAGTCCAATTTATTTGTCACGGTCAAAATGCCTGGGATACGATATATTATTACCGGTGAGGTGGGAAGTCCTGGTTCGCAGATTATCTACCGTGATCAGGTCACGCTCATAGAGGCTATTGCCGCGAGTGGTGATATTCCGGTGACCGGAGACCGAACTGACATTCGGATTATTCGCCAATATCCTTTAGGGCAAAAAATACATCATGTCGATCTCACTCAGCTCGATGCCATGAACTCACCCTATTATTATATCCAGCCCAATGATTTGATTATTGTGAATCCGCTGCCTCAAAAGGCATGGGGTTTTGGGACTACAGCGATTCAGACATTTACCACTATACTCACGGTGTTGACCACAATTGGGACGGCCACATTACTTTTAACGCGATAACCAAAAAGCATCATGAATACCCAAAAATCAGCGGCTTATCGTCATAAGATCAATGATCTCAACGCCATTTTTGATGTGCGTGGATTTTTGATCAAGCTGCTGCGCTTTTGGCCAGCTTTTGTGATTTCCTTGGGGATTGCCTACAGTTATGCCTACTACATCAGCGTGCGCAAATTACCGGTCTACTACATGGAGAATACGATCTCCATTAAAGACGACCAAAACCCTTTTTTTACCAGCAATACGAGTCTTACTTTTAACTGGGGCGGGACCACGGATAAGGTCAACACCGCTCTGGTAACGCTGCGCTCGCGCACGCACAATGAAAAAGTGGTCGATGAACTCGGCTATTTTATCAGTCTGCAAAAGGACGGTACCTATCAGAGAGTCGATGCATACGGCTCAGTGCCATTTGACATTGAGATTGATCGCGAGCATCCACAAATATTGGGACAGGAGTTTGTCATTACATTTACCGGGCCTAACTCGTTCAATATAGAGGGTAATTGGGAGCGTGCCGGTGAACGAAGCGCCCAAACCTATGATCAGGGTAAATCCATTGCTCCGGTAATCATTCCGCAAGGTGGTTTTTCAAAGACTTTTAATCTAGGACAAGCGATTAAGACTGATTTCTTGTCTATTACCCTTTGGCCAAAAAGTAGGACTATGGCGCGTGAAGGGGATCGCTATTATTTGGGTTTTTCGTCCTTTGATCAAGCGGTGAAAGGCTATATGGGGGTCAATGTGCGTCCTGAAAATAGTTCTTCTGTAATCAAACTCAGTATGATCGGCGGGAATAAAGCCCGCATGGTAGATTATCTGAACGGTTCGGTAGAGGTGTTGGAAAGAGATATGTTAGAGCGTAAAAATCTATTTGCGACCAAGACCATTAAGTTTATTGACAGTAGTTTGGCTTTAAAATCTCAAGAATTGCGTCTTGCTGAAGATGAGCTGAATGCGTTTAAAAACAAAAAATAGCATCATGGATCTTGAGTATGAGGGGAAACTTTGCGCACGGAACTCACTCAGCTGGACTTAAGGGAGGAGGCCTTAGAGCGTGAACTCAATTATTACGCCGTATTGGAGACCTACCTCTCGACACATGATGATTATAGCGATACGCCAGCGCCTTCAGTTATTGGGATTTCGGAAGGGAGTATGGTTACCGGAGTGACTCAAATTATCGAAAAGGCTCTAGAGCGCAGTAAACTTGAGTATTCGTATCAAGAAGGGGCGCCTATTTTTCGGGATATTGATCGCCAGATTGACGCAATTAAACGGGTGCTTCAAGAGAATATCACCTCCTCTAAGGCTTTGAAAATGAAGAACTCAGTAGGGTAAAACGGGATATCACCATCAAAGAGCGCGATATTCGAAAGCTACCGAAGGATCAGCAAGAACTTCTGAAAATTGAGCGGGTGTACACCCTGAGTCGCGGGACCTATGATTTGTTTTTATCCAAGCGCTCAGAGGCAGGCCTGGTGAAAGCGGCCAACGTATCTGATGTTATGGTCATTGATAATGCTAAGGACACGGGTGGGGGCAGATCGGACCGAATAACCAGCTCAATTACACCATGGCCTTGTTTTTTGGCTTTTTGGTGCCTTTTGTATTGGTGTTTGTCTGGGTATTTATCGACACCAAAATTCATCATGTAGGCGATTTGCAGCGTGTCACGGAAATCCCGATTATTGGCGTGGTCGGGACCCATAAACCAGAAGGGAATTTGGCCGTTTTGGATGCGCCAAAATCCCCGATTTCTGAATCTTTTCGAGCGCTTCGAGCGAGCTTGCAGTTCTTTTACAACGAGCAGGATATTAAAGGGGCTAAGACGGTACTGATCAGTTCTTCTGTTCAGTGGTGAAGGAAAAACTTTTTGCGCCATAAACTTGGCCTCAGTTTTTGCTTTGAGCGGTAAAAAAACCTTATTGCTCGGGATGGACTTGCGCAAACCCAAGATTTTTGATGATTTTGAAATCGATAACCAGGTGGGGGTGGTCCATTATTTAAGCCACCAAAAATCTGTAGAGACCATTACCCAGAAAACTAAAAATCCTCATTTGGATATCATTACCTCGGGCCCCGTTCCGCCTAATCCTGCCGAGCTCATGCTGTCCGAGACCATGTCTGAGTTCTTTACCGAGGTCAAACAAAAGTACGACTACATTGTGATCGATTCGGCTCCTATGGGCCTGGTGACCGATACTTTTAATCTGCTTAAGTTTACCGATGCCACGCTCTATTTATCTCGTCAGAATTATACCAAACGCGGAATGCTTTCGCTGATTAATGAGAATTATCGCAAAGGGGTGGTGCCGCATCTGAGCTTGGTGTTTAATTATGTCCGCCAAAGCAAGACCCTAAATTATGACTATAGTTATGGTTATGGTTATGGCTATGGTTATGGCAAAAGTTATGGTCAGGGGTATCATGAAACCCAAACGAAATCCTTTTGGCAGCGATTTAAAGCTAGATTTTCTTCTCGTAAATCATAATTTAAATTGTATTTCACAATCTAATTGTTAAATACATGCTTGAGTTTGCATTTAGGCTCCTCTTTTTCAGAACATTAAACACCTGGTAAATGTTATTAAATACTCTTATTTTTCAAGTGTTCTTCCTTTTATATCGCCTCCAAAAATTATATATTTAGTTCCGTATGAAGTTTCAAAAGTCTTTGAAAAAAGAAGACGATTGGTTAGATACAATATAACCAAATACAAAAAATTTACTTCTGTGATTTTTACAAATGTGTTTAATGATCTTGGGAGTATCAGCACCGGAGGTGTGCCCAAAAGAATCATTAAATTTTACGAAAGTCAATAACCCTGTTGGAAGAGAAAATATACAGTAGAGATAATAAACTCAGTTTTTTCAAGATTTTAAAATTGAGTGTTGTTGATTTGTTTTCTTCTCATTTTTTGGCCAAACAATTGGCAGTTCGAGATATAAAGGCCCAATACCGACAGTCATTTTTGGGCATTTTTTGGATGTTTATCACACCGGTGTTCACCGCACTTGTATGGGTGTTTTTAAGTGCTTCTGGGACAGTAAAGTTGTCGGATACTGAGTCCCATATCCCGTTTATGTCTTTATCGGAACCCTAGTATGGTCAATTATTACAGAATCGATCAATACCCCAAAAAAATAGTACTCAAGGTTCCATGAGTATTATTTCAAAAATTAATTTTCCTAAAGAGGCGTTGATCTTAACGGGAATTTATAAGCTTCTTTTTAATAGCCTTGTGAAACTCGTTCTTCTGGTTCTTTTCCTTTTTGTTTACGATATTGGGTTTCATGTTAGTCAGTTGTTTTTTCCTCTGATTATCATAAGTGCAGTATTTTTTGGCATCACGTTGGGGCTCCTAATTACGCCAATAAGTTTAATCTATCACGATGTTTCCAAAATTGTGAGTATTGGGCTTACCTTTTTGATGTATGTCACACCAGTGGTTTACTCTATACCTAGTGTTGATGGAGCCATGAAATTACTTATGACAATTAATCCAATAACCCCTTTATAATGACGACGCGGGAGTCTTTGATGGGCTTAGATTTTACATTTCTGGTGTCATTTTTTTGGACTTTGGCGCTAATTATACCTGTTTTTTTCTTTGCATTAATAATCTATCGAATTTCGATACCGATCATCTTAGAACGACATGGAGCATAGTCAATCAAATGAGGTCTTAGTTAAAGTAGAGGGTGTTTCTAAGAAGTTCTGTGTTGATCTAAAGACGAGTCTCTGGTATGGTTTGAAAGATCTTTTTTCAGGTC
The DNA here is from genome assembly GCA_038141525.1 of Flavobacteriaceae bacterium. Lineage (GTDB taxonomy): Bacteria > Bacteroidota > Bacteroidia > Flavobacteriales > Flavobacteriaceae > BACL21. Next base: position 67,128 of record JAYQIF010000001.1, on the reverse strand, counting down.
TAGTAGGGCAAAATCAAGGGACCGTATTAAGGCCAAAGGAATTTTGGGCGCTGAAAGACATCAATTTTGAACTCAGGAGAGGAGAATGTTTGGGACTGATTGGTCACAACGGAGCCGGGAAGTCTACATTGCTGAAAATCCTGAATGGTCTAATCAATCCAGATCAAGGCAAAGTAACAATAAGAGGTAAGGTTGGTGCTTTAATTGAATTAGGCACGGGATTTAATCCCATCTTGAGTGGACGAGAAAATATTTATATCAACGGTGCCGTCCTGGGGTTTACTCGGGAAGAAATTGATGATAAACTTGAAGATATCATTGATTTTGCCGAAATAAGAGAATTCATAGACATGCCCGTTCGTAACTACAGCTCAGGAATGAAGGTTAGATTAGGTTTTGCCATTGCTTCGCAAATGGAGCCTGATGTTCTGATTATTGATGAGGTTTTGGCGGTTGGGGATATGAACTTCAGGGCTAAATGCTAGTTTTGAATCAATTGTTAAAGTCATGTGCAGTTATTATTGTGTCGCATTCCATGCCTCAACTAGCGCGAATTTGTGGATCAATATTATATCTAAATTATGGTAAATGTAGGTATAAAGGTGATGTCAGTATTGGTATAAGCTACTATTACGAGGATTTAAAACAGGAAAAATCTTCAATATTGGTCGATCGAGTCGTTTTAAACTCAATTAAAATTAATGGTGAGGACAAAAACGTGACAATTAATTATGGTGAAGATCTAGAATTAGAACTTAAATTTTATTCAGATTTTATATTTGAAACCCCTGTGTTGAATATTCATATAGTTGATTCTAGTCAACAGCTCATTTATCAAGTGAATAGTAAAAGAGACAATATTTCTCTGAATAGTTTAAAAGTAGGAGAAAACATATACCGAAGTGCTCAATGAAATTCAGCTAAATCATGGTAGCTATTCATTTGCGATTGCATTAAAGAGACAGTTTAGATCAGGACTTTTATTCGTGGTATCACGCAATTGGTAATTTCAGAATTAAGTCCTCATTTACTGGAAGCTCTCAATATCAAGGAAAAGCTCGATGGTTTAATTCATAATTTTAAAAAATGAAAGTTGTAGCATTTTTGCCAGCTAAAGGCACTAGCGATAGAATACAAATAAGAATTTTAAATAATGGACGGTAAGCCATTGTTCTTGAGGCAATTGGAAAGAATTTTGACATTTGAATGTATCGATGAAGTTTATCTGGATACAGAGTCAGAAGAAATAATTCGTGTTGCTTCTCATCTTGATTGTAAAATTTTGAAAAGAGATGTGAACATGCATCCAATAAAACCGATGGTAATGAGCTTTTTTTTAATCAGGTACGACAGGTAAAAGCTGACTTGTATATACAAATTCTATGTAACAAGTCCATTTATTAAGGAAGAAACTATTAAAAAAGGTATAGAATATTTAGAGCAGAATGCAGATTATGATTCTGCAGTTTTAGTGAGAAGAGAAAAACAATATACTTGGACTTTGCCACAGATAAAGCCAATTATAACCTTGATAAAATACCAAATAGTTCAGACCTTCCCGACTCGATAATTGAAACGATGGGATTATACATAGTCCGGAAAGAAACTGCTTTAAGATTAAAAAGAAGAATTGGAGAAAAAACCTCATTTTCTTTTCGCAGATGCAATTGAGTCCTGTGACGTGAATACACCAGATGAGTTTGAGCTCGCGAATTTTATTGCTGCAGGTATTAGAGAAAGTGAAAGAAGATTATTCAGAAATCTCACCCATCTGCTCAGTTCGTCAATGTTATCGGACATTTTCGAAGAACTTCACATTACTAATAAGATAATTATTGGAATGCAGTTGAATCTGCCAAGTCATAAAATATTGGGACGTGCAAAAACACTGAAGATTAAATCTAAAGAAGAATCAGACACAAGCTCTATTTACGATGCATTAGATAGTTATCAAACTTTAGTTCCTAATGATATGGGGCAATTGTTGTTGAAAATCAATGTCCTGAATATGCCTATTTTGGAGAGTTAAATACAAATTTGGCAATAAGATCCGGTGTTATTGCAATAATTGGCGGTAAAACAAGAGATAGCAATGAGGTGAAAAAAATGAAATTTCCAGTTTTTTCAATGGGTTATAGCTGTATGGATATTAAGAAAAAGGGAACATTAGCGGATTACAACAAGCCAATTTCTATTTCAGGAGTAATGGTTAATCCGAACGATTTGATTTTTGCTGATAAAGAAGGCGTTGTAATAATACCTCAGGATAAAGAAAAAAATAGTATTAAAAATGGCCCAAGATACAATGATTAAGGAGCATTCAATTCTAAAGTAATGTAGCAGAGGGAATGTCTATTAGCCAAATCAGAAAACGATTTGGAGATTTTTGAATTTTTTTCAATAACATTTGTGTTTGATAAACAATATGCTACTTGTAATTTAAAATAAAACTCATTAATTTTTTTAAATGATAATACACGTTGATGGTTGGTGGGGAGGTGGAAAATCTTTATTGAGAGGCCTATTAGATGGACATCTGGAGATATTTTGCTCACCTATTCATGACATTATTTCATTGGCCTTTCAGAATGAAACTAATGAATCGGAATGGTTAATCTATAAGGACACTGAATATTTGAGAACATTACTGGCTTCCAAGGGGCGCTATTACAGAATTGAAAGGTTTGTGAATCAAGGGAGAAATATTTCTTGATTTTTCAAGTCAAGATCGGATATATTTACCATTCAAGATGTCCTTTTATGATTTTGATAAAGCTGTGTTTGAGAAACTAAAGTATCTAACCCAATGGACAATCGAACAAATTACTTCAGTGATTTATGAAACATTTTCTGAACATTTAATTAATCAAAAGAAAACATTTTACGCTGCGTTAGGTGAACAAATATTGGTTTGTTAAAAAATTTTTACTTCAATCTTTTCCAAACAGTAAATATATTTATGTTGAACGTGATATTCGGAGCATAATTGCTACGAGGTCACAAAGGCGCGAGATAAAGGAGGATTTCAGAAGTAAAAATGGTTATGCAAACGTATTTAGTAAATTAATTGATAATAATGAAGTTCATAGGATATTGAGCTATATTAAGGAAGTTACAATTCTTAGTCAAAAATATCCAGATAAGTATTTAATTGTCTCTTTTGAGGAGTTGGTTAAAAATCCAGAGAAATCAATGAAGGTGATTTGTCAATTTATAGAATTGAAGTGCATCCAAACAATTATTTCTTCTCATATTTAGGAAAAGAGATACTTTTGTAATGGGGTTAGCTACACTGAAGTGGAAAATGATAATTTTGAAGACTTATTGAGTTCTGAGGGAAATACTTGAAATTAATAAAAGAGTGAAGAGTTTTCACGAGAATAAAATATCTACCAACCAATTAAAATATCATAAACTTTTTCTCAATAAAATTAGAGGGTTAGTAAAAGGATATTACGTTGAAAATGAAGTCATACTACATGATTGATTTATGGCGAAATTTAAGTTATTGGAATAAGCCATTAAATAAATCTACTCTTGAATTTAAGGCAATATACGATGAAGCACTTATGAAAACAGAACCTTGGTCGAAAAAGAGAATTATTTTAAAAGGAAGAAGTTGTGATGTACTCAATAATATTGAAGAAAACTCTCTTGATTTTGTCTACATTGACGCTGATCATACTTTAAAAGGAATAATTATCGACTTGATAAAATCCCTGGCCAAGGTTAAAAATGATGGTTATATCGCAGGTGATGATTTTTGTAATTCTATTTGGCAGCATGAAAAAAGACTTTGAGCCTACATTGATATTTCCTGTAGCAATATATTTTGCAGAAGCGATGGATGTAAGATTTATGCCTTGCCTCATAATCAATTTTTAATCGATAAGAAAAAAAGGGTTTGAGTTCATTAATTTGAGTCAATTTAATTATGATGGACAATCTTTGCTGAGTCAATTAAAAGGGTACAAGTTTATGAGAAACGTGAAAACGCAGTAAATGAAATTCTCAGATTTTTTGATAAAAATAGATGATAAATACATGTGATTTATTGCCAGAAAGTTAAATGACTCGAATTAAAGGCTACGTTGACATATGCCATTCATATTTTGCTCAAGGCATCATCGGAAATTTTTTATTATTAATATATTGTTGTAGAGAATCGTGAACAGTATTTTGGTTTTTGGTTCAGGAAGAAGTGGAACAAGCATGACTATGGGATTAATGTCAGGGATAGATTTTTATTTCGGCGAGAACTCCTAATTACCTTGACAAAGACAAGCTAATTCAAAGGTTTTTTGAGGATTTAGAAGTGAATTTAATTAATGAGGATATTTTAAAAACTTCAGTAATAAACCTTCCAGAGGGAATACGGAAATTGTTTTTTCCAAGTTGGACATTTTATAAGTCACGATGGTTGGCTCGGTTGCCAATTACTGCGAAAATTAAATCAGATTATTCTATTAATAATCGAATTAAGAAGGTGGTTACTTCCTCTAATTATTTTTGTTTCAAAGATCCGAGATTCAGTTATACATTACCAATTTGGAAAAATGTTATTGACCAGAATAATTTAAATGTGAAGTTTGTTGTGGTTTACAGAGAACCCAATAAAACTGCCTTAAGTATTTTAAGGGAATGTAAAGAGAGCAATGCTCTACATCGCTTAAAGATGACGCATAATTTGCCCTCGATGTATGGTTTAAAATGTATAGTCATATTTTAATGCATTATTCCAATGATGAACAAAAAAGGCGAACTGGATTTTTTTTTTTTTTTTTTGCACTTTGATCAACTTTTTTCTCATCAAAAATTGAATGAACTAGAGTCATTTCTTGGGGCTTCTCTCAATAGAGACTTTCTTGATCCAAAACTGTCTCGAACTAATAGTTGTACTCGGGAACTTAATGGAAGACACAGAACTCTTTATAAGGAATTAAATTTATTATCCGGATTTAATTGAATATTCTCTTTATTTTACACGAATCCACAAGAACCGGATCTCCAAAAGTATTGTTGCTTTTCATGACGTGGTTGAAGGAGCATAAGCCAAAACTCGTTTTCGATGTATTGGCATTGAATGGAGGAGAAATTGAAGAGGAATTCAGGTCAATAGCGACAAACTATTACGATTTATATAGACTTAACTAAGTCTAACCCGACAAAATTTTTCAAACGTCAACTAATTCGTTTAAGATTTGCTAAAAGGGCAAACCCGAAAGAAACGCTCTTTGAGGTTTTGGCCAAGAATAAATACGATGTCATATATGCAAACAGTGCTCCCCTCGCTGCCACTTGCAACAGAGATTAAAAACATTATATATGGAGCTAAATTAATTTTCCATGTCCATGAATTAGAGATAGTCTTAAAACATCATCTCGAGAATGAAAGAAACTTGTTTCATGATGTTAATCGCTTTATCGCCGTTTCCGATATGGTTAAAACGAATTTAATCGAAAATTGGGGAGTTAATCATAAAAGCATCGATGTTGTTTATGCATTTTCAGAAATACAGATGCCCAGTGAACCCAAAAAGAAACTGAAGAATTTATTGTTGGTGGAGCGGGCACAGTACAAAGTCGCAAGGGTTCGGATCTTTTTTTGTATGTAGCAAATTATGTGATTTCCAAAATACCTGAAGCCAACATAAAGTTTATTTGGCTTGGGAAACACTTACAAATCGATTACTTGCTACATGATGCCAAGAGATTGGAATTAAATGATAAAGTCTTTTTTATCGGAGAAAAAGAGGATGCTGGAAATGTATTGAAGGATTTTGATGTGTTTTTAATGACTTCAAGAGAGGATCCATTTCCTTTGGTTTGTATAGAAATCGGAATGCTTGGAAAACCGATTGTTAGTTTTGAAGGCTCAACAGGCACAAACGAGATTTTAAAAAATGCCGGAGGATTTATAGTCCCTTATCTAAACATAGAAGAAATGGGGGAAAAAGTAATTCAATACTATGAAGACTCAAAATTAAAATATAAGCATGGTCAACTAAATAAGTTGGTTTTTGATCGATTTAGTACTGAGAATATTTGTCCAGAAATTTTGAGAGTCATTGAAACTTCTTGAATCTTTAAATTCTTTCGTATTGTGACTAGGTCAATCCTTTTATTAATTCATCATCACAATTTTGACCCATTTTAAAATTATAGTGGTTACATTCAATTCAATGAAATGGATTGATGAGTGTCTTGATTCTTGTGAGGTGGGTCAAACTATCGTAATCGATAACGCATCGAACGATTCTACATTAAATCATATTCGTGAAAACTATCCTGAAGTCATACTTATTGAAAACAAAACAAATATTGGCTTTGGTCAAGCAAATAACATTGGAATTCAGAAAGCCTTATCTAATGGGGCTGAGTATGTTTTTTTACTCAATCAGGATGCATATTTAGAGAATGATTGTGTGGAAAAACTCATTGAGGTTCATCAAAGCAATCCGGAGTATGGTATTATGAGTCCAACACACTACAACGGTTCAGGAACTGATTTAGACCGGAATTTTAGTGAATATTTAAAGTGTGTTAGCTCCGGAAATCTATTCTTTGATTTATTAGACGGTAGTGTAAAAAAGTCTACTCTTTGCCATTTGTTAATGCTGCTGGTTGGCTTATTCCAAAATCAACTATAGAAAGAGTTGGATTATTTGATCCTATGTTTTTCCATTATGGTGAGGATGAAAACTATTGTCAGAGAGTTCGTGCTCATGACCTCAAAATGGGAGTAGTGCCTCCAGTGAATATACGTCATGATAGAGAGGGAAGAGTTCGAGCCAAATATTTCTGATAAATTAGACAAAGATGTATTGGAACGTAGACTTAAACTCTATCTGGGAGACATTAATATTACTCCGGATTTTGAATGCAAAAAAGAGAGTTTGGCGAAATGAAATATTTAAGTCAATGATTAAATTCAATTTCCGAACATTCAGAATCAATCTCCTTAAATACCGATCATTAGTTTCACTAATTCCAGAAATTCTCGAAAGTCGGGAGAGGAATAAAGTTAATTACTAAAAAATGGCTCCGTTAGTCTCCATATTAATACCAACCTTTAATCGAAGTGAACTATTAAAGGAAACCTTAGAAAGCGTTTTAAACCAAACTTATCAGAAATGGGAGTGTATTATTGTAGATGATAATAGTACGGATAATACGAAACAAGAAATTTCATCATTTTTAGAAAAAGATTCAAGATTTCAATATTATTTTGGTCCTGATCATGAAATTAGTGGAGCGAATGCATGCAGAAATTTTGCATTTCGGAAAAGCAAGGGTCATTTCATTCAGTACCTTGATGATGACGATTTATTAGACTCCATTAAAATTGAAGCTCAGGTTGAGGGCTTATCTGGTGCGACTTCAAATACTATTGCCACTTCCAAATGGGATTTTTTCAACAAAAACCCTGGTGATATTAAAAGTCAATCGCTTTTCGTTTATCAAAATTTTGATGAAGTTGAGCAATTTATTGATGCACTTGCCATTTCACACGCATTTATGCCTCCACATGCCTATTTAATTCCACGAAATTTGATTCATAGAGCGGGTGAATGGAATGAAAAGTTAATAATCAATCAAGATGGTGAATTCATGTGCCGTATTTTCACAAAGATTGAAAAAGTAGAGTTCAATTCTAATGCCAAGGTATATTATCGTACTCATGACGGGCCCCGGACAAGTTGCATGGATGAGATTCTCAAAATGAAACAGGCGCAATATTCTTGGGATTTGATTGAAGCTAATTTCATATTACGGTTTGGGGAATCAACTCGTCTCGTGCAGATTTCGAGAAAATATTTATCGGAAAGATTGAGCGAAAAAGATGATTTTTTAAAAATAATCGTATTCTTTTTATAATCGATCATCCCATTTTAGGTGGTGCCGAAAGGCAAGCACTAGGACTTGCTAAATACTTATCGGAAAAAAGAAACTGCAAGATAGATCTCCTTATTTCTAAAACAGATTCAATTCCATTAAAGTTTAGGGATGAGTGTAGGGAATTTATTGGAGAAATCTTTGCTTACAATAATATCTATTTGTATTTCCCATTTTCGATAGAATTCAAAAACATCAAAAGATTGTATTGGATATTATCTTCTATTTTTCAAATAACAAGGGATTTAAGACAAAATAAATATGAGATAATTATTCCGTATATGAATACATCATCAAAAATTGCCTTTTTTCTACGTCGATTTTTGATTTCCGTCAAAATCACATTTTGGCATCAACTTGGGCTAGATGTATGGAAAAATGATATTGTTGAGAAGATTGTAATTAAGGGAACTCATTTATTTATTGGCAATGCAGAAAATTGTATTTCAATATTTCGAGAAAAATATAGAATTAAGGAAGATAAGCTATTTGTACTGCCTCAATTTCCGACGTTATTAAGAATTGATTTTGATAAAAATGACATTAAAGCTAAATTTAATATTCCATCAAATAATATTGTTATTGGCATGATAGCCCATTATCGTCCAGAAAAATTGCACAATATGGTTTTGGATTCTTTTATTGAATTGACATATGAATTCCATAATAGCCACCTAATTTTTTTAGGTGACAGAAATAACACTGAAAGTACGGCACATATTTTTGATAATCTCGTAAATAAGGTGATTTTACATAAAGTGAGTCACAAAGTAAATATACTCTCGGGAAGCAGGGTCGAAGAAATTCTTTCGTGTATTGATATAGGCATTCTAATGTCTGATATTGAAGGTACGCCGAATGTCGTTCAAGAATATATGCTATATGGCTTACCAGTTATTGCAACTAATCACCCAGGGACTAAGGAATTAATCAGAGATAGCTCCTTTTTAATTAAAAACGACAAGTTAATTCTAAAAAGCAAAATTAAAGAATTGATTAATAATTCAGAAAGGCGGTTGGCTCTTGGGGAATCAAATCGCAAGATAATTAAAACTTATACGCCTGATAATTACGTCTTAAGATTGGAAAATATTTTTTCAAAAAATGCTTAAGGAATTAGTTTCAATAGTTCTTCCTGTATATAATGGTCAGGATTATTTGCAAATGTGTATTGAGAGTTGTCTTAATCAGACTTATCGGAATATTGAATTGATTATTATCAATGACGCCTCGACTGATGACTCATTAGATATAATTAATTCAATGATTAATACAAATGATCATCGCATCAAGTTGATTAACAATGCCACAAACATGCAGTTACCTATCAGCCTTAATTTGGGACATAGTATGGCAAGGGGACGTTATATAACATGGATTAGTCACGATAACCTTTTTCATACTAATGCCATTTATGAAATGGTTCGTACAATACAAAAATCTGAGGCAGATATAGTTTTTTGCAATTATGAGACAATAAATAAAAGTGGTAAAATAATCGATCGTATAAATTTACCGGACATCGATAATATTTTTTTTAAAAATGTAATTGGTTGCTGTTTTTTATATACTCGCGACGTTTTTGAAAAACTTAAAGGATATAGAATAAAGTATTTTTTAGTCGAAGATTATGATTTTTGGTTGAGAGCTTTGAAATATTTTAATTTTTTTCACTACCAAAAAATTTTATATCGATATCGAATTCATGATAAATCACTTACCTCTAGTTATCTTATTTCAGATTTTCGAGAACAACAATTCAAAAAAATTTGATGTGTGTATTAGGTGATTTCATCAAGTCGCATAATGGAACTGAAGATATGAATAAGTATTTGTCCAATCTACATTTTGAAAATGAGTCGATACATTTCTCAGATATTGATGGATATGTCGATTTTATGAGTTTTTTTGATTCTATTGATACTACTAGTACTATTAAAATTCATAACTCAAAACACTTGTTCCTAATTGAAGTTTTGAATAAAATAAGATTTTCAAACCTTTCAATTTTAACGAGGATAAAAAGCCTTGTTATAATCATTTTTAAATTGACGTCTAAAATCGGATTTTTTGATGTCTTACGAGTAATAAGTCAATCAAAGTGGAATTTTGTGGTTTCTTGTAATGAGAAATAGAGAATACAGTAAAAATGAAAAATTATCAATAATAATTACTTGTTATAACGATAATATATTTGTTGAAAAAGCGATTAATTCTGCTTTAAATCAAACTTTTCATCCCGCAGAAATTATTGTCATTGATGATGGATCGAATGCGTCAACAAAAAAGAAGCTTCAATTATTAAAACCCAAAATAGATTTACTATTAACTCAAAAAAATAGTGGGCCAAGTTCAGCTCGAAATAATGGAATTAATTGTGCTACCGGTGAAAATATTTTGATTTTAGATAGCGATGATTATTTTGAACCTACTTTCGCAGAAAAAGCTGTTAAAGTTCTATTACAAAAAAATAAAGTTAAAATAGTCACTTGCTGGGGGAGAAGAATTACTGAAAGTGATGATTTCATTGAAATATTTAAACCCGGTGGAGGATCTATTTCTAGTTTTATTTGCGAGAATTCGGCAATTGGCAATTCAATGTTCAGAAAATCTGATTGGGAAAAGGTTGGTGGTTATGATGAATCCATGAAACAAGGATTTGAGGATTGGGAATTTTACATCCGTCTCTTATCTGATGGGGGTACCGCATTTGTTATTCCTGAAGTTTTGTTTAATTATCGTATGCGCAAAAACTCAACCACTACTCGTGCGAACAAAATTAAATATGATTTAAGGCGCTTAATTATTAATAAGCATCAAACTTTATACAAAGAATATCACATCTCACATGCGCAATATTTATTGAAGTTACTAGAGAGCCAGGAGATTGAAAAATTAAAAAATCTAAAGAAAATTGAATTTCGCATTGGGTTTTTGATACTCAGACCATTACGATGGTTAAAAAGAATTTTCGTTTTTGATTAATCCAAGTATCTCTGTCTTAATGCCTGTATATAATGAGTCGAATTATATCGATCAGGCAATCAAAAGTGTTTTATGTCAAACTTATCGGAATTTCGAATTAATCATAATTGATGATGCTTCAACAGATAATACAGTTGATTTGATTAAAAATTCGAGGATAATCGAATCATTTTAATTCAAAAGGAAAAGAATACCGGGTATACAGATAGCCTTAACCTCGGAATTGAGAAAAGCGTGGGTAGATACATTGCACGTATGGATGGTGATGATATTTGTCATGAAGATCGCTTTAAAGAGCAATTAGAGTTTTTAGAGAACAATTTGGATTATATCTTATGCGGTTCCCAGTATAAGAGAATAGATGGGCAAACATCATTTATGTTACCAATAGAAAACGATGAAATTAAAGCCCTGTTGCTGCGCGGGAATCAATTTATTCATCCATCGGTAATTATTCGCAAATCGGTGTTGATTGAAAATAAAATTAGATATAACAAAGAACGAGAACCTGCAGAGGATTATGACCTTTGGGTGAGACTCATGTCTTACGGAAAATTCAAGAATTTAAAAGAGCCACTTATTAGTTATAGAATCCATGGCGATCAAATCTCCCGAAGATCTTTTAAAACGCAAAAGAATCATGATTTTCATACCCGAATGCTTTATCTAAACAATCTTGGTGTTAACCTAAATCAAAATGAAAGCCGCGTTCTAGGAAACATCTATTCTTTAGAGGTGGGTTTATCCGATGAATTTTTGATAAAACATTATCGGTCAATGTCAGTCAAAATCAAACTTGGACTGATGTCAAATTTTAATGAGGCTCGAATAATTAACAAAATAACAATGCTGATTGAGAAGGACTTGATTAAGCATCGATTATTGAAGAAAAAGGATTTAATAACTTCGAAATTATTCAAATACTTCATTTTTAGGTTAAAAGTGGGCATGAATCGATCATTAGCGCAGGAATTTGATTTTTTAAAATTAGTTTTCAGATAATGATCTACAAGAAAAACTAGTTAGATTTCATTGAAAACTTTAGACGCTCCAAAAATATCTATAATAATGGCCACGTTCAATCGTGCCCATTTAATAAAGGATACTCTTGAGTCCATTAAAAATCAGTCATATGAAAATTTTGAGTGTCTAATAATTGATGATGGGGGACAAGACCATACTAAGACAGTTGTAGAAGAATTTATTTCCGCGGATAAGCGGTTTTCATATATAGTTCGGCCAGATAAGTATAAAAAAGGACTTCCAGGTTGTCGCAATTTTGGACTAGATATTTGTAATGGTGATTATGTGATTTTTTTTGATGACGATGATATAGTTCATCATAATAATTTGGGTATCAACCTTAACCTATTAAAGGATCCGGAATTTGATTTTTCTATTTTCAAAAACAACCGTTTATTGATTCGCCAGAGATTAGTGAATCTTCAAAAAACCGGAACTCATCGCTAAGGTCAACCATCATGACATAATCAATATTTTGGAAAACAAGATTCCAATGGCCTCATGCACTGTTTTTTGGCGTAAATCATGTTTTAATGGAAACAGATTCTTAGAAGACTTAAGCTATGCAGAGGAGTGGGAATTATATACTCGTATGGTTAGCTCGGGGTTGAGCGGAGTAATGATTTCAAATGTGCTTTATTATAATCGTAAACATGCTGAATCGAATACAGGCAAGTACTGCGCCGGCGATTTAAAAATGAAGAGGGCTAAGGCTCGAGCTATTTTGTCTTTGTGGAATCATTTTATCGAGAGTAAGCTTATGACATTCAAGTTAAAAAGATACTTAATCAATATGTCCTATTCTTTTTTCAGAATTTATTTCTCTAAATGAAATGCTGCGAAAATCAAATGATTTGAATGTTGTTTCTTGGTTTTGGCGGATATATTATGTTAAAATCCCAACTCGGTTGTTTTTTTACCGTTTGAGGCGTTTAAAATTTAATTTCTTTTGAAAATTCTCATTTGCTTTGGTACGCGTCCCGAAGCTATTAAAATGGCGCCCGTGGTGCTTGAATGTAGAAATCGAAACATTCCACACATTGTTTGTGTGACAGCCCAACATAGAGAGATGCTTGATCAGGTTTTAGCATGGTTCGATATTAAGCCCGATTATGACCTAGATCTTATGGAGAAAGGCCAAAATTTGAATAGTCTAAGTTCCAAGATTTATAGTGCACTTGATCCAATTTTACAAAATGAAAACCCAGACATGATTCTAGTCCAAGGCGATACGACCACGGCTCTTGCCTCGGCTATGGCTGCATTTCACAGAAATATTCCTGTGGGCCATATTGAAGCTGGCTTGAGAACGTATAATTTCTCTGCTCCATTTCCAGAAGAAATGAACAGACAGATCATTTCAAAAATTGCAAAGTATCATTTTGCCCCAACAGATCATGCTAAAAAAAACTTATCGCTGAATCAGTTTCTTCGGATAATATTTTAAAAACGGGTAATACGGTCATTGATGCCTTAGATTGGTCAAGTCAAAAAATTTCAAATGGTTTTGAAAATGACTTTATTAAAAAATGGACTGAGAAAATCCAGACTTCAAAACCTTGGATATTGGTGACTGCCCATCGACGAGAAAACTTTGGAATTGGTCTAAAGAATTTGTCTGATTCAATTCTTGTATTGGCTGAAAAACATAGTTGTAATATTATTTGGCCAGTTCATCCCAATCCGAATGTTACCATGAGCATTCGTGAGGATTTAAAAAATCATTCCAGAATTCACTTAATTGCTCCGATTGACTACCCTTCCATGGTATGGTTGATGCAGTATGTTAGTTTAATCATCTCTGATTCTGGAGGTATTCAAGAAGAAGCACCGACATTTGGTGTGCCAGTTCTTGTGACTCGAGAAAGTACGGAACGCCCTGAGGGTATCGCAGCAGGAACATCAACATTAGTCGGAATGAATCATGATAAAATTGTCCAAAATGTTCTTTTAAAATTAAGAAATTCTAAAAATGATGTTGTTAAAAACCCATTTGGCGATGGGCGTGCATCGATGCAGATTTTAGATTTTCTTGAAGAAAAATTTGATTAAAATCTTGGCAGTAGAGCATTTAATATTTAGCATTTCTGAAAAATTACCAATAAAAATATTTTAGTTCTAGTTGATTCACTCGATGTCAATAGAACAAGTGGTGCACGGGCAAATTATGCACTTATTGAGAATCTAAGTCAGTCTTTTAACTTGACAGTGCTTCATGGATCTGAGACTGAGGTATCACTTAGTGGAGTTGAATTGATTAAGATCGTAGAGTTAAAATGGAATTGGAGATACATTTTGAGTCGAACAATCAGATTATTTAGGAGGTATATCGGACTTAACCTGAGCCCTTATTTTGAAAATATAGTTGGGTTTTCCTTTACTTTTTGAGCCTTTCTTATAGTTTTCGAAAGGTGCTTAATGCTTTGGATGAATCTGTATTTAATCAGGTGATGACGCTTAGTCAAGGTGAAAGTTTTGTCCCCCATCATGCAGTTTTAGAATCCCCTGTATTCATGGAAAAATGGCTCGCTTATATTCATGATCCTTATCCTATGGCTTGTTATCCTAAGAGCTATGCCTTCAATAGGCCCAGGGACTTTGCAAAAAAAGCGATTCATGCAGTCTGTTTTTGATCAATCCAAATTTTTATCATTTCCGAGTTTGTTATTATCGGAATGGATGCGAAAATTCTACCAATTCGACAGTCAAAAGGCGAAAATTATTCCTCATCAGATTGCTATAAGTTCATTTCAAAATTCACAGATGAGGAAAATCTTATTTTTTGATCAATAAAAAATTTAATCTTCTTCATGCCGGTAATCTACTAAGGCCAACGGAAATCCAGACAAATTAATTGAAGGGTTTTAATTTGTGAACGACAAAGGTATTAAAATCTATCAATGTTTCAATTATACTTTATTGGACCAATTTCCCCGTTTGTCAGATAAAATTGAAAAATTTTGCCATTGAGTAATGTGAAATTTTTCGCGTCGCAAGATTTTGAGATTTCAATTCATTTGCAAAAAACAGGCTAACGTGAATGTGATTATTGAAGCTGAAAATAAAGGTTTGAGTCCTTTTTTACCAGCTAAATTTCCCCACTGTATTTCGGCGAATAAGCCAATATTATATTTGGGACCAAAAGAAAGTGAGGTAATGCGCTTGTTGGGTCCCAATTATAAGTTTATTTCCTCATCCAATAACGTAAATAAAATTAAGTCTCTTATTAATGAATTGTTTAAGAATTGGAAACTAGAGAAAGAATTTAGCTTTGAGAATGAGATAATCGATTATTTAGGATGAAGATTATTTGTTCGAAATAGAAAGCACTATTTGTAATGATCAATGATTTTACATTAATAATTACGACATATAACCGTCTTGATGAGTTAAAAAAACTCTAGGTTCATTGCAACATTTGGATTTTCGAAGAAAATCTGAAGTTTTATTTGTGACGATGCATCCGGTGATGGTACATTTGAATATGTGATGCAAATACTCCTGAACAATTCAGACTCTTCGTAACAGCAGTAATCAAGGTCTAATTTATTGTCGAAATAGAATTATGGCACAGGTGGAAACCACCTTTGCTTTTCACTCGATGATGATGCAAATTTTTTAATAGATTCCAAATTTTAATGCGGTTAGCCAATATTTTCAAAAATTTGATAAGTGTGCAATTCTTTCAATGAGGATTTTTGGGGGATCAATCCTCCAAATAAAAAACTATCACTTGAAAAGCCAACTAGGGTAAATGAGTTTTGTCGGTGGAGCATATCATTAGGACTTCTGCATGGCACCAAATTCCTAATTACCCCGAGTGGTTTAAATTTTATGGTGAAGAAGATTTCGCATCATTTCACTTGTTTAAAAAAGGCTTAGAGGTCCACTACTATCCCGATATTTTGATTCATCATAGGGTTGATATTAAGTCACGCAAAAAAAATAAAGATTATATTCAACGTACCCGAAAGTCATTGCGATCAGGATGGTATTTATACCTCATGTTTTACCCTTTAAATGTGATTCTTAGAAGACTTGTCTATTCTATTTGGATCCAGATAAAATTGAAATTATTCAAAGGAGATTTTCGGGCATTTTTGGGGCTTATGATGGCAATATTTGATTTAATATTCAATCTTCGTAAAATCCATAAAAATTCTGAACGTATGACATCCGAAGAATTTTATAATTATATGAGTTTAGAAGAGGCAAAAATTTATTGGTGGACGTAATTTTGAATAATATTACAACTTTGACAGCCCTAATCCCAGCCCGCGCTCAGTCCAAACGTTTTCCGGGAAAAAATCTCGTAAGTTTTCTTGATATGCCCCTTATTGTGCATAGTATAAAATACGCCCTGGCGCAACAAGAAATTAATCGAGTTATCGTGAGCACGGATTGTCCAGAATATTAAATCAATATCTCTAGAATCTGGAGCGGAGGTTATTGATCGCCCAGAGGAATTAGCTACTGATTTATCACCCACAATTGCCACGATGCAACATGCGCTGGAACAGCTTGGTAATGGAATTGAATATTTGGTGCTTTTACAACCAACTAATCCATTGCGCCCGCGAGAATTGTTTTCAGAGGCCATTGAGCTTATGAAAAAAAACAATAAAAAGAGTTTGTTTACGGTAAGTCCGCTCAATAAAAAAATCGGCCATATCGACCAGAGTAAATTTACGCCATTAAACTATGCTCCTGGGATGCGCAGTCAAGACTTAAACCTTCTTATTATGAAAATGGTCTGTTATACATAACTCATCGTGATTTAATCAAAGAGGGAATTATTTTTGACGAAAACTCTTTACCAATGATTGTTAATCATCCTTATGGCCAAGTGGATATCGACACCCAGGATGATTTGCACTTCGCAGAATTTATATTTAAAACCACAAAAATTTGAATCCTGAATTTAGAATTGCCGATCGATTAGTTGGCTTAGATCATCCACCTCTGGTTATTGCGGAACTTGGAATAAATCATGGCGGGTCTCTACAAGTAGCGAAAGAGATGGTCGATGCCGCTTCCCGGGCTGGGGTGGAAGTCCTCAAGCACCAAACGCACATTGTTGCCGATGAAATGAGTGCCGCTGCAAAAAAGGTAATTCCGGGAAATGCCAATATCTCGATTTATGAGATTATGGAGCAATCCGCTTTGGACGGGGATCAGGAATATGAATTAAAACAATATGTTGAGTCAAAGGGGATGATTTTCATCTCCACGCCATTTTCAAGAGCTGCCGCCAATCGCTTGCAAGATTTTGATGTCCCAGCCTTCAAAATTGGTTCAGGAGAGTGCAATAATTATCCGCTGATCGAACACATCGCCCGTTTCGGCAAACCCATGATTATTAGCACTGGAATGAATACTATCGATAGTGTTAGCCGAACTGTAGAAATTTGTAAAAAGCACAAAGTTCCCGTGGCGTTAATGCATACAACCAATTTATATCCCACACCACCGAAATTGGTGAGGTACGGTGGTTTCCAAGCGCTTCAAAAACATTTTCCAGAATTAGTTCTTGGATTGAGTGATCATACTCTGAACAATAATGCTTGTTTGGGCGCAGTTGCCTTGGGCGCAAGTATACTAGAGCGTCATTTTACTGATAACATGAATCGGCAAGGCCCTGATATTGTTTGCAGTATGGATGAAATAGCATGTGCAACACTAATCAATGGGGCAAAAGAAATTGCCTTAATGCGCGGTGGAGAAAAAGAACCGGCCAAAGAAGAACAAGTCACTATTGATTTTGCATTTGCTACAGTTTGTACTATAAAACCCATTCGAAAAGGAGAACTATTGTCCAAAGAAAATATATGGGTCAAAAGACCTGGTACAGGTTCTATTCTAGCTGCCGAATTTGATAAACTTATCGGAAAAACAGCTACCCGCAACCTGCCGGTGGATCACCATTTAGATTACCAAGATTTTGAATAACCCCAAAAAAATAGTCTTTCTTACTGGTACACGCGCTGATTTCGGTAAAATCAAGTCACTCATTGATATCCTGCAACCCGATAATCAGTTTGAGGTTTTTTTATTTGTGACCGGCATGCATCTTATGGATGAATATGGCTACACCTTAATTGAAATTGAGCGCTGCGGTTACCCAAATGTTCATACGTTTTACAACCATTCTGATGAGGCCACTATGGATGTCACTTTGGCCAACACCATAAATGGGTTTTCTAATTATGTTCGTGAAATCAAACCCGATATGATCGTTATTCACGGAGATCGTTTGGAGGCTTTGGCTGCTTCTATTGTCGGTTCTATGAATAACTATCTTGTGGCACATATCGAAGGCGGGGAGCGCTCGGGGACAATTGATGAGCTTATGCGTCACGCAACCAGTAAACTCAGTCATATTCATTTTGTTTCCAATGATGAGGCAAAAAATAGACTCATTCAAATGGGGAAATATCCTGAAACGATTCATACCATTGGCTCGCCAGATTTAGATGTCATGTTTTCAAAAAATCTGCCCGACTTACATCAAGTTAAGTCCTATTATAACATTGACTTTGAGTCATTTGCTATTGCCCTTTTTCATCCCATTACCACAGAATTAGATCAGCTAGAACATGATGTCAAAACCTTTGTTGATGCCTTTTGGCCAGCCAAAAGAATATGTCATGGTTTATCCCAATAACGACAATGGGAGTAAAATCATTCTTAAGGAACTCCAGCGTGTTCTTGGATCATCATAATTTCCGTTTATTTCCCTCACTGAGATTCGAATATTTTTTGACTTTGCTCAAAAATTCAGAATTCGTTATAGGCAATAGTAGTGCGGGAGTACGCGAAGCACCATATTATGGTGTTCCAACAATTAATATTGGTTCACGTCAAAATAAGCGTGCTATGGCAGATTCTATTTTGAATTGCCGCTGTGATAAAGAAATTAATTTTACAGGCGATTAATAGCCTAGACCAATCTGAGCGAACCCAGACCATTAACAAAGAATTCGGCCAAACCGGTGCTGCCCAACATTTTTTAGAGGTTTTAAAATCAGATCAAATTTGGATAACTAGCCCACAAAAAGAGTTTAATGATTTATGAGGAAACTCGGCCTGGTCATAACCGACGGAGTAGGGTATCGTAATTTTATACTGAGCGATTTTTTAACAGCGGCTCAAAATGAGTTCGATGAGGTGGTCATTTTTTCCTATTTACCCAAAGAAGTATTTCGCGGATTAAATCATAAAATCATTGAAATCGAGGCACTTCAGGAGTCTTTTTTCACCTGGTTTTTTCGAAAGGCCAAAGAAATTGCACACCTAAAGCGAAACCGCCGCGGCAATCACGGCATTCAGGATAACCTAAAGACCAATTACAATCGAAATTGGTCTACACGAGGTATCGCTACAAGGCTAATCTATTTAATTACAGAATTTTTTTCAATTCTGAAAGTAGTATCCAGTTTTTTGAAAAATTACAGATTTAAAAGTTTTCAAAACTCAAAAGCCGCGTTTGAAAGTGAAAGGCTTTTAACCCAAAACTCTTGTGATTTGTTGTTTTTTACCCATCAACGACCACCCTTTATTGCCCCTCTAGTCGCCGCGGCTAAGCAAAGAAAAATCCCAGCCGCAGCCTTTATTTTTAGTTGGGATAATTTGGCTTCTAAAGGTCGGATGGCGGCAAACTTTGATCATTATTTGGTCTGGAGTAATCAGATGAAAAATGATCTTTTGCAGTTTTACTCACGAGTAAAGTCAAGTCAGATTAGCATTGTCGGAACTCCCCAATTTGCGCCTTATGCCATGAAACGATATCAAAGAACCAAAAGGAGGAGTTTACAGCACAATTTGGCTTGAATCCTGAATTAAAAACGATTTGTTACAGTTGTGGCGATGTGTCTACGAGTCCCAATGATCCTTATTATATCGGTTTAATTGCTGAGGCAATTCAGGACGATCAAATCCCAAACTGTAATTTATTGATACGTACCTCACCGGCCGAGTCAGCTGATCGATTTGAGCAGTTAAAAAACGAGTTCCCGTGGATTAAGTGGAATGTTCCGCAATGGACACTGTTGCGTTCAGATCATCAAGAATCATGGTCCCAACGCATCCCTTCAGAGCAAGATTTAGGTGATCTTAAAAGTATTTTACAGTTTAGTGATCTGAATATCAACATGCTTTCGACCATGAGTTTAGATTTTATGCTCCATGGAAAGCCAGTGATCAATACTGTAATGGGTAATGGTTCAAATGGACTTGGAGACGATCAGAAGTTTTTAGACTATGCACATATCAAATTGCTCCTCGATTCAAAGGCCACTGAGCTTGCCTGTAATCAAAAGCAATTAATGAGCTCAATACAAAATGCCTTGATAAAAGGACCAGATAAGTAGCTCAGTCGGCATTTATCGATCAACAAATTGGTGTATCGATAGAAAAGACTTCAATGGAAACAGCCAAAGCGTTAAAATCCCTTGTGCATTGAATCGAAGAATTGCCCTAATCTGTCAATACGAACTACTGGAGCACAGAGTAGGTGGTATGGACCATTTTTTTGGGCTTTTGATGCCAAATGCAAAGATCAAGGAATCGATGTTGATTGGTTTTTCCCCAATGCCTGCCAACCACGGCGCTTATCCACAATTAACAATCATTAGCACCGAATACAAATCGATAGAACATTTTTTCTTGAACCATGTCAAAACACAGGATAAGTCCTACGATATGGTCATGACCCATTTTATTGAGCTCTCAACTTTTTTTGCAAAAGATGTCAAAAGAATTGGAATTAAAAGCTTGATTCAGGTGGATCACAATCCAAGACCTTATGGAGGCTATAGGTTTTTCAAAACGCTTAAAAAAAGAATAAAGGGATTGCTGTATAGCACTTATGTGGACTTTTTTATTGGCGTGTCCAAAAACACTTCTTTGGAAATTATTCGAGATTTTGGTCAAAGCGTTTCATATAAAACCAAAACCATTTATAACGGAGTGAAACTGGAATCCATTCCGATTAAAAAAGAAAACACTTTCTCGAAACCACCCAAATTTATGGTGGTGTCACATTTAAGAAAGTCAAAAGGGATTCAGGATTTAATTAGGGCGGTCTCTATGCTCGAGGGTCCAATCAAAGATCAAATTGTCATCGACGTATACGGCTCCGGGCCAATGGAACAGGAGTTAAAGAATCAGGTTATTGAATTGGACTGTACCGATAACTTTAAATTTTTTGGAAGTACCGCGGTGGTAGAGCGCTACAAAGATTATGATTATTTAATACAGCCCACCTATATGGAATGCATGAGTTTATCTATTCTTGAGGCCTTAACCGCTGGAGTTCCTGTTATCACGACTCCTGTAGGTGGTACTCCAGAAGTCGTTACTTCCGGAGTTAACGGGTTTCTTTTTGAGCCAGGAGACATTGAGGCTTTAGGAGAAATTATAACCCGCTGTATCACGTTAGAAAATAAACTAATAAGGACCAATCCAGCCGATTGATCCCGAGCAGTTCACACTTGATTTTATGGTGGAGGAGTATTTTAAACTGATTACTTTTTGAAAATCGCTTTTCTCACCCAGAATACCCTCACCCCAAATTGGCGGATCAGGGGGCATTGGGAGTAGTATTAAATATCTTGCACGCGCTTTGAATGAAATGGGGCATAAAGTGACCGTGTTACTTTACCAACAGCCTGTCGAAGAAGTTATTGATGATTCTGGAGTCATTATTCGGCGTATAAAAAATGTCAAATTAAAAGGACTTTCCTGGTGGCTGACACGAAAAAAGTTAGAACGAATTATTGATAGTCTTCATGAATTCTGGTGAAAGACGATATAGTTGAGGCTCCCGATTGGACGGGAATCACCTCTTTTATTCAGCCCAAAAAATGTCCTGTGGTTATTCGTTTGAATGGTTCAGACACTTATTTCTGTCATATAGAAGGTCGTCCCTCAAAATGGATCAACAGATTTCATGAGCGGCGAGCCTTGAGAAAAGCAAATGGCATAATCAGCGTCAGCGCATTTACGGGTAAAACAATCCAAAAAATATTTGATTTACCATTTAATTATCGAGTCATTCACAATGGAATAGATGTTCATGAATTCACTCCAGATCAGAATAGGGTAGAAAAAGCACGAATTCTATATTTTGGGACCTTAATCCGAAAAAAGTGGGTTCTGGAATTACCAAAAATATTTAATCATTATCCAGAAATCCAATCCTTCAGTAGAACTTATTCTGGTAGGTAATGACAGTGCGGATATTACTTCAGGGTCAAATTCCACTTGGGCTTTGATGCAACCCCTTTTTGACTCAAAAGCCATAAAAAATGTTCATTATATTGGACCAAAAACCCCGGAAGATCTTAGAGAGGAAATCCAAAAGGCAACAATTTGTGTCTTTCCTTCTTTTGCTGAAGCTTTTCCACTTTCGTGGCTTGAGGCTATGGCTATGGAGAAGGCCGTTGTAGCTTCAAATGTGGGCTGGGGTCCTGAGCTTGTGAACCATGGAGTTGATGGACTTTTGGCACATCCAAAAGATCATGATCAATTTGCTGAGCATGTAATTACGCTGCTCAATGATCCTAATCGCGTGCGTCAGCTCGGAAAAAATGCGCGAAAAAGTGCTGTTAACAAATTTAGTAATGAGGTCATTGCATCTGAATCGTTAAGATTTTACAAAACATATATTAGATAAGTTTGTAAATGTCTGTTATTACTTTAGTTCACGATTTTAAAAGGGTTATAAGAGTCGAAGGTAATGCCTTAGAATCCTTTGATCAAAAAAAGAATCTGGCTCAGCAAATAATTGAAATATCCCAAAATAATCGGGATTCGAGGTTAGTATGGATTCATGTAGATTATTATGAGTATTTGGATATGGAATTCATTATGAATTACGATATGCTGCCCTATGAAATATGTTCATTTGCGCCTGAACAAATGGATTACATCCCTCCAGAAATTGGATTAGTGGATCAATCTGTATTTGTCAATGTTTCAAAGCATGTTAAATATCCTACTTGGATTATGTCTTCGATAAGTTGGACTAGCATCTCAAGATTTATTTAAAGGTATTGATATATTGTTGAATGAAGAAACTCGATTTTGACTTTTTTTTTCTTAATGTTTTTATCGAACAAAATATGCCTTTGGGATTGCGATGCTATTCCCAGCCAATGCTTTTCAAAAAACACTTCGAGCTAAGGGCAACAAAAAAAATGTCATTCAGTGAATTATTTTATTTTTTGAAAAAAAATTATAAACCCTTTTGGAGTTACCTATTGTCCTTTCATTTTTTGATTTCATTAAGGAAAGAGTTTTTTGATTTTATTGACAGTCAATTCATCCAGAAAAAAACTCTGAATTTTCGGAATGAAGGTTGGATTAATAACACTGAAATAATTAATTGTAAAATTGAGGGTGAATCGGTTGATGTTTTGATACCCACATTAGGGAGACCCCAATATTTGTATGGGTTTTTAAATGATCTTAAAAATCAATCTTTACTGCCAAAACGAGTCATCATTATTGAGCAAAGACCAAAAGGTAGTTGAATTGAATTATCTTAATGAATGAATCTTGGCCTTTCGAGATAATTCATCGTTGTATTAATGAATTTGGTGCTTGTAATGCAAGAAATATTGGTTTAAACCAGGTTACATCAAATTGGCTTTTTTTATGCAGACGATGATATCAGCATTGAATCCGATTTCATTGAAAAGGATTGAGCAAATTAAAATCACAGAAGTCTAATGTCGGTGTATTCAAGGTGATCGAAAAAGAGGAATCGAAAAAAATGAAAATTGTCAATGGGGTGGCTTTGGTTCTGGTTGTTGTCTTGTTAAAACAGACGCCGTTAAAGATTCTTTTTTCGATAAAAGATTTGAATTTGGCTTTGGTGAAGACAGTGATTTTGGTGAGATTACGCAAAAATGGTCATGATATTATTTACTTCAGCGAACCTTCAATTTTACATTATAAAGCACCAGTCAGGTGGATTTCGTCAAAAATTAAATAAACCATGGGACTCAGAAAGAATTATTCCTAAACCTTCGCCAACTGTCATGCTATTTAATCTGCTCCATCAAAACCCCTTGGCAGCGTAAAGGCTATAAATATATTTACTTTTTAAAAAATCTTCGAAACAAAACTATCCCGGAGCTATTAGGACATCTAAAAAAATTTCAAAAACATTGGAAGCAAAGTGTTTATTGGGCCAATAGATTGAAAGAATCGATATGAAATTTGCCCTAATTGTTTGTACTTACAACCGTTCAAAGTCGATCACCCGGCTCTTGGTTTCTGTTGAGAATCAAGATTTGCTTCCGGACGAAATCCTTGTTGTAGATGCATCCCATGAAAAGAATGAGACTCTGGCGGACAATAATTTTAAGTTGCCTTTGACTTATTATCACGTCTCTGCATCGGAGCGCGGCCTTACAAAACAGAGAAACTTTGGCTTGTCTAAAGTTAGTCCTGAGATGGATGTAATTTGTTTTTTAGATGATGATGTGATTTTAAAACCAGACTATTTTCAGCAAATCATAAATACATTTGAATTCGGAAAATAGATGTGTTGGGGTAGGTGGATATGCTATCAATGAGGTTAAATGGGATTTATGGCGAACAGAAGCTAAAATTCAAAGAGGTAAGTTCTATTGTGATGGATATATTCGTAATGAACCACTTCGCGATAGATTAAGAAGCTTTTTTGGATTAAATTCTGATTTGTCGCCCGGTAAAATGCCTTCATTTGGTCATGGGCGAAGTAGTTTACTTCCGCCTCGGGTCTGACCTATGAAGTCGATTTGCTAATCGGCATGGCGATGTCTTTTAAAAAATCCCTCTTCGATAAAATTCAATTCTCTGAGTTTTTTCAAGGATATGGGCTTTATGAAGATGCCGATTTTAGTCTCAGAGCGGCTCAATTGGGGAAACTTTATATCAATACAAATGCACAATTAGAGCATCATCACGAACCTAGCAGGACGTCCCAATATGTTTAAGTATGGCCGCATGGTGGTCCGCAATGGATATTATGTTTGGCGTATAAAAAATCCAAGGCCATCGCTAAAAGATCGGTTTAAGTGGCACGCCATTACACTGTTATTACTATCAGTGCGCGCCACAAATGTCATTACGGGGCCAAAACGCGGTCATGCATTAATGGAAACGATTGGTCGTAAAATCGGTTATTTTGAACTTGTGGATTAGACCGAATTTGCAAAAAAAACCGCATAAAGGCAATTGAAATCCTTACTCATCATTTCTCACGCGCCGCACTTGATTCATAACAATAAGGTCTTGTCTTATGCGCCCTATGTACGGGAGGTGAATTTGTGGGCCAATTTTTTTTCGAAGGTGACGGTTATTTCTCCACTTGATGATCAGACGAAAAATGATGAGACCTTTGAAAAAAAACAAAAGATTCTCACCGCCTATAGTCACAAAAACCTGATTCACAAGCCACTGTCAACACTTCATTTCAAGAGTGTGAGCCATGGATTAAAGAGTATTTTAAATACACCAAAAACTCTAATTCAGATTTATCGAGAATGCTCAACTGCTCGTCACATTCATTTGCGTTGCCCGGGAAACATCGGACTTCTGGGTTGTTTCGTTCAAATGTTTTTCCCAAAACACCAAAAACTGTAAAATACGCGGGTAACTGGGATCCAAAGGCGAAGCAGCCTCTGAGTTATCGGCTTCAAAAATGGATTTTATCCAATACCTTTTTGACCCGAAATACCAAAGTATTGGTTTATGGAGATTGGCCGAATCAGCCCAAAAATATAAAGTCATTTTTTACGGCCTCTTACAGTGAACAAATGACCAAAATCAAAGTGCCTCAGCGTCAATGGGATGGTCCCATAGAGTTTCTTTTTGTTGGGACGCTTTCACCAGGCAAACGACCGATATACGCGCTCGAGCTTTTCCATCATTTACTTAAAAAGTTAGGGTCAACAAAAGAAAAAGCCCTGAGCAGCCATCACCCAACAGCAGACAGTTTAAGGCTTACATTTTATGGGGATGGTCCCGAGCGCAAAACACTCGAAGATCTGATCATCCAGCATGGGTTACAGAATAGGGTTACGCTCAAGGGTAATGTTGATTCAGACGAGCTCATAAAGGCCTACCAAAAATCTCATTTTCTGATCCTGCCCAGTCAATCAGAGGGCTGGCCAAAAGCGGTGGCGGAGGCCATGTTTTGGGGAGCGATACCACTGGTTACTCCAATTTCTTGTGTTCCATGGATGATCGATCATGGCCAGAAGAGGTCAGCTATTGTCTTTGGATCTCGCTCAAGATACCAGTCAAGTAATATCGCTCCTGGAAGATCCTGAACAATGCAATATGAAAAGTCAATTGGGGGCAAATTGGTCACGTCAATATACCACTGAACGCTTGGCCAAAGAGATTAAACAACTATTTTGAAGGTCCTTCAACTCATTGATACCCTAAGACCAGGTGGCGCAGAGCTAATGGCGGTAAATATTGCCAACGGACTGAGTAAAAAAAACATTCCTTCCCATTTAATTACCACGCGATACGATGGCACTTTGATTCATCAATTAAATCCTCATTTAAGAGCTAAAAGTCTTAATCGCAGTAGCAAATGGAATCCACTGCCTATTTTGCGCCTGGTGAAGTTCATTTATAAAGAGAAAATTACCCTGATTCATGCGCACACCACATCGGTATTTTTGGCCGGGTTAATGGGTTTGCTTTTTCCCAAGATCAAATTGGTTTGGCATGACCATTACGGTGAGTTTGAGCGCATAGAGCAGCGTCCCATTAAAGGTTTAAAAAGAATCATCAACCGCTTTAGCGGTATTATTTCAGTTAACGAAACTTTGCGAGAATGGGCTCAAAATAAACTGCAGCACAAAAACGCTATTTACCTGCCTAATTTCATTGAAATAGGCGATTTAAACTCAGAATTAAGACATGAAGGACTGACGGCTCAACAGCAGGCTATATCGAGTCATATCGAACCTGAAATCGAGAGTGTAAAGATTGATCATCCAGACCAGTTCAATACCCCAAAAACAAACCAAACAATACTCCAAGGCCCGGATGGATTTAAAATTATCTGTGTGGCCAATCTTCGCCCTCAAAAAGATCATTTGACCTTAATTCGTGCCTTTACTCAATTATCTCAAAATTATCCGAATGTTAGTTTGCATTTGATCGGGGCTGAGTCTGACCCGAATTACGCGGATCAAATAAGACATGAGGTTACCGCTCGAGCCCTCAATCAAGTTTATTTTTATGGAGCAGTGGAGGATGTACAAGGCTTACTGCAGCAAGCCCAAATAGGCGTGCTGTCTTCTGTTTCTGAAGGTTTGCCCATGGCTTTACTCGAATATGCCGCTGCAGGATTGCCTGTTGTGACCACTGATGTTGGGGCATGTAAAGAAGTCGTCGCAGGATCTTGCTTTAGTCCGTACTACCCGGTGCTCAGAAAACTTTTTTTGGCTCTTGTCAAAGACATACAAGAATATGAAACCGCAACAGCAAAAGCCGAAAAATTAAAGGCACATGTTAACGCCAATTACAGTGAAGCTGCAGTAATTCCGCAGCTCATAGAATTTTATAAAGCACTTTAGATTATTGGAAACCCGCTTTAATACTTATATCACCCTTTTAGCGGCACATGTGGGGTTGGGCTTTTTGGGTATTTTGTATCCGCCGGTAATAAAATACGTGATGCTTCTGGCCATAGTGTATTTCCTGATGATGATTATCAGAACCGCTAACCATGATAATCACGCCCTTTTAGGCGCTGCATATATCGCCGGTTTTGAAGTGTTTTCGCGAATGACTGGTGGGGCTTTTTCTTATGAATTTGCCAAATATGTGGTGATTGGCTTTTTGAGCCTTAGGCATGTTTTACAGGGGCTTCCAAAGGGCCTCATGGCCTTATTTGTTCTATTTGTTATGTTTGGTTCCCGGAATATTGATGGCGGCCATAAACCTTTCCTTTAACGCCAAATTCGGTAACGCCTTAGGCTTTAATCTATCGGGCCCGGTTTGTCTCGGGATTTCAGCTTTGTATGGCTATCAAAACCCGATCACGCAGCAGCGCTTCAAAACAGTCTTAGAGCTTTTGATTTATCCCTTGGTGGCCATGGTGACTTATGTCATTTTATACGCACCTAGTCTAGAAGAGGTGATTACAGGAACAGGATCGAATTTTGCGACTTCAGGGGGATTTGGTCCTAATCAGGTGTCTACGGTTATTGGTCTGGGCATGTTTCTATTGTTTAGTAGATTATTTACTATAAAAGATCGCCTCTATAATCTGGTAGACTTATTCTCTTGCTGGCTGTGTTTACCTATCGCGGTTTGGCGACTTTTTCTAGGGGAGGCATGATAGCGTCGGTTTTATGTATGGCCTTATTTTTAATTTATTTTTTGCTCAAATCTGATGGGCTGGAGCGCATGAAATGGTTGGTCAAAACCGGGTGTTGTCCTTTCTTTTCCTGGTTATTTGGTCTTTGGTCTCGCTAACCACAGACGGCCTGCTCAATAAGCGTTACGCCAATCAAGACGCGCGTGGTCGCGATAAAGCAACACTAACTACAGGTCGTGCTCAACTGGCGAACATAGAACTTGAGGCGTTTTTGCAAAATCCGGTGCTGGGTGTTGGGGTGGGTAAAGGAAAAGAATTACGCGCCGAGGAAGGATTGGAAGGAACTGCATCGCATAATGAAATCTCAAGACTGCTGGCAGAGCATGGAAGTTTTGGGATTTTGGCCCTTTTGATCTTACTTATCGCCCCAATAGATGCGCTTTACTGATCGCAGTAATGTTTATGTTTACGCCTTTGTCGCGTTTTGGTTTTTGACCATAAATCACAGCGCCATGCGTATTGCAATGCCTGCTTTTATTTACGGTTTGGCCCTTTTACAAATCATCCCCAACGAAGAAACATCCCCCGAAGAAACATGGCCCTAAAACCCCGCGTTGTATACCTGGGTACAGCCACCCAAAACCACCAAAATAACACTCCAGACACCTCTTCTGGGCTGGTCAGTCAGCTACAACTCTGGGGTTATTCGGTAATTTTCGCCTCAAGTCGTCGAAAGGCCCTGACCCGACTCATGCATATGATCTGGGTTGTGCTCATCAAGGTTAACCAAAACACCCGAGTTATCATTGACACCTATAGCACCGCGAACTTTTATGGCGTTGTCGGGCTCTCATGGCTGATTCGGCTCAAAGGAGCCCAATATATTCCCATTCTGCACGGCGGGAATTTGCCCCGACGCCTGAACAGCACTCATTCCATAACGCGCCAGTATTTTAAAAAGCCAAGGCTTTAGTCGCCCCTTCAGACTATCTCGCTGAGGTCGCCCGCGCGCAAAACTGGCCTGTGCATGTGATCCCCAACGGCCTGAACCTTAATGACTACCCAATATCAGCCCCAGAGCCTGTAACGCCCCCGAAACTATACAGCCCGCAAAGTCAAAAAGCCAGTACTATTATGGGTCCGCGCCTTTGACCGCATTTACCGCCCTCAATTGGCCTTAAAGATTCTCAAAGCCTTAACCCAAAAGTATCCCGAGGCAGAACTCTTCATGGTAGGTCCCGATAAAGACGGCAGTTTAGCCTCGTGTCAAGAATTCGCGAAAAACCCATAAGCTAAAGGTCCACTTTACGGGTAAACTCCCAAAAAAGCAGTGGACCCAGCTCGCGGGTAAGGCTTCCATTTTTCTCAATACCAGTGCTATAGACAACGCCCCGGTGAGTGTTGTTGAGGCAATGGCCCTTGGACTGCCCGTGGTCAGCAGCGAAGTAGGAGGGCTCAAGTATTTAATTGAAAATGAGCGCTCTGGGTTTCTTATTCCAGAAAGTCAAGAATCCGACATGGCCATCCAATACGCCACTATAATAGACCGAATGCTCCAAGGCCAATTCGATCTTGAAGCCATCACTCATGCTGCCAGAAAAAAGCCGAGTTACACGACTGGTCTCAGGTCAAACCTTTATGGGAAGACCTTTTAAACTAAATCAGCGGCCTGGAAATCGTCATTAACTGTTCCCAGAATTGAAAAATGATAAATAATATTATTTTCAATACCACAATTGGTAATCCCACACAAAGTTTTTTACTTTTAACTGAATGAATTTAAAGCAGACCCGAGTTAATTTTAATATCTCTGAGCGCAAGGTGCTTTTGTGGCTATTTGATTTGCTGGCCATTACCTTTACCGCAGGAGTACTGGGGACCTTTGAGTTTTTTACCTACTACAATAGTTTTTATTTTCCCCTTCATCAATGGCTATTTTTACTCCTGGTTTATAGCTTTTTTGCCCAGGTTTTTGAGGCCTACGACCTGCACCGTTCCAGTCGTTTTGATCTGATCTTGTATCATATTATTTTGGCCGTTTCTTGGTGTGTTTTGGTGTTTTTAATGACCCCAAAAATTACCCCTTTTCTCCCTGAGCATCGCATCGATATCCTTTATTTTTACCTCGCTCTATTGGTTGGGGTGGTCTTTTGGCGATTTGTCTACATCAACCTTTTGATCAAACCTTGGTTTTATAAGTGGGTGATTTTGGTGGCCAAAGAGAAGGATCTTGACGGCCTGTCCAAAGCGCTCATGAACTCAGATCCGCACTATAAGATTATTGGCTTTTTGGATTTGACCCAAAGGGCAGCAGGCGACAATAAACGCTCAGATCAGCAAACCACAAGCGATCAAAAAATTAAGGAAGAAAGCATCTTACAAAAATCCAAGCTCGATGCTTCGGTGATCCCGCTTATTCCCATAGAGGAGCTCGAGGGCTTTATACAGCAGCATGAGGTAAAAGATATAGTGGTGGCCAATAATTCTCGACAAAACCTGGCTTTGCCACTGTACCGCAGTCTACTGGAACTCTCCAAAAAAGGGATCTCCATAAGGGATTACAACAAGGAGTACGAGGCCATGAATGCCCGTGTGCCGATACATCACGTCAAAAAAGAATTTTATCGATTCTTTCCCTACCACCGGGCCAACCAAAATAAACTTTCCTTGTTTTTTCAGCGGGCTATTGATTTGACTATTAGCGGGTTAGGTCTGCTCTTTTTCATGCCCATTTTTATGGTACTGATCGGTCTTCTCAATCAATTGTTTAATCGCGGGCCGTTATTTTACACCCAAAAAAGAATTGGTCAAAATAGTAAAGAATTTACCATATATAAATTCCGAACAATGGCCGTAGATGCAGAAAAAAAGGCCCTCAGTACACCACTAAAAACGACTCAAGAGTCACCTGGTTTGGCCGTTGCCTGCGTCGTTTGCGCATTGATGAGTTTCCTCAACTGCTGAATATTCTCAAAGGGGAAATGAACATTATCGGTCCTCGTCCCGAACGCCCTGAATTTGTTAAAGACCTAAGCGAACAAATTCCATTTTACGATGTGCGTCATGTGATCAAACCAGGACTTACGGGTTGGGCGCAGGTAAACCACAATTATGGCACCAGCAAAGACGACGCCCTGATTAAACTTCAGTACGACTTGTACTACATTAAGAATCGCTCTGTGTTTTTAGATTTGAGCATCTACATCAAGACCCTCTCTACGGTCTTGTTCATGCGCGGGCAATAGCCTATTCTTCTTTTTTAATGGCGTGACGGCTGTAGATCAACCGCACGAAAAGACCAACAATTAATGGCCAAAGTGTCGGGGCAAAAGACTGTACTCCGGTAAACTGATGCATGATCATCAGCACCAGCATTAAAATCAAAAACAGCTGGTAATTCGCGAGCCATCGCATATTTGACTTTTTAAAGCTCAGCCCCCAAACCAATAGGGAAGTCGGCATCGCCCAAAGGAGGTTGTAATTCATTTTGGTGGCCAAATGATCGGTGCCGAACCACAACAATACCAGTAAAACACCGATAAATCCAGTGGTCCCCCAAATACTGCGATCCGTCAGTACGCAGCGTTTGCCACGTTTATGATCGCGCCAGCTTATGAGCACTAAGCCCAGCCCAAGCAAACTCATAAAAAACAAGGGCGAGGTCAAAAATCCCAGTACGCCCACATGTTTTTCCACCGGCACTTCCGAATTTCGGTCAGCTCCTGCGCGGTCGCTTTCAGCCCGTTCGATTTTATCCGACGAAGCACCGGCTGCCTCTGGACTAAAAGCATCACATCACTTTTAATCAGCGGCTGAATGCCTTCCGAAGTGCTTATTGTTGCCTCGGCATGCGCCTCGGCCACATATTTTGGTAAAAACTGAAACTGCCACGGCGTTGCGGGCACATCGACTACCGCGCCGATGGCAATGTCCATCCCAAGGCTCCCCCAATCATTGTAAGGGACTTGGGCTTGAATCAGCTGCCTAAAACTCATCGGCGCGGGATCAAATCCATTGTGTAATTGAGCTGATTCCCTAAATTACGCACCAACACATCACGAATGCGCGTGGCGCAATTATCATAAAAAAAGTCGTAGCGGTAATCTTTGTTTGCCGGCTCAGCATTCCACATCAAAAATGAAAACAGTCGCGCTTTTTGCTCTTGATCTAGGTTTAAAACTTGCTCACGCACACTGCGATTTTGCTTTTGATAATAATTGATGAACCCCTGAAAATAGCCCGCGCTCAAGGAATACAAGAGTTGACCTTGGACAAATTTTCCGTAGAAATTGGGCGCGTTAAAATCGTAGGTACCGTAGTTAAAGGTCCAATCGATATTGTTGACCGAATCCTTAACCCGAAAGGCGCTATGACCAAATCTGTCGTAAAGCGCGGTTCCAGGCCCTACGGTCAAAATACTGATGGTGACCTGATCTGACAGGTCCTGCTGTCTTTGCGTTTGGCCCGAAACCAAATGACTCTGAACAATAATCAGAAACAGTAGCCCTAGGCGGGCCTGAGTCAGCCGCAGCGATTTTGTCATCTCTAAAGCAAACCTTTTGGCCTTATCTGTTGTTTTCATCCGCGTGGTTTTAGTATTCATCGTTGGTGACAGTTACTGACATCATGATCTTTTACCTAAAATAAGACCAATCCAAGGTCAAGGAAAAAATATTGCTGTACAAGGCCGTGCTTTGGTCGCCGATATCGGTTAAAGCGTAATCCACTTTGATGCCTTTGTATTTGAAACCAAGGCCCAGATTAGGTTGAAATTCCGTAGTGGTATCGCCAAAAATATCCACGCCATTTTGCAGGTTCCCAGCGCCCAATCGCGCGTACACCAGGTCTAAATAACCAAATTCTAGCCCCAGAGCAGGGGTCATGCTGAAGCCTTGAGTGGATATAATATCGTTGGTCTGGGTAAAGCGCATATTCAAATCCAGTTCAGCGCGCAGACTCATATCTGCGCGAAATTCCCAAAGACGCGCAGCGCCAAGTTGCGCTTTAGGCAAGGTGAGTTCCGTAGTTTCAGGAGCCTCTTGATTTTGTCCAAAAACAGCCCCAGAAATCGTGCTAAACGCCTCTTGATTGACTTGCCAAGTATTAAAAGTTGTGGTGATATCGCGCAGCATTAAACCAAA
The DNA here is from genome assembly GCA_038141525.1 of Flavobacteriaceae bacterium. GTDB lineage: Bacteria > Bacteroidota > Bacteroidia > Flavobacteriales > Flavobacteriaceae > BACL21. The sequence continues at coordinate 33,747 of JAYQIF010000001.1, read as the reverse complement.
CTGCCACGTATCGCGCAACTTGTATTGCATCCCTAGGTCAAAGCCAAAACCCCAAGAACTGGCAAAATCCCCGATAATGCGGCGAATGATTTTTGCATTCCCCCCAACCTCAATACCTGAGAGTTGCAGTCGTTTGGCAAAAGAAAAAGTGAGCGCGTAGTCTGCGGCGCTAAATAAAGTAATATTGTCGTAATTGATATTGCCTTGGCTGTCGATCAGCTGCGTGGTGTTTAAAATGTTGTCTACCCCAAAACGAATCAAAGAAATCCCTATGGCGCGGTCTTGGTCTAGTGGCATAGCAAAAGCGGCGTAATCGTAATTTGCGATATTGGCAAAATAGGAGGCATGCATGAGGCCCATTTGCTGATCTTCAAGACTCAATAGGCCAGCGGGATTCCAGTAGCCTGAATGCACATCGCCACTAGAAGCCACCACAGCATTGGCCATACCCAAAGCGGCAGCATCTACTCCGATATTCAAAAATTCATTCGAATATTTACGGCTTGTTTGGGCGTAAAGCGTAACACTCAATAGGGCAAACGTCCAAAAAATAATCGGTCTTGTCATAGCTCAAACAAATATCACACTATTTTTATGATTAATAAACTACATTTTAAAGGCCTTATTGCGGCAGGCCAAAATATCTTAGTACTTTTATAAAAATCAACACTCAATATGATAAAACACCTACCCAATACGATTACTGCACTGAATTTGATCTGTGGAACGGTGGCCGCTCTTTTTGCCATATCAGGGGATTTAGTCATTGCCGTTTGGTTTATTGTCCTGGGGATGGTTTTTGATTTTTTGGACGGCCTTGTGGCGCGCGCTTTAGGCGTTCAAAGCCCACTGGGAGTACAATTAGACAGTTTAGCCGATTTAATTTCTTTTGGTCTTGCTCCGAGTTTGATTCTTTTGCAAATGATGCAGCAAGCCTTTTATGGTCGGATGCGCCCACTTACCGATGTATTTTCCGCCCGAGCATGGGAAGTCGGACTTGAGACTTATTATCCTTTTCTAGCGCTTTTGGTACTCATCGCCTCAGCGGTGCGTCTGGCTCGATTTAATATCGATAGGCGCCAAACCGAGCAGTTTATTGGTTTACCAACGCCTGCCAATGCCTTACTTATATCCAGCCTACCGCTGATTTTTGAATATCATTACACACCGGTAATCGCCGAACTATTGTTCAACAAATGGTTTTTAATCGGGATAACCCTGCTCAGTGTATATGCTTTGAATGCCCCTTGGCCTTTGATGTCGCTGAAGCTAAAAAATACCTCTTGGCAAGAGAACAAACAGCGTTTTATTTTGGTACTGATCGCCCTAGTTGGTTTCTTTACATTGGGTTATTTGGCCATTCCGCTCGTACTTTTGAGCTATGTGGGGCTGTCTTTGTTGTGGCCTATTTCAAAAGCCTAATTAACGACAAATTAGACCATTCAAGCAATACCGGATTTCAGTGTTTGATCTCTTAATTTCCGAGAATTATTGCACCATTAAAATTATCAACAGGGAAAGTACCTAGAAATGCAATTTCTTTTTGCGCAGCTCGAAGTTCTGACCTAAATAAACCTTACGCACCATTTCGTCGGCGGCAAGCTCCTCAGGAACCCCTTGCTTTAGAATACTGCCTTCAAACATGAGATAGGTGCGGTCTGTGATGGCCAAAGTCTCTTGTACGTTGTGATCGGTAATGAGTATCCCGATATTTTTATTCTTCAGCTGAGCCACAATACGCTGAATGTCTTCCACAGCCACCGGATCCACCCCGGCAAATGGCTCATCCAATAATATGAAATGCGGGTCTGTGGCCAAAGCGCGCGCAATTTCGGTACGACGGCGCTCTCCACCACTGAGCAAGTCTCCGCGATTGGTCCGGATGTGCTGCAATCCGAATTCATCGATTAAGGACTCCATTTTGGCCTCTTGTTCTGCCTTACTGAGTTTGGTGAGCTGCAGTACACTCAAAATATTGTCTTCGATACTGAGCTTGCGAAATACAGAAGCCTCTTGCGCTAAATAACCAATCCCGTTTTGGGCCCGCTTGTACATGGGGTAGGTGGTGATGTTTTGATCATTCAAAAAGATCCGTCCACCATTAGGCTTGATTAGCCCTACGATCATATAAAACGAAGTCGTTTTACCCGCTCCATTGGGTCCCAGTAGACCCACAATTTCGCCCTGATTGACCTCCAGAGAAACATTTTTTACCACCGAACGGCCGCGGTAAATCTTGTCTAGTTTTTCGGCGCGTAGTTTCATAAGTGTTTAGGTTTTGTGACCAGTTCAGCGAAGGTAATAATTATTTTCTAGGAGGATTGGCCGCTTAGGTCGTCCCAAAATTCTACGGCACGACGCAAATGGGGGATGACTATTGTTCCACCGATCAGCAAGGAGATACTCATGGCCTCCACAACCTCTTCTTTGCTCAGACCGAGCTCAAAGCAAGTTTGCAGGTGGTATTTGACACAATCGTCACAGCGCAAGACAAGGGAATTGCCGAGTCCTAAAAGCTCTTTAGTTTTTACGGGAAGATGCCCCTGCATAAAGGCATTGGTATCCAAATTGAAAATGCGCTTGAGGATTTTCTGATCTTCTTGCATGAGGCGATCATTCATGCGCGCTCTGTACTCATTAAACTCTTTGACGGATTGTCCCATAGTGTTATTTTTTCTTTTGTTGGACCTTCACCACACGTTTGGCAATCAAAATACTGATTTCGTAGAGGATCAAAACAGGGATAGAAACAATGACCTGACTGGCAATATCTGGCGGGGTGATGATCGCTGAAATAATCAAAACAATAACCAAAGCGAATTTGCGGTATTTTTTGAGCCACTCTGGGGTCACAAGACCAACCCGCGTCAAAAAATAAATCACAATGGGTAATTGAAATATCAGTCCGGCGGACAGTGCACAAGCCCGTACCAAAGCAATATAGCTGCTCAAATCAAAATCATTGAAGACCTCATCGCTCACCTGATACGATCCCAAAAAGTTTATGGACAGTGGGGTCACCACATAATAACCGAACAAGACGCCGACAAAAAATAAAAGAGAGGCGATAAAAATAAATCCTCGGGCATTCTTACGCTCATTACTGTGTAGCCCGGGGCTGATGAATTTCCATATTTCGTAAAGGATATAGGGAAAGGCAATGATGAAGCCTGCTGTTATTGAGGTCCAAATATGGGCAGAAAACTGTCCAGACATGGTGCGGCTTTGGATGCGAAAAGGCAATTCTGTAAAACAAAAACTATCCAGTCCCAAGGCCTGTGCCGAGCTGCACAGTAGGCGATAAGTGGGAAAACTCGCCCGTTTCGGGCCAAAAATAATACCGTCAAAAATAAAATCCTTCAACACAAAGGCGATAAAGCCCATGGAGACAACCGCTAAGGTTGCGCGAATCAAATGCCAGCGCAACTCCTCTAGATGGTCCAAAAAGGACATGTCTTTTTCTGGGTTGGGAAGTGCCTTTGCCATTAGATAATACCCTCTTTACTCAAGTTGTGAATATGAACCACACCGGTATATTGACCATGATCATGAGCCAATATTTGTGTAATGCCATAGCGATCCATCATTTCCATAGCTTCTACGGCCATGGCATCATTCTCGATGAGTTTTGGATTTTTGGTCATGATTTCCTCTGCAGTGAGCCCAGCGATATTATCTACTTTACTGAGCATACGTCGCAGGTCGCCATCGGTAATGATGCCCACGATTTCTCCTTGATCCACCACTGCTGTGACTCCCAATAGATTTTCTGAAATCTCGACGATTACCTTTTTCAGATCAGTTTTCGGACTAACCACAGGGCGAGAGTTGAGTGTCGTTAGATCACTCACGCGCAGGTAAAGTTTTTTGCCCAAGGAACCGCCGGGATGTACCCGTGCGAAATCCTTGCTCGAGAAGCCTCGCAAATTCAAAAGGGCCATCGCCAAGGCATCGCCCATAACGAGTTGAGCCGTGGTTGAAGTCGTAGGCGCAAGATTGTTCGGACAGGCCTCTTTGGCTACAAAAGCATTCAGAACAAAATCACTTTGCTGTCCTAAGAACGAATCGATATTGGCGGTGAGTCCAATGAGTTTATTGCCTCTGGCTTTAATCAAGGGGACCAACACCTTTATCTCTGGAGTGTTGCCGCTTTTTGAAATACAGATCACGGTATCATTTTCCTGAATGATGCCCAAATCCCCATGAATGGCATCGGCCGCATGCATGAAGATGGCAGGAGTCCCAGTGGAGTTTAAAGTGGCGACAATTTTTGTGGCAATGTTCGCACTTTTACCCACCCCAGTCAGGATCACACGACCTTTTGACTGGAAAATGTAGGCCACCGCCTGAGCAAACTCATCATCGATCAGGGTCGATAGGTGTTGAATGGCCTTAGCTTCGGTTTCTACGGTCTTTTTAGCGACCTCGATAATGGGTTTTAAGTCGATCAAAATTTCACTTATTTAATTGGCGCACAGCGCAGATTTTCATATCTTACATTGTGATTATTGCTCATGCAGACGAATCACTCTATAGATACATCGCATCCCTTATGGTTGCAAAATTACAATTGTTCTGGAGTTCCCGCAATTTATTGTCATAAACTCCGGGCATAAAGAGAATGAATAAAGTATACAGCAAAGAAGAACTATCTGCTGCGCTCAAGCATTATTTCGGTTTTTCAGGGTTCAAGGGGCTACAAGAACCAGTCATCAATCACGTTTTGGCTGGTGGAGATACCTTTGTGATTATGCCTACTGGCGGCGGTAAGTCTTTGTGCTATCAATTACCCGCTTTGATTAGCTCAGGGACGGCGATTGTCGTTTCTCCTTTAATTGCCCTGATGAAAAATCAAGTAGATTTTTTGCGATCCTTGTCCGAAACCCAGGGGATTGCTCATGTGCTGAATTCCTCATTGACCAAAGCAGAAATCAAACAGGTGCGTTCTGACGTGCGTGAAGGTGTCACGAAATTGCTTTATGTAGCGCCGGAATCTCTAACTAAGGAGGAGAATATTGAGTTTTTAAATCGAGTCACCATTTCATTTGTGGCCATTGATGAGGCGCACTGTATCTCAGAATGGGGCCATGACTTCAGACCTGAATACAGAAATCTGCGCAAGATTATTCAGCGCTTGGGCGGCAATATACCCATTATAGGCCTTACCGCCACGGCGACGCCAAAAGTACAAGAGGACATCCTTAAAAATCTCGGTATCCAGGAGGCTAAAACCTTTAAAGCCTCATTCAACCGACCAAATCTCTATTATGAGATACGACCAAAGACAAAATCTATTGATGCAGACATTACGCGTTTTGTCAAAAGCAATGAAGGTAAAAGTGGTATTGTTTATTGCCTGAGTCGTAAGCGTGTCGAAGAATTGGCCCAAACCCTACAAGTCAATGGAATCAGGGCTATACCTTACCACGCAGGTCTGGATCCTAAAACACGAGTTAAAAATCAAGACATGTTCCTTATGGAAGATGCCGATGTCGTTGTGGCGACTATCGCCTTTGGTATGGGCATTGACAAGCCGGATGTGCGTTTTGTGATTCACAACGACATGCCCAAAAGTATTGAGAGTTATTATCAGGAGACCGGACGAGCTGGTCGTGACGGTGGGGAGGGCCATTGTTTGGCTTTTTATAGTTATAAAGACATTGAAAAACTCGAGAAATTCATGAGTGGCAAACCCGTGGCCGAACAGGAAATAGGTTTGGCTTTGCTACAAGATGTCGTTGCCTTTGCTGAAACTTCGATTTCTCGGCGGAAGTTTATCCTTCACTATTTTGGTGAAGAATACGATAACGAGACGGGTGATGGAGGAGATATGGACGACAATATGCGTCATCCAAAAAAGAAGCAAGAGGCTATGGAGCAACTCACCATGTTACTCGATGTCATCCACCAAACCCATCAAAAATACAAAGCTAAAGAAATTGTCAATGTCTTGCTCGGAACAGTCAATGCGCTCATTAAATCCCATAAAACCGATACGCTACCTATTTTCGGATCTGGAAGCACACACGCTTCAGAATTTTGGATGGCCCTCATTCGTCAGGCTTTGGTCGCGGGACTGCTGCGCAAGGATATTGAGACTTATGGGATCTTAAAGATCAGTGAATCAGGTCAAAAGTATTTAGCCTCTCCCAGTTCATTTATGATGACTGAAGACCACAGTTATAAGGACGCCAACGATGACTTGGTTATTCAAACGGCAGGTCAAGCCGGTGCTGTTGCCGATAAAATGCTCTTCACATTACTCAAAGCCCAACGCAAGTCTATTGCAGACCAGCTTGGACTGCCTCCTTTTGTGATTTTTCAAGATCCGTCGTTAGAAGATATGGCGTTAAAATACCCCATTACGATCGATGAACTGTCCAATGTTCATGGGGTAGGAGAAGGCAAGGCCAAAAAGTACGGTGCTAGTTTTGTCAGCCTTATTGATAATTATGTAACCGAGCATCAGATTTTACGACCAGACGATTTTGTCGTGAAGTCCACCGGGCTGAACAGTGGACTCAAACTTTACATCATCCAAAGTGTTGACCGTAAATTACCTCTTACAGATATCGCGCAAGCCAAGGGGCTTGAAATGGATGATTTTATAAAGGAAATGGAGGCGATTGTCTTTAGCGGTACCAAATTGAACATTGACTATTATTTAGAAGACATTCTCGATGAAGATTCCCAGGAAGAATTGTACGATTACTTCATAGAGGCCCAAAGCGATCAGGTAGCCCCTGCTGTAGCAGCTTTTGACGGAGATTATGACGAAGAAGAAATTCGCCTGTACCGCATCAAATTCATTAGCGACGTCGCTAACTAAGGCCGCTGAATAGATCCCAATCTTTTCTGAGTTCTGGATATTCAAACGGTGCCGAGGCATCGTAGATTTTATTGGAAGTGCCATGTTGCAATGCTCTATTGCCTGAAATTTTTGCTGTTTTTTTGCGCAGTGGGGCCACGGTATGAGCCTCAAGTTCTATTTCTTGACTTTGCTGAGTAAATTCTTCACTCAGACCTTGTGGAGGTCCACCATCAAATCTGCTGAGCGTAAATGCTTCAGAATTTTTGGCCACGGGTTCTAGCCAATGCTCCTCCATCTCAGGAGTCAAAATCAAGGGCATACGCCCTTGTTTGAGCTTAGGATTGTTGTGTATTTCGCTCATTAAGTCATTGGCTTTGATCGTCACGATACTAAAACTGAACCAGCGTATATCGCTGTCTATATCTGAATCAAAAAATTGATCATATTTTCGTTCATGCAGTGGTTGCAAACGACTCGTTAATGGTTCACAAATACAGGCCAGTGCCATTGGTTTTTGGTCTTTTCTGTAGATGAAATAAGGATAGATTCCTGTGGAGCGATGTTGATGTTCATAGAAGCCATCGACCATAAGTATACCTCGATGCTGTTCTGCAGCTTGAGCAAAAGCCGCCTTGTCAAACATACTTTCACTTCGCGCATTAAGGGTGTTGAATTTCAAGTCCTGAGGAGTAGCTTGAAACCAATGAGGAATAAGGCCCCATCGTCCTAAACTCATTTCATCAGGCTGCTGACTTGTATAAAGACCCAGAATCGGGTGCTCAAATCCATTGACGTGTCCTCGCGTAATGGGAGAGTGTTTGCGTAAGAGTGCCTCTATTTCGCCCACAGCATTGAGGTTTCCTGAGCGCTCTACTCTCGATTTTTGGGCCTCTAGACTTGCTTTTATATCGTAACACATAAGCTTTAGTAATCCAAAGATTCATCGATGGCATTTTCATTAAACGCAGAGGGGAGGAGTTTAGGGATGAGTTTCACCATGATTGGCAAAAGTAGGGAGCCACCAGGAAGTAAAAACAAAGTGAGTGACGGAACAGTCTTACAGATGTCTAATAATTGCTCTTTTACTTTTTGTTTTTCTTTTTTATCCAAATCACGTACTGTGGATAAGGTCAAAAGTTTTACCAGCTCACCGCTTTCGGTCAGCTCTTTAATCAGTCGATTTTTATTGCGCAAAATGAGCGTTTTTACCATTGCACTGGATTGTTTGTATAGCACCTTTACGGGATTGGCATGCTCAAATAATCTTATGGATTGTGCCTGAGTTCTAGAAAACTGATCTAGATCAGCTACGCCTGCCAGCGCACTTCCTGGCTTTAGCGCCAAGGCCTTTTCAAAATCCTGAAGAAAGTGAAGTTCAGCAGCATCCATAACCCGATCATCCCATACTGCCAAACAACATACATCCATTAAAAAGCCTTTAAACAATAAGGATGATTGTGCCATTTGATTCAAGAGCTCTTGTCCGGCAACTTCTTGAAGCTCGAGCGGTTTTTTAAGGGAGTTGTGCAGCATCTCAATAAACATATCATCATATTTATTGGGCTTTAATTTACTTTTCAAAGCCCAAGTGCAGCATTGAATGCACCAATACTCTAGGTGATCAAAGGCTGGCTGAACATTTTGATCTCCCTGAAGGTATTGTTGAAATACTAAAATATCGATGAATAACAAGACATAGGTAATGAGTGAGGTGACTTCTGCATGGCGCCCCAGATTATTCTCGTGTAAGCGTGTATCGATGATACCCTCTAGATTATCGCTCGGGTTTTTGGCAAAACTTAGTTTGTGGAGTAAACCAGGCTGGCCCTTACCCATAAGTTCATAAAACGAAACGATGGACTTAATGCAATCATCGTACTCAGCCGCTGGGTTTTGTTGAAAATAGACATAGCACAAAGCGTGTAGCAGATTGATTTTAGTGTGCTCTTCTACAGTTAGCTGTAAGCTGGTTTTGGCCTTTGGCTCCAAACCAGTCAAAGACATACCGTAAATAAACCCTGTTGCTTTTAATCCTTGATAAAGGTCAGTGTTCGTATCATAGGCACTGCACAGTACATTTTGATCAATCTCTTTGATAAATTTTTTAATCCAACCTGCTGAAGACGGGTTCATTTGTTATTTTTGTGGTGTTAGGCCAAATACAGGTTTAAATTTAAAGAATTCAAGGACCACATTTAAAGGATATGTCTAAAATTTATACTGCAATCTCAATATTAGGCCTTGGGCTGCTTTGGGCTCTTCTTTCGAGTTCGGAGCAAGGTGATGGACCTTCTGTGGCCTATACCTCGGCTGATATTGCAGATTTTTACGCCTTTAGAGGAGCGCAGGCTGATCAAACTGTTTTTGTGGTGACTTTGCAAAGCCCATTGAGTATTGGAACGGTATCTCAAGAAGCGCGCTTTGATCCAAATGTCATGATAGAATTCAATATCGACAATGATGGAGATTTTAAAGAAGATTTGGTAATTCAAGCCATCCCGCGCGACAGCCTCATGTATTTTTTCGGCCCAAGTCCGGTCTCTGAGCAGCAACAAGGGCTCACTTCTGAGATTGAGGTCAATGATCTAATGGGTTCAGTACAAATCTCAGATTTAGAGCAAACTTATGTCAATCAACTTGATTCCATCAGTCTTTTTGCAGGACCCAGACGAGACCCATTCTTCTTTGATCAGCAACGCTATAGTCTCATTCAAAATGGTACTGCGGCTCCAGAGGGTTTTAATCAAGGCGTTGAAGCGGTGGATGCTTATGAGCAGTCCAATGTCCTCACCGTAGCCATCACCCTACCCACTGAGCTGCTCGGTGTGGCTCCAGCCCATGTGTTGAATGAATATGGAAGTTTTAATCTGCCCGATGCTTACAACGTTTGGGTCAGCACCAAAAGAAAATATTGATATGGCGCGATTGAATTTACTTACTTGGAAGTTGCTGCCACTTGTGTTGCTTTTGTTGGTCGCGTGCGAGGATGCCGATGATTTTAACAACGTGATTGAACAAGTAAGCTGTAGCGATGGCATTCAAAATGGAGACGAAACGGGGGTAGATTGTGGTGGTGCCTGTCCGGTTTGCTTGGATGGCCTTGATTTTAGTGGCGTATTCATACAACAGGATGTTGCTGGTCGTCCAGCGATCAACACTGTATTTAATAGCGAAGGGGCGTTACAAGATGCGTTTAATCGATCGTTATTAACCACCCGAGGAACTGAAGATTTTATTGATGGATCAAATAATCTAACCTTTCCGGGGGTCTTTCAAGAAAACATCGAGCAATCTTTTGTGGGTTACTTGCTAGACGAGGTTCCGGTTAGTTTTGGCTCGAATGTTCTTGGGTTCGACGCAGCGGGATTTGCCGAATTTTTGGCCACCACCGACGCATTGCAACTGGCCGCCCAGGGCACTACAACTTATCGCAGTGCGGATCTCTGGTTTACGGGTCGGAATTTATCGGACGACGTGATGGACACCACCATGCTCTTGTTATATGGTGGTCCACAAGGCGATCGTTTTGATGGCGTTAATGGTCCTATGCTGATCAGTGATGGAATAGGGGTTGGTGATCGTCTATTTTCTGCAGATTTTCCTTTTCTAGAAGCGCCATTGACGGAGTAATTCGAGGTCTCAAGGGTTGTATACAACAATATAGGCATTGAGTGAGGTAGCAATCACGAGCCACAGAATGTATGGTGCCAGCCAAAGTGTTTTTAACCCCAAGAATTTTGAGTATCGAACGGCCATAAATATCAAAACAACCAGCAGGCCCGAAATGATGATCAGTGCCACGCCGGTTTGATGTAGTGCGAAAAATACTGGGTTCCAAAGCACATTCAATCCCCAACTGAATATAAATAGTCTTTTTGTTTGCGGGCGTAACGACACCTCTTGCCAAACCAGGGTCATGTATGCCGTAAAACAAATCATGATTAACGTCCAAGCCAGACCAAAAACATAACCGGGAGGGGTCCATGGGGCTTGATTTAAAGAAGTATACCACTGGCTAGTAACACCAGGATTGGTGGAAAGTGCACCGAGGTAAAGCCCTCCAAAATTTAACACGCCGAAGACGAGTATTGCTTTCAGTTTAGCCTTCATGTGGTTGTTTGGTGCTATTTTTTTGTTGGATGTAGGTCGCAGTTAGGGCTACTGTAAGGAGCATGCCCAAATTATAAACGGTATCTTCTACAGGTATAGTTCCCAATCGAACAGCAAAATTTTCTGAGTCGTTATACCACACTATGGGCTCTGGCAATCCTGAACCGGTGAGCACGCCATTGACGATAAAAAAGGGGATGAGAATAATTAGGTAGCTCATAAAAAAGCTGGGCAGCAATTTAGGGGTGGTATTTTGTGTAAGTCCCAGAACCAAAAGGGCGTAGATAAAAGCTGTGGCAGTATACCACTGATCAATGCCGTACCACAGCCCAATAATTAAAGCCGAGGCCACAAGTACATAAATCCAATCGGTAGTCTTTTTACTCAGGGGCCACCAAGGGACCAGTGAGCTTAAAACATGGTGGGTAAACAAACAGGCATAAGGGATGCAAAAGAAAAAGAGCCATTCCTCCATGGGAAGACCAAGCCATTGTACCCCCGTGAGGTACTTTGGATTAAAACCCCAAAATCCTTCTGCTGTGAAATAGATATCCCAAGGTATAAATACCGAGGCCATGACCAAAATACCGGGCAATACACTCGGCCACAACTTGTAGAACTTAATTTTAGGATGAAAGGAAAAAAGTAGCGGCAGGGCCAAAGACCCTAGATCGAGCCATAAGTATAGCCGCTCCATAGTTTATTTTTTAAAATACTTAAGCGGCGGCACGAGCATCCCAAAACATTCGCCTTTATCTTTTCCTAAATGCTTGTGATGGATTTTATGTGCGCGACGAATACCGCGAGCATAACGATTATTGGCCTTGCGAAACATTTTAAATCGTTGGTGGATGAAAATATCGTGTACCAGAAAATAAGTCACGCCATAGGCAAATATCCCTAAACCAATAGGCAGACCGGCCCAAAAGTCGTAACGGTCCCAGCTGATAAAACAAAGAATGCTCACGATAGCATAGAATATAAAAAAGGCATCATTGCGCTCCCACCAACTTCCGTGATCTTTGTGATGGTGGTCTTTGTGCAAAACCCATAAAAAACCGTGCATGACGTACTTATGCGTAAACCAAGCCATAAATTCCATAATGGCAAATGTGGTTAAAAAGACGAGAATCCAGACAAGAACATCCATTTTTTAACGAACTAATTTTAATTGGTATTTGACATAGCTTCTGGTCAACAGACCGAATTTTTCATAATTCGGCACACGCACTCGTGTATTGACGATGTCGAGTGCCGGGGTGTTATTTAATTTTTTGAGTAGGCGACGATAGTAGCGGTAGGCCATAAACACTCCGAATTTGGCCTCTGGAGGCAAGGCTACGATACCGGCATACCCCTTTTTAAAATCTGTTTCGATATCCTCGATAATGTCTTGTTTGGCCGATTCGTCGAGTGCGCTGAGGTTCGTATTCGGGAAATACGTGCGATTGAGCTCTTTAAAATCAGCTTTGAGATCGCGTAAGAAATTTACTTTTTGAAAAGCCGAACCTAGGGCCATTGCAGGCTCCTTTAACACATCAAACTGTGTTTGATCGCCTTTGACAAAAACCTTCAAGCACATTAAGCCCACGACATCGGCGGATCCATAAATATACGCCTGATATTCCTCTCGGGTAGTGTATTCACTTTTGGTCAGGTCCAGCCGCATGCTGTTCATAAAGGCATCAATTAATTCCTGATCAATACTGTATTTATGTACCGTATGTTGAAAGGCATTGAGTATTGGATTCAGACTGATTTTTTCAGATAAGGCCTGCGCCAGGTTGTTTTCAAAACGCTCAAATAATTGCGCTTTATTGTAATCGTGGAATGAATCGACGATTTCATCAGCTAAGCGCACAAAACCGTAAATATTGTAAACGTCTTGGCGTATACAAGGGGCCAGCATTTTGGTTGCTAAAGAAAATGAGGTGCTGTAAGTTCTTGTGACATTTTTACTGCACGATTGTGAGATATCGTCAAATAAGGTTTTCATTATTGTATGCTTTGATCCATAAGTCCTGAGACAATTTTGCCAGAGATCAGAGAAGGAGGCACTCCAGGACCAGGAACCGTTAATTGTCCTGTAAAAAAGAGGCCATCTACTTTCTTACTCTTCAATTTAGGTCTCAAAAACGCCGTCTGCATAAGTGTATTCGCCAGACCATATGCGTTTCCTTTGTAGGAATTATAGTCATTGATAAAGTCGTTGAGACAAAAACTTTCCTTAAAGATAATACTTTTTTTCACGCTCTGACCGGTAAGGTCTTCAAAGCGAGTCATGATTTTCTGAAAATAGGCCTCTCTGAGTTCAGGTGTATCCTCTAAGCCCACAGCCAAAGGTATGAGAAAAATGCCCGCTTCTTTGCCACTCGGGGCGGCACTCTGATCAGTTTTTGAGGGAAAACTGGCATAAAATAGTGGTTCTTCTGGCCAACTTGGATCGTCATAGATACTTTCGGCGTGTTTTGCGAAAGGAACGTCAAAAAATAAAGTATGATGTTCTACTTGTTCGATTTTTTTATCAAAACCAACATAAAATAGCAAAGATGAAGGAGCAAAGGTCCTCTTGGACCAGTAACGCTCCGAATACTGCCGGTACTGCATGGGTAGCAGCGTTTCTGTGTGGTGGTAATCTGCGCCACTGAGCACCATATCAAAAGCTTTAACAGATCCATTGACTTTGACCCCTTTGGCCTGTCCTTGCTCAACGATAATGGCCTCTACATTTTGATCGCTTTTCATATCCACGCCGAGCTCTACGGCGAGATCCACCATGCCTTGAACCACACTATACATCCCGTTTTTGGGATGAAAGGTGCCCAAACCAAAATCTGCGTAGTTCATAAAACTGTAAAACGCCGGAGTATTGGAGGGTTTTGCCCCTAGAAACAAAACTGGAAATTCCAATATAGCCACCAAATGAGGGTTTTTAAAGCTCGCACGAACATCTCTGGCAATGGTGCTAAAGAATTGACCGACTTTTAAAGCGGTTTTCGGGGTAACCAATTCAAGCGGGGAAATACCAGGCCGATAAACAAGATCCTTGATGGCGATGTTGTAATTATCCAAAGCAGCATCGATGAATTTTTGCAGTTTGGCAGCACCACCTTTTTCATGCTCTTCAAAAGTCTCCTTTATTTTTTCCAGAGAATCAGCGATGGTGATCGCTTCGTTTTTGCCGAAATAAACGCTGTATGCGGGACCGAGCTTGATCAGCTCGTAATAATCTTCCGGTTTTTTGCCAAAGTCCTCAAAAAAACGCTCAAAGACATCTGGCATCCAATACCAAGTGGGACCCATATCGAAAATAAATCCATCTTTTTTTAGTTGACGCGCCCGACCGCCAAAGGTCTTATTCTTTTCAAAAAGGGTGACTTTATGCCCCGCCTTTGCGAGATAGCTTGCTGCGGCGAGGGAGGAAAACCCGGAGCCGATTACCGCAATAGTTTTAGACATGACAGACAAAAAAATTATATGTTAATACCGATAATGAGTTAGGCACTTTGTTTTTGCACAAAACTGCGTAAATCTTTGAGTTGATGAATGATTTGAATGTCTTTGCCGAGGGACCCTACTGCTATATCTTTTAATTTGTAACCCATAAGCCATAGCGGATAATGATTGGCCGGATGGACTTCTTTATAGAATTCGGTCACATATTTTTCTACACTTCTGTCGTCTGGCTTGACGGTAAAATAGGAGAAAAATGTGATGTCGCTGTAATGTTTGATTAAGTGTCGCAAATTATCCAGTGGTATGTTGCTGCCTAGATAAAGCGTTTGATGTCCCTCACTGAGCAGTATATAATTGGCATACAAAAGACCTATTTCATGAATTTCTTCATAAGGCAAAAATAGCGCAAAACTCGGTGCAGTATTTTTAGGCATGTCTGCCTGAGCACTGATTATGTTGTCAATGATTTTTTGTTTGATGAGCTCAGAGATGAATCGCTCATGAACCGGATCGATAGTGCCAGTTTGCCAAAGCAACCCAATTTCGTTCAGCAGAGGCATAAAGAGATCAAAAAAGACAAAATCGAATGTTTCCTTTTTAACCAGTTTATTGTAGGTTTTGTTAAATAAATGATGATCAAATTCAAACATAGACTGCTTGAATAAGTGTAATGCATAATGATTCGTTTGGGTGAGTTCGGACTCCGATATGAGTCGTTCGATCTCGTCTTGCTGTAACTCCGCTATTTTGGAAATCTTAAACCCCTGTCGGTATAAAAATGTGGCATTGAGCAACTTGGTGAGGTTACTCATGTCATAATTACGGATGTTGGTGTCCGTACGATTGGGTTCTAAAAGTGCGTAACGCTTTTCCCATATGCGAATGGTATGCGCCTTCACGCCACTAAGGTTTTCCAGATCTTTAATACTAAATTCTGTTTTAACCGCCATGCTATTTTTTTTGAAATATAACCAAAATATACGGCACAATCATCAATTTTGTTTAATTTTTTGATCAAAACTATAAACAAAATAAAATCAATGCGTTAGGCTGGTGAAATGTGCTTCAGTCCTTGACTCATCACAAAAAAAAGTCACCCAAAAAGAGTGACTTTAGTACCGAGATGGGAATCGAACCCACACGCCCTAATGGACACATGGCCCTCAACCATGCCTGTCTACCAGTTCCAGCACCTCGGTAAATGCTGTGTTAAATTAAAAAGCCGATAAAACTATCGACTTTTTTTGGTGACCTGACTGGGGCTCGAACCCAGGACCACCTCCTTAAAAGGGAGGTGCTCTACCAACTGAGCTATCAGGTCATTAAAAAATAGGGCGGCAATTTTACTCGCCGTAGCGCAACTCATCATAGAGTTTAGCGGCTGCAAATATAATATCATTATGTCGATTATTCAAACTAAATTGTTTCAAAAAATAAGAACTTTAATGGCGACCTGACCTCTAGTATTTTGTGCTCAAAATGTAGCCCGTGTTACGCGTGATGCGTCTGTCTTTTTGCGATATTTGTGATATGAATTTAGTGCTTATGGGATATATGGGCAGTGGTAAAACTGCCATAGGTCAGCAGCTTGCTGGTTTGTTACAAAGGGAATTCATTGACCTTGATGCATTAATTGAGTCTCAAGAGGGATTGTCGATTAAAGAGATTTTTAAACAAAAAGGAGCAGTTTATTTTCGCAAACGCGAGTCAGCTGTGTTGCGTGAAGTCATGGATGGCCACAGTGATTTGGTGATTGCTTTGGGTGGAGGAACACCGATTTATGGAGATAACCTCAAATGGATCAACAACTCAGAGATAAATCATAGCATATACCTTAAGGTATCGTTGGCGTCTCTTGTTGAGCGATTGTGGCACGAGCGCCATGATCGTCCCATCATCGCCGCTTTAGAGACGCCACAAGAATTGGAGGAATTCGTCCGGAAACATCTCTTTGAACGCATCTTTACCTATCAGCAAGCTCATACTGTATTTGATGCTAGTGACATGTCGGTGTTATCGGCTGCAAAAGGAATAATCTCTGCCTTAAAAACTATTTTAGGCTAGGCGTGCACTGAATTTACCTGGACTGAAGTCAACCACCACGTTTTCGTTTAATGAGGTGGAGAGTGAGATGCCCTTGTAATCCGCTTTAACCGGGTATTTTTTATGGTTACGATCTACCAAAACAGCGGTTTTAAACTGTTTGAGAGGAACCTGCAAGAAATGGGAAACCCCGTAAATTAACGCCGTGCCCGAGTGCAGCACATCATCGACCAGAACAATGGACTGAGTCTCGATGTCTTCTAGAGAACAATCACATGTCACCTGACCGATCGGACTTATTTTATTCATGTGTACGCGACAAAGTTTTACGGAAAAGGGCGCAATCCCTTCAACCTCTTTTTTTAAGAGTTCGGCAAGAAGATAGCCGTTATCCGCAATTCCTGCGATGACAATTTGTGTCTCGTTGACATTGGCCTCATAAATTTGGTAGGCCATTCTTCTTATTTTGTGTGTTATTTCTTGGTGGTTAAGGATCATAGGCTCCGCATTGAGTCAAAGTTATTAAAAATCTTCTTCAGAGCTGGTGTTGAAATCCTCTAAATCACGTCGATCTTTTTTGGTAGGTCGACCCGTTCCACGATCCCTTTGGCCATCTTTGACCCCTCGAATTAGACTCATTTGATCATGGACATCTCTCGAGGTGCGATCAATGCGATAAAGTTCGACGAGCTTAGCTCCGACCCTTGATTTGGGCAGGTCTAAGACTTCCAATATGTGGGTGATCTGGTTGAGTCGATAAGTAATTCGATCTCCGGGAAAAACCTCCTTTGCTGGCTTAGGCAATGATATCGTTAATCCGCACGGCACCTTTTTTTTACCGCAATACTCGCTTGGTTACGTGTTTTGTAACAACGGATACTCCATAAATATTTGTCAATCCTCATTTAAGCACCTTAAAAGACCGTTAAAGCCAAGGCAAAAATAACGGAAAAATGGTATCTTGCGCCATTAAAATTCAGGCAATGACATTTCGGCTTAGACCAATAAAATATTTAATACTTGGGTTACTTACCATCATCGCATGCAACAAAGAAGATGACGGGTTTACATTCGTTCCTGCAAGAGATCGAGGAGAAGAGGCGCCAGTGTCTACTGAGATTATAGAGACTTACCTCAATACCCACTTCTATAACTACGAGGAGTTTCAGAACCCTCCTGCTGACTTTGACTTTAAAATTCGATTCGATACGCTTGCCGGGGATAATGCCGACAAAATTCCACTCATAGATCAAGTGCAACACAAAATGGTGCCAGATCGTGTGGACGAAGGTGTAGAATACAAACTTTATTACTTGTCTGCTGTAGAGGGTGGAGGCAGTACACCGATGTACCCCGATGTCGTGACCTTGACCTATGAAGGGAGATACCTCAATACAGAGTTTACCGCCTCTGAGTATACCAAATTATTTGACAGTGCAACCACGCCCGTTAGTTTTGATCTTACCAGTGTGGTTAATGGTTTTCAAGATGGAATCATTACCTCGAAAACTTCACCGTTTCCGGCCATTGAAGCAGCGGATGGTTCCGTTTCATTTGAAGACTATGGGGTAGGTGCTGTATTTATTCCTGCCGGACTTGGGTATTACGTTAGTCCACCAAATGGTTCCATTATCCCATTTTACGCCCAACTGATCTTTACTTTTCAATTGTATTCTTCACGTGTTGGGGATCAAGATGAGGACGGAATTCCCACAATTTATGAAGATTTGAATGGCAATAACCTCGAGGAAGATGACGATACCGACGGCGACGGATTGCCTAACTTTTTTGATGCCGATGACGATGGCGACGGTCGCCCTACCGAGGAGGAAATAATTGCTCGTACTTATGTGTATCTCGATGGTGAGCCAGAGCCAACTTGGCCGGATTCAGAGGTTGAAGTAAAGCGAGAATACAATGCACAAACCATGGAAACCACTATTTATACCGTCGAATATCCAGATGAGGACAGTGATGGTGTGGTGGATTATCTAGATGCGGATAGTTAATCGCGATTGCGCACCACCCACCCCAGGTTTCATTTTTCGAATTATTGATTTGTTGCTTTTGCGCGTCTTGCCATTTGGCAAACTGACATTAATTGTACTTATGATTTACGAGAAATTACGCTCTGGGCTTTCGCGACTATCGCAGCGGCATTGAGTCCGTATTTTTCCATAAGCTGTGCGGGTGTTCCAGATTCACCAAAAGTATCTTGAGTAGCGACAAATTCTTGAGGAGCTGGCTGGTTTTGGCTCAACTCTCTAGCTACAGATTCGCCTAAGCCTCCGTAATAATTATGCTCCTCGGCGGTAACAACACAACCCGTTTTGCGAACACTCTCAAGCAGACATTCACTGTCTAGCGGTTTAATGGTGTGCATATTGATTACTTCAGCGCTAATTCCTTGCTTGGCTAATGACTTGGCGGCCTGCAAAGCTTCCCACACTAAGTGACCAGTAGCCACGATAGTTACATCGCTTCCTTGTGTTAATGTAATGGCTTTACCAATAATAAAAGGTTCATCCACTGGAGTGAAATTCGGTACTGAGGGACGGCCAAAACGTAAATATACAGGTCCGTGGTGATCTGCAATCGCGATTGTGGCCGCCTTGGTTTGATTGTAATCGCAAGGGTTGATTACCGTCATTCCTGGGAGCATTTTCATCAGACCGATGTCTTCTAAAATTTGATGTGTGGCGCCATCCTCACCAAGAGTAAGACCAGCATGTGAGGCGCAAATTTTCACATTTTTGTGACTGTAGGCCACGCTCTGTCGGATTTGATCGTAAACACGACCCGTAGAAAAATTGGCAAACGTACCGGTAAATGGAATTTTACCCCCAATGGTTAATCCTGCCGCAAGCCCAATCATATTGGCCTCGGCAATACCCACCTGAAAAAAACGCTCAGGGTGATTGTCTTTGAATTCATTCATTTTGAGCGAGCCAGTTAAGTCGGCACATAGGGCCACCACATTGGGGTTGCTTTTACCCAGTTGGGTTAACCCAGCACCGAAACCGGATCGCGTATCCTTTTTGCCCGTATCTAAGTATTCTTTCATAATGGTTTGGTCGTTTAGTAGTCTCCTAAGGTTTCTGGATTTTGAGCCAATGCCATGGCTAATTGATCGTCATTCGGTGCCTTTCCATGCCAAGCATGCGTATGCATCATAAAGTCTACACCGTTGCCCATAACCGTATGCATCAGCACACAGATAGGTTTGCCTTTACCGGTGTGCTCTTTGGCACTTTGCAAGCCGGCGATCACACTTTCTATATCATTTCCGTCTTTAATGTCAATTACGAGCCAACCAAAGGCCTCAAATTTTGCGCGTAAATTACCAAGACTCAATACATCGTCCAGAGCACCATCAATTTGTTGACCATTGTAATCCACGGTAACAATTAAATTATCTACGTGATTGCTAGCCGCATACATTATGGCCTCCCAATTTTGTCCCTCCTGTAATTCGCCATCGCCACAGAGTGTGTAAACTAAATGCTCCTCTTTATTGAGTTTTTTAGCCAAAGCCGCCCCAGTGGCCACTGAGATGCCTTGACCTAATGATCCAGAGGCTACGCGAATACCAGGTAATCCTTCATGAGTGGTCGGATGTCCTTGAAGTCTTGAGTTTAGCAGTCTGAATGTATTGAGTTCTTCCACCGGAAAATATCCAGATCGGGCAAGAACACTGTAAAAAACCGGAGAGATGTGTCCATTGGATAAAAAGAACAGATCTTCTTCATGGCCATTCATGTCGAAACCGTCATTGCGGTCCATTATTTCTTGAAAAAGGGCAACAAAAAATTCGGCGCATCCCAGAGAGCCTCCTGGATGTCCCGAATTAACTTTGTGTACCTGACGTAGAATATCTCGCCGGACCTGAATCACTAGGTCCTCAAGAGCTTTGGTGTTAGGCATATTGGTTATTATTAGTTATCACAAAAGTACTGCTTTGAATGTGCTGAGCCAAGGGCTGAAAAATTCACTTATCAACGATTTCGGTCTTTTAGTTAACACTTGTCACACCGACCACAGAGTTCCTGATAAATCAATTACCTTTGGTCGCAGCAATTTTATTCCAGAATACTGAACATAAAACGGAGTTCATGAAGTTTACCCTCGAGGCTAAAGACTCAAATACCGATGCGCGAGCCGCGACGATGGAATTGGCTCATGGTCCGGTACACACCCCTATTTTTATGCCTGTTGGTACGGCTGCAACCGTAAAGGGTGTTCATCAACGTGAACTCGCTCAGGACATCAAGCCCGATATAATTTTGGGCAACACTTATCACCTTTATTTGCGTCCACAAACGCCAATCTTGCAAAAGGCCGGTGGGCTTCATAAATTTATGAATTGGACCGGTAATATTCTTACCGACAGTGGGGGATATCAAGTATATTCATTGTCGGGTAATCGAAAAATCAAAGAAGAAGGGGTAAAGTTTAAGTCACACATTGACGGAAGCGCACACTTATTCACACCGGAAAATGTGATGGACATCCAACGTCAGATTGGTGCAGACATCATTATGGCTTTTGACGAATGCACCCCTTATCCTTGCGACAAGCAGTACGCCCGAGATTCCATGCACATGACCCATCGGTGGCTTGACCGCTGCATGGCACAACTGGAGAAATCACCAGAGCTATACGGTTTTGAGCAAGTCTTTTTTCCGATTGTTCAAGGCAGTACGTATACAGATTTGAGGAGAGAATCAGCAGAATATATTGCTTCTGCTGATGCTCAGGGCAATGCAATAGGGGGGCTGAGCGTCGGGGAGCCCGCCGAAGAAATGTACGCCATGACCGAAGAAGTCACCGCCATACTTCCTGAGGATAAACCCAGATACTTGATGGGTGTTGGAACCCCGATAAATCTTCTGGAAAACATTGCTCGAGGCATCGACATGTTCGACTGTGTCATGCCCACCAGAAACGCAAGAAATGGCATGTTGTTCACGGCCTTCGGTACCATCAATATTAAAAATAGAAAATGGGCAGATGATTTTGACCCGATAGATTCGATGAATATTACTTGGGTGGACACCGCTTACAGTAAAGCTTATTTACGCCACTTATTTACGGTCAATGAAATGCTGGGCAAGCAAATTGCAACCATCCACAATCTTGGCTTTTATCTTTGGTTGGTTCGTGAGGCGAGAAAACATATCTTAGCGGGTGACTTCAGTACATGGAAAAATACCATGGTCCGTCAAATGGACAATCGACTATGATCAAAAGCAATAGAGATTTAATAGGCATTAAAAACCGCTGAAATTGAGTATACTCGATCGCTACATTATCGGTAAATATATGGGGACTTTTGGGTTGCTCATGCTGCTGTTTGTACCCATTGGTATTTTGGTCAACTTAGCCGATAAAATTGACAAAATACTCGCAAACGAAGTACCCTTTGTTGAGGTGGCCAAGTATTACGCGCACTTTACTGTCTATTTTGCCAATCTGCTGTTTCCATTGTTTTTGTTTTTGTCGACCATCTGGTTTACTTCAAAACTCGCCAACAATACCGAGGTCATTGCTTTTCTCAGCAGTGGTGTTTCTTACTCTCGATTTTTACGTCCTTACCTCATTGGCTCCACCATGGTCTGTATTTTGGCTTTTTTTCTTGCCAATTATCTCGCGCCTTATTCAAGCAAGAAGTACAATGAATTCAGTTATGAATACCTGAATAAGCGACGCGGTAAAGATCGCGAAAAGGCTAATGTTTTTAGGCAAGTCAGTGATAAGGATTATATTTATGTGAGCTATTTTAACGTTAAAGAAAAGTCGGGTAATAATTTTACATTGGAGCATTTTGAAGGCACCAAAATGACTTATAAAATTGCAGCGAGTCGTATTGTATACAATCAAGACAAGGACAACTACTCGATGTACAACTAAAAAAAACGCTACATCGGCTTGCAGGGGGATTCTCTAGAATATTTCACGAAAAAGGACACTATTTTTCCATTCGAAATGGAGGACTTAACTCCAGTAGAGTACATTGCTGAGACTTTGGATTTTTCTGCCCTGAATAAGTTCATAGCAAGGGAGAAGGCCAAAGGTTCTAACTTTATTAATCGTTACGAGGTAGTACGCTACAAGCGATGGAGTTTACCGGTATCGGCTTATATTTTGACCATCATTGCTGTGGCTGTTTCTTCTATGAAAAGAAGAGGGGGTATGGGCGTCAATTTAGCTATTGGCATTGGCGTTGGAATGATTTACGTCTTTTTCGATAAAATATTTGGAACCATGGCGGAGCAGAGCACTTTTTCCCCTTTTGTCGCGACTTGGTTCCCAAATTTTGTTTTTGGTGTTTTAGCCTATTTTTTATTGCGTCATGCAAAACGATAATCTTAAGCATCATCTGCACTTGCATTTTATTGTCCTGATCTGGGGCTTTACCGCAGTACTGGGTGCTTTGATTTCGTTAGAGGCCATACCTTTAGTTTGGTTTCGTATGTCTATTGCTGCTATCTCAGTATTCTTGTTTATGCTCATTAGTGGTCGTTGGACCCGGCCCAATAAGGGGGCGATGTGGAAAATGTTTGGTCTCGGCCTTGCTTTGGCTTTGCATTGGCTTACGTTTTTCGGAGCCATAAAAATCTCCAATGTTTCGGTGACTTTATCGGTTATGGCTACCGGTGCTTTTTTTGCGGCCTTTTTGGAACCTATTGTTTTTGGCCGTTCAATCAATTGGAGAGAGATCCTCCTTGGCCTTGTCGCCGTCATCGGACTCGGAATAATTTTTAATGCTTCAACCCAATATGTAGCCGGGATCATATTGGCCTTAATCTCCGCTTTTCTCAGTGCGCTTTTCTCCGTGTTTAACGGTCGTTTGGTAAAAGAACACTCCGCCACGGTTATTTCATTTTTTGAGCTTTCGTTTGGGGTGCTCGGTATCAGTGTTTACTTATTGCTTATCGACGGATTTTCATCAGAGTTCTTTGAGGTGACAACAGGCGACTGGTTTTATTTGATTATTCTGGCAACCATTTGCACAGGATACGCATTTATCGCTTCGGTCAACCTCATGAAATGGCTCACACCGTTTACCCTAATGCTCACCATTAATCTAGAGCCGGTTTATGGCATACTACTGGCACTGGCTGTTTTTGGTGATAAAGAGTTCATGTCCACTACATTTTATTTAGGTGCGGCGATAATTTTAGCTACTGTAATTGTCAATGCTTATTTGAAATTGAGAGCACGCAGAAAATATCCACAATAGCTAAAACAGCTTCATTCTAATCCCTATATTTGTTTTTATTTTTTGATCAATTACAAGGAGCGTTATGGAGTATCTTGATTTCGAATTACCCATCAAAGAATTGCAGGAACAATACAATAAAGCCTGTCAAATCGGTACCGATAGTGATGTGGATGTGAGCAACACTTGCAAACAAATCGAAAAGAAATTATTGGCGACAAAAAAGGAAATCTACAAAAATCTCACTCCCTGGCAACGTGTACAATTGTCTCGTCATCCAGATCGTCCCTACACCATGGATTACATCCAGGCAATTTGTGGTGATAGCTTTTTAGAGTTGAACGGAGATCGCGGTTTTAAAGACGATAAGGCCATGATAGGTGGCTTAGGTAAAATTGGAGATCAGAGTTTTATGATTATTGGTCAACAAAAAGGGTTCAACACCAAGACGCGTCAATACAGAAATTTTGGTATGGCCAATCCCGAGGGGTATCGCAAGGCGTTACGCCTTATGAAATCGGCCGAAAAGTTTGAACTGCCTGTCATTGCATTTATTGACACTCCCGGGGCCTATCCGGGTCTTGAAGCCGAAGAGCGTGGACAAGGAGAAGCCATCGCTCGAAATATCCTAGAAATGACACGACTCAAAGTGCCGATAATCGTTGTGATCATCGGAGAGGGTGCCAGTGGAGGGGCTCTCGGCATTGGTGTAGGTGATCGCGTACTGATGCTAGAAAATACATGGTATTCTGTGATCTCACCGGAGAGCTGTTCTTCTATTTTATGGCGCAGTTGGGAATATAAAGAACAGGCGGCAGAGGCGCTAAAACTCACGGCCACCGATATGAAAAAGCTCTCACTTATTGACGAAATTGTTAAAGAACCACTTGGTGGAGCTCATTCAGAACGTGATGAAACATTCAAGACTGTCGCTGCCACCATTTTAAAACATTACCAAGTACTTAAGAACTTATCCCCAAAAGATTTGGTAAAGGAGCGTATGGACAAATATGCCGCCATGGGTGAGTTCGAGAGCTAAAACTAACGACCACAAGGCCTTGTGTAAATCACCCCGATTAAGGCAACCCATTTTTTTGGGTTATTAACATTTTTTTTGACTTGTTAACACCCTATGTGTTAATGACCCGTGAATATACTCACTGCGCTCACTGAGCAGCGACACGCGGTAAATGACTATTTTCGCTTTATATGAAACCACTGACCAAATCATCATCAATACCCGCACGAGTAGGACAAGTCATTGCTTTAGAAAAAGGTAAAATACCACCACAAGCAGTTGATTTAGAAGAGGTTGTGTTGGGGGCAATGATGGTCGACAAAAAGGGCGTCGACGAGGTCATTGACATTCTGAATCCAGATGTGTTTTACAAAGAAGCGCATCAACTCATTTTTGAGTCCATCGTGAATTTGTTTCAATCCAGCCAACCAGTGGACTTATTAACCGTTTCTTCCGAACTCAAAAAGTCAAAAACTTTAGAGCGGGCTGGGGGTGAGTTCTATTTGATTCAATTGACTCAAATAGTGTCGTCTTCAGCACACATTGAGTTTCACGCGCGCATTATTCTGCAAAATTATATTCAAAGGAGTCTGATTAAGATTTCTAGTGAGATTATAGAGGACGCTTATGATGAAGGGACAGATGTATTTGATCTTTTGGATAATGCAGAATCAAAGTTATACGAAGTTACTCAGGGCAATTTAAAACGCAGTTCTGAGACTGCTCAAAATCTTGTGATTCAGGCCAAAAAGCGTATCGAAGAAATTGCCAATCGTGAGGGACTCTCCGGTATTCCCTCAGGATTCAGTCGCGTCGATAAGTTAACCTCGGGGTGGCAACCCAGTGATCTCATTATCATTGCCGCCCGACCTGGTATGGGTAAAACAGCATTGACCCTCTCTATGGCGCGAAATATCGCAGTAGAATACGAAATTCCTGTAGCTTTCTTTTCTTTGGAGATGAGTTCTGTACAGCTCATTACTCGTTTGATTTCTTCTGAAACTGGACTATCCTCAGAAAAATTGCGTACGGGAAAGCTCGAAAAACATGAGTGGGAACAACTCAATGTAAAAGTTAAGAGCCTCGAAAAGGCCCCGCTTTACATCGATGATACTCCGGCCCTATCGATTTTTGATTTGCGGGCCAAGGCCCGTCGCTTGGCCTCGCAGCATGACATCAAACTGATCATGGTGGACTACTTGCAGCTCATGACTGCTGGTGGCTCTCAAAAAGGAGGGAACCGTGAGCAAGAAATTTCTACGATTTCCAGAAACCTCAAGGCCCTTGCCAAAGAATTGAACGTACCGGTAATTGCCTTGTCACAGCTTTCAAGAGCCGTAGAGACCCGTGGCGGAAGCAAACGGCCTATTTTGAGTGATTTGCGTGAATCCGGAGCCATTGAGCAGGATGCCGATATCGTTTCTTTTATTTACCGCCCAGAATACTACAAAATTGATGAGTGGGATGATGAGGAGCGTTCGCCAACCGAAGGTCAGGCCGAATTTATTGTCGCCAAACACAGAAATGGTGGTCTCGATGAAATTCGTCTTAAGTTCGTAGGACACCTCGGTCGTTTTGAAAATTTGGAAATGTTTGACTATCCCACAGAGATTCATTCTCGTATGAATGATGCGGCAAACGACGATACTTATAAGCCCACGCATTACCCCTCCACCGATGAAGCATTTGGTAGTTCGCTCAATGAAGGGCCAGATGGCCCGAACGACGACATACCGTTTTAATCATTAGATCTAAATCAGGTATGATATAATTTGGGAGGTCTTGATTATGATCTCATCTTGAAATTTGTATCTTCAGCACTATGTTTTTACGAGGAATATTTGTCTTGTTGCTGGGGCTTTGTACGCAAATGCATGCAGGGTACATTCTACTGCCTATGGGGCCAGAAAATCAATCGCAACACCTCAAGGCTTATGGCATTACCTATTGGGTTTTGTCTCAGAACACAAAAGTTCAATGGCTTTTAAATTATCGGGGCGGCTCATTTTTGATGCCAGATGACGACAAAGTGCGCCGTGAGTGCCGGATACGCGGTGTAGATTTTGAAGTTATCTCGGATCAAGAGGCTGCCCAAATATTGACCTATATCGCTAGTCCATCTCAAAATATGGAGGCTGTCCAATTAGAAAAAGCACCCAAAGTTGCTGTTTATGCCCCAGAGGGCATGCAACCTTGGGATGATGCCGTCACTATGGTGCTGACCTATGCAGAAATTCCTTTTACGACAATTTATGATAAGGAGGTTTTGAGCGATGAATTACTGCTGTATGATTGGTTGCATTTACATCATGAGGATTTTACAGGGCAATACGGTAAATTCTACAGAGCCTATAGAATGGCGCCCTGGTATTTAGAGCAAAAAAAACAGGCTGAGGTTCTCGCGTCATCTTTGGGATATACTAAGGTTTCTGAGTCCAAAAGAGATGTTGCTCTCAAAATAAGAGATTATGTAATTGGCGGTGGATTCATGTTTGCCATGTGTAGCGCAACGGATAGTTTCGACATCGCACTGGCCGCCCAAAATACTGACATTTGCGAATCTATGTTTGATTCAGATCCAAGCACCCCGAATTATCAGGCCCAATTGGATTTCAATCAGAGTTTCGCTTTTACTGATTTTATTTTGGAAAAAGACCCCATGGTTTATGAATTCTCGAGTATCGATATGACCGCTAAACGTCAGATAGATCGAGAAAAGGACTACTTTACCCTGATGGACTTCAGTGCAAAGTGGGATCCAATTCCGTGCATGTTAGTACAAAATCATACGGCACTAGTCAAGGGCTTTATGGGACAAACAACAGCATTTGAGCCGACGGCGGTAAAACCAAATGTTCTTGTCATGGGTCGTAATGAAATCAATGGGGAAGCCCGCTATATTCACGGCATACGCGGCAAGGGCTTTTTTACGTTTTATGCGGGTCATGATCCTGAGGATTATCAGCATAGGGTAGGGGATCCGAAAACGGAACTTGCGTTACACCCTAATTCACCGGGGTATCGTCTTATTTTGAACAATATTTTATTTCCCGCGGCCAAGAAGAAAAAACAAAAGACATAAAAAAACGCCTCCGTAAGGAGGCGTTTTTTGTCAGCGAAATATGTTGGTTTGTGCCCGTGGGCTTACTTTACTTTGTCGACTATTGCGGTGAATGCCTCAGGATGGTTCATGGCGAGATCAGCCAAAACTTTACGATTTAAATCGATGTTGTTAGCTTTGAGTTTCCCCATAAATTGTGAGTAAGACATTCCGTGTTGACGGGCACCGGCATTAATTCTTGTAATCCACAGTGCACGAAAAGTGCGTTTTTTGGCACGACGGTCTCTGTAGGCATATTGCATTGCTTTTTCTACAGCATTTTTTGCTACCGTCCATACGTTTTTACGACGACCAAAGTATCCTTTGGCTTGTTTGAGCACTTTTTTGCGCCGTGCTCTCTTGGCGACTGAATTTACTGATCTTGGCATAATTTTAAATTTTTTGTAGCAGGCGGTTTATCATTAAACTCTTTTAAGGCCTGACTCCAGGGTTATCATTTGTTTTAACCGATCTTAAGCTTACTTCATGCGAAGCATTTGCTTGATGTTGCTCTCATCGCTTTTGTCCACTAAGGTGTCGTGCGTGAGGGCTAGCTTACGTTTTTTAGACTTCTTTGTTAAGATGTGACTCTTAAACGCATGCTTTCTCTTAATTTTACCCGTGCCCGTTAGCTTAAAACGCTTTTTGGCACTGGATTTTGTCTTTTGTTTAGGCATGGTTTCCTAGATTTATAACTATTTCGCTTTATTATTTACTTTTTTTGGGCGCAATGAACATGGTCATACGCTTACCTTCTAGTTTGGGCATTTGTTCTACTTTGCCAAACTCCTCAAGTTCCTGAGCCAATCTCAGCAATAAGATTTCTCCTTGGTCCTTGTATATGATTGATCGTCCTTTGAAGAAGACGTATGCTTTGAGCTTCGCCCCTTCTTTTAAAAACTTTTCTCCGTGCTTCTTTTTGAACGCATAGTCGTGATCGTCGGTGTTGGGTCCGAATCGAATTTCCTTGATGACCACTTTACTCGCTTTGGCTTTCATGGCCTTTTCGCGCTTCTTTTGTTCGTAAACAAACTTTTTGTAGTCCATCACCTTACACACCGGAGGGGCTGCATTTGGTGAGATTTCCACAAGATCTAAACCGAGGTCCTCGGCAATGCTTAAGGCTTGTTTGAGTGGGTAAATGTCCACCTCCACATTATCTCCGACCAAGCGTACTTCTTGAGCACGAATTTTACCGTTTATACGGTGTTGGTCTTCCTTAATGATTCGGGCAGGTCCTCTACTTCTTTTACGACGTATTGCTATGGCTCTAAAATTTTAATTATACTTCTTTAAATTCTTTTACTTCTTCACGAATTGCATCGTTGATTTTTTCAACAAAATCGGTGACACTCATTCCACCGAGATCTCCTCCACCATGCTGTCTCACAGACACCGAATTTTGCAATTCTTCTTGTTCTCCGACAATCAACATGAACGGTATCTTGTTCATTTCGGACTCTCGGATTTTCTTACCAATTGTCTCGTTGCGATTGTCTACAAGGGCGCGAATGTCGTGATTTTCGAGCAAAGTTAAAACTTTTTGGGCGTATTTTTCGTATTTCTCACTCAGACTTAAAATGCTGACTTGTTCTGGCATCAACCACAACGGGAAATTACCTCCAGTGTGCTCCAGAAGGATCGCAATAAAACGCTCCATGCTGCCAAAAGGAGCGCGATGAATCATTACCGGGCGATGGTGTTCGTTGTCACTTCCTTTGTAGGAGAGTTCGAATCGCTCGGGTAAATTGTAGTCCACTTGAATCGTTCCTAATTGCCAACTTCGGCCCAAGGCGTCTTTAACCATAAAGTCGAGTTTTGGTCCATAAAAAGCCGCCTCGCCTTCTTCGATGATGTAGTCGAGCCCTTTTGCTTGAGCGGCATTGATGATGGCTGCCTCGGCCTTTTCCCAATTCTCGAGATTTCCAATGTATTTATCGGGATTTTTTGGATCGCGGATAGAAACTTGTGCTGTGAAATTTTCAAAACCTAGGGATCCAAAAACGTACAAGACTAGATCAATCACATTCATGAATTCTTGATCCAGTTGTTCAGGCGTGCAAAAAATATGAGCATCGTCCTGTGTAAATCCTCGTACACGAGTCAGTCCGTGCAGTTCTCCACTTTGCTCGTAACGATAAACTGTTCCGAATTCAGCAAAACGTTTTGGCAGGTCTTTATAGGACCACGGCTTGCTGTTGTAGATTTCACAATGGTGCGGGCAATTCATGGGTTTGAGCATGAATTCTTCTCCTTCATGTGGTGTTTTAATGGATTGAAAACTGTCGGCACCATATTTAGCAAAGTGTCCCGAGGTAACATACAATTCTTTATTGCCGATATGTGGTGAAATGACCATTTCATATCCGGCCTTTTTCTGAGCAGTTTTGAGGAAATTTTCAAGACGCTCGCGAAGAGCAGCACCTTTAGGCATCCATAATGGAAGTCCTTGCCCTACCTTTTGAGAAAACGTAAAAAGTTCAAGTTCTTTGCCTAATTTTCTGTGATCTCTTTTTTTGGCTTCTTCGAGTAAGTTGAGATATTCGGTAAGTTCTTTTTGTTTGGGAAAGCTAATGCCATAGACTCGTGTCAATTGCTTATTATTCTCATCACCTTTATAATAGGCGCCCGCGACACTCAATATTTTTACGGCTTTGACGATCCCTGTATTCGGAATATGTCCTCCGCGGCACAAATCGGTAAAACTGTCGTGATCACAAAAGGTAATGGTCCCATCGTCTAGATTTGAAATTAAATCTACCTTATATGGGTTTTTATCTTCATAATAGGAGAGGGCCTCTGCTTTGGACACAGAACGCATTTTAAAATCGTGTTTGCCCCGTGCGATCTCGAGCATCTTGTCTTCAATGGTCTTGAAGTCTTTTTCCGAAATACTCTCTTCTCCTAAATCCACATCGTAATAAAAGCCACGTTCAATGGCCGGACCCACCCATAACTTTACCCCAGGGTATAAGGCCTCTAGGGCTTGGGCAAGAATGTGTGCGGATGAATGCCAAAATGCTCTTTTACCTTCATCATCACGCCAAGTGTGTAGGGTTAACGTACCATCTTCGCTTAAAGGAGTACTGCTCTCGATAACGGCTTGGTTGAACGTTGCGGAGATAACGTTACGCGCTAAACCTTCACTGATACTTCTTGCCACGTCCATCGGCGAAGTGCCTGATTCAAAATTTTTAATACTGCCATCGGGCAGGGTGATTGCAATCATTGCCTTGAGTTTATCGGGCAAAGATAAGATTCATTCTAGCGTTTTACAACAGTAGTAAAGCCATATTGTGAATCGACAATGTAACCCACAATAACAGCGTATGAACCGCTAGTTTTACGTCCTTAATCAAGCTGGTTCAAAAAAACATACATATATATAGGTATAATATTTTTTTCATTACTTTTTTTGCTAAGTCAATAGTCCTGAGCTCCTTGGAAAAATACCCGCTATTTTCGGTTGAAAAACAAAATAATTTTGTTTGCGAATGTGAAAATTCCACTTATCTTTGCCACCGCTTTGAAAGGGAAATGAGTGGTGTTTAATGCCGCCTTATTACAAGCAAAGAAAAAAGTTCTAATTTTTTTTGAAATTAAGTTGCGGTGTAAGTTTTAAGTTTTATATTTGCACCCGCTTAGCGAAAGAGATAAGCGAACAACGAGAGATGAAAGGTAACAAGAGCGGTTCAAATCCGCGACATCTCACTGAAAAAGTTCATTGATATATTGAGAATAATAATTGACAGCGCGTTCATCATTTGTTCTGGTTTTTTCCAGAACAGTGAATGAAACAAACAAACACAAAAACACCTGAGATATAACCTTTGAAGAACATCTTTATTGGCATGAATTTTTTTATGATTCTACGATGAAGAGTTTGATCCTGGCTCAGGATGAACGCTAGCGGCAGGCTTAACACATGCAAGTCGAGGGGTATATGGTGCTTGCACCATAGAGACCGGCGCACGGGTGCGTAACGCGTATGCAATCTGCCTTGTACAGGGGAATAGCCCAGGGAAACTTGGATTAATGCCCCATGGTATTATTTTGTAGCATTACATTATAATTAAAGATTTATCGGTACAAGATGAGCATGCGTCCCATTAGTTAGTTGGTAAGGTAACGGCTTACCAAGACAGCGATGGGTAGGGGCCCTGAGAGGGGGATCCCCCACACTGGTACTGAGACACGGACCAGACTCCTACGGGAGGCAGCAGTGAGGAATATTGGACAATGGGCGAAAGCCTGATCCAGCCATGCCGCGTGCAGGAAGACGGCCCTATGGGTTGTAAACTGCTTTTGTACGGGAAGAAACACCCCCACGTGTGGGGGCTTGACGGTACCGTAAGAATAAGCATCGGCTAACTCCGTGCCAGCAGCCGCGGTAATACGGAGGATGCAAGCGTTATCCGGAATCATTGGGTTTAAAGGGTCCGTAGGCGGGCAATTAAGTCAGAGGTGAAAGTCTGCGGCTCAACCGTAGAACTGCCTTTGAAACTGGTTGTCTTGAATCGTTGTGAAGTGGTTAGAATGAGCAGTGTAGCGGTGAAATGCTTAGAGATTGCTCAGAATACCGATTGCGAAGGCAGATCACTAACAACGTATTGACGCTGAGGGACGAAAGCGTGGGGAGCGAACAGGATTAGATACCCTGGTAGTCCACGCCGTAAACGATGGATACTAGCTGTCCGGTCTTCGGACTGGGTGGCCAAGCGAAAGTGATAAGTATCCCACCTGGGGAGTACGTTCGCAAGAATGAAACTCAAAGGAATTGACGGGGGCCCGCACAAGCGGTGGAGCATGTGGTTTAATTCGATGATACGCGAGGAACCTTACCAGGGCTTAAATGTAGTCTGACAGGGGTGGAAACACCCCCTCCTTCGGGCAGATTACAAGGTGCTGCATGGTTGTCGTCAGCTCGTGCCGTGAGGTGTCAGGTTAAGTCCTATAACGAGCGCAACCCCTGCCGTTAGTTGCCAGCATGTAATGATGGGAACTCTAACGGGACTGCCGGTGCAAACCGCGAGGAAGGTGGGGATGACGTCAAATCATCACGGCCCTTACGTCCTGGGCTACACACGTGCTACAATGGCCGGTACAGAGGGCAGCCACACCGCAAGGTGGAGCGAATCCTTAAAACCGGTCTCAGTTCGGATCGGGGTCTGCAACTCGGCCCCGTGAAGCTGGAATCGCTAGTAATCGGATATCAGCCATGATCCGGTGAATACGTTC
The DNA here is from genome assembly GCA_038141525.1 of Flavobacteriaceae bacterium. Classification (GTDB taxonomy): domain Bacteria; phylum Bacteroidota; class Bacteroidia; order Flavobacteriales; family Flavobacteriaceae; genus BACL21. The sequence goes on along the minus strand of JAYQIF010000001.1, from coordinate 749 downwards.
CCGGGCCTTGTACACACCGCCCGTCAAGCCATGGAAGTCGGGGGTACCTGAAGTCGGTGACCGCAAGGAGCTGCCTAGGGTAAAACCGATAACTGGGGCTAAGTCGTAACAAGGTAGCCGTACCGGAAGGTGCGGCTGGAACACCTCCTTTCTAGAGAAGTGCCTTGATGGACTTCGAGGGTTTATCTGGTGTTCTTTGTGTTTGAGCTGTCAATTTTTCTCATTATAATATGTTTGCTCGGATTTTATGAGCATTCATAAAAATGCAGTCTCATAGCTCAGCTGGTTAGAGCGCTACACTGATAATGTAGAGGTCGGCAGTTCGAGTCTGCCTGAGACTACGATCATGTTCATTGATTATTGAATTGGAAATTTTAGAAGTTGGGTATTCCAGTTGACGCTTTTGGTCATCATTTAACTGATAACTGTTAACTGAGTCCTAGCGGACTAACTGGGGAATTAGCTCAGCTGGCTAGAGCGCCTGCCTTGCACGCAGGAGGTCATCGGTTCGACTCCGATATTCTCCACAGTACATTGTAGATCCGTCAAGATTTTTAGCTGAATCGAGGCGAGAAGATGTAAAACGTTCATTGACATATTGGAAAAGAAATACGAGAAAAGCAATTTTTTCAGTTAAAGACTTTTTAAGTCTTTAGCTATAAGTAAACTCATAAAAGAGCAAAAAGTACAATAAGCAAATTAAGGGCGCATGGGGAATGCCTAGGCTCTCAGAGGCGAAGAAGGACGTG